>JAISTQ010000047.1 GCA_031272505.1 Propionibacteriaceae bacterium
GCGCCGTCAACGCCATCCCCACCGACGCCCCGATCAGCCCGCTGCCCACCACCAGCGCGGGCGACAACGTCCTTACTTCCGGCTCTCCAAATACACTCATAACCTCTCTAGTCTAGTGGGGCACCGCACAGAATTGCCTTCGCTACGCTCAGACGCCCTTTGTCCTCCCAAATGCCTCCGGCATGGTCGGACTGGATCCCCGACATTCGTCGAGGATGACGGGTAGTGGTTGCCTTTATCCGTCATTCTCGGGCGCAGCCCGGGAATCCAGACGATTGAGGAGCGGGAGAGCGAGCTTGCTCGTTCGAACGTGACGATTGAGTCTGACAGGCGAAGCCGAACAGTGAGCGACGTACCGAAGGTACTTGGAGTGAACCAAGAGCGTGTGAGCGGAGCGAACGCCGATCTCGGGTCCAGTGTTTCCCCATGCACACCCAACGACCCGCAGCGACCAGCAGACGATTGAGGAGCGGGAGAGCGAGCGCAAGCTCATTCTCATGTGACGATTGAGTCTGATAGGCGAAGCCGAACAGATCAGGACCTAAACTGGTTTGTGGGCAAGTTAGGTCTGGATCTGCTGGTGAAATCGGCGTTTTGACCAGCAAATCGGGATCTGACTTTGATTTCGGCAACTTAGGTCCCGATCTGCTGGTTTCCCCTTCCCCTACACCCCCTCTTCAACCGGGTTGCTCCCACTCGCGGGCCAACCATCTTCCCATGGCCTGCTAACGGCCCGCACCGACCACTGAAGAATGAGCGGTTCCGGCGCTGTTCCAGCCACTTTCGCCACCGGAATCGCACATTCTTTCACCTCCCCGGCGTGCAACCCGCCGTCCGCCGGCAGCTTTTGCCTCCGGAATCGCTCATTCTTTCACCCGCGCACTCTTTTGCTCCCTCATTCCTTTTCGATGGCGCCGCCCGCGAGTGAGGGAAGCGGCATCAAAAAAGGGGTGAAGGGGAAGAGGGAGAGGGGTGAGGGGTGAGGGGTGTCGACGCGGGCCGTTGGGTGTGCATGACAAGACGCCTGGCCCGCGAGGGGGGTGGCCAGTGAACATCGGGGATGGGTGAAGTGAAGGGGTCGGGGGCCAGGGGTGAGGGGTGAGGGGTGAGGGGTGTTCAGATTTGAGTTGTGGTTGTGACACGCCGGGGGAAAGTGCAAGAACTCATCACGGTGGGTAGTCAGCGGCGAGTTGGTGGGGGATTTGACCGGGTTGGGGGAGATTTTTTCAGGAATTTCTTGGAAATGCTTGCACTTGGTGGTGAATTGTGGTGGACTAGTCACCAGGCACCAGCAGGAAGGGGAGTGCGATGCCGGACGGCAGTGGCTCTTACACCTTGTTGGGTACCGCCTACCCGAAACTCGATGCGAAAGGCCGGTTCTTCCTCCCGGCCAAGATGCGCTCCGAGTTGGAGGAAGGCGGGATGGTCCTTTCCAGGGGGCCGGAAGCCTGCTTGATCATCGAGCCGGCCCAGGTTTTCTGGAAGCGGGTCAATCGGCAGCGGGAAGTCGCCGCCGAGGCAGCCGGAGCCACTGTCAGCCGCAAAGACCGCTATCAGGAGGAGCGGTCGCAGCGGATGTGGGAGCGCGGGTCGATGTCCGAATCCTCGGCCGAGGGTTGGGACGACCAGGGCCGGGTGCTGGTTCCAGCGGGGCTGCGCAAGTACGCCGGGCTGGAACGCGAGTTGTTCGTGCAAGGGTACGGGGATCGCATCGAGGTATGGGATCTGACGGCCTGGAACGAGTTGCTCGCCCGCTTGGACGCCGAGGCGAAAGCCCAGCAGGAAGGAGACCTGATGGCCTAGCGAAACGTCGTTCATCCTTGGGCCGGTCTGGATTCAGCATCCCTGAGATATCTCCCCCTACCGCAGGTGGCTGTCCAGGCCGGGCCAAGGACGAACGAAATGAGAAACCCCCCGCCGGGTAACACCGGCACCAAACCCCGAGGAACCCCGATGTCAAACCAGTCGAAGCCGACTCACGAACCGGTGATGTTGCACCGGATCGTCGAGCTGCTCGCCCCGGTGCTCCAAGAGCCGGGGTCGGTGCTGGTGGATTGCACCCTGGGGCTGGGCGGGCACGCCCTGGCGTTGTTGCAGGCCGCCCCGCACGCCCGGCTGATCGGGATCGACCGCGACGAGTTCGCCCTCAAGGTAGCCGAGGATCGGCTCGCCGACTACTCGAACCGGGTGCGCGTCTACCATGCGGTCTTCGACGAGCTTCCCTATCTGCTGCAAGACGCCGGGGTTGACGAGGTCAACGCGGTGTTGATGGATCTCGGCCTCTCTTCGATGCAGATTGACGAGCCTGGCCGCGGCTTCTCCTACATGCACGACGATCCGCTGGACATGCGGATGGACACCGGCGGTGGCCGTAGCGCCACTGAGATCGTCAACATCGTCTCCGAGGCCGAGCTGGCCAAGCTGCTGCGCGAACTCGGCGACGAGAAGTACGCGGTGCGCATCGCCCGTTCCATCGTGGCCGCGCGCAACATCGAGCCGATCACCACCACCGGGCAGTTGGTGGACGTGATCGACGCCGCCATCCCGAAGGGCATCGAGTCGCGCGGGCATTCCGCGAAGCGCACCTTCCAAGCGCTGCGGATCGCGGTGAACCGCGAGCTGGAGGCCCTGGAGAACACTCTGCCGGTGGCCCTGGACGCGTTGGCGCCCGGTGGACGGCTGGCGGTGCTCAGCTACCACTCCGGCGAGGACCGCCGGGTAAAGCGGGCCTTCGCGGAGGTCACCGAGGATCAGGCCCCGCGCGGGCTGCCGGTGGTGCCCAAGGAGTTGCAGGCCACCCATATCGCGCTCACCAGGGGCGCGGAGCTGCCCACCGAGGCGGAGATCGAGCTCAACCCGCGGGCGGCGTCCGCGCGGTTGCGGGCCGTGGAGAGGGTGGCGTGATGGTAAATCAGGACAAGGCAAAGCGGATCACCAGCTTGGGTTCGATCCCGGTGGTGGCCAGCCTGCTCGGCGTGCTCGCCATCGGCGTGGTGCTCTATCTGATGTTGACGACGGCGGTGAATGAGCGGGCCTTCGAACTGCGCGACCTGCAGGACGAGGCGAAGGTGCTCGAATACAAGATCACCGCCTTGGAATCGCAGTTGGCGGAGCTGAACTCGGCGACGGGGCTGGCGAACCAGGCGCAGGCGCTGGGCATGAAGCCGAACACCTCGCCGGCGCAGTTGCGGCTCAGCGACGGCAAGGTGCTGGGCAAGGCGGCGGCGGTGAAGGGCGACGAAATGCCTTTGTTGAAGTACAAGACCGACGACCAGCGCACCGAGCGCCGCAAGCAGCTTGACGCGGCGGAGAAGAAGAAGCAGCAGGAGGCCGCGAAGCAGGCCGCCGAGGAGGCGGCGAAGAAGGCCGAGGCCAAGGCCGCGAAGCAGGCGGCGGAAGAGGCCGCCAAGGCAGCGGCGGAGGCCCAAGCCCAAGCGGACGCGGCGGCGGCGGAAGCGGCAGCGGCCCAGGCGGCGGCGGAAGCGGCGGCCCAGGATCCGGCGGTGGTGACCAATGGCGGGTAGCAAGGTGCGCGTCATCGAAATCCCGAAGGCCGGGGCAGCCCCGGCCAAATCCGCCATGCCCGCCGTCAAGATCATCAAGTCCAAGTCCGCCAAGTCCGTCAAGGCTCCCAAGGCCGTCAAGGCTCCCAAAGCCCCGAAGGCTCCCAAGGCCCCAAAGCCTCCCAAAGCCCCGAAGCCGCCCAAAGCCCCGCGCGAAAAGAAGCATCTGCTGCGCCGCTTCATCAACGTGCGGGTGAAGGCGGGCAACCCGGTGGGCCGGATGTTCTTCGTGATGGTGGTGATGGGCATCGCCTTGACGATTGAGGCCGGCCAAGCCATCAACGTGCAGTCCATCCAGGCGGAGAGCATCCTGACGGAGTACTACTCCCGCGAGAACACCAACGAGGTGAAGAAGTCGCCGTTGACGGCGCTGCGCGGCTCGATCACGGATCGCAACGGCGAGGTGCTCGCCTATGACGAGGAGATGTTCACCATCGTCGCCGATCCGGAGTTCATCTCCACCAACGGCGCGGAGGTCGGCTCGGGTGACAAGCCGCACCAGCCCAGCCACGAGAACATGACGGAAAAGGACCGGGCGGCCGCCGCCACCCTGCCCGAACGGCTTTCCGAGCTGCTGGCCACCTACATCGGCGGCGCGAAGGAAGACTACGTCACCAAGATCACCCAGGCAATCGAAGCGAACGCGGCCGAGGCGGACATCTCGAAGCGGAGCCGCTACCTGGTGTTGGCCCGCAACGTGCCGAAGTACAAGTACCGCCAGTTCAAGGACGCCTACGACGACTACAACTCGGATTTAGCCGCCGCCGCGAAGAAGGCGAAGAACGGCGACCCGGAGTACGCCGACGTGAACTCGGCGGCGGTGCTGCTCGGAATCACCGCCGAGAAGTCGGTGGTGCGCCGCTATCCGGGCGATTCGCTGGCCGCCAGCGTGCTCGGCTACATCAACCGCGACTGGGAGACCGAGGACGCCCGCTGTTCGCTCACCTCGACCGCATCAGACGGCTCGACCACCGAGACCAAGGTCGGTTGCGCCGGGCTGGAGATGGTGCTGCATGACGACCTCACCGGCACGGACGGCTACGAGCTCTACGAGGGCTCGGGCAGCAACCGCATCCCGCTGGGGGAGTACAACTCGGTGCCCGCGGTGGACGGCGCCACCGTGCAGCTCACCATCGACACCGGCCTGCAATCGCAGGTGGAGCAGATCTTGGCGAACCGGGTGGTGGAAGCTCGGGCGAAGGCGGGCACCGCGCTGGTGATGGACACCCAGACGGGCGAACTGCTCGCCCTGGCGAACTATCCGACGTTCAACCCGAACAACTTCGTCAAGGATTCCGCCGCCGACCAGGCCGAACGCGCCAAGGTGGACGCCGAATCGCTGAACTCACGGGCGGTCACCACCGCCTACACGCCCGGCTCGGTGCAGAAGACGCTGACCTTCGCCGCGATGCTGGATTCCGGCCTGATCACCCCGGACACCGTGATCAACATCCCGCAGACGATCAAGTCCGGCTCGGGCACGATCTCGGACGCCTTCAGCCACGGCGACGTGGACATCTACGCGCGCGGCATCATCGCGAAATCCTCGAACGTGGGCACGGTGCTGCTCTCGCGGAAGATGGATCCGGAGACGCTGTGGAACTACTACCGTTCCTTCGGCCTCGGCCAGGTGACGGGCGTAGGCCTGCCCGGCGAGGGCAACGGCCAGATGCCCACCCTGAAGGAGTTCCTGGAGCAGGGCTACACCCGCGACGGCATGGCGTTTGGCGGCTCGGCGGTGATCGTCACCGCGCTGCAGGAGGCGGCGGCGGTGAACTCGGTCACCAACGGCGGCATCTACGTGCAGCCCCGGCTGGTGAAAGGCAAGACCTACGCGGACGGCACCTATGAGGCGGTGGAGCCCACGGTGGCCCCGCATCGGGTGGTCTCCGCGGAAACCTCGTCGCAGATGCAGGAGCTGCTGGAGGCGATGACGCAGACTTCCACGTCCCACACCTTTGACGTCCCCGGCTACCGGGTGGGCGCGAAGACCGGCACCTCGATTGAGGGCCGCCGCGTCACCTCGGTGATCGGCATCGGCCCGGTGCCCGATCCGAAGTACCTGGTCTATGTGGTGATCGAGCATCCGCAGAACGGCAAGTCCGGCGCCTCGGTGGCCGGCCCGGCCTGGCAGGACATCATGTCGATTGTGCTGCCGCGCTACGGTGTCGCCCCCTCTAAAGGCAAGGCCCCGACTTACGAGCTCTTCCCGCCCGAGAAAAAGAAGAAGAAGAAATGATCTCGCTGGACTCGCGGCAGATCAGCCCAGGGGATCTCTATGTCGCCTTGCCCGGCACCAAGACCCATGGGGCGAACTATGTCGTCCAGGCTTTGGCGCGTGGGGCCCGCTCGGTGGTCACCGACGCCGCCGGGGCCGCGATCATCGCCGAGTTGGCGGGCACCGCAGCGGAGCCGTTGCAGGCCCTTTGCGCCGCCCACGGCGTCCACGTCAGCCCGCTGCCGACCTTGACGGTGGTGGCTGATCCGCGCGCGGAGATGGCGAAGCTGGCGGCGGATTTCTATGGGCATCCGGCCGATTCGCTGCGGGTCATCGGGGTGACGGGCACCACCGGGAAGACTTCGACGGTGGCTTTGCTGGCCGCCGGGCTGGAAGCGGCCGGGGTGCGGGCGGCGACCATCGGCACCTTGGGGATGAGCATTGACGGACGGAACGCGCCTTTGGCCTCCACCACCGTCACTACCCCGGAGTCTCCGGACGTGCAGCGCACCTTGGCGGAATTGGTGGCGGACGGCGTGGACACTGTCGCCATGGAGGTTTCCTCGCACGCGCTGGCGCTGCACCGGGTGGACGCGATCAGCTTCGCGGCGGCCGCGTTCACGAATCTGGGCAGCGACCATCTGGACTTCCATGCCACTCAAGAGGATTATTACCAGGCCAAGACGCTGCTGTTCACCGGCGGGCGGGCCCGCAAAGCCGTGATCGCAGTCGATGACGCGGCGGGGCAGCGGTTGGCGGCCGAGCTTCGCGGCGAAGTGGATTTGGTGACAGTGGGCGCGGGCGGCGACTACCAGGTGCTCGCCGGGGAGTCGGTGGCCGGAAAGACGCAGGTGCGCGCGCTCACCCCCAGCGGCGAGTTGAACTTCGAGTTGGGGTTGCCCGGTGACTTTTCCGTCAACAACGCGCTGGTGGCGTTGGCGCTGTTGGACGTGGCGGACGTCGACATCTACCAGGCGGCCACCGGCTTTGCGGCGCTCAGCGTGCCGGGCCGGATGCAGCGGGTGGAGCTGGGGCCGGATGCCCCGCAGGTGGTGGTGGATTTCGCGCACACCCCGGAGGCGATTGGCAACGCGCTGGCCTCGCTGCCGGGCCGCAAGATCGCGGTGCTCGGCGCTGGTGGGGATCGGGATCACGGCAAACGGCCCGCCATGGGAGCGGCCGCCGCCGCGCTCGCTGACGTGGTGATCGTCACTGACGACAACCCGCGTTCCGAAGACCCACCGGAAATCCGCGCCCAAGTCTTGGCTGGAGCTCGGCCCGCCGCCACCGCGAGCGGCGCGACGGTACTGGAGGCCATCGACCGGCGCCAGGCCATCGCCACCGCGCTTTCCCTGGCCACGCCGGAAGACTGGGTGGTGATCCTCGGCAAAGGCCACGAGACCACCCAACAGTTCGCGGACCGTCAAATCGCCTTCAATGACGTGGAGGTCGCCCAGGCCGAATACCGGCGGTTGGGAGGCGCGGAATGCTGAGTTTGACGGTGGCGCAACTGGCCGAGCTGGTCGGCGCCAAAGGAGATTTTTCGCCCGAGCTGCGGGTCGGCCCGGACGTCGTCATCGATTCACGGTCGGCCACTCCCGGCTCGCTCTTCGTGGCGCTGCCCGGCGAGCGGGTGGACGGCCACGATTTCCTCTCCCAAGCTGCCGCCGCGGGCGCGGTGGCCGCCTTGGTGGATGAGGCGAAACAACTGGACGAGCCAGCGGATTTGGCGCTCCTGCCGGTGCCTGATCCGCTGGCAGCACTTGGGCGACTCGCCCATGAACAAGTGCGGCAACAGCGTGAGTCTGGGGTTCTCACGGTGTTGGCCGTCACCGGGTCTTCGGGGAAGACCTCCACCAAGGATCTGCTGGCGCAGGTGATGGCGGCGGCCGCCCCGAGCGTCGCCGCCGAAGGATCACACAACAACGAGATTGGGGTGCCGCTCACCGCCGCCCAAATCCAGGCGGACACCCGGTATCTGGTGTTGGAGATGGGTTCGCGCGGGATCGGCCACATCAACCAGCTCACCGCTATCGTGCCGGTCGACATCGCCATGGTGCTCAACATCGGGGTGGCGCACTTGGGCGAGTTCGGCAGCCGCGAGGCCATCGCGGAAGCCAAGGGCGAGTTGGCGAAGGCCGCCCAGCATTGGGCGGTGCTGAACGCCGACGACGAGTTGGTCAGCCAACTGCGAAACCGCACGTCCGCGCACATCGCCTACTTTTCCACCCAAGGCCCTCCCGAAGGCGGCCAAAAGCGGGTCTGGGCCGAAAACATAGAAAGCGGGATGGAAGAGCGCTATGCCTTCGACCTGCACCTTGATGCCGAACCACCGCAGCGCGTGGAGCTGAACGTGGTGGGCCAACACCAGGTTGCCAACGCGCTGGCCGCGGCCGCCGCCGCCTCCGCCGCCGGGCTGAGCCCCGCCCAGGTGGCCGCCGGGCTGAACGGGGCGCACCCCGCGTCACACTGGCGGATGGAGTTGCAGCGCCGCGCCGACGGGCTGCTGGTGCTCAACGACGCCTACAACGCCAACCCGGAGTCGATGCGGGCCGCGCTGGACTCGCTGGCGCAACTGCGCCGTCCGGGCGGAAAGCTGATCGCGGTGCTCGGCGAGATGCTGGAACTCGGAGACGAAGCCGAAGCCTGGCACGCGAAAATCGGCACCTATGCCGCCCAAGTCGGGGTGGACCAGCTCTATGCCATCGCCGGCCATGCGGCCGCCATGGTGGGCGCCTTCATCGCCGCCGCCCCCGCCGACGCCGTCGCCACCGTGGTGCCAGATCGGAAATCAGCCGTGAAATCGGTGTTGATTGCCGCCACGCCGGATGATGTTGTGCTGGTAAAGGCCTCGCGTGGAATAGCGTTGGAGACAGTAGCCGCCGAGATATTGAAGGGAATCGCGCCTTGAGGTCCATTCTGTTCTCCGGGGGCATCTCGTTGCTGCTCGCCCTCTTCGGCACCAGGTTTTTCATCTCCTGGCTGGTGAAGCGCGGCTACGGCCAGTTCATCCGCGACGACGGCCCGCAGACCCACCAGATCAAACGCGGCACCCCCACCATGGGCGGCATCGTCATCATCATCAGCGCCATCGTCGGCTATGTGGCGGCGCACCTGCTCACCCAGGCGGAATTCAGCTACACCGGGCTGCTGGTGCTCGGGCTGGTGGTCTGCCTGGGGCTGGTCGGCTTCACCGACGACTACATCAAGATCATCCGGGAGCGCTCCCTGGGCCTGCACGCCAAGGTGAAGCTGGCGCTGCAGACGCTGATCGCCATCGCCTTCGGGGTGCTGGCGCTGCTCTTCCCTGACGAACGCGGCCTCACCCCGGCCTCCCAGTTCGTCTCCTTCCTGCGCGATCTGAACTGGGCCTACCTGGGGCCGGTGCTGTCGGTCATCTTCATCGTCCTCATCATCGCATCCTGGTCGAACGCGGCGAACCTCACCGACGGGCTGGACGGCCTGGCCACCGGCGCGGCGGCGATGGTCTTCCTCGCCTACGCGATCATCAACATCTGGCAGTACAACCAGTCCTGCGCGATGGGCGGGGCCGGGCCGCGCTGCTACGAGGTGCGCGATCCGCACGACATGGCGATCCTGGCCCTGGCGCTCGCCGGCGCCTGCTTCGGCTTCCTGTGGTGGAACGCCTCGCCCGCGAAGATCTTCATGGGCGACACCGGCTCGCTGGCCCTCGGCGGGGCGATCGCCGGGCTGTCCATCGTCACCCGCACCGAGCTTTTGATGATGATCGTGGCCGGGCTGTTCCTGATCATCACCCTCTCGGTGGTGTTGCAGATCGGCTGGTTCAAGGCCACCAAGGGCAAACGGCTGTTCAAGATGGCCCCGTTGCAGCATCACTTCGAGCTGCTCGGCTGGAAGGAGATCACCATCGTGGTCCGCTTCTGGATCATCTGCGGCCTGTTCGTGATCGTGGGGGTGGGGCTGTTCTACGCGGAATGGGTGGTGGGGCAGTGAAGCTCGTCGACCGGCTCTCGGATTGGCCTGCCGCAAAGGTGCTGGTGGCCGGATTGGGGGCGTCCGGTTTCGCCGCCGCGGACGGGCTGTTCACCTTGGGCGCGCAGATCACCGTGGTGGACGAGAACGCCTCCGCATCGAACGTTGACAAGGCGAATCTGCTGGAGCGGCTGGACATGGCGGTCCACCTCGGGGAGGGGGCGACGTCCGTCAACCCCGCCGATTACGACCTGGTGCTCGCCTCGCCGGGCTGGCATCCCTCCCATCCGCTGCTCGCCGCCGCCGTCGCCGCGGCCGTGCCGGTGTGGAGCGAGGTGGAGTTGGCCTGGCGGATGCTGCAGCCGGATCGCACCGTCCCCTGGCTGGGGGTGACGGGCACCAACGGCAAGACCACCACCGTCAACATGCTCACCGCGATGCTGCGCGCGGATGGTCGGCGGGTGGCCGAGGTTGGCAACATCGGCCGTCCGGTGATGGAGGCGGTGCTCGACGAGACCCCGTATGACGTCTTCGTGGTGGAGCTTTCCAGCTTCCAGTTGCATTGGGTGGGCGCGCTCAGCCTGCATTCGGCGGCGGTGCTGAACCTCGCCCCGGACCATCTGGAGTGGTATCAAGACGCCTACCCGGACGACCCTTACGGCGCCTACGCCCGCGACAAGGGCGAGATCTACAACCGGGTGGTGAAATCCTGCGTCTACAACGTCGCCGACCCGCGCACCGAAGCGTTGGTGGAAGCCGCCGAGGTGGTGGAGGGCGCCCGGGCAATCGGCTTCACGTTGGGCATTCCCGCCCCCTCGCAGATCGGCGTGGTTGACGACTTGATCGTGGATCGGGCGTTCATCGAGCAGCGCCGCGATTCGGCCATCGAGCTGGCCAAACTCGCCGACGTCCACCCGTTCGCGCCGCACAACGTCACCAACGCCCTCGCCGCCGCCGCGCTGGCCCGCTCCCTGGGGGCGCACCCGTACGCCATCGCCGCCGGGCTGCAGCAGCTCCAGTTGGGCGACCACCGCATCCAGACCATCGGGTCGGCCAAGGGCGTCACCTGGGTGGACGACTCCAAGGCCACCAACCCGCACGCCGCCGCCGCCTCGCTGGCCGCCTTCGACAAGGTGGTGTGGGTGGCCGGCGGGCAGGCCAAGGGCACCCGCTACGAAGAGTTGGTGCGCGAACACAAGGATCGCTTCCGGGCCGCCATCTTGTTGGGGGTGGATCGGCAGTTGATCGCCGACGCGTTCGCCGCCGAAGCGCCCGACGTGCCCGTCAAGCTGGTTGACGAGGCAGATCCCACCGCGGCGATGAATTGTGCCGTATTCTGGGCGTCTCAGCAGGCGCAACCGGGCGACACCGTGCTGCTCGCCCCGGCGGCCGCCAGCCTGGACATGTTCAAAGGTTATGACGACCGCGGCCAGGCGTTCACCCGCGAGGTGAAGGCCCTGATCGGTGACGGAGGTGTGGCATGAGCGCCCAAGCGATAGATGTCCCGCGCCCGCGGCGGCGCAGCCTTTTCGGCGACTTCCTGGAATTGCCGCACACCTTCCGGCATCTGGTGCTCGCCCCCACCGCGCTGCTTTCGGTGATCGGCCTGATCATGGTGTGGTCGGCCTCCTCGGTGGAGGGCATGAACAAGTGGGACGATCCGTACCACTTCACCTTCCGGCAGGCGGTCTTCTTCGTGATCGGCCTGGCTTTCGCGGCGGTGCTCTACCTGGTTTTCACCAAGGCCAAGGAACAGACGGTGATTGTGCTCGGCTGGATCTTCTTCCTGGCCACCCTGGCCTTGGAGGCGGCCACGTTGATTCCCGGCATCGGCCACTCCATGAACGGCAACCAGAACTGGATCCGCATCGGCGTGGGCGATCTGGGCATCCAGCCCGCCGAGTTCGGCAAGCTGGCCTTGATGTGGTGGGGGGCGTGCATCTTCGCCGCGAAGGCCAAAGCGGCCGAATCCAAGCTGCTGGACAAGCCCTTCCAACTGCTTTTCCCGTTCCTGCTCGGCGGGGTGCTGCTCACCGGCATCGTGGTCTGGCAGGACGATCTGGGCACCGGCGTGGTGCTGCTGCTGATCACCCTGCTGATGCTCTTCAACGTCGGCCTGCCGCTGCGGGTGCTCGGCTTGATCGCCGCGTTGGGCGCGATCCCGGTGACGTACCTGATCATCCAATCGCCGAACCGCATCGGCCGGATCTTCGGCTTCTTGGACACTTCGGCGAACACCTCCGGCATCAACTACCAGCACACCGCCGCCCAGTTGGCCTTCGCCCGGGG
This sequence comes from Propionibacteriaceae bacterium, assembly GCA_031272505.1. Classification (GTDB taxonomy): domain Bacteria; phylum Actinomycetota; class Actinomycetes; order Propionibacteriales; family Propionibacteriaceae; genus Propionicimonas. The sequence goes on from JAISTQ010000047.1 coordinate 12,025, forward strand.
CGGCTGGTTCGGCGTCGGGCTGAACGCGTCGCGGCAAAAGTGGCTCGGCCTGCCCGAGGCGCACACCGACTACATCCTCTCCGTGGTCGGCGAGGAGCTGGGGCTGGTCTGCGTGCTGCTGATCGTGGCGCTCTTCGGGGTGCTCGGCTTCGCCGGCTGGCAGATCGCGATGCGTTCGGACATCCCGCTCTACCGTTACGCCGCCGGCGGGATCACCGGCTGGCTGATGTTCGCCGCCCTGGTGAACATGGCGGTGGTGCTGGGCCTCTTCCCGGTGTTCGGCGTGCCTTTGCCGTTCCTTTCCTCCGGGGGCTCGGCATTGGTGTCGGTGCTGGGCGGTTGTGGCATCCTTTTGGCGTGCGCGTATCAGCTACCCGCCGCTCGCGCCTACCGCGAAGCGCAGGCAAAGTCGCCTAAAGTGACGTTGTATGAAGCCTGATCCAGCCGTCGTGTTGGCTGGCGGGGGTACCGCCGGCCACACCAATCCGCTCATCGCCACCGCGGTGGCGTTGCAGAGCTTGGCGCCTGCGGCTGCGTTGACGGTGATCGGCACCCCGAAAGGCTTGGAGACCACCGTGATCCCCGCCGCCGGGCTGCCGCTGGAGTTGATTGAGCCGGTGCCGCTGCCGCGCAAGCCCACCCCGTCACTGCTGGCCGTCCCCATCCGGCTGCGCCGCGCCGTCGCCCAAGCCGCCCGGATTCTGCACGCCCAGCGCGCGGACGTGGTGGTCGGGTTCGGCAGCTACGTCTCGTTGCCGGTCTACCTGGCCGCCCGAAAGCTCAAAGTCCCGCTGGTAATCCACGAGGGCAATGTGACGCCCGGCATCGCCAACAAGATCGGGGCGCGGTTCGCCGCCACCGTGGCCGCCACCTTCCCGGACACCCCGCTGCCCGGCGCGCAGACGATTGGGCTGCCGGTGCGCCGCGAGGTGGCCACCCTGGATCGGGTCGCCGCCCAGCCGCGGGCCCGACAGGAGTTCGGCCTGCCCGCCAGCGGCCCGGTGCTGTTGGTCAGCGGCGGCTCGCAGGGGGCGCGCAGCCTGAACACCGCCACCGAGGCCGCCCGGGATCGCATTCTCGCCGCCGGGGTGAGCATCCTGCACGTCCTCGGCGCGAACAACTTCACCGACGCACACCAGCCCATCGAGCTGCCTTCCGGAGCCGCCTACCGGCCGGTGGCCTATGTGGACGGTATGGAACGCGCCTACGCGGCTGCCGATCTGATGCTGGGCCGTTCCGGGGCGGGCACCGTGATGGAGACGGCGATGGTCGGCCTGCCGGCGGTCTTCGTCCCGCTGCCGCACGGCAATGGCGAGCAAGCCCGCAACGCCGAGTTCCTGGTGCACGCCGGGGCGGCGATTCTGGTGCCCGACGCCGAGCTGACTCCGGAATGGCTCGCCGGTTCGCTGGTGCCGCTGGCCTTGAACCGCGAGCGCTTGGCGCAGATGGGGGAGTTGGCCCGATCGCTGGCCCCCGCCGACGCTTCGCAGACTTTGGCGCAACTGGCCTTGGCGGCCATCGGGGAGGGTTAGCGATGCCGTTGATCACTCCCGTGGAAGTAATTCCGATCACCGAGTTGGGGCCGGTGCATTTCATCGCCATCGGCGGAGCGGGAATGAGCGGGATCGCCGCCATGTACGCCGATCTGGGCGTGCCGGTCTCCGGCTCCGACCAGGCGGATTCGGACATCCTGCGCTCCCTGGCCGCCCATGGCATCCGCACGTACGTCGGCCATCAAGCCGCGCAGTTGGGGGACGCGCAGACGGTCGTCATCTCCTCTGCGGTCCGCGAGACGAACGTGGAGTTGGCCGAGGCGCGGCGGCGCGGCTTGCGCATCTGGCATCGTTCGGCGGCTTTGGCGGCGCTGATGCTCGGGCATATCGGCGTCTCCGTCACCGGCACCCACGGGAAGACCACCACATCGGCGATGGTCGCCCACCTGCTCGCCGCCGGCGGGCTGGATCCGAGCTATGTGCTGGGGGCGCGGCTGGCGGACGGGCAGAGCGCCCATCTCGGCGCCGGACAGCCTTTCGTCATCGAAGCGGACGAATCGGACGGCTCCTACCTGCAATACCCGACGCAGATCGCGGTGGTCACCAACGTGGAGATGGACCATGGCGACAACTGGGGCACCGAGGCGGCCTACCGGGCGGGCATGGAGAAATTCGTCACCGCCCCGAACGTGCGGGCGGTGGTCTTGAACGCCGACGATCCGGGCTCGGCCGCGCTGGTCACCGCGGCGCATCGGGTGGGCAAGCAGGTGGTGCTGTTCGGCTACGATTCGCAGATCGTCCCCGACGAGTTCGAGTTGCCGGTGCCCGGCGAGCACAACCTGTACAACTTCGCCGCCGCCTATGCCGTCGGCCTGCTGTTCGGCATCGAGCCGGAGACGCTGCTGGTGGCCAGCCACAGCTTCTCGCCCGCCGAGCGCCGCTTCCAGACCGTGGGGGAGCAGGCGGGCGTCAAAGTGGTGGACGACTACGCCCACCTGCCCACCGAGGTGGCCGCCACCCTGGCCGCCGCCCGCGAACGCGGGGAGGGGCGCGTGGTGGCCGTCTTCCAGCCGCACCTGTTCACCCGCACCCAGGCCTATGCGGCCGAATTCGCCCAAGCCCTCAGCGAGGCTGACGTGGTGGTGCTCACCGACGTCTACGCCGCCCGCGAGGATCCGATCGCGGGGGTCACCGGCGAGTTGATCGTCAAGGCGCTGCCGCCGGGAAAGGCCGCCCACTACGTCCCCGATTTTGACGCCCTGCCCGCGCGGGTGGCTGAGTTGGCGCAGCCTGGCGACCTGGTGCTCACCATCGGGGCGGGCTCGATCACCGAGATTGGCCCGAAACTGCTGGAGAGGCTGGGCGCGCATGGCTAAGCCGACGCCCCGTCCCCGTTGGAAGCGCATCGTCCGCCGGGTGCTGATCACGCTCAGCTACGTGGTGGTCATCGCGGGCGCGGTGGCCGCCGTCTATCTGGTGCGGTTCTCCAGCCTGTTCCCGGCCACCAACATCGAGGTGCAGGGCTTGAACACGCTCACCGCCGACGCCGTGATCACCGCCGCCGCTATTGAGCCCGAGACGCCGTTGGCCGCGGTCGACGTCGAACAGGTGGCCAGATCCGTCTCTGGGCTGCGGGCGGTGGAATCGGTGACGGTGGCGCGCAACTGGCCCACCTCGCTGCTCTTGGAGATCACCGAGCGCACCCCGGCCATCGCCGTCAAGCTCGGCACCAAATACATGCTCGCCGACGCCAACGGCATCACCTACACCACCGTCGACAAAAAGCCCAGCCTGCCGATTGTGCTGGCCGGCCCCGAAGAGCAGCAAATCATCGCCGATTCGCTGGCCGCCTACCAGGCGCTCTCCGCCGGCGTCGCCAAGAAAGTCACCGAAATCCAGGCCAATTCCATCGACTCCATCGTCTTTGTTTTCAAAGACGGCGACAAGGTGATGTTCGGCTCGGTGGAGCAGGCCGAGTTGAAGAGCCAGGTGTTGGACCAATTGCTGAAGAAAAAGGGCAAGACTTACGACGTCAGCGCCCCCGCCTATCCCACCGTCAAGTGAGCGGATAAAGTCTTGACCCAACCTTGAGGTACACGCCGAGGCGGGGCGGATGCGTTGCGCAGGGCGGTCACGGTTAAATAGCCTAAATGCCAAGAGCTCAGGCGAAACGTCCTTCCCCTCGCTACGGGCTGGGAAAAACGCTTAGAAAAGGGTGTTCCGTGGGTACTGCATCCCAGAACTATTTGGCCATCATCAAGGTCGTCGGAGTGGGGGGCGGCGGCGTGAACGCCGTCAACCGCATGATCGAGTCCGGGCTGCGTGGCGTGGAGTTCATCGCCGTCAACACTGACGCGCAGGCGCTCTTGATGAGCGACGCCGACGTCAAGCTCGACATCGGCCGGGAATCCACCCGCGGCCTGGGAGCCGGCGCCAACCCCGCCATCGGGCGCAAGTCGGCCGAGGATCACTCCGCCGAGATCGAGGAAGTGCTGAAGGGCTCGGACATGGTCTTCGTCACCGCTGGCGAAGGCGGCGGCACCGGCACCGGCGGGGCCCCCGTGGTGGCCAAGATCGCCAAGAGCCTGGGCGCGCTCACCATCGGCGTGGTCACCCGTCCGTTCACCTTCGAGGGCAAGCGGCGTTCCAGCCAGGCTGACGAAGGCATCATCGCGCTGCGCGAAGAGGTGGACACCCTGATCGTCATCCCGAACGACAAGCTGCTGGAGATGACGGATCCCGAGGTTTCCGTGCTGGAGGCTTTCCGGCAGGCCGACCAGGTGCTGATGCAGGGCGTCTCCGGCATCACCGATCTGATCACCACCCCCGGTTTGATCAACCTCGACTTCGCCGACGTGAAGGCCGTGATGGAGAACGCCGGCTCCGCGTTGATGGGCATCGGCTCGGCCCGCGGTGAGGATCGCGCCAAGGTCGCGGCCGCCGCCGCCGTCAGCTCGCCGCTGCTGGAATCCAGCATCGAAGGCGCCCACGGGGTGCTGCTCTCCATCGCCGGTGGTTCGGATCTGGGCCTCTTCGAGGTCTCCGCCGCCGCCGAGCTGATCGAGGAGGCCGCCCACGAGGACGCGAACATCATCTTCGGCACCGTGATCGACGACGCCCTCGGCGACGAGGTGCGGGTCACCGTGATCGCCGCCGGTTTTGACGGCGCGAACGCCCCGAAGCGCCCGGTCTACAAGATCGACGAAATCAAGTCGACACTGCCGCCGCAGCCGCCGATCAAACCCATCGACGTCCCGCCCGCCCCGCCGGTGAAGGCCGAGCCCGCGCCGCCGCCTCCCGAGCCCGAGGACGACGAAGAACTCGACATCCCGGATTTCCTGAAGTAAACCCGTTTCGCACTCGCTTCCCGTAGCGTGTCAGCGCCGTTTTCCCAGCGATGCCGGTTAGGCTTGCCATATGGGACGGCTGAAGAATGTTGGCGTTTGGCTGGGTTTGAGCGTGCCCGACGAAGCAGGCGCGGAAGAGCGCACCGAGGCGGTAGAGCTGGAGCCAGTGGTGGAGTCCACCGAGGCGGTTCCCGAGGTGGAGCCCGAGCCGGTCGTCGAGCTTTCCGAAGTCACTGAGGCGGCCGCCTCCACGTCCTTCATCTCGGTGGAGCCGGAACGCTACGCGGACGCCAAGGAAATCGGCGACAACTACAAGCTCGGCTTCCCGGTGATCGTCGATCTGGAGCATCTGCCGGTAGCCGACGCCCGGCGGCTGGTCGATTTCTCCGCCGGCCTCACCTATTGCGATGGCGGCACCATTGAGCGGATCAACAAGAAATTCTTCCTACTCACCCCGCCAGACGCCGATGTCGATCCGGAGCAATTGGCCGCACTGCGGGATCAACTCACTCTCAAGTAGAGTCTCAACTCTGCGTGTCGGAAAATGGTATCGACTTGGCGTTAGCGACTCAAGGCACTAGCCTGTTTCACGTTACTGTCCGATTCGACGAGGTGAAAAATGACACTGACTTTGGAGCAAGTCCGCAATACCCGTTTCCATTTGGCCCGCCGCAGCGGCTATGAGCCGGTTGACGTCGACGAGTTCGTCGACAAGGTAGAGGCCACTTTGGCCGCTCTCTTCTCCGAGAACGACTCGTTGAAGCAGCAGTTGGCAGATGCCGCCTCCGCGCCTGGATTCGCCGCCCCGGTTGCCGCCGGTGAAGCCGATCCGGCCGCGATGAGCGCCGCCAACGCTGAAATCGCCAAGCTGCAGGATCAGCTGGCCCGGCAGTCGGACGACATCAACCGTTTGCGGGCGGACATCACCTCCCGCGATCAGGAACTGGTTCCGCTGCGCGCCGAGGTGCAGAAGCTGCGCGAAGCCGCGGTCAGCTCCCAGCAGGCGCCCACCGGCGAGCGCGGGGTCGTGGAGAACATCGTCGTGTCCACCTCCGAAGAAGCCGCCCCGGCCGTCTCCCGGTTGCTGCAGATGGCCACCGAGCAGGCCGAGCGCCTGGTCGGCGAGTCGCAGATGGAAGCCCAGCGGCTGGTCACCCAGGCCCGCACCGAGGCCGAGTCCGTGCTGGACACCGCGAACCGCAAGGCCCACGAGATCATCACCGATTCGCGCACCCGCGCCGAGCGCACCGAGTCCGAAGCCCGCGTCAACGCCCAGCAGCTCACCTCGGATGCCCAGTCGAAGGCGGATGCCGTCAATGCCGAGGCCGAGGCCCGCCGCAACGAGCTGTTCACCAAGCTCGAATCCGAGCGTGACATCCTCAAAGCCAAGGTTGACGACCTGCGCAACTTCGAGAAGACTTTCCGCACCAACCTCACCGGGCATCTGCAGAGCCAGATCAAGAGCCTGGAAAGCACGGTGCTGGAGCCGCCGCAGGCCCCCGAGCTGCTCAAGGGCGGCCCGGATTCGTCCACCCCGCGCCTGGACGCGCTGCTGAACGAACAGAGCTAGTTTTTCGGACTGAAAGTGCGCCAGTTTTGAGCAAACTGGCGAAATGCGCCAATCTCCAGACGAGTCTGGTAATCTTCCCGCCATGCCGCGCAAGAAGACACTTCCAGTGGCTGAAGGAGAGGAGCCCTGGACCGCTGCCGAAATCGCTGAGGTGCGCGCGGAATTGGAAAGCGACGTAGCTCGGCTGGAAACCGCCGTGAAAAAAGCGCGCGAAGAGCTGGATTTGATGTTTGACGACGAACGCGGCGGCAAGGACGACGCCGACATCGGCATCACCAACTTCGAGCGCGACCAGGAGATGAGCCTGGCCCGCAACACCCAGGCGATCCTGGAGCAGGCGCAGTTGGCGTTGCGGAAATTCGAATCCGGGGATTACGGCTGGTGTGAGAGTTGCGGCAAGCCGATCGGCAAGGATCGGCTGCAGATCTTCCCGCGCGCCACCCTCTGCGTGGAATGCAAGCGCAAGTTGGAGCGTCGTTAGTGAGTGGTTCGCAAACGCAAACCCCCAATGCGCGGCTCGGTTCGCTGCGCGCTTTGGTGGTGGTGATCGCGTTGGGCTGCGTCGTCATCGATTACGCCTTGAAGCAGTTGGTGATCGCCAACATCGATCCGGCCCAGCCGATCCCGCTACTCGGCGACTTCCTGATGTTCACCCTCACCTACAACTCCGGGGCGGCCTTTTCGATGGGAACGGGGATGACGGTCGGCCTGGCGGTGTTCGCCTGCCTGGCGCTGCTTTTTGTCACCATCTGGCTGATCCCACGGGTCCGCTACCGGTCTTGGGCGATCATGACGGGGCTGCTCTGGGCGGGCATCGCCGGGAACCTCGCCGACCGGCTCTTCCGGCCGCCGGGCCCGTTCCAGGGCGAGGTCGTCGACTTCATCTCGCTGAAGTACTTCGCGGTGTTCAACTTCGCCGACATCTGCATCACCGCCGCCGCCGTGTTGCTGATCTGGCTGATGCTCTTCCGGCCGCAAACCGCCCCCACCCATCGGGAGGCTCCGCCAAGTGACGTGGAGGCACCCGCTGATGACGCGGAGACGCCTGCTGAAGCGGAGACGCCCGCTGGTGACACAGAGACGCCTGCTGAAGCGGAGACCACCGGTGCCTAGCTGGACGGTCGCGGCAGCGCAGGCGGGGGAGCGGGTGGACACCGTGGCGGCCGCGCTGATCGGGTTGAGCCGCGCCCGGGTGGCCCAGCTTTTGGCGTCCGGGCAGCTCACCTTGAACGGCGAGCCGGTGGCGAAGTCCACCAAGGTGCAGGCCGGCGATCTGCTCGAAGCTGTCGACGCCTCCGCCAAACAGTTGGAATTGCACCCGCAGCAGGTGCCGGGCGTCAACATCGTCCACGATGACGACGCGGTGGTGGTGGTGGAAAAGCCGGCCGGAGTGGCCGCGCACCCGTCGTTGGCCTGGGAGGGCCCCAGCGTCGTCGAACATCTGCTCGCGGCGGGCTATGCGCTGCCGCAGACCGGGCCGCCGGAGCGGCGCGGCATCGTGCACCGGCTGGACGTGGGCACCTCCGGGCTGCTGGTGGTGGCGAAGACCGAGCCCGCCTTCGAGTCGTTGAAACGCCAATTCAAACAGCGCAAGGTGGAGAAGCTCTACCACGCGCTGGTGCAAGGCCAACCCGAATCGCCCGAAGGGGTGATCGACGCCCCCATCGGCCGGCATCCGCAGCACGATTGGAAGATGGCGGTGGTCGCGGGCGGACGCGAGGCGATCACCGAATACCAGCTGTTGGCGGCGCATCCGGGCGTCAGCCTGCTGCAGTTGCGGCTGCACACCGGGCGCACCCATCAGATCCGGGTGCATCTGCAGGCGATCAAGCATCCGGTGGTCGGCGATCCGATCTATGGCGGGGATCCGGCGCTCGCCGCCCAGTTGGGATTGGGCCGGCAATGGCTGCACGCCGTCAAGCTCGGTTTTCGGCATCCGGAAAGCGGCGAATGGCTGGAATTCAGCTCCGCTTACCCCGCGGACCTCGCCAACGCTCTAGAGTTGGTTTCGTGAGGCGCGCGAAAATAGTTTGCACTATCGGGCCAGCCACGGACAGCCCGGAAGCGTTGGTGGAACTGGCGGAAGCCGGCATGAATGTGGCCCGGCTGAACATGAGCCACGGCGACCATGTGTTGCATCAAAAACGGCTGCAATGGGTGCGGGACGCCGCCCGGGCCGTCGACCGTCCAATCGGGGTGTTGGCCGATCTGCAGGGGCCGAAGATCCGGCTGGGCACCTTCAGCGGCGGGCCGGTGGAGCTCAAAGACGGCGATCGGTTCACCATCACCGTCGACGATGTGGACGGCACTGCGGAGCGGGCTTCCACCACCTTGAAGACGCTCACCCAGGACGTCAAGCCGGGCGATCCGCTGCTCATCGACGACGGCAACGTGGTGCTCAAAGCGGTGGAGGTGACGGACACCGACGTGGTCACCGAGGTGCAGATCGGCGGCACCGTCTCCGACCACAAGGGCATCAACCTGCCCGGGGTGCCGGTCTCGGTGCCCGCGCTTTCCGAAAAAGACATGCTGGATCTGCGTTTCGCGCTGCGCCACGGGGTGGACATGGTGGCGCTCTCCTTTGTGCGTTCCGCCAAGGACATCGAGCCGGTGCACGAGATCATGAAGGAGGAGGGCCGCTTCGTCCCGGTGATCGCCAAGCTGGAGAAGCCGCAGGCCATCGAGGTGCTCGACGAGATCATCGACGCCTTTGACGCCTTCATGGTGGCCCGTGGCGATCTGGGCGTGGAACTGCCGCTGGAGGACGTGCCCGGCGTGCAGCGGCTGGTGATCGACAAGGCGAGGATCTGGGCCAAGCCGGTGATCGTGGCCACCCAGATGCTGGATTCGATGATCACCAACTACCGGCCCACCCGCGCCGAGGTCTCCGACGTCGCCGGGGCCATCCTGAACGGGGCCGACGCGGTGATGCTCTCCGGCGAGACGGCGATGGGGGAGTACCCGATTGATTCGGTGAAGGTGATGGCCCGGATCGTCGCGAAGACCGAATCCACCGATTTTGACCGCATCCGGCACCTGGATTGGGATCCGCACACCATGAGCGGCATGATCTCGCAGGTGGCGGTGGAACTCGCCGAGCAGGCCGGCGCGAAATACCTGGCCGCCTTCACCATCTCCGGGGACACCCCGCATCGGCTCGCCCGGATGCGCTCGGCCGTGCCCATCATCGCCTTCACCCCGCTGCCGCAGACGGCCAACGAGTTGACGCTCTGCTGGGGGGTGCGCACCATCGTCACCCCGGAGTACACCAACGTCGACGCCATGGTCGAATCCGTCCAGGACGCGCTCACCGAACTCGACATGGTGCAGCCCGGCGACCGGGTGGTGGTGGTCTCCGGCAACCCCGGCCGCCACAAGCTCGCCACCAACGCGCTGCGCATCTACGAAGTGCAATGACGGGGCGTTGAGCGGTTCGGCGTAGCTAACTGGGTGGTAGCTAACCGTGAGTAGCGCGAAGAAGCAAGTGGGATGATAGAATCATCCCTTGCGCGCACGTGGCGGAATGGCATACGCGAACGGCTCAAACCCGTTTGCCCGATGAGGGCGTGGAGGTTCGACTCCTCTCGTGCGCACGTCACAAAGAACTAGCTCTTGGCAATAGGGAGGGAGCATGGCAGAGCAAAAAGACGCCGGGCCGCTGCAGGTATTGGTAGCCGAAGACGAGTCGCTGATCCGCATGGATCTGGTCGAATTGCTGCAATCTGAGGGGTACACCGTGATCGGTGAGGCCCCCGATGGCGAGAAGGCGGTCGAGCTGGCGCGCGAACTGCAGCCCGACCTGGTGGTCATGGACATCAAGATGCCGAAGATGGACGGCATCTCGGCCGCTTCCATCATCGCCGAAGAGCGGATCGCCCCGGTGGTGATGCTGACGGCGTTCTCGCAGCGCGACCTGGTGGAAAAGGCGCGGGACGCGGGCGCGATGGCCTACGTGGTGAAGCCGTTCTCCGCCGCCGACCTGGTGCCTTCCATCGAGATCGCGATGGCCCGCTACGCCGAGATCCAAGCCGTGGAGGACGAGATCGCCGATCTCTCCGAGCGGCTCGAGTCGCGCAAGATCGTGGAAAAGGCCAAGGGCGTCCTCCAAGAGGGCCTCGGCCTCACCGAGCCGGAAGCCTTCCGCTGGATCCAAAAGACGGCCATGGATCTGCGCAAGTCGATGCGCGAAGTCGCCGAAGGGGTCATCTCCCACTCCGACCAGGTCAAGTAGCTATTTGACAGCCACCGTCACCGTGGCCACCGCGACCACGTTGCCTGCGTCGTCCACCAACTCCACCTGGTACACGCACACCCTTTTGCCCAGCCGCATCGCGCTCGCCACCGCCGTCACGTATCCTTCCCGCACCGGCCGCAGATGATTCACGTTCAAGCTCACCCCCCGCGCGCTCTGACCCTCGGCTCCCGCCGCCAGCGACGCCGCCGTCTCCGCCGCCACCGCTGACGCCCCACCATGCCACAGCCCCTCCGGCTGCGTATTCCCCGCCACCGGATACCGCACCACCGTCCGCTCCCGGCCCAACTCCACCACCTGCGCCCCCAACTCCACATCCAACGCACTATCTTCAATCCGCATACCCCCATCCTACGACCCCGCTCCTCCTTCGCCCGGCTCCGCGAAAACGTCTTCGCGCGTTTCACGCGCTCAGGCACTATCTGTGCGCTCCAAGCGCGCTGCGCGGAGGGGGGCCAATTCCGGTAGGGTGGGGGCGTGGCGGAGACGTTGATGCTGGTAGATGGGCATTCGGTTGCGTTTCGGGCGTTTTATGGGTTGCCGGTTGATAACTTCCATACCGATTCGGGGCGGTATACGAATGCCACGTTCGGATTCTTTTCGATGTTGACGAAACTGGTGAAGGCCGAGCAGCCCACGCATCTGGCGGTGGCGTTCGACATCTCCAGGCGGAGTTTCCGCACCGCCGAATATCCGGAGTACAAGGGGACGCGCGCGGAGACGCCGGCGCCGTTCATCGGGCAGACGGACGACATCCAGGCGGTGCTCACCGCGTTGGGGGTCGTGAATCTCACCAAGGAGGATTACGAGGCGGACGACATCATCGCCACGCTGGCCACGCAGGGGGAAAAGGCGGGCCTGAAGGTATTGGTGGTGACGGGGGACCGGGACACTTTGCAGTTGGTGGACGAGTCGGTGACGGTGCTCTATCCGATTCGGGGCGTGACGGAGTTGGCCCGGCTCGATCCGGAGGCGGTCGAAAAGCGCTACCTGGTGCCGCCGAAGCAGTATCCGGAGTTGGCGGCGCTGGTGGGGGAGAGCTCCGACAATCTCCCTGGAGTGCCCGGCGTGGGGCCGAAGACGGCGGCGAAGTGGCTGGCGCAATACGAGACGCTGGACAATCTGCTGCTGCACGCGGGCGAGATCGGCGGCAAGGTCGGCGAATCGCTGCGCGAGCATATCGAAGACGTGAAGCGCAACCGGAGGCTGAACGCGCTGGTGTGCGATCTGGAGTTGCCGTTCTCAATCGCGGATCTGCGCCGCAAGCCGGGGGATCGGGAGGCGGTCGTCAAGCTGTTTGACGAGTTGCAGATCCGGGCGCTGCGCAACGAGGTGATCGCGATGATGCCCGCTGGTTCGGGGAGCCCGGTGGCCAGCCCGGCGACGCCAGCGGCCCTGCCGAAATCGGAAGCCACCGCCGTCGACATCACCGGCCATTGGAGCGAGGGAGCGGGGGACGTCACCAGCATCACCGTGCTGCCGCCCGCTGGTGAGGCGGAGACCATCGATCCCACCGAGCTCACCCCGGCAGCCGAGGCCAAGCTGGCCGCCTTCCTCGCTGATCCGGCCCAGCCCAAGATCGTCCACGACACGAATCTGGCCGCGCTGCTGCTTTCCGGGCGCGGCTGGAAGCTGGACGGGGTGCAGGTGGACACGCTGCTGGCCGCCTATCTGCTGCAACCAGACCAGCGCCTCTACGAGGTAAAAGACTTGGCCATCCGCTATCTGGGCCGCGAGTTGGACGGCGAGGCGGAGGCCGAAGGCTTGCTGCCCGGCCTGTCGGACGATTCCGGGGCGGCGTTGGCGCGGGCGCAGGCGCTGCAGGAGTTGGCGGTGGTGCTGCCCGATGAGTTGCCCGACGAGAAGTCCAAGAAGCTGCTCACCCGCCTGGAACAGCCGCTGGCGAAACTGCTGGCCCAACTGGAGTTGACGGGCGTGGCCGTCGACGCCGACGCGCTGGCCGCGCTCAGCTCCAGCTTTGACGCCCAGGTGCAGCAAGCCCAGGCGCAGGCTTTCGAGGTGCTCGGCCACGAGGTGAACCTCGCCTCCCCGAAGCAGCTTCAGGCCGTCCTCTTTGACGAACTCGGGATGCCGAAAACCCGGAAGACGGCCACCGGCCACACCACCAACGCCGAGGCCCTCGCCGAGCTTTACGCGCAGACCGGCCACCCCTTCCTGGAGGCGCTGCTCACCCACCGCGACCAGATCAAGCTGCGCCAGATCGTCGACGGGCTCGCCGCCGCCATCGCCCCCGATGGCCGCATCCACACCACTTACTCGCAGGTGCAGGCCGCCACCGGACGCCTGGCCTCCGCCGAGCCGAATCTGCAGAACATCCCGGTCCGCTCCGAGGCCGGACGGCAGATCCGCCAGGCCTTCGTCGCCGGGCCGGGCTACGCCGAGTTGATGACGGCCGACTACTCCCAGATCGAGATGCGGATCATGGCCCACCTCTCCGGGGACAAAGCCCTCATCGACGCCTTCAACTCCGGCGCGGATTTCCACGCCTCCATGGCCGCGCACGTCTTCGGCATCCCCGCCGCCGACGTCACCCCCACCCAGCGGGCCCGGATCAAGGCGATGAACTACGGCCTGGCCTACGGGCTCAGCTCGTTCGGCCTGAGCCAACAGCTGGGCATCTCGGTCCCCGAGGCGAAACAACTGATGGACGTCTACTTCGGCCGCTTCGGCCATGTGCGCGACTATCTGCAATCCCTGGTCGCCCAAGCCACCCAGCGCGGCTACACCGAGACCATCTTCGGCCGCCGCCGCTACCTGCCCGAACTCACCTCCACCGTCCGCCAACGCCGCGAGATCGCCGAACGGATGGCCCTCAACTCCCCAATTCAGGGCTCCGCCGCCGACATCATCAAAAAGGCCATGCTGGACACCCAGGCCGCCATCGACAAAGCCGGCCTGAACTCCCGGATGCTGCTCCAAGTCCACGACGAGCTCATCTTCGAAGTCGCCCCCGGCGAATCCGACCGCCTCGAAGACCTCGTCCGCCACACCATGGGCAACGCCATCCACCTCTCCGTCGCCCTCGACGTCTCCGTCGGCCACGGCCCCACCTGGGACTCCGCCGCCCATTAACTGTCGCGTCGCAGTGGCCTCCGTATCGGTCCTCGCTTCGCTCGGGCGCAGCTTTGGCGTCGGGTGCCTGTCGGTGACTGAGTCCCACAACCCCGTCAATGAAGAACTCCATAAAACAAGGCAGCAGACGCAACCACGGGCACAGAGGGTTGTGGGAGGTGGGACGACAGGCGGGTGGGCAGCGGCCGACCACGGAGGCGGAGGGCAACTCCGTTGGCGGGAATGGGCGGAAGGTGGTAGTGTTGTGGGTTGCGTGCGTTTTCAGGGCTCAGACGTAGGGGCTCTCCAGGCTAAGGCGGAGACGGGCGCGGAACTACTAGATAAGTAAATGGAGTGGCTTTGAGCCCCACAGTTTCAGTCGCGGTTGACGATATTGGTTCTGCCGAGGATTTTGAGAAGGCAGTAGACGCGACAATCAAATATTTCAATGATGGTGACATCGTATCCGGCACGGTAGTCAAGGTAGACCGCGACGAAGTGCTGCTCGACATCGGCTACAAGACCGAAGGTGTCATCCCGATTAAAGAGCTTTCGATCCGACATGATCTGGATCCGTCCGAGATCGTCCAGGTGGGCGATCGCGTCGAGGCGCTGGTCCAGCAGAAGGAAGACAAAGAGGGTCGGCTCATCCTGTCGAAGAAGCGCGCCCAGTACGAGCGCGCCTGGGGCACGATCGAGCAGATCAAAGAGGCTGACGGCGTGGTGGTCGGCAAGGTAATCGAGGTCGTCAAGGGCGGCCTGATCGTCGACATCGGGCTGCGCGGCTTCCTGCCGGCCTCCTTGGTGGAGATGCGCCGGGTGCGCGACCTGCAGCCGTTCATCGGCATGGAGTTGGAGGCCAAGATCATCGAGCTGGACAAGAACCGCAACAACGTGGTGCTGTCCCGCCGGGCGTATCTGGAGCAGACGCAGTCCGAGGTGCGCCACACCTTCTTGAACCAGTTGGCCAAGGGCCAGATCCGCAAGGGCGTCATCTCGTCCATCGTCAACTTCGGCGCTTTCGTCGATCTGGGCGGGGTGGACGGCCTGGTGCACGTCTCCGAGCTGTCCTGGAAGCATATCGACCATCCGGCCGAAGTCGTCGAGGTGGGCCAGGAAGTCACCGTCGAGGTGTTGAGCGTCGAGCTGGATCGCGAACGCGTCTCGCTGTCCCTGAAGGCGACGCAGGAGGATCCGTGGCAGACGTTCGCGCGGCTGCACCAGATCGGCCAGATCGTGGAAGGCAAGGTCACCAAGCTGGTGCCGTTCGGCGCGTTCGTGCGGGTCGGCGAAGGCATCGAGGGCCTGGTGCACGTCTCCGAGCTGGCGGTCCGCCACGTCGAGATCCCGGAGCAGGTGGTCACCGTGGGCGACGAGGTGTTGGTGAAGATCATCGACATCGATTTGGAGCGCCGCCGCATCTCACTGAGCCTGAAGCAGGCCAACGAGGGCGTGGAAGTCGCCACTGAGGACTTCGATCCGTCGCTCTATGGCATGTCGGCTTCGTATGACGAGCAGGGCAACTACATCTACCCCGAGGGCTTCGATCCGGAGACCCAGGAGTGGAAGCCCGGCTACGAGGAGCAGCAGGCCGCCTGGGAGCAGCAGTACGCCGAGGCCCAGGCCCGCTGGGAGGCGCACAAGAAGCAGGTCAAGGAAGCCAAGCAGGCCGATCAGGAGGCCGTCATCGAAGAGGCGAACCAAGCCACCTACTCGGCTGGCCCCGACGAGGACACCACCGAGCCGTCGCTGGCTTCTGACGAGGCGCTGCAGGAGTTGCGCGCCAAGCTGACGGGCGAGCCCGAGCCGGAGCCCGAGCCCGAAGCTAAAGCCGAGCCGGAACCGGAACGGGAGCCCGAGCCGGAACCCGAGCCGGAGCCCGAGCCGGAGCCCACCCCCGAACTCGAGCCCACCGAGGCGGAGCCCGAGGCGAAGCCGGAATAATCCGCACCCACAACTTCATCAGGCCGTCTGGTTTTCACCAGGCGGCCTGTTAACGTTTAAGCAATCAATCTGTCAATGCTTTTCGTTATTTGTTGAACCAGCAAAATCGCCCGTTTTTGTACCAGATGTTGAGACGCGAAACATTTCGTTTATGAATCTTTACTTACGATTCGCCTAATGATAGGGCTTTTCGGGACCATCCCGGCGATACCTCATCCCAATGTAAATACCGCTTACTTATAGGAGAACTATATGAGTACCGACCATAGGCGCATTAAGCGCCTCGGGCGTCTCGGCGTGGTCTTGGCCACCTCCGCTGCACTCCTGGCGCCCTTCCTGGGTTCCGTGCAGTCCGCTGCCGCCCCTCCAACCCTCAGTCCATCCGTCCTTGATCCGGTAGACCCGATCAGCCCGGTCGAGATGGAAGACATGACGTGGGACG
Organism: Propionibacteriaceae bacterium; assembly: GCA_031272505.1. GTDB lineage: Bacteria > Actinomycetota > Actinomycetes > Propionibacteriales > Propionibacteriaceae > Propionicimonas. The sequence continues at coordinate 28,145 of JAISTQ010000047.1, forward strand.
ATTACGTTCCGCTTCCAGACATCACGCTTCCCGACGGGACGAAGAAGTATGACTGGGCACACAAAACCACAGGTTCGACGCGTCCGTTCTATGGTGCTATTGTGCTGGTCCGCTTCCAGAACCGCGACTTCATCGTCACCCAAACCCCGGATGACACCAAGCCGTTCGCGGCGCCGAACACCAAGCTGGCCGCGGCGATTCCGACGGCTGCTGACGGCGCTGGCGCGGATTCCGCGCTCGGCCAGTACTATCTGAACCTGCTCAACAACCCGGAGCCCACGGCTACCACCGGTTCGTTGAACAACGGCCGCACCATCAATGAGTATTGGATGGAGCAGTCGGCAGGCCGCCTGTCCGTGCAGATGGAGGTCTATGGCCCCTACACCCTCGAAGGTGATTACGAACAGTACGGCTTCAACGACTCCATGGACATGACGTCGGACACCGGCACCTACCGGATCACCTATGTCCCGAAGGACAACCTGGACAAGGACGGCGACGGCGACACCGAGGAGCGGGGCTTCCTGCTCAACGGCACCCAGGCTCCGTCGTCGACGAACGCGCTGCTCTGCCCGGCGAAGTACTATGACGGCAACCACCAGGTGCCTTCCGCCTATGTGAAG
>JAISTQ010000007.1 GCA_031272505.1 Propionibacteriaceae bacterium
GCGCCGTCAACGCCATCCCCACCGACGCCCCGATCAGCCCGCTGCCCACCACCAGCGCGGGCGACAACGTCCTTACTTCCGGCTCTCCAAATACACTCATAACCTCTCTAGTCTAGTGGCCGCCCACACAGAATTGCCTTCGCTACGCTCAGCGCCGGGTGTTCTGGGAAATGACCGTCTCCCCTTTGGGGGTGCCGGGGAAGGTGTAGCCGTCGATGGTGATGGGCATGGGCATTTCCAGGTGGAGGTGGCGGCCGGAAGAGTAGCCGCAATCCGCGGGCACCAAATCGACTTTGTGGAGGATGAAGTCGGCGGGCACGCCCAGGTATTGCCCTTGGTGGACGTAGTGGGTGCTGTTCAGCTTGACTTCGAAGCCGGCCTCGGTGAGCGAGGCTTTGTCAAGGTGGAAATAGCGGAAGACGCCTTGGGAGGTGGTGAGCGAGAGGAAGGCCTGGTGGGTGTCGATGCAGGTGATGACGGCGGTGCCGGAGCCGACCGCCAGCACCTCCCATTGGTCGGTGTCCGAGGTGAAGTCGTAGGCGTTGGTGGCGTGCAGCGTCTGGGTGATGCGCCAAGGCGCGTTAAAGGGCAAATGCAGCGTCTCCGCCGGGACGGTGGGCTGGGGCTGGACGGGAGTCTTGGTGGCCGGGGCCGCTTTGATCGTCACCGCTTTGGAGGAGCGCCGCACGCTGGTGAAGCCGTTGCGGTAGCCACGCACCCGCACCACGATCTTCGCCCCCACGTCATTGGCGGTGACGGTGTACGAGGCCGAGGTGGCCTTGGCGATGAGGTGGCCGTTGCGCACCCACTGGTAGGCATACCGGGTGGGCTTGGGCCACCAGCCGGAGACCTGCGCCGTCAACTTGGAGCCGGGGGTGAGCGTGCCCTTGATTTTCGGGATCGCCGTCTTGGTGAACTTCTTTACCGGCGCGGCCTCCCCGCCGATTGGGGCGCTATCGGAAATGGACGCGGACGCGGTGAGTAAAAGCCCCGCCAACACCGTTGTGACTAGGGCAAATGCTCCTTTGCCGCCCACGGGAAAAAGCATAATCCATAGCTACGACATTAATCTAGATTATTCGGGCGTGCCGCGATCAACTCCATCTGGAATCGGCCCATGGTAATCCGGGCCGTAGGCGCCGGGGGCGGGACGGCGACGGCGGATCGGCGCGGTGACGCCGGGAGCGAGCCGCCGGGTGAACACCAGGAAGCCGGTGTGCCCCTGGGTGGTGTGGGCCGGACGGATGGCGAGCCCTTCGGCGTGCCAGAAGCGGATGTTCAGCTCCCGGCCCTCCGGCTCGGTGAAGCCGCCGTGGACGCGCAGGGTGTCCATCACCCGCCCGAGTTGGGTGGTGGTGGCCACATAGACGCAGAGGATGCCGCCGGGGACGAGCACGTCCGCCACCGCGTCGACGCAATCCCAGGGGGCGAGCATGTCCAGGATGGCCCGGTCGATGGGCTCGGGGCCGATGATCTCGCGCAGGTCGCCGATGCGCAGTTCCCAGGCTGGATGCGGCGCGCCGAAGAAGGTCTCCACGTTCCGCTTGGCGATCTCGGCGAACTCTTCGCGGATCTCGTAGGAATAGAGCCGGCCCCCCGCCCCGATGGCGCGGAGCAGGAAGAGGCTGAGCGCCCCGGAGCCCGCTCCGGCCTCCAACACCCGCGCGCCGGGAAAGATGTCGGCCTCCACCAGGATTTCCCCGGCGTCTTTGGGATAGATGATGGTGGCGCCGCGCTTCATGGAGACGGTGTGCTCGCGCAGGATCGGCCGGAAGACCAGGAACTGCATCCCGTTCTCCGAGGTGACCACCTGCCCGTCATCGCCGCCGATGATGTCGTCGAAATAGATGGCCCCTTTGGTGGTGTGCCAAGCCGCCCCCGGCTTCAGGATGACGGAGTGGCGCCGGCCTTTCGGATCGGTGAGGGTGACTCGCTCGCCGGGCTGCAACGGCCCGGCCTTCACCCCGTTCAACACGTTATCGGACACTGAAATACCTCGCCTCCGGGTGGTGCGCGATGATCGCGTCGGTGGAGAATTCCGGATCGAGTTGCAGGTTCTCGGTGAGCTCGATCCCGGTGGGGCGCAGCAGTTGGAAGACCACTTCCCGCCCAGCGAGATCCGGGCAGGCGGGATAGCCGAACGAATACCGCTCGCCTTGGTAGCGCTGGTGCCGCAAGATGGCCTCCAGGTTGCCATCCCCGGCGTTGATGCCGAGCATTTCGCGCATCCGGGCGTGCCAGTATTCGGCCAAAGCCTCGGCCAACTGGGCGGCCAGCCCGTTCAACTCCAGATAGTCGCGGTAGCGGTCTTGGCCGTAGAGGTTGCGCACCGCGACGGTGAGCGGCGCGCCCACGCTCACCAACTGCACCCCCAGCACGTCCGGTCCGGCCGAGGCCACCTCAGCGGCGTCGCGGAAGTAGTCGGCGATGCAGAGCCGTTTGCCGTCTGCCTGCCGGGGGAAGGCGAAGACCGGGCCGTCCAGCAGCCGCAACTCCTCCCCCGCCGAGAAGCACTCGTAAAAGCCGTAGTAAACCGAGAAATCCACCAGATCCTCAGTCTGCAGGTAATCCAGCCAGCGGTTCAGGCGCGGCCAGCCCTCCGTCTCCACCAACTCGGCATAGCTGGGCCCGTCGGCGCCGGGCTTCAACCCCCACTGCCCGGCGAAGAGCGCCTTCAAATCGAGCCAGGCGGCCACCTCGTCCAAGGCGATGCCGTGCGCCAACTGCCGGCCCAGGAAAGGCGGGGTGGGGACGGGCACGTGGCGCGGCACCGCAGAGCGCGCGGCGACGGTGACCGGCTTGTCCACCGGGGCCGCAGCCGAAACGCGCGGGGCAGCTGATCCGGTGGCCGGCAACCCGGCCTGCGTCAACTCCTCCAGCAACCGCAACCCCTCGAAGGCGTCTTTGGCGTAGCAGACGCGGCCGTCAAACAGGCCCTGCAGCTCGCCTTCCACATAGGCGCGGGTGAGCGCCGCCCCGCCGAGCAGCACCGGGATGTCCGCCAAGCCCGCCTCGTTCAGCCAGAGCAGGTCGTTGCGCATCACCTGGGTGGATTTCACCAGCAGCCCGGACAGGCCGATGGCATCGGCGTCCACCTCCTTCGCGGCCGCCGCGATCGCGCTGATCGGCTGCTTGATGCCCAGGTTCACCACCTTGAATCCGTTGTTGGACAGGATGATGTCCACCAGGTTCTTGCCGATGTCGTGGACGTCTCCGGCGACGGTGGCCAGCACCAGGGTGCCGCGTTGGCTTTCCGCGCGGGCGTCCAAGTGGGGCCGCAGCAACTCCACCGCCGCCTTCATCACCTCGGCGGATGCCAACACGAACGGCAGTTGCATCTGGCCCGCGCCAAACAGCTCGCCCACCTGTTTCATGCCGGCGAGCAGCTCTTCGTTGATGATCTCCAGCGCGGGTTTTACGGCCAACGCCGCCTCCAGATCGGCGGCCAAGCCGTCCGGCGCTCCCAGCACGATCCGGCGCCGCAACCGGGCGCAGACGTCGAGCGCGGCCAACTCTTCGGCCTGCGCGGCCTTGCGATCCGCGAGCGTCACCCCTTCGAACAGCTCGATGAAAGTCTCAAGTGCGCCAGGCTTACCCTCAATGAGGTTTTGGGCGGCTTCAAGCTGAAGCTGAGGTATACGGTCGGTGGGGATGATGCCCGCCGGATTGACGATGGCGGCGCTCAAGCCGACGGCCACCGCCTCGGCGAGGAACACCGAGTTGAGCACCTGCCGGGCGGCGGGATTCAATCCGAAGGAGACGTTCGAGACCCCGAGCGCGAAATGGGCCTGCGGGTGGCGGGCGGCCAACTGCGCGATGGCGTTGAGCGTCGCGCGGGCGTCCAAGCGCGTCTCGGCCTGGCCGGTGGTGATCGGGAAGGTGAGGCAGTCCAAGAAGATGTCGGCGTCGGCGAAGCCCAACTCGCGCAGCCGGGCAATCAGCCGTTCGGCGACCTCCACCTTGCGCGCGGTGGTGCGGGCTTGGCCTTCGGTGTCGATGGTGAGCGCCAAGATGGCCGCTCCGTGCTCTCGCGCCAGGCTGGCCACCTGCGCGAAGCGCGAATCCGGCCCGTCGCCGTCCTCGAAGCTGACCGAGTTGACGATGCAGCGGCCGCCCAGCCGTTCCAACCCGGCGCGCAGCACGGCCGGATCGGTGGAATCCAGCATCACCGGCAGCGGCACCCCGGTGGCGATCACCGCCGCCAGCTCGTCCATGTCGGCGGCGGAATCCCGGCCCACATAATCCACACACAGATCCAGCACGTGCGCCCCGGCGGCGCTCAAATCCTTGGCGATGTCCAGGCAGGCCGCCCAATCCTCGGCTAACAAAGCCTCCCGGAAGGCTTTCGAGCCATTCGCGTTGGTGCGCTCGCCGATGCTCAGATAGGAGACGTCTTGGCGCAGTTCCACCGCCGAATACAGCGAGGAGACGGCCGCTTCGCTTTCCGTGGCTGGCTCGGTGCGATCCGGCAGCCCCACGGCTCCGAGTTGCCGCTTCAACTGGGCGATGTGGGCGGGCGTGGTGTCGCAGCAGCCGCCCACCACGCCGAGGCCGAAGCGCTGCGCATAGCCCACCACCTGGGTGGCGAAATCCTCCGGCCCGAGCGGATAGACCGCCCCCGCCGCCGTCAACTCGGGCAGCCCGGCATTTGGCATACAGGAAAGCGGCAGCGCGGTGTGCTCGGAGAGGTACCGCAACTGCTCCGCCATTGGTTCGGGCCCGGTGCCGCAGTTCAGCCCGATCGCGTCAATCCCCAACGCCTCCAGGGAGACCAGCGCCGCCGAGGCATCGGTGCCCAGCAGCAGCGTCCCGTTCGTTTCGAAAGTGACGCTCACCTGGATCGGCACTTCCACCCCGAGGGCCACCATGGCCCGCCGCGCCCCCAGCACCGCCGCCTTGGCCTGCAGCAGATCCTGGCAAGTCTCGATCTGGAAGGCGTCCACTCCCCCGCTGAGCAGCCCCTCGGCCTGCTGCTGGTAGCCGTCCCGCAGCGCCGCGAAGCGCACCTGCCGCAAGCTGGGCAGCTTGGTGCCCGGGCCCATCGAGCCCAGCACGTAACGGTCGGTGAACTCGTCGGCCACCTGGCGGGCCAAGCGCGCGCCCGCCTGGGCCATTTCGAAGATCCGACCTTCGATGCCATACTCCCCCAGCGCCGTCAGATTGGCGCTGAAAGTGTTCGTCTCCACCGCGTCCGCGCCCGCCTCGAAATAGGCGCGGTGAATGCTGGAGATCACCTCCGGACGGCTCAGGTTGAGCAGTTCGAAGCAGCCCGGATGGCCGCCGAAATCGTCGTCTGTGAAAGTGTGCAGCAGCAGTTGGGTGCCCATGCCGCCATCGGCCAGCAGCAGCCGGTGGCCCAACGCCGCCGCATAGCTGGCCACTATGCCTCCACGGCCGCCTGGGCCAGCGAGCGAAGCCGGGCGACCACTTTGTCGGGATCATTCGAGTAGAAGGCCGCAGAACCCGCCACGAAAACGTTCGCGCCCGCCTGCGCCGCCTGGGCGACGGTGTCGTCGTGGATGCCGCCGTCCACTTGGATCCAGATGTCTTTGCCGAGCGCGTCGATCAGCTTGCGCGCCTTCTCGATCTTGCGCAGCATCGAGGTGAGGAAGGGCTGGCCGCCAAAGCCGGGCTCCACCGTCATGATCAAGAGCATGTCCACTTCCTCGATGAGCGGCAGATAATCCTCCAGCCGGGTCTCCGGCTTGAACGCCGCCGCCGCCCGCGATCCCAACGCCCGCAGGATGCGCGCCAAGGCCACCGGGTTTTCGCTGGCCTCGACGTGGAACGTCACCGACTCGCAGCCGATCTCGGCGAAGCCGGGGGCCCAGCGATCCGCGTTGTCAATCATCAGATGGACGTCCATGGGGAGCGTGGTGTGCGCGCGCAGGCTCTGCACCACCGGCAGCCCGAACGTCATATTGGGGACGAAGTGGTTGTCCATCACGTCCAAGTGCACCGAGTCTGCGCCGGGAATGCGGGCGATCTCGGATGCCAGGGTAGCGAGGTCGGCATTCAATACACTGGGCGAGACACGGATTTCCACTCGCACTAGCTTACTGCGCGATTCGGCCAATGAGCGCGCAGAACATTGCATCGGTTTGATGTCGGTGCGGCCAAAGCTGAATGAAACGCGAATCGGCCCGGCTGGCGGCATCCCGCACTTCGGGCAGGAAGCTCGGCGCGTCCAGCAGTTTTACGCTCGGCTCGAGGACGGAATGCAGCACTTCAGACGTCTCCGCCGGATGCGGCGAACAGGTGACGTAGGCGACCACCCCGCCGGGCGCGGTGAGTTCGATGGCGGAGCGCAGCAGCGCCTTTTGCAAGGCCACAAGTTCGGGCAGGTCCGCGTCAGCTTTGCGCCAACGGGCGTCCGGGCGCCGCCGCAACGCGCCCAAGCCGGTGCAGGGGACGTCGGCGAGCACCGCCTGGAAGATGCCCGGTTGAAATGGCGGTTTGACGCCGTCAGCCACCAAGACCGCGCTTTGCCGTCCCACCGCCGCGTAGCCGGAGAGATTCTGCTTCACCAACTGGGCGCGATGCCCATGCAACTCGGTGGCATAGAGCGCCGTGTCGATACCCAGGCCGCGCAACAGCGCCGTCTTGCCGCCCGGCCCGGCGCAGAGATCCAGCCACCGGCCCGGCTGGGCGGCGCGGGCCAACGCCAGGCAGACCAACTGCGAGCCCTCGTCCTGCACCCCGGCCCGATGCTCAGCCACCGGCGGGTACTCCCCCGGCGGTTTGGCGGCCCGCACCCCATAGGGCGAATAGGCGGTGGGCTCCCCGGCCAACTCGGTGAGCTCGCACAGCCCCGGATAGGCGGCCAGGCAGACCTGCGCGGGAACATTGTTGGCGGCCAGCGCCGGTTCCAGCTCGGCCTGCGGCAACGCTTGCGCGTAGGCGTCCACGATCCACTGCGGGTGATGCGTCTGGACGGCTAGCGGCTCGCCGGGCAACTGCGCCAGCCACCCGTCCAGATCACGCGCGGCGATCTTCCGCGAGATCGCGTTCACGATGCCCTTGGTGCGCTCACCGGCGACCCGGCTGGCCAAATCCACCCCGGACGAGATGGCCGCGTGCGCGGGCACCCGCATACTCAACAACTGGTGGGCCACCATCCGCAGCACCACGATCACCGCTGGCTGCATCGTCTTCAACTCCCGGCCGGCCGCCCGCACGATGATCTGGTCGTAGCTGCCCTGCAGCCGGGCCGTACCATGGGCCAGCTCGGTGGCGAACGCGGCATCCTGGTGGCTCAACTGCCGGAGCTGGTTCGGAAGCTCCACGTTCAGGTAAGCCCCATTGTGGGTGGCCAACAGGGCCCGAAAAGCCGCCTCCCGCGCCGGATCCGCCTTAGCCAACACGCCACCCATCGCCACGCAGGCCCCGGCCCCAATCCGCCCCGGCCATTTCCTTCCGGCCCGCAGGCCGCACCCGCGCCAATTCCAGCGCCTGGGTGCCGGTGCCCACCAGGGTGCGCCGCTTCTGGGGCCGCACTTCGCCGGGCGGCAACTCGACGTCGGTGGGTTGCGCGGCCAGCACCTGCAACCGCTCCCCCGCCGGGTCGCCCCCGGGATAGAGCGTCGTCCAGGCCAGCGGCGCCGGATTGTAGGCGCGCACCTGGCGCTCGATCACCTCGGCGGGCGCTCTCCAATCGATTTCGCCCTCCGCCACCGTCAACTTCTGCGCGTAGGTGACGCCCTCGTCCGCTTGTGGCAGCGGCGAGAGCGCCCGGTTGTCGATCCCATAGAGCGCCCGCATCAGCGCCTGCGCGCCCAGCGGCGTCAACTCGTCCAACAGCTCCCCGGCGGTTTGCCCGGTGATCTGCAGCTCCGACACGGTATAGACCGGCCCGGCGTCCAACTCGTCGACCAGGCCAAACACCGTCACCCCGGTGACCTCGTCACCGGCCAGAATCGCCCGCTGCACCGGGGCCGCCCCCCGCCACCTGGGCAGAATCGAATAGTGTACGTTCACCCAGCCGAACACCGGAATCTCCAACAACTCCGGCGGAATCAACCCGCCATAGGCCACCACCACCCCGATGTCCGGCTGCAACTCGCGCACCCACTCGACGATGCCCGCCTCCTTCAGGCTCTTGGGCTTCACCAACTCCAACCCGAGCGCGCTCTCCGCCGCCGCCGACACCTCCGATTCCACCAGCCTGCTGCTCCGGCCCCGCGGCGCGTCCGGCCGCGAAATCACCCCCACCACCTCATGCAACTGCACCAACCGTCCCAACGTCGCCGCCGCATTCCCCGGCGTCCCAGCAAAAACCACACGCATATCCCTAGCTTACTGACCCCAACGCTCCCTAATCCATAACCTGCACTCCCACACTACGGCACACCGTACCGTTGCACGTCTTGGTTAGTTCGGTCAGCGCGTGGTCGGTGGCTGCACTCCCATACCCCGGCACCCCGTACCGTTGCACCCCTTCACCCCTTTCTTGATGCTGCGCCCATTCGCGGGCCGGACTTCCCCGCCATGGCCACCCCCGGCCCGCGCCGGCTATTGTGCTCGGGCTTTCCGTCAACGTGTTGTGTTGCGTCACCGTCCACACTTTTGTGAAAACGAGGGGTTTTTGGAAAGTGTGGACGGTTTCCTCCAGATCCGGTGGGACGGTTGAGCGTAAGCGACCCCTGTTCTGCTTGTTCGATGGTCCACACTTTTTGAAAACGGCCATTTTTGGGCAAAGTGTGGACGGTGCGGGGGGCTTTGTTTCGGCTGGGCCGAGGATGGTTTTCGCGTGTTCGGCCATCATCCTGGCTGGGCTCTTCTGCTTCCGGTAGCTGTTCTTGGGGTTGGCTCTTCGACGGGATCAAAAGCCGATCCGCCGGCTGGCCGTCGGACCGACTTTTCCCGAGTGTGGTCAGGCTGGTCGTCCCGCGAGTTGAATGGTCGGGCTGGCCAGACAAGCATTAGTTCGGCACTGGGTGCCGGTCGGCGGCTGGGTCCCACAACCCCGTTCTTTGATGATCTCCATAGAACAAAGCGGCCAACGTAACCACGAGCACAGAGGGTTGTGGGAGGTGGGACGACAGGCGGGTGGGCGGTGGCCGCCCGCGAAGGCGCGTGGCAGGGCAACCACAAGCCAACGCGCCAAGACTCCTCGTCCAACGCGGGCCGTCAGCAAGCCATGGGAAGACGGTTGGCCCGCGAGTGAGGAAGCGGCGCCGAAGGGGGGAAGAGATGCGGGGGCGCGGGTACGGGCGCGCGGCGGAGGGCAGATAGGCGTTCAGATTTGAGTTCTTGCACTTTCTGTCGACGTTTCACAACCACAACCCAGATCTGAACGCTGCAGCACACCGTCACCCACCTTGTCCCCGTCGCCCCCGACCACCCCTCGCACCACCTAGCCTAAAACACCGCCTCAACCCCACCCGGTCCCCGTCCTCCCTTCCCCCTCGGGGATGGTTCGGGTTGTGTCTCTGTTCCATCCCCCCTCCTTTTCGGAGTCGCTTCCCCCACTCGCGGGCCAGGTGTCTTGTCATGCACCCCCAACGGCCCGCGCCGACTGCTGAAGAATGAGCGGTTTCGGCGTTATTCCGGCAGCTTTTGCCTCCGGAATCGCTCATTCTTTCACCCGCTCACCCCTTTGCTTCCTCACTCCTTTTCGGTGTCGCTTCCCCGATTCGTGGGCCAACCGTCTTTCCATGGCCTGCTGACGGCCCGCGTTGAACGAAGAGTCTGGTTGCGTTGGCCTGTGGTCACCCTGCCACTCGCCTTCGCGGGCGGCCACCGCCCATCGCGGCAAAAGACCCTCGGGCAAGCCCTAGAGGGTCTTTTCTTGAAAGTGGTCAGGTTCGGTGATCCAACAGTTGAATGGCCGGTTGGCTGGTTGGGCGCAGGTTCGGCATCGGGCACCGGCAGGTGGTTGGGTCCCACAACCCCGCTATTGAATATCACCATAGAAATCAAGCAGTATTGATTCTTTAACTGGTCACGCAGACTGCAGATAAGGCGGCTATAACTCCGAACGCATACAAATCTGTGATCATGGCGAACCGTTCATCTGTGTTTTTCTCATACCGGAGCACATGCATTATCCCGGCCATCAAGAAGTAGAGCCCACCCACGAGTGAAGCCGCATACCTCAATGATGAAAAAGGAAGTGACAGAATCCCCAGCAGCCCAAAGCAGCTGTTGCCAAACCCTAGTTCGCGAACGAGTCCGTAGGCTTTTTGGTCTCTAATTCCGAAAATCCTTTCCGCAGTAAAGCTCGGTCTGATTACCTGGGCAACTCCCGCGGTAAGCAGGCGGCAACCTACAGCAAAAAAGACAAACCAACGGAGTGCGGCCCCCGCGAATGTTGAATGGGTCAGCAGGATTTCGGCCGTTACAGCGCAAACGGGCAGTACCAGGAAAAACGCTATAACTGACCAATGATAAAGACGGAGTTTTTTCATCCCTAACACCTTCCAGTCATCGCATTGCCTCCGTGGGAGCGGATAAATAGGTCATTTACGCAACTCACTATACTGTACTACTCTCCTCGATGTGCACAGCGGAGCGATAATCGTTGTACTCGGTGATGCACCCATTGAGGCGAAGTTGCTGGGCTGGCGCCGGAACCCCACATTCTTCAGTGGTTGAGGCGGGCCGTGGGGTGTGCATGACATGAAACCTGGCCCGCGAATCGGGCAGCCGGGTCAAAGAACGAGGTGGGAGGAGAAAGGTGAGTGGGGATGGTGAAAGAATGAGCGGTTCCGGAGGCAAAAGTTGCTGGGCTGGTGCCGGAACCTACATTCTTCAGCGAGTGGACGGGTTCGGAGGTAATCCGGGCGGGTTTTACCGCCGAATGCGTGCGCTCGGCAGAGCGGGGTTCGGGATCGGTGGCAGTGTGGTATGATGAGTATGAAATACATGATTGATTGGAGGGATCATGAGTGAGACGCCACGAGCGGATAGTGCGGATGGAAAGCAGGAGGGACGGCCTTGCGGTCCGGGTTGGCGGGGGTTCCCGTCGCCGGGGAAGATCTATGGGACGGCCACCATCGGTGAGCGCGGCCAGATCTCGATTCCGGCGGATGCCCGCAAAGATCTGGGGTTGAAGAGCGGCGACAAGGTGGTGGTGTTCGGGAATCGCGTCAACGGGTCGATCTCGTTGATGAAGGCCGATCTGTTCGAGAACTTCGCCGATTTCTTCATGACGAAGCTGAACAAGCTCGGCGAGCACGCCCAGTCGTTCTTCGACATGTTGACGCAGCCCGCAGACGCGGAACCGGACGAAGAGCCGGAAGCCAACTAATAGGCTGGCCACATGCGTCAAGCTGATCGGGGTCGCTATCGGGCGACCGTCTCGCTGGCGGTGCGCTATGCCATCGAGTTGTGGACGCTGAACAAGACCCGTCACTTCCGCTCCCCGGAGGCGCAGCAGCGCAAGCTGCGCGAGACGTACACCCGGCAAGCCCGGGAGTTCACCGAGTTCGCCAAGCAGATGGGCGGCCTGATCATCAAGCTCGGGCAATTCCTCTCGGTGCGGATCGACGCGCTGCCCAAGGAATATATTGACGAGCTGGGCAAGCTCCAAGACGAGATTCCGCCCGCAGACAGCGCCACCATGATCGGCGTGGTCGAGGCCGAGCTGGGCCAGCCGATCACCAGCGCCTACGCCAGTTTCGAACCGGAGCCGATCGCGGCTGCCTCGCTGGGACAGGTACACCGCGCCCAACTGCCCACCGGCGAGGACGTCGCCGTCAAGATTTTGCGGCCGGGCATCGAGGAGCTCATCGACGTCGACGTGAGATCGCTGCGCACCATCATGCGGCTGTTGGACCGCTTCATGCGCATCGGCCGCTACATGGACGTGGAGGCGTTCTGCCAGGATTTCGAAGACACCGTCCGCGACGAGCTCGATTACCTCAAAGAGGGCAAGAACGCGGAGACTTTCCAGCGCAATTTCTTGACGAACATGCACGTCGAGATGCCCAAGATCCACTGGAGCCACACCAGCCGCCGGGTGCTCACCATGGAGTTCATGGACGGCACCAAGATCAACGAGTTGGACGCCTTGGACGCGCTCGGAGTGGATCGGCACCAGGTGGCCGTCAACCTGTTCGAGATCTATTTGCAGATGCTGCTCGGCGACGGCTTCTTCCATGCCGACCCGCATCCGGGGAACATCTTCGTGCGGCCCGACGGCATCATCCAGCTCATCGATTTCGGGCAGGTGGGGCAGATTGACGAGGCGATGCGGCAAGGGTTCGCCAGCGCGATCACGGCGTTGCTTTCCGGTGACGGGGCCGGGGTGGTCGACAGCCTGAAGCAGCTCGGCTTCCTGGCGCCGCAGGCGGACACCCGGCTGATCGAACGGGCCGTGATGCCGATGATCGAGACCATGATGGGCGATCTGGGCAACATGTTCGCCGGCGAGTCGTTCCTGGACACCGTGATGCAAGGCCGCTCCCTGGAGAGCTTCAACATCGACGCCGACCTGCTCGACGCGATGCGCGAGTTCATCTTGACGCAGCCGATCAGCCTGCCCGGCAACGTCACTTTCCTGGGCAAGGCGCTGATCACCGTCATCGCTGACGTCTACAAGCTGGATCCGCAGGTGGACATCTTGGCCGTCATCCGGCCTTACCTGCAACAGAGCGGGACGCAAACTGATCCGTTCCAATTGCTGCTGAGCGAAGGTAAAAACCTCTTGAAGGAGCTGCCCGCCACCGCCAAACGGCTGGTGTCGCTGAGCAAGCGGATGGAGGCCGGCCAGTTGGAGGTGACGCTGAACGACGCCCAATACCGCAGGCTCGCCCGCGAGACCCGTCGTCAACTCCGCTTCACCCAGGTGATCGCGGTGGCTTCCACGCTGGCCGCCCTGATTTCCTGGCGCCGCAAATGAAAGTGGGGCCCCCTCGTCGAGAGAGCCCCACTGATTATTTGTTTATGAATCGAAGCGTTTCACCGCGAAGTTGTAGAGCGCGGAAATGCCGAAGCAGATCAGGCCGCCGGCCCGACCCCTTCCCCTACCCGAAGACGGCCGACACCCAACTCCGGGCCAACAATTTGTGCCCGTACTCGGTGGGGTGGACGCCGTCCAGCGTCGTCGACTCCCCTTCGTCCTCGGCCGCGTTCATGATGCTGTCCGCGGGGATTAGGATCGCCCCGAAATCCTGTGCCGCCTTGCGGATGATCTCGATCCGCGCGTCCAGTTCGGCCCGCCACGCCCATTGGTACTCTTCGGCGGGCACCAGGAACGGCTCCAGCAGCACCAGCTTCGCCTCGGTCTTGGTGGTGACCTGCGTCAAGACCCGCTTGAACAACTGCCCAAAGTTGTCACTCGACGTGTGGCGACCGGATTCAAAGCTCCACCAGACGTCGTTGATCCCGATCAAGATGGAGACCAACGCCGGATGCAAGGCCAGGCAATCACGCCGCAACCTGCCCGCCAGATCGACGAGCCGATTCCCGTCAATCCCGCGGTTCACGATCGTCAACGTGTGGGCGTCCGGCCGAGTGGCCAACTCCTGCGCGATGAAGCGGACGTAACCCCAACCGAGATCCGCGTCATCCCAACGATCCCGGGCCGCATCCGTCACCGAATCGCCCAAAAACACCACCTTGGCACCCTTGGCAAAATCCATGCCCCTTTTCTAGCACTCCCGCCCCGCTTCCGCCCCCAAAAACCTCAAAATCCCGCTTGCCGGATTGATCCGCTCTACACTGAACGTATGAAAAGCAATGGAAAGAGAGTCAGTGCGGTTTTGTCCTTGGTCACCGCGGTGGTGATGCTCGCCGGTTGCTCCGGCGGCGTCCGGGTGCTGGGCGAGAACGAGACGGACGTTACCGCCAAGGTGGGCGAGTCTTTTTCGCTGAACTTGGCTGAGAACCAGACCACTGGTTATTCCTGGGCGACCACCATCTCAGACGAGTCAGTCGTCAAACTCAGCGACGACCAGTACGTAACCGACGAGAACCCGGACGGCAAAGTCGGCGTGGGCGGCACCCGCACCCTCACCTTCACGGCCCTGGCCGCGGGCACAGCCACCATCACGCTGTCCTACGAACGCTCCTTCGAAGCCGACTCCGCCACCGAGACCCGCACCCTCACCGTCACCGTCTCTTAAACGCCGAGCCGCGCTCACAGGTGGGGTGGGGTTGGCAAGGTCTTGGTACCCCCACAGGGACTCGAACCCTGGACACGCGGATTAAGAGTCCGCTGCTCTAACCAACTGAGCTATGGAGGCGTGCAAACAGGAATAATACCCCATTTGCCCGGAGGTGGGAAGTCAGGAACGGTGGAAGAGCTTTCCGAGCAAGGTAAACAGGGCGATCACACCGGCTACGGCTCCGGCGATGGTGGCCACGAACTGGAGGTTCAGGGTGCCGTCCTCGTTGTAGAGCTTGGATTTGAACCAGGAGACCCGTTCGTTGGCGACGCTCTTCGCGTTGGCGACCGTCCGGGAGGCCACCGCCTTGGGGTGGACTTTGTTCACCAGCGCTTCCACATTGCTGGAGAGCCGTTCGCGCGCGGCTTGCAGATCTTTCTCGATGTCGGTGATCGAGCGGGTAGGTGCGGATTCGTCAGCCATGTTGCCTCCTTCTAAGGTAAGCCTATGGCAACGCGCGGGCGTTTGTCGTCGAAAGCCAAACCGAACATCGCAATCCAGGCGCATTTCGGTTGACGGTGCTAGTAGTGTTGTGTCCCGTGACACGCTTGAAAGAGAAGACCGTCGCCCCCGGCTTCACCCTGCTGGACGCCGACGGCTCGCCCGTCTCGCTATCAGATTTCGCGGGCAAGAAAGTGATCCTCTACTTCTACCCGGCGGCAATGACGCCCGGCTGCACCATCGAGGCCATCGATTTCGGCAAGGCTTTCACCGAGTTGACGGACGCTGGCTACGTCGTCATCGGCATCTCCCCCGATCCGCCAGAGCGGCTGGCGGCTTTTAGGGACAAGCAGGGCATCGCGTTCAACCTGCTCTCCGATCCGACGCGCGAGGTGCTGGAGGCCTACGGGGCGTTCGGCACCAAGGTGCTCTACGGGAAGACCTTCGAGGGGGTGATCCGCTCCACGTTCGTCATCGATGTTGACGCGGACGGGGTGGGGATCATCCGGCTGCCGCTATACAACGTCCGGGCGACCGGCCATGTGGATCGGCTATTGCACGGCTTGGGCGTAATCAGTGCATAAGGAGTAGCGTCCCAGCGTCCGATCGGCCGGGGTAGGCTTCAGGCAACTTCCCCGAGCTGGCGGTTGGTCAGGGTACAGGACCAGCTCGGGGAAGCTCATCCCCTGATAGTGACTAATGACGATTCTTACGTTCATCTCAACACCGTCGCCAACCTAGCATTTAAGAAAATCGGATTCAGCAAACTCGCAGGAGTTGAGTACCAAACCCCGTCAAACAAAAATTGAATAAGTAATTGCCCCGCCAGACTTGCCTTTAAACAGCCTCAAAACTGGGCTTCCTGAGCGTAAAACCACTAGGTACCGTCGTGAAATCGGGCAAGTTGGCACAAATTCGTGGACCACACCCGATACGGGGGACGAGCCGGCCTATAAGCCGGATTCTGTGGCCAACCTCTTTTGGCCGATGATCATCCATCTGCGACAGTTGTCACCAACTGCCTTCGCCCCATAAGGGACGTGCGAGCTACCCAGACAACTCGCGCGAGCAACGCTCAAACGTCATCCGCGGGGCCGGAGCCCCTTCTTGCCCTTGCTCCCGGTGGGGTTTGCCCTGCCATCCCAGTCACCTGGGACGCGGTGGTCTCTTACGCCGCCGTTTCACCCTTACCTCTTGCGAGGCGGTCTGTTCTCTGTGGCACTGTCCCGCAGGTCGCCCTGGGTGGGTGTTACCCACCACCGTGCTCTGTGGAGTCCGGACTTTCCTCAGCTTTCGCTGCGATCACCCGGCCGACTCGTCCACCACCAGTCTAACTGGTGCAGGCCACGCCTGAAAAGGAACTAGACAGCAGTGACGTTCGCCTCGGCCCGCTCCTTGATGCCCTTCAGCATCTTGTGCGTCATCACGAAGGTGAACGGGTTGACCGGCAGCACCTGCAGCGCGCCTTTGGTGGTGGCCCAGCCGTAGCGCTCGCGCTCGATGAGCCGGCAACTGGCGTCGTCCACCCGCTGCAAGATGAATTGCCAGGTGAAATCGAAATCGACGGGCGCCTCCGGATCTTGCCCGCTGCCATAAAGCACCAGGGCTTCGGGAGCGTCGACGATCTTGGCCTCCAACGCCATGCCCTCAGCCAGCTTGACTGGATCACCCACTTTGAGATCCTGCCATTCTGGGTTGATGGCATCGGTGTTTTGGATGTCGAGGCCCATCAGATTCTCGACCACCTCGTAGCTGTAGAAGCCGCCGCGATCCTGCCCGATCTGCACCAGCCACGGCCAGACCGCCTCCGCCGGAGCCGCGATGTCAATCGCGCGGGTGTTGACGAGCTTGGCGTTCTCCACCAGATCGTCACCGGGAAGCGGGGATTCGACGTCCTCTTGGTTTGCGCCCCAATTCTGCTGCCAGCGATATGCGCCATAGGCAAGGCCGCCAAGGGCGGCGATTGGGAAAAACTTTGCGAAAATATTTGCCATGAACTAAGCCTAGAACCCTTTTCGCGCCCGCGTCTATTGGGTTTCGCACCCACTCAACCCTGACTCACCCGGACAGCGCCGCGGCGAGATCGCGCCACAGATCGTCAACATTCTCGATCCCCACCGAGAGGCGGATCAGGTTTTCGGGGACGTCTTTGGTCTCGCCCGGCCAACGGCGACGGCGTTCCAGCATCGATTCCACCCCGCCAAGTGACGTGCAGGGCACCCAAAGCCGCGTCCGTTCGGCCACCGCGTCGGCGGCCGCAGCCCCGCCTTCCACCTCGATGGAGATGATCGCGCCCAGGCCGGGATAGCGCACCCGAGCGACGGCTGGGTGTTGCGCCAACCGTTCCGCCAGGATGACCGCCGAGGCAAAGGCTTTCTCGACGCGCAGCGCCAGGGTGCGCAGCCCGCGCAGCAGCAGGTAGGCGTCGAAGGCTGACGGGGTGGCTCCATGCGTCCGCCGGTAGGCGCGCAGGTGTTCGTCAACCGCCGGATCAACGGCGACGGCCGCGCCCAAGACCAAGTCTGAATGCCCACCCAGGTGTTTCGACGCGGAATGCACGACGACGTCAGCTCCCCACTGCAAGGGCTGTTGCCGCAACGGGGTGGCGACGGTGTTGTCCACCACTACCAGCGCCCCGGCCGCGTGCGCGGCGGCCACCAGCGCGGGCCCATCGGCAAGCTCCAACAGCGGATTCGTGGGCGTCTCGATCCAGAGCAGCGAAGCCCCCGCGAGCGCCGCGATCACGGCGTCGGTGTCGTCAATCTGGACGCGCTGGGCGGTGATGCGCCCCAACTGATCCAGCTCGTCCGCCAACGTCAAAGTGCCGTTGTAGGCGTGGTTCGGCAACACGATTTTGCCCACTGGCGCCGTCAAGCTCATCGCCGCCGCGATCGCCGCCATCCCGGATGCGAAAAGCACCGCCGGCTCACCGCCCTCCAGCAGCCCGATGACCTCCTCCGCGCTGTGATGGGCCGGGTTGTCATAACGCGCATAGCCCGGGTCTCCCGGCGCGGGCACCCCGCGGGAAACGAACGTCGAGTTCAACGAGATCGACGGATTCAGCCCCGCCCCCTGCTGGCGCTCCGGCCGCCCGGCAGCCACCACCGCCGTCTCCGCCGTCACCAACGTATTCTCCACAGCAAACTCCGTCATGGGCTCAACTCTATCCAAACCGCTCACTCGTCGGCGGGCCGGAAACCGCGCCTGCTACGGGCAGATGTTCCCGCCGGCGTGGGTCAGCTCGTACCACTCGCGTTTCGTCAGCTCGATGTCGGAGCCTTGGGCGGCGGCGGTGACGCGCGTTGGGGTGGTGGTGCCCAGCACCACTTGGAAACCGCCGGGATGCCGGGTGATCCAGGCCGTGGCGATGGCGATCGGCTCGACGCCGTACTTGGCCGCCAAACGCTCCAGGACGTCGTTGAGCTTGGGGTTGCGCTCGCGATCGCCGAGGAAAACGCCGTCAAAGAAGCCGTGCTGGAACGGCGACCACGCTTGGATGGTGATGTCGTTGATCCGGCAGTATTCGACGATCCCGCCGCCGTCGCGGGTGATGGATTGGTCGAGGTCGAGCATGTTGGTGGCCAGGCCCTGGCCGAGGATGGGCGAGTGGGTGATGGAAAGCTGGAGCTGGTTGACGATCAACGGCTGCTCCACCGCGGTCTTGAGCAGGTCGATCTGACGCGGGGTCTGGTTGGAGACGCCGAAATGCCGCACCTTGCCGGCCGCTTCCAGCTTCGAGAAAGCCTCCGCCACCTCTTCGGGTTCGACGAGCGCGTCGGGCCGGTGCAGCAACAAAATGTCGATGTAGTCGGTCCGCAGCGCCTTGAGCGAGCCCTCGACCGCTTCGATGAGGTGCGCGGCCGAGAAGTCGAAGTACTGCCAGCCCTCCCCCGACCACACGATCCCGGCCTTGGTCTGCAGAACCACCTGCTCGCGCTGCGCGGACGACCAGCCCAGCGCGTCCGCGAAACGCTGCTCACACTGGTGGTAATCGGCGCCATAGACGTCCGCATGGTCAAAAAAGTTGATCCCGGCATCCAACGCGGCCGCGACCAACTCGCGAATCTCCGCATCGGACTTATCCCGGATCCGCATCATGCCCGCAATGACATTGGACACCTGCAAATCCGTGCCGGACAGGGTGATGTGTCTCATTTTGCCTCCCTCAAAGCGAATCACCACCAGTCTATGCGAACCGGACTGACGAACACCGCCATCCCAACCACCTCACCGCCTTCGCCCGTCATCGCCCACCTTCCACGCCCCCCAGCGCGTGGGGAGCGGACTCAGGCCACCACCCCTCCCCATCTCATGAACAATGCCGCCCGAAACAGCGGCCCCAATCTTGCATTTTTTGGCGGTTTTCAGATATTGGGGCCACTCGCGGCGCGTACTGGCGGGTGAGTTGAGCGTAAACCCGCCCTCGCTGACCTACCGGACCGGCCCCAAT
>JAISTQ010000060.1 GCA_031272505.1 Propionibacteriaceae bacterium
GGCGAAGGCCCGGTAGCGCATCGGTTTGGCAAGCACCTGAAGTTCGCCGCGTCCGACGTGAAGGCGTGGATGGCCTCCCGACGCGAGGGAGCCGGGCATGAGCAGGGCTAGGAAACCCATCGGCACGTTCGGGGAGATGCTGTTCACGAAGCTGCCATCGGGCAAAGTACAGGCCAGGTGCCGGTTTCGTGATTGGGACGGGCAATCCCGCCTAGTGCAGGCCACCGCCGCCAACAAGACCGCCGCCGAGCGGGTGTTGAAGACCAAGCTTGTCGGCAGGGACGTGTTCCAGCCCGGAACCGTGGAGATCACAGCAGATTCGTCGTTCGCCCAGCTCGTCGCCTACTGGCAGGCCGACATGGAGCTGGAAAACCGGCTGGCACGGCAGACGCGCGACCGTTACAGCTATCACATGCGGCAGCTTGTGTTGCCCGCGTTCGAGCATCTGACGCTGCGGGAGATCGGCGTAGCCCGCTGCGACAATTTCATCAAGCAGTTGGCGAAGAAGTCCTACAACCGGGCCAGGCAGGCCAAGGTGGTGCTCAGGTTGGTGTTCGGCCTGGCGGTGCGCCACGAGATCATCCCCCGAAATCCGATGGACGGCATTTCACGCCTGCACAAACCGCCACACGTCCCCGACGCCCTGACACCCTGCGAGGTGAACGCGATAAGGCTGGCGGTGAGGTTCTGGGAGACAGGCATCGTCTCGACCGGCCCTAAGCCGGACGGTCAACTCTCGGCCATCATCGAGGTCATGCTCGGCACCAGTGCCCGAATCGGGGAAGCGCTGGCGATCCGACGCCGCGACGTGGACGTTGACGGCCCAAGTCCGTCCGTGCGCATCAGCGGCACCATCGTGACGCCCCGAGGCGAGTCCCCGTACCGGCAAGACCACCCAAAGACTGCGAAATCACGTCGCACAGTGGCAATCCCGAGCTTCACCGCTGAAGCGCTCCGGTTCCGTCTGGCGGTCATGGAAGACGACCATCCAGACGCCTTGGTATTCGCCACAAGGAATGGCACGCCGCTGACCCCCAACAACGTCAGACGCCAGCTAAGGCACGTCCTGGACATGGCCGGTATCGAGGGCGTCACGCCACACATGTTCCGCCGCACTGTCGCCACAGCGGTCAACGAGACGGCCAACGTCGAGTTGGCAGCCGAACTCCTGGGTCACGTAGATCCCAGAATCACCGTGCAGCACTACATTCGGCGGAACGAGATGGTGAACCCGATCACGGCCACCATCCTGGAAAAAGCATTCCGGCCTGACCTGTAACGGTGTCGCAGAATCTGCGATGCCGTACAACAAGCCCTTTCGCAGTTGTCACCGATCCCGGAAGACTCCCGGCTCCACGGCGTTCTGCCCTGTGAAGCGGTACCGCCGAATTGGCGACGCCGTGACGCTGGCTGCCCCGGTCTCGCCTGACCTGGTGGCTGACACGTCCCGTCGCAACATGATCCTGACAAGCAGGTTCAGGTGACGACCACCACTGGGTTCCACCTTACCGATCCCAAACAGGCAGGATCAAGGGCCTCCGTTTCGGCTAGGCATCAGCAGCATCACCTGCGCTTGCGTTCTCCAGTTCACACGCTGCAACTCTGCATCCCGTTCGCCCCCGACACCCATCGCTCCGAAGCCCACCCGGAGCCACCCCAACGAACGCCACACCTCTTGCTGACGAGGAAAAAGACCCAGACATCCGTCGAATTTCGGGCGCTGAACCGGAGCACCACTGGAGAGAGTTGCATGGCCGTCAAAGCCGCCCCAGCCCGTAAACCCGAGGCGCGCGAGGCTGGGCCACCGCACAGTCCGCAGAAATGTCGGTGGGGCACCGTAAGATTGGGTGTCGAGACGAAGAACAGGATGAAGTGATGATCAACGCGAACCGTGTCGATCGCTGGAAGGCCGACGTAGCGGCCTCCGTGAGCATGTACAACGAGTGGTTCTTCGACGCGGCACCCCAAGCCTTCAAGGAATCTCGCTCTGTCGCTCGACAGCAAGTGCTTGACGCACTGAACACGACCGACATGGGGAGGAACCTCAGCCACGACGTACTGCGTGCCACCCCCGGCATCATCAACGTCATGCGCATGATGACGGCTCCTCCAATCGCTCGAGACAGGCTTGTCGGCCTGTCAGGAGTTCAGTCGAGGAGCCTGGTGCAGACTCTCGAAAGTGGGAAGGTGCCGCCCCGGATGGCCTCGGCAACCCTTGATGCAGAGCTTGCGAAGTTGTGTGATGTTGTTGCACGGCTACTTGACACGGAACTCATGCCGTGGCTACCGACGTATTCCGATCCAACTAGGCAGGAACTTCATATCGCGGCAACAGTGATCGGCGACCGACTGTGCGGCGCGATCACAGATCCCATCATCCGGAATGCGCAAGAAGAGCGTCAGCTTCGGACCATCGCGGCGTACTTGGACTCCCTGGGATATCAACACATTTCAATTCCCAACGGAGGGTTCGAGGCGATGTGGGAAGGCACCTATTCGTTCCGATCCAATGTTCCGGTAGGTGGTGAAACAAGGGTCAATATGCCCATCGATGTCGTAATCCAGCCCAAATCACCCTTGCCCACAGAACTCCCAATACTGATTGAGTGCAAGAGCGCCGGGGACTACACCAATACGAACAAGCGGCGCAAAGAAGAAGCACAGAAGGTGCATCAGCTCCGACAAACCTACGGTGACGGCATTCAGTTCGTGCTGTTCTTATGCGGTTATTTCGACTCAGGATACCTCGGCTACGAGGCGGCAGAAGGGATCGACTGGATCTGGGAGCATCGCATAGGTGATTTGAAGGAGCTGGGGCTGTGAACACAAGAGAGGAAGAGCGTCTTCAAGTGCAGATGGCGCTGGATTCGCAGAAGACCCAGGCTCAGCGCAACAAACTGGGACAGTTTGCCACACCACCCAGTCTTGCTGGAGAGATCACTAGGTTTAGTGCTGAATTGGCCAGCCCACTAGGTGACGACGCCAGCGCCCTGGAACCCTCCTGCGGTACGGGAGCCTTTCTGACTGCTCTGTCGGACTGCCCAGCGACAAGCAGTGTTGCTAAGGTTGGCGTCGAAGTTGATGCGCTGTTCGCCGATGCGGCTAAGAGGCTCTGGGGAGATGAAGCCCAAATCATCAACGCCGATTTTCTCGAATGGGCAGCGGACTTAAGCAGCGGGTTCTTTGACCTTCTGGTGGCGAACCCCCCTTATGTCCGGCACCACCACCTGACGAGCGAGCAGAAGTCGCGTTATGCCGAGATCGCGTCACAGGCATCCGGGCAAAGCCCGTCTGGACTATCTGGCTTGTACGTGTACTTCGTGCTCGCAGCCGCTTCCAGGCTGAGAGCGGACGCCGTTGCCTCCTGGCTCATCCCGACAGAGTTCATGAGCGTCAACTACGGTTCCGCTTTGCGGAGCTATCTAACAACTCGGGCCACTTTGGAGCGGGTGCATGTCTTTCGCGCTGAGGATGTTCAGTTCGATGATGCTCTGGTCACTTCTTGTGTGGTTACGTATCGGAACACTCCACCGTCGTCAGTCCACAGTGCACTCTTCACCTTCGGTTCAAGCTTTGAGCATCCCTCAGAAGAACACCGCGTACCTGTCGCCGAGCTGCGCCGTTCCCCAAAATGGTTGCAGCGCTTCCAGCAGAGCGAACGCGGCCAGGGTATGGTAGTCGGGCAGTGCTTTACAATCCGTCGCGGAATAGCTACGGGGGGGAACTCTTTCTTCATTAGGCCCAGAGCTGAGTTCCATGCGCTTGGGATTGGCGATGACTTCCTACGTCCCATCCTTCCGAGTCCCCGACACATGCCCGCTACCGAGATAGAAGCAGATGCTGAGGGGTGGCCGACCAATGTTGCGACACTTGCCCTACTAGACTGCACTGGAAAGACATGGGAGTCGCTTCCGGTCTCAGTACAAGGCTACTTATCGGACGTGCCGCACAAGATTCGGGACTCTTACCTCGTCAAAGGCCGATCACCCTGGTATGTCCAAGAGCAACGGGAAGCAGCACCCATTGTCTGCACCTACATGGGTCGCAGCCGCAGTGGAGAGAGCGCATTCAGGTTCATTCGCAACCGATCAAGAGCCATCACCACAAACTCCTACCTCATGCTCTTTCCGAAAGTGGCAGGAGTGCCCGTCGAGGAGGATTGGTTAGACGAAGCGTGGCACAAGCTGGCGGAAGTGCCGTTGGCGACCATGCAAGCAGAAGGCAGAGAGTACGGCGGCGGCTTGAAGAAAATCGAACCGAAGGAGCTTGCTCGTGTCGTTATCCCAGATTTTGACGCAGCATCGCAGGGAGCATTGTTTTGACTGGTGGACGACATAACCCTTCACCGGGTAACCTGACTGCATCCCATCCAGACTTCCAGGAGGCACATCGTGGCACAAACACAAGTCCCTAGCTACAACCAGTTCCTCTTCCCCACTATTGAGGCGTTGCGCGAACTGGGTGGCTCCGGCGCGATTGATGAGATCAACGAAACGGTCATTAGGCAACAGGGATACTCAGAGGAGCAGCAGGCCGTCATCCATGGCGACGGCCCCGGAACTGAACTGGCCTACCGACTGGCCTGGGCACGAACATACCTCAAGGGTATGGGGTTGGCGACAAACTCCGAACGGGGAGTGTGGAGTCTCACCGAATTCGGGACCAGAGTGACTCCCGATCAGATAGAGCCTCTTCGTCAGCGCTTCATGGCTGATAACCGAGCTAAGAGGAAAGACAAACAGGAAACACAGGCGGATGATGCTTCCGAAGACCTCTGGCAAGATCAATTGCTGGATCGGGTGATGGAGCTTTCGCCCGCCGGTTTCGAGCGCTTGTCCCAGAGACTCCTTCGAGAGGCCGGCTTCATCAACACCCAAGTCACCGGGCGCTCAGGAGATGGAGGGATAGACGGGACTGGTGTGTATCGACTGTCTCTGGTGTCTTTCCCGGTTTACTTCCAGTGCAAACGCTACAAGGGCAGCGTGGGCGCGGGCGCGGTACGTGACTTCCGGGGTGCGATGGTAGGACGAGGCGACAAGGGCCTGCTGATCACTACCGGAACGTTCACAGGAGACGCCAAGGCCGAAGCTACCCGTGACGGAGCCCCGCCAATCGATCTCATCGACGGCACTCGCTTGGCGGATCTCTTGAAGGAATACCGTCTGGGTGTCCAAGTGACAACCAGAACCATCGAAGAGATTCGTGTGGTCGATGAGTTCTTCGAACAGACGTTTCAGTGAGTTGGGCTAGAGATCATCAAATTGTCATCAGAATCAACCGGCGGCAACCCAAGCTGACCGTCTAGAATCAGACCCGGAGATTGACCGATTTCCCTTGTGAACCCAGGGAACCGTCACCCACCGCAAGTGACCGGGGACGACCGCCAAGGGCAGGAATGCTCGAAGAGGTCGCAGGTTCAAATCCTGTCACCCCGACGAGTGAGAGTCGCGTGCCAAACCACCGGTTTGAGCACATGACCGAGCGAGGAGGGGTTCAACTCCACCCCGACGAGATAAAACCCCTAGTCAACGCCTTGTTGACTAGGGGTTTTTTGTTTTGGGTGACCGTCTCAAAACGGGCGGGTACACAACGGGTACACATCAGCCAACGGCGAGCGCGGGCGTACGGCTTGTGCCCACAGCATCCGTCACCACGTCTAGGCGGTCTGGGAACAAGTGCCCGTAGAGATCGAGCGCTTTAGAATGCGACGCTGTCACGTCCAAGTTATCTTCCGTCGCCGAGCTACTGCGAAGCGCAGTATCGACGCGGCTGTCGCTGCTATAGACGCGGAAGGGTTTGGATGAGTTCCATGATCGCCGAGCCTCGCCAGACTGGATATCCCTTGTGATCTGAGCTCGTCCGGTGGAGAATTCTTTCGAAACGACTGCCCATATCGCCCGTTGCCGACAGATAGTCGTCTCCCGCATACGCGCTACCCTGCACACCTTGCCATTCAAGTCTGACCTTGTCCTTGTATCCCTTCGTGACCGGCATCAACTCGAATCCTCGATCCTGTAACGCTGTGGCGATCTCTTTTTGAGTCATTGCTTCTCGGTATCCCATGTGTTTCCTTTCATTGTGTGTATCTACCATGCTTATGCTCTCTTCCATATCGTCGTTCCCCAGTCTTCAGATTTCCAGCCCAGAGAGGAAATCCCCGAACTCCCGTGTGACTTCCTGGAGTTCCCTGCGCTCTTCGTCTTGCTTTTTTATCACCGCGTCGAGGCGAGACTCCACCGCCTCCATGCGGCGCTGGTAGTTGGCTCCCGACCTGGAATCGACGCCCACAGCCAGCAAGTTTTCACGGATGCGCGCCTGCTCATCCACCAGCCGTTTCTCGCGCTTCTCGGATTCCGACAGGGCCGCGCGCAGCTTGGCCCGGCGGCGCTGCAGATCAAGCGCCTTCTCCAGGGCGTCCTTGGCGGCACCCGCGGGGGCGGCCCCTGATGCCCACAGGAGCTTCACTTCGTCGGCCTTGGCGATTTCAACTCCCTCGTAACGAGGGGCGACGGTCTCCACCAGCAGTTTCTTGGTTTCGCCAGGCGCGAGCTCACACTCGATGCGGAAGCATTTCTCACGCTTCTCCCCGTCAACTGGGACGACGAGCGATTCACCTGCCTCGCGAGGATGCTCGATTAGCAGAGTCCTAGCGCTAGCGGACTCGTTTACAAGCGTATATGTCGTGCGCATCCGGCTCTCGAAGGTGAGCTTTGCCACTGAATCCACTACCTTCACGAACACCACTGAATCGTCGGACTCGGATTCGCGGCTACAGCGGACCGCCAGGTCATAGCCGTAGCCGATGATCCGCTCGGCGTTTTGGGGGACGAAGTTCAGCAGGGCGTCGCCCGCAAAGAGGTTGTCGTCGTAGACCGTAACAGCGCCAGCGGGAAGCTGGGCGCCTGTGGTGTTTTCCAGTTGGACGCCAAGTATCGGCCGGTCGGCGTCCTTTTTGATGTCGGCAGCCTGCCAGATTGACACCTTTCGCGCCTTGAGTTCCCCTTGCACCAGCGGGATCATGGTCGACTGCCCGTGTTTCAAGTTAACCGGCGTTGGGACAGTGTAAGCGAAGCTGTTCCCGGCAGTCTTTGGGACGGGACGGTTCTGGTAATTTCGAGATTCGAACATTATCGCGCGCAGAAGACGCTCTTCGGGTATAAGACGATCTTCGGAATGATCGACCACTTCCCAGTCGGTGACCCCGCCCGCGGCGTTGGCGTGGAAGGACTCCAACTCCTCTTCGTCGTCAGGAATGCGCCAGCGCATCTGCGGTTGAACCACAATGCGGTCTATGTGGATGGGGTCGTAGAGCGCCTGTGTGAACGACGACGGCTTCCCCACAAACAGCGATAACTGCACCTCGTCCCAGTCGGTATCTGAGGTGTTGTCGACGATCGCCCAGCCCTGGAGCGTTGGGGCATCGGTGAGGTCGAGACGGTAGCTTGCCTTCCAGACTGGAGCGGACGTCACGAATGCGAGCGAGACTTCCCGCGCGCCTTCGGCTGGCAGCTTTAGGACGGCAGGTTCGCGTTCCCCGCCCAGCTGGGCGTCCATTCTGGCCTCAATGTCGTCCTTGATGCGGTCGTCCAGTGGCCGGAACGAGAGGATCTTGGATGCGTCGACACGCTGGATGGTCCCGTCCACGTAAAGGGAGAGTTGGGCGTAGCCGGCCTCGTCGGAGCTGCCCTTTTCCTCGTATTCGAAAACCCTGCCGACGAGCGTGCCTTCGGCGGTGGTGACCTCCAGCCGCGTTCCGCGCAGCCACTTGAATAGCTCGTCGCTGCGGACATGCTCGGGCAGGTCAGGCCCGCCCGCGCCGATCCTCGAGCTTCTCGAATGCGTACGGCTTGGGTAGGACAATGACGGCGCGACGCACGCGGGATCGTTCACGGCCAGTGACTTCAGTACGTCGCTCATGGCTTCTTCGCCGAACGGCAGCGCGACCTGCACCGAATCGACGGCCTCGCCGCGGTGCTCGAAGAAACCGACGCCGGACGAGTAGAGCGCTACCCGTTTGAGTGGCAGTGCAAGGTTGGACAGTTTTTCCATTGGTACCTTTCTATTGGAATGGAGAGAAGCGGCGAACGCGCTTCGTTTCGATGTGGTATTGACCCACGGGTTGAGGATGGACTCAGCCGGGCGCTTCAGCGCACCAAGTTCATCCGTCTGTGTTTGTTGCTGACGTGCCTCCGCTCGCCTTCGGTGGTTCCGCCCCAGATGCCGTGCTCTCGCGCTTCGAGGGCGATGGCTAGGCAAGTTACCTTGTCAGGGCAGTACCGGCAGATGTCTTTTGCGATCCGCTCACACGTCTTCTCCCCACAGTAGAACACGTTGTGGAGCCGGTAGGCGTCCAAGAAACGCTTGCACTGAGGCGGGTCGAGAGTGAACACAGGACGATAATTGCGCGCGATCAAAGCTGCCAATCTGAGAAGGGATTTGTTCCAACTGGAACGGGAACGGCACATATTATACCCGGTGATTATCACCTTCATGTTACTATCATGTAACATCTCGATTACATTATGCCACGAGATCTCGCTCCCCAGGTTCTTAGCTAATGCAGACAGGAGCAGCTGGCGGTTTGCCAGGTCGGGCAAGTTTTTGGCGAGGATGTTCCATCAGCAGGTCTATGTCGGACGTATCTGACGCCTCGCCCCGGCAACGGAGCCGAAGACGGCGAGTTGGCAAAACCTGCCTCGGGGGCCACCGCTTTGAGCACTTCGGCGCTGGCTTCCTGCACCTCGTCGGGTGGCAGTTCTGCCAACTTGGAGGCGGTGCGGAATTGCTGGCTTACTGCAGGCTTGGCTCACGCCGAGTTGACCCGCTAGAATCAACCTCGGAGATTGACCGATTTCCCTTGTGAACCCAGGTAATGCCAGGGAGTTAAGATGAGCGAAGAAATCCAGCTATATTACGACGGCGACGGGTTGCTGGTGCTTGGGGAGGCCGAAGCACTTGAGCGGTTCATCGCATCAGAGGACTTGCCTTCCGAGGCCCAATGGCCACTCAAACCTTCAGAAGCGTTGAACGTCGCTGGATATGTCGCTCAGGTCGGGGCGACGGTCGCGGAAAACTCGGGGCGCTGGATGAAGCTGACTAGCAATTCAGCTGAACTCATCAAGAAGTACGGGCTTATGGAATCCGCTACAGATGGCCTCAAGTATGGCGTTATCGGCGGGGGCAAGCACGGGAAAATCAAGGCACTCACCCAGTTCGAAAAGGGCACACTTGCCAGCCCTGCTCTTTTGGCGGGGGTGGGTGGCGTCATGGCGCAATTCGCAGCGCAGCAGGCGATGGCGGAAATCACCGACTACCTGGAGAGGATCAGCGCCAAAGTCGACGACATACTCCGTTCACAGAAGGATTCCTATTTAGCAAAGGTCATGGCTGCCGACACTGTTGTCCGGGAGGCATTCACCATTCGAGTAGCCGTAGGCGGAGTCCCAGAGGTGGCTTGGAGCAAGATTGACGACGTGCCAACCATCGTCGCCGAAGCACAGGCTTACGCGCTGCTCCAACTGGATGGAGAGGCTACGAAGCTGGAGCAGGAGAGAAACGTGGAATGCCTTCCCACCCTAATGAAGGAAACCTTGCCAAAGGTGTTGGAATGGCTTGCGGTTCTGGCTTATTGCGAGAAGCTGAAGAACGCACTTTCCGTGCTTGAGCTTGACCGGGTTTCGGAGACTAATCCTGAAAACCTGGAATGGTATCGCTTGGCGTTGCGACGGGCACGCCTCGATCGCCTCGACCGGGTGAACCAGAGCACAAATGCCTTGCTCAACAGGGTGAATGACGCTGCCGAACTGGCAAATGAATGGGTACTGCTTCACCCGTTTGCAGGCCCGCAAACGGTTCAAGCGAGCAACCAACTGGCCGCGACGGTCACGGAATTCCGTGTGCAACTTGGAATCGAGAGTGAAACCCAAACCTTGGAGGCAAAGCAGTGGCTCGATGCCCTCGGTGACGTCTGGGATCAGACATTATCCGGAGCCGCAGATTTGGTCGGCCAAACTGTGTCCGTTTTCGGCGGTGGGGCCGAAGCGCCCAAGGAGCTCTCCTCATCAGCCATGGATGGCAGCGGAGATACCTGGCAAATAGAGCGGCCTGTTCACGCAAATGACACGAGTGAGAGGCGCGTGCCAAACCACCGGTTTGAGCACATGACCGAGCGAGGAGGGGTTCAACCACACCCCCAAAAAAACGGGCGGGTACACAACGGGTACACATCAGCCAGCGGCGAGCGCGAGGACGGTGCCGAAGTAGCCAAGTCAACAAATCGCCATCAGAATGGGCTGCGCCTGAGCGTGGCTTCAGGCCTGATTGTCGAACCCGTCGAGATAGAATGAGTCCATGGTGACGAACCCGGCTATTCTGAAACGGTTGTCCGACTCGGCGGCGGGTTCGGTGCGCGCGGAGGGCGGTGCCCCTTCTATTGAAGCGCAGAAGGCAGTTGCTGATGTGTTCGCCGGGCGCAAGTCCCCTGATGTCGCTATGCGGGAGGTTGTGAACCGCTATAAGGCTAAGCCGTCTCGCTGATGGGGTTGGACGACCAGTACGAAATCACAAAGGACCCTTACGTCGATCCGAACTCGGGTGCCCTTCGGAACCTGCTGGGTATCGCCGATCCGGTTCTGTTCCATGAGGCCGAGCAGGCCATCAGCTACATAGCCATCTCAATTCTGCTTGCCGAGCAGCCTTTCACGTTGGAGCAGATCGATTTTGATGCGCTCAGGGATTGTGCACCGCCGAGTCTTCGGCGAGGTGTTCGAGTGGGCTGGCGAGCTGCGTACCATCGAGATTAGCAAGGGCAACACGCGCTTTGCGTTCAGCCAGTACCTTGACACGCTCGGCCCGGACATATTCGCCCACTTGGCCGACGAGGACTGGTTGCAACCAGTTCCGTAGATCGTCGGATTTGACTGCCGTCTTGCAAGTTGTCGATGCGGAAGCGCTTCGGGAAGAGGCTGAAGTCGACCAGTTGCCCGGAACCTTGGAACAGAGAGCTCTCAATCAGCATCCGGATGGTGCATCTCCACCGCTCCAGCCACATCACGAACCCACGCAGCACCAGACGACGCCAGTGGCGCAAACTACTCAATAGATGACGAAATAGGGCCTCTGTGGAATCCGTTGAGTAGTTCTGTGGCGGTCAGGATAGGCTGGGAGGCTGCCATAACCGCCTTAAGTGCCTCCGTTTGACTACATAAGGCGGCACAGCCATACGATTAACCGCCGTAAGTGGAGGGCGGAGGCTGGGAAGGCAAGTGCCTCCTCGCATAAGCGAGGTGGCACGTTAGTTTGGGGGGGGGGGTGATTAGGTGAGTGGATCGAGGCAGCCGGTGATTACCACTGTCTGGTCCGTGGGTCGGACGTCGACAGACACCGTGGCGCCGGGGACTTCGGTGGAATAAACCCGGTAATCGGCGTTCGGAAGCCCTCTGTTAATGTTGATTGAGCAGTAAATATTGTTTTCTGAAGGCGCTTTGAAGGTATAGGTACCGGGCTGGATGTCAGTACCCACCTGCAGATGATTGTCCTTGTAGTTGACGTGTACACGCGTGACAGCCGTAGCTTTGGAGGGGAGGGTGAAGGGGGAAAATGCGATGTCGAAGTAAACGCTCGTACCCGCAGTCGGCTCGTTAGTGCCCCAGCCGAGGAACGGCCTCCATTCCCAAGTTACAGTCTTCGAATACGACGTTTTGTTAACCATCTGCAAACTCCCGTCCGTCAAACTGTACAGAGCATCCGCAGATGAACCATCGGTACGGAGTCCGCCTCGGAAAGCGTGCAACCACGGATAAGTCACCTTCGTCTTTCCCTTGTAGGAAGCAGTCAATTTGATGGACCAGTAGTTGTAAAGGTAGACGTCCACGTTGGTTTTGTTTATCGTCAAGCCACTCGACATCGCGGTGACGGTCTTGGAGGCCGAGGCCTTCTTGAACTTGCTGTTGCCCGCGAATTTGGCCACCAGCTTGTGGGTGCCGCCGGCGAACTTGCTGGGTAGCTTGATGGTGGCCTTGCCCGACTTCAAGGTGGCCGTGCCGATCTTCTTCTTGGAATCGTAGAGCGTCACTTTGCCGGTGGCTTTCTTCGACCCGGCCTTGACGGTGATGGTGATGGCGGTGCCGCCTTTGACTTCGGTGACGCCCTTGGGCAGCGAGATGGTCACCTTGGTGGCTGCCGCCGCTTGGGCGTTGGTCGCGGGACTCGACACCAACAGGCTGGCGGCCAACGCTGCGGCCGCTGCCATTGCCAGTGCTTTCTTCATGATTTACCTCCTGTAAGAATGGTTGGTTTCAATGTGAAGTTGTTGATGCCGCAACGCTATCGAGACGCAAATTGCCTAGCAATGGGGAAAAGTCCCCATCCAATCCACCACCCCCTCGATCACCCCCCGCAGCCTGCCGCTTGCCCCCTATGTTATACTTGTATATACATGTTAGAAAGAGTCAAAGGAGTCTCTTATGAGTACTGTCAGCTTTACCAAAGACCGCCCCGCGCAAGTGAGCTACCCGCTCGCGGCACTGGGCGCCCCGCCGGTCTCCGGCCAGGAGGATGACGTCGCGCGCGTCGCCAACACGCCGATAGGGAGGGACGATTTCGCCTTCCTCGCCCCGTTCGTCAAATACCTCGGGGTGACGCCCCGCTTCCAGGACGTGTTGGCCAGCTTCGACACCCCAGCCGGGCACACGCCCCCAGGATTCCGCATCGAGACGGAGCTAAAACCCGGCGGCTTGCTGGCCGTCGATCTGGTCCGGGACATCTCGTATGGGGCGGATGGCGTGCAGCGGCCCACCACGTTGATCTTTTCGGCCGATTCGGCCAATCCCTACGAAGTCGCCCCCATCGCCCCGCTGCTGGGCAACCTCACCTGCAATCCGGGCATCGTCTACGACCTCTTCATCAACAACCCGAAGGCGAACGTCGGCCACCAGTTCAGCACCCGCGAGGAAGTGATGACGGAAATCGGCCGCATCCTCGGCCCCGGCTGCGACATCTCGGTGGAGTTGAACAACCCGTTCGCGGATTTCGCCCAGTTGGCCGAAGAGGCGGCGATGTTCAAGGAGCTGCTCGGCGAGTACCGGGTGATCATCAAGGTGCCGCACACTGGCCCCGTCAACGCCCAGAATGTCCACCAGTTGCTCGAAGGCGATCAGCGCCTGGACACCCGCTATGACCAGGCCACCACCGCCGACGCGCTGCGCGGCCACAATCTGGCGCTGCAACTGCACGAGCTCGGCTACCGCATCAACTTCACGCTGATGTTCGAGCCCTACCAGACGGCGCTCGCGCTGCAGGCCAAGCCCGCCTTCATCAACTCCTTCGTGCGGCATCGGATGAAGCACTCGGCGAGCATCGAGCGGTTCGTGAACGCCTACCAGTCCACCGGCGATCCGCAGCACCTGGAGCAACTGCGCAGCTTCCTGCTCGCGAACGACTATCTGGCCGCGAACGAGGCAGATCGCCCGCTGCTCGACTGTGTGAAGATCGGGCGCGATTTCCTGCGCTACCGCGCCTGGAATGACGATTTTGGCTCCGACGGCCTCGACAACGTGCGCCGCAACCTGCGCTGGCTGCGGCAGTCGAACCTGCCGGACACCCGGCTGATCATCTGCTCCATGGAAGGCGAATACAACTACCCCGACATCGACAATCTGCTTTCCGATCCGGAATACGCCGACATGATCGACCGGGTGGTGTTGACGGCCGAGCCGGCCTACCTGGCCCGCTTCACCTGCACCCCGCAGGTGGTCTCCTACCAACGCCGCTTCATGAAGGCGGCGGGCACCGCCCAGAGCGGCAAACCGTCACCGCTGGTCCAAGAGGCGGAGCGGCTGGCTGCCTAATCGCAACCGGGCAACACCTGGACGCCTTCGAGTTGTAGCAGGGCGGTCTTGCGGTCGAGGCCGCCGCCATAGCCCGTCAACGAGTCATCGGAACCGACCACCCGATGGCACGGGATAAGAATGGAGATCGGGTTGTGGCCCACCGCCTGGCCGACGGCGCGGGCGCTCATCTGCTGGCCGGGAGCGGCGAGCTTGGCGGCGATGGCCCCATAAGTGGTGGTCTGGCCGTAGGGAATCTGACGCAGCTCTTCCCAGACCGCCTCGCGGAACCGGGTGCCCTGGGCGCGCAGCGGGAAGTCGATGGACGGGTTCTCCCCGGCGAAATAGGCGTCCAGCCACTGGGCGGCCCGCTGCAGCATCGGGGTTTCCGCCACTGCCGCGGTGGCCACGCTCATCGGGAAGTGTCGCTGCTGGGTGAACCAGAGGCCGGTGATCGCATCCTCGTCGGCGGTGATGACGATCTCGCCCAGCGGCGATTGATACTTGGCCTTATGGATCGTCACTTTTGCTCTCCCCCAATTAAATAAGTTACCCCCGAGTCTAACGACCCAGGGGTAACTATTCGATTATTTACCGAGCTTGGGTGACGGTGATGGAGTAATAACCGCCAGGTGTGACGATCACCACCTCACCAGTCCGGGCCACGCCGGTGGTGTTCTTGTCGACGATGATCGTCAGGTTGGTACCCGAATCCCCGGCGGTATTGGGCACGTGCAGCCAATCCTCCCACGCAGCCGCTACCCACTGGCTGGGGCCGGTGATATTCCAGCGGTTGGTGGTGATGACGCGCGACTGGTAGCCACCCGCAGCGGCCACCGCATAGGTGGCGGCACCGTAGGTCAGCGTCGGCACGCCGTCCTGGGCCACCACGAAGGTGGAAAGGATCTTCGTGCCGGAGCGCACGGTGATGGTGCCGTAACGCAACGCCGAGGTGTTCTTGGTGAAGACCAGCTTCAACAGACCAGCCTCAGAGTGGGTGGCGGTGAGCCAGGCGACGTCATCGGTGACCGTGACAGTGCCGTAGGCATCCAGCCCGGTGTCGAAATACCAAGTGCCGGCATCCGAGTCATACTCCTGGAAGGTGGTGCCGATCGGCCAAGAGCGGGTCGGGCCCGCGGCCTGGGTGACGGTGACCACCCGCGAGAGCGTGCCGTTGGTGATCGTCAGGTGCCCGACGCGGGTGGTGGAACCCGGGTTCGGATCAGCCTGCGCCACCATCAGCGAGCCGATTTCATCCCCACCGGTCGCGGTGAGCCAAGTGGCATCCGAAGTCCAGGAGTAATCACGGTTTGAGGTGACGGTGAGCACCTGGGCCGCGTTCTCGAACGGCGCCGCCCACGTCATCGGAGCCACCGTCAAGGTAGCAGCCGCGGCCGCGTACTGGGTGACGGTGAAGGTCTTGGTGAGCCCGTCCACGACCACCGAAATGGTAGCCGTGCGCTGTGCGCCAAGGTTCTTTTCTGCGTAGACCACGAAACGATCACCAGAAACTCCGGCGCCGAAGCTGAAAACCAGCCAATCGGGGACGGTATCCCAATCGATGCTCCACGGCTCTTGCGAAGTCGTCACCACCGCGGAAGTGGAGCCGCCCGTCCAAGCGATCGCCCAGGTGGCCGGAGCCACCGTCAGGGTGATGTTCTTGGCCTGGGTGACCTTCAGGGTGTCCGTCTTGCCGCAACCGGAGATGGTGACGGTGCCAGTCCGCGCCGAGGTGGTGGTGTTCACCGCCGCGGTGACGGTGATGTTCCGATCCACGGTGCCGGTGATCGGCGTCTGGGTGAGCCAGGCGGCGTCATCGGTGATCGTCCACGAAGAGCAGGAGGTGGAGACGCCCACGGAAAGCGTCGCCGCCGCCGACGTCAGCTCCCAGGTGTTCTGCGAGAACTTGGCGAAGACCGGCGGGGCCGGCGGCTTCTCGCCGCTCTGGGTGATGGTGAACTGGTCGATCGGGTTCACGGTGTCGCCGGTGCGGTACGTCTTCACCACGATCTTGCTGTCATCCACGGTAACCGCCGAGAAGACGGTGTTTTCCGCGGCTGAGTAGTTCGTCGTCAAACGCCAGTTCCAGTTGATCCACGGCCGCGAGGTGGCGGTCGGGGTGGAGATCAGCGAGTACGTCTTGTCGCCCGATTCACGCGGGATGTAGTAGATCAGGCCGTCGGCATTGGAATCGATGGTGGTGCCGGAAGCGGCGGTGTTCCAAGTGGCCTTGTTGGTGGCGTAGTTCCAACGGATCGGGTACGAGCGGATCAGGTTGTGATCGTGTCCGGCGAGGACCAGATCGACGCCTTCATCGTCATACGTGCGCGGCAGCTCGGCGACGATGGCCGGGTTGCCGTAATCGCCCGTCGGATACGCGCCGGAGCCCGAGTGCGTGCCGCCGAACGGCGACTTGTGCTCGAAGACGATCACGAAGCGCGGCTTGCCGTTGGGGGCGGTGCCGTCCTTGGCGATCGCGTCGTGGATCCACTGCGAGGTGATCTTGAGCTGCGCGGCGGTGTCCAGGTTGGTGTTCACGTGCAGCATCAGCGCGTTGCCGTACACGTACGAATACTGCAGCGTGTTCGGCTCCGAATAGGTGGGCACCGGCGTCGACGAGGTGCGCGGGAAGAGCGCGGCCCACATCGGCGCGTGCGAGGTGGAATCGTCGTGGTTGCCCAGCACCGGGTTGAAGGCCACGGAACTCAGCGTGGTGCCGACCGCGCCCACCCAGGCCTCCAGATGTGACGACGAGGTGGAATCCACGATGTCACCGGTGTGGGTGGCGATCACGGCCTCCGGATGGGCGGCCACCGCGGTGCGCAGCGTGTTGCCCCAGTAGGCGTTGTAGTTTGACGAGCCGGACTGGCTGTCCGCGAAATCCAGGAAGGTGAAGGCGGAGACGCCGTCGTCCGTCTTGAAGGTGTACGTCGGCGACTCATAGACGTTGAAGCCGATGTAGCCACCCACCACATACTGGTAGCTGGTGCCCGCCGTGAGGCCGGTGACCGAGCAGGTGTAGCCACGGAAGTCGTCCAATGAGGCGACCATCAACGCGCTGGTGCAGGCGGTCTCCGGGGCGCTGGCGAGGCTCTGCCCGGCCGGGACGACCTTCACATACGGCGAGGTGAAGGTGGTGCCCTTGTCATAGAGCCAGGTGAAGACGCGGGTGGTCTTCGCGTCGGCGCCGAAGCCGTTGTTCAGCCCGACGGTGTCGAGCCGCAGCACCGTCTTCGGCAGCTCCGGCGGCGCGATCGGGCCGGTGGCCTGACGGTAGATGGAGAAGTGATCCATCAGCTCGCCAGTGGCGGTGCGGGCGGTGATGAACAGCGCGTCCTCACGCACGGTGATGGACGAGTACGTCTTCTTGTTGGCGGCCTTCTGGTCTGCCGAGGAGAGATCCTCCTGGTAGACGGCCAGCCAGCCGCTGGAAGTGGACTTCGCCGACGAGGAGACGCTCGACTGCTCGACGCCCGAAGCGCCCGGCGCCAGATAGACGACGCCGTCTTCGGTGGCCACCTGGTTCTTGGTCGGATAGTTGCGATAGACGGTGAGCGCGGTGTCGCGCTTGATCGGCCAGGAGCGGGTGTAGGCCTTCGCCCCGCCCTGGAGCACCAGGGCGACCCCGGCGTCGCGGAAGGCAGCCTGCAACTGCGTCTTGATCGTCGAGGAGACCGACGACGAGCCATAGAACTGCGTCGGGATGGAGGCGATCACCCAGGTGGAGGCCTTCGCCGAGCCCAGCGCGTTCACCTCGGAGGTGATCCAAGCCTTTGCTGCGTTGATGTGCGCGGTGTCCGTCAGGTAGGTGTTGATCACCAGGAAGAGCGCGTTGCCCTGCTTGTAGGAGTAGTTGCCAGATTCATAGGCACTGCCCGCATCCAGCGGCAAGGCGTTGCCGAGCGCGAGGGAGCGGTTGCCTGAGCCGCTCGTCTCGGCGGTGGGCAGCCAGGTGAGCGAGCCAAGGGCCCGCTCCGCATGGGTGAGGAATCCCTCGAAGTGCGACAGATCATTCGTCGAGGCGATTTCGCCATTGTGGGTGGCGAATACAGCCTCGGGATAGAACGAAAGCGCGGCGTCCACGGTGTTCTGGTAGTAATTCCCATATGAGGACGTGGAGCGCCAGTTCGCGTCGCCGAATGCGAGGAATGTGTAAGGATCATTTCCGGCGGCGGGTGTGGTGAACGAATACGTCTTTGATTTATCACCATTTGCCGTTTTTACGCAATAGCTGTAGCTCATTGCCGGTGCCAAAGAAACACTGGCCTGCGAATAGCGAACCCGGTCATAATCGGTGACCGCTGGCGCGATCGTCGACGTGAAGGGGAAGCTGTCGCAGTTGAACGAAGCGCTGACGCCGATAGCCAGCCTGCTGTCCGGCTGCGGTGTGCTGCTGGACGAGGTGCGCGGCGTATGCCAGGCGAAGCCGACTCCGCTGGCAGTCGGCACCCTTGTGATCGCGATCACCCCCAAATCAGCGGCTGTCGCCGATGGACTGGGCGTGAAAACCCCGAACGAAGCGGCTACTAAAACGATTGATAAAGACACTCTCAGCGTGCGCAGACGCATGATGGCCCCCCCTTATTTCATCTTTACTCGTACTTCGAGCCCGGGCTTTTTGCCCGCATATTGAGAAGCCTACCGTGTTTTGCCGTCAAAAGCTGAAATGCACCCGATAACGGCTACTCTTTGAGACATGAGCATCACAATCGTCAGCAATACCCGGCCGCTGGGCAGCCGGGACACCGTGGACATCCTCATCGAGGACGGCAAAATCGCCAAAGTGGGCCGCAAGCTGGCCTTCGGCAAGCCCGCGTTGACGGTGGACGCCGCCGGCGGCACCGTGCTTCCCGGCCTGATAGACGCCCACTTCCACGCCTACGGCATCTCCACCGACATGGACGAGATCGAGTTTTCGCCGCTTTCCTACGTGGCCTTGAAAGCCCAGGACCGGCTCGGCAAGGCGCTCAAGCGCGGCTTCACCACGGTGCGCGACGTGGCCGGTGGCGATCCGGGCTTGGACCGGGCCATCAAGGAGGGGCTGTTCCCTTCGCCGCGCTATCTGTATACCGGCCCCGGCTTGAGCCAGACCGGCGGCCACGGGGACGGGCGCCAGCCGCATCTGGACATTCCGCTGCCCTGCGGGTGCTCCTGCAAGGTGGTGGACGGCGCGGACGCGATCCGCCGGGAGGTGCGCGATCTGTTCCGGCGCGGCGCCCACGCGATCAAGCTGATGACTTCCGGCGGGGTGGTCTCGCACACCGATCCGCTGCGGGTGCCGCAATACACCCCCGAGGAGATCCAGGCGGCCGTCTTTGAGGCGGAGCGGCGCGGCTCTTATGTGGCCGCCCACTCCTACTCTCCCGAATCGATCCAGCTCTCGGTGGCCAACGGCGTGCGTTCCATCGAGCACGGCAACCTACTGGACAAGCCCACTGCGAAGGCGATGGCCGCCGCCGGGGCGATCCTCGATCCCACCCTGGCCGCCTACTACGGGCTGGATATGCGCGGCGAGCAGATGGGCTTGACGGA
Source organism: Propionibacteriaceae bacterium (assembly GCA_031272505.1). Classification (GTDB taxonomy): domain Bacteria; phylum Actinomycetota; class Actinomycetes; order Propionibacteriales; family Propionibacteriaceae; genus Propionicimonas. The sequence continues at coordinate 19,359 of JAISTQ010000060.1, forward strand.
GTTCCAGTTGGCGAAGAACGCCGAGGTGCTCTCCGGGGGCCAGGAGGCGATCCGGATTGCCCGCGCGGCCGGCATCCCGATCGGGTTCGGCACTGATCTGATGGGCGATCTGGAGGAATTCCAGCTTCAGGGGCTGCGGCTGCAATGCGAGGTCGAGGGGCTGGAGCAGACGGTCGAATCGGCCACCGAGGTGAACGCGATGCTGCTCAAGCGCGACGACCTGGGGAAAATCGCCCCTGGGTGCGTCGGCGACCTGGTCATTTTCCCAGGGGCGAGCCTGAACGCGAATCCTGAGCTACTCTGGGAAGGCGAACGTATCGTCATGCAAGCCGGGGCGGTCGTCTAGCGCCCCGCAAAGGAGAACATCATTTACCCTGCGAACATCACCCGCGCCGCCGCCCAGGCCCGCGCGCAACTCGTCCGCCCGGAGCATTACCAAGTGCTGGTCGACGTCTCCGGCCGCGCCCTCGGCGGCGTCGATCCGGAAACGCAATTCCTGTCCACCACCGCCGTCCACTTCGCGGCGCTCGCGGATGCCGACACCCACATCGACCTGATCGCCGACCAGGTGCTTTCGGCGACGCTGGATGGCGTCAATCTGACCCCGGAGGCTTTTACCGGGGAGCAGCTGCACTTCCAGGCGGCGGCTGGCGAGCATGATCTGATCGTCACCGCGGTGTGCCGCTATTCGCGCACCGGCGAGGGGCTGCACCGCTTCGTCGATCCCATCGACGGGCAGACCTACCTCTACACCCAGCAGGAGCCGGCCGACTCAAGGCGGGTCTTCGCGGTTTTCGAGCAGCCGGATCTGAAGGCCACCTGGCAGTTCTCGGTGATCGCCCCCACGGCGTGGACGGTCTTCTCGAACGCCCCCACCCCGGAGCCGCAGCCGGTCGGCGAGCACTGCCATCGTTTCGATTTCGGCTGCACCCAGCGGATTTCACCATATTTGACGGCGATTGTCGCCGGGCCGTTCCACACCGTCGCCGATTCGTATGCGGGCAAGGGCGGCGAGATTGAGCTATACCTCGCCTGCCGCCGCACCTTGGCTCCCTATCTGGACGCCGAGGCGCTGTTCAACACCACCAAACGGGGCTTCGCCGTCTACGAAAAATGCTTCGGCGTGCCCTACCCGTTCACGGATTACGTGCAGGCGTTCGTCCCCGAGTTCAACGCCGGGGCGATGGAGAACGCGGGCTGCGTCACCTACCGCGACGAATACCTCTTCCGCTCCAAGATGCCGCATTCGTCCTACGAGAGCCGCGACAACACCATCTTGCACGAGATGGCGCATATGTGGTTCGGCGATCTGGTCACCATGCGCTGGTGGGACGACCTGTGGCTGAACGAGTCGTTCGCCGAATGGGCGTCGCATTTCTGCCAGGCGAAGATCCGCGAGGTGTTCGGCACCGGGGACGATCCGTGGGCCACCTTCACCAACAACCGCAAGAACTGGGCCTACCGGCAGGACCAACTGCCGTCCACCCATCCGATCGCGGCCGACATGGTCGATCTGGAGGCCGTCGAGCTGAATTTTGACGGCATCACCTACGCCAAGGGCGCGTCCACCTTGAGGCAACTGGTCGCCTACGTGGGCGAAGCCGCCTTCCTGGCCGGGGTGCGCGAGTATTTCGAGAAGCACGCTTGGGGCAACACCGAGCTCACCGATCTGCTGGTGGAGCTGGAGGCCGCCTCGGGCCGTTCGCTGGCCCGCTTCACCACCGATTGGCTGCAATCCCCGGGCGTGAACACCCTGTGGGCCGAGTTTGACGTCGACCCGTCCGGCAACTTCACCGCTTTCACGATCCACCAGGAGCCCGATCCGCGTTTCGCCACGCTGCGCCAGCATCGGCTGGCCGTCGGGCTCTATGACACCCAAGCTGACGGAAAACTCGCGCTCGCCCAGCGGGTGGAACTCGATATTGACGGCCCGGCCACCGCAGTGCCCGAGTTGGTCGGGCAGCCGCAGCCGGCGTTGATCCTGCTCAACGACGGCGATCTCACCTACGCCAAGATCCGCCTTGATGCCCGCTCGTTCGCGACGGCCACCGCGCAGTTGCGGCAGATCGAATCCACGTTGGCGCGGGCGTTGATCTGGGGCGCCGCTTGGGACATGTGCCGCGACGCCCAGCTTCCAGCGGCGGACTATATGGAGTTGGTGCTGGCGAATATCGCCGACGAATCGGACAGCACCGCCGTCTCCACCTGCCTGAACCAAGCGATCACCGCCATCGATTACTACGCGCCCCGCGAGACCCGGCTCGCCCTGCGCGAGCGGTTCGCCAACGCCACCTACGCGCTGCTGATGCGGGCCGCCCCCGGCTCGGATCACCAGCTCGCCTTCGCCCGCGCGTTCATCAGCACGGACGCCAGCCCCGAGGGGGCGCTGCTGTTGCAGCGTTGGCTCTTCGATTCCGATCTGGCCTCGCTGGTCTTCTACTTCGACACCCCCGCCTATGTGCGGCTCGCCCCCGAGTTGCGCGACGGTTTGACGCCCGCAGGTCTCGCCGTCGACGCTGACTTGCGCTGGCGGATCGTCACCGCGCTGGCCCGTCGGGGCGTCTTCGCCGAGGCCGAGATCGATGCCGAGCAGCACATCGACCCCACCGCCCAGGGCGCCGAACTGGCCGCCGGGGCCCGCGCCGCCCGCCCGGACGCCGCCGCCAAAGCCGAGGCCTGGGAACGGCTGGTCACCGCCGCCGACACTCCGAACGAGACGCACTACCAGATCGCCAACCACTTCTTCAGCTTCGGCCAAGATGACGTGCTGGAAGCGTATCTCCCCCGCTACCGCGCGGTGGTGGAGGCGATTTCGTCGGGCACCGAAGGCTGGGACGTCCGCTCCTCGGCCATCCGGCAACACATCGTCGGCCTGCTCTTCCCCCGCCCGCTGATGGACACCGCCCGCTACGCCGACTGGAAAGCCTGGCTGGAAAGCTCCCCCCACTCCCCCTTCGTCACCCGCGCGCTCTCCGAACGCCTCGATGACGTCGCCCGCGCCCTCCGCGCCCAGGCCGCGTAAAGCAGGTTTCCCAAAAACCTGAGGTCAGCGTTGGTGGGTGATTTGCCCGGCCCAGATGGTGGTGACCACGGGGTTGGGAAGGGTGCGCCCGTGGTAGGGGTTGTTGCGGGAGCGGGAGGCGGATTGCGCGCGGTCCACGACGGCGGTGGCCTGCGGATCGACGAGCACGAGGTTGGCGGGCTCCCCGACGGCAAGCGGACGGCCTTGGGTGGTGAGCTGGCCGATGCGGGCCGGGGCGTGGCTCATCCGCTCGGCGACTTCCGCCCAGCTGAGGCGGCCGGGCTTCACCATCGTCTCGATCACCACCGCCAACGCCTGCTCCAAGCCCAGCATCCCCGGCAGCGCCACGTCGAAGGGGTGGTCTTTGTCCTGCGGGGTGTGCGGGGCGTGGTCGGTGGCGACGGCGTCGATGGTGCCGTCGGCCAGGGCGGCGCGGACCGCCTCAATGTGCTCGGAGGTGCGCAGCGGCGGGTTCACCTTGTAGGTGGTGTCATAGCCGATCACCTCGGCGGTGTCCAGATACAGATGATGCGGGGTGGCCTCGGCCGTCACCTTGACGCCCCGGGCCTTCGCCCAGCGGATCACCTCCACGCTCTCGGCGGTGGAGACATGGCAGACGTGCAGCCGCGAGCCGGTCAGCTCGGCCAACTGGACGTCGCGGGCGACAATCACCGATTCGGCTTGGGCGGGCCAGCCGGGCAGCCCCAACCGGCCAGAGATCTCTGACTCATGGCAACACGCCCCCGCGCCGGCCAGCCGCGGATCCTGCGAATGCTGCGCGATCACGCCGTCAAAGGCCGTCACATACGAGAGCGCCCGGCGCATCAACAGCGAATCGGCGACGCAACGGCCGTCGTCGGAAAAGACGCGCACCCGCGCCTTGGAGCGGGCCATCATGCCCAACTCGGCCAACTCCACCCCTTCAAGCTGCTTGGAGACCGCGCCGATGGGCACCACTTGGCAGTGGCCGTCACGGGCGGCAATTTCCAGCACATGCTCCGCCTCTTCGGCGGTGTCGGTGACCGGCTCGGTGTTCGCCATCGCGTGTACGCAGGTGAAGCCGCCCCGGGCGGCCGCCAAGGTGCCGGATTCGATGGTCTCGGCGTCTTCGCGGCCCGGCTCGCGCAGATGGGTGTGCAGATCGACCAACCCCGGCAGGGCAATCAAGCCGTCAGCGTCAATGCGCCGCACCTCCCCCACCACGTCGGCCGGATCGCGAAAGCAACCGTCCGCGATGTACAGATCGGCGCGCTCGCCACTGGGCAAAGTGGCGCCGGAAATCACATAAGGTGTCATAGCCGGATTCCTTCCTCAGAGCCGAGCAGGGTGTAGAGCACGCTCATCCGCACCGCCACCCCGGAGGCCACTTGATCCAAGACCAGCGAGTTGACGGCGTCAGCGGCCGCGCTGGAAATCTCCACCCCCCGGTTCATCGGGCCGGGATGGCAGATCGCCGCGCCCTGCTTCAGCCGGGAGAGCCGCTCGAACGTCAACCCGTAGGCGTCCGAGTATTCGCGGGGGGTGGGGAAGAATCCGCCCGCCATCCGTTCGCGCTGCACCCGCAGCATCATCGCGATGTCCAGGCCCTCCAGCACCTCGTCAAAATCGGTGGTGATCTCCACTCCCCAGGTGTCCACCCCGGCGGGCAGCAACGTGGCCGGGGCCACCAAGACCGGCGTGGCGCCCAGCGTCTGCAGCAGATAGACGTTCGAACGCACCACCCGCGAGTGCAGCAGATCGCCAACGATGGCCACCCGTTTGCCCTCGAAGCCGCCTTGGCCGGTCTCCCGCCAATGCTTGCGCATCGAGTAGGCGTCCAGCAAAGCCTGGGTGGGATGCTCGTGCTGGCCGTCGCCGGCGTTGATGATGTGCGCGCCCACCCAACCGGCCACCTGGGCGGCCGCCCCCGAGGACGGATGCCGGATCACGAAGGCGTCCACGCCCATCGCGTCCAAGGTGAGCATGGTGTCGCGCAAAGATTCGCCCTTGGAGACCGACGAGCCGCGCGCGGAGACGTTAATCGTGTCCGCCGAGAGCCATTTCCCGGCGATCTCAAAGGAGGTGCGGGTGCGCGTCGAATCCTCAAAGAAGGCGTTGACGATGGTGCGGCCCCGCAGCGCGGGCAGCTTCTTCACCTGCCGGAACTGCACCTGCTGCATCTGCTCGGCCAAATCCAAGATGGCCAAGGCGTCGTCATAAGACAGATCCCGACAGCCCAGTAGATGTCTCACGCTATCCTCCGAATCTCGATGGCATCGACGCCGTCCAACTCCTTGAACTTGACGCTGACCCGCTCATCCGCGGCGGTCCGCACCACTTTGCCCACCACGTCGGCGGCAATCGGCAGTTCGCGATGGCCGCGATCCACCAGCACCGCCAACCGCACCGCCTTCGGCCGGCCCACATCCTTCAAGGCGTCCAGCGCGGCGGCCACCGTGCGCCCCGAGTAGAGCACGTCGTCGACCAACACCACGGTGAGCCCGGTGATCGAATCGGGCAACTGCGAGCGGCTGGCTTGGCGGATCGGGTTGGAGCGCAGGTCGTCCCGGTAGAGGGTGATGTCCAGGCTGCCCAGCGCCACCGGTCCGTCCACCCGGCCGATCTCGGCGGCGAGGCGCTCGGCCAACTGCACGCCACGGGTGGGAATCCCGAGCACCACCAACTCGCGCGAGCCGTGGTTGCGCTCCAGGAGTTCGTGGGCCATTCGGGAAATCATGCGAGAAATATCTGATTCGTCCGCGATGCTGCGGGCGGCGTTCGCTTCCAAGAGGCCACTCCTTCTTTACTGAGTGGCGAGTTATCTCACCTGAACAAGTCTAACTGAAAACCGACCCGCTCGCTCAGCCACTCGCCGGTGCCTACCGAAGATGACAGCCAATGGAAGTAGACTCGTAGCGTGAATCGGAAGCTGTTGACGGGGATCATCGCCGAAGTGGTGGCCTTGGGGGCCATCGCCGCGCTCGCGGTGCTCACCGTGCTGGCCACCACCATGGATGACGGGCTGGGGAAGAATCTGGATTCGGCTGGCATCCGGCAGCTCTACGACAAGAGCGTGGGCTTGAGCGACAAGCTGGTGTACGCGCTGAACCGGCTCAACGCCGAGGAGGCCACCGAGGGCGAGACGACGGTCTCCGAAGGCGAATGGACGGCCGACATCTCGCAGCCTTTCAAGGAGTTGGACGAGGTGCTCGCCAACCTGTCAAACTTCGATCCGGATCACCAGATGATCAAATCCGAGGTGATCGCCCAATTGACGGGCGAGGGGAACGAGCCGCAATACACCTACGACGAAACCACCGACGCGCTCACCGATCCGGCCACCGGCACCGTCTACACCGCGAATAACGCGGGCGGCTATTTCGAGAGCCCGGAAGGGATGGCGATGGAGCCGCTCTGGGTGGTGTTCTCCACCCGGGTGCCCGAGGAATACCGCAACGCCGCCATGCGCGACATCATCTCCGCCGATTACACCATGAAGCTGATCGTCGACGACATCGACAAATACATCCTGGATCGGAACACCACCTTGCTCTGGGGGGACATCGAGGCCGAACGCTACGCGGCCACGCTGGTCTACGATTCGCTCTCCAAGGTGGACACCACCACATTGCAGTAGTTGCGGTAGTTAGAAGCCGAGTTTGTTCAGCGCCTTCGGGTCGCGCTGCCAGTCTTTTTGGATTTTGACGTGCAGCGCCAGATGCACCGGGGTGCCCAGCAGTGTCTGGATCTGCTGCCGGGCGTTCGAGCCAATCTGCTTCAACCGCTCCCCTTTGTGGCCGATGATGATCCCCTTCTGGGAATCGCGCTCGAGGACGATGGAGGCGAAGATGTCCAGCAGCGGCTTGGTTTCCGGGCGGCCTTCGCGCGGGCGCATTTCGTCGATCTGCACCGCGATTGAGTGCGGCAGCTCATCCCAGACGATCTCCAGGGCGGCCTCGCGGATCAGCTCGGCGATCATCGCCTCGTCCGGCTCGTCGGTGGTTTCCGCGCCCGGATAGAAGCGCGGACCGGGCGGCAACAGCTTGATCAATTCGGCGGCCACCACGTCCAACTGCTCCCCGGTGAGCGCGGAGACCGGAATGATTGACGCCCAATCGACCGCGGTACCGTCGTCGTCCACCTGAATCGCCTGGATGGAGAGCAGGTGTTCAGCCAAACGCGTTTTGCCGACCAGATCCGCCTTGGTGGCCAGCGCCACCAACTTGGCCTTCGACTGCGCCAACAGCTCGCGGATCAGGAACTTGTCGCCCGGCCCGACCCGCTCGTTGCAGGGCAGGCAGACCGCGATCACGTCCACCTCCGACCAGGTGGCGTAGACCAGATCGTTGAGGCGCTCGCCCAGCAGCGTGCGGGGCCGGTGCAAACCGGGGGTGTCCACCAAGACCAACTGCGCGTCGTCGCGGTTCACGATGCCCCGGATCGCCCGCCGGGTGGTCTGCGGCTTGGACGACATGATCGCCACCTTCGCGCCCACCAGCGCGTTGGTGAGGGTGGATTTTCCGGCATTCGGGCGGCCCACCACCGCGCAGAACCCGCTGTGGGCCAGCTCATTCATCGGCATCTTCAGCTTCTTCGGGCTCGGGTAGCTTCTCAGCGACCAGGCTGCGAATGGTGCGCCGTCGCCCCACCCCCGGATCGGCCGTCAACTTGATGCCGTTCCAGGTGATGCTCGCCCCCGGAATCGGCACCTTGCCCAACTCCTTGGCCATCAGCCCCAGCACGGTGTCCACGTCTTCGTCGTCGACGTCCATGTCGAACAGCTCGCCCAGATCGTCCACCCCCAGCCGTGACGACACCCGGTAGCTGCCGTCGTCCAGCTTGGTGTAGGGGGCCAGTTCCTCGTCGTGCTCGTCGACGATCTCCCCCACGATCTCCTCCAGCACGTCTTCGATGGTGGCCAGCCCGGCCACCCCGCCGAACTCGTCGATCACGATGGCGACATGGTGCCGGGTGAGCTGCATCTGTTTGAGCAGGTCGTCCACCGGCTTGGAATCCGGGCAGAACATCGGCGGGCGCATCAGCGCGTCCACCACGTCGGCGTCCAGCCGCTCCGGGCTGTCAAAGGTGGCCCGCATCGCGTCTTTGATGAAGAAGATGCCCACCACGTCGTCGGTGTTGTTGCCCAGCACCGGAATCCGCGAGAATCCGGAGCGCAACGCCAGCGAAATGCCTTGCCGCAGCGATTTGCCGTGCTCGATGCAGATCATCTCGGTGCGCGGCACCATCACCTCTTTGACGACCGTGTCCCCCAGCTCGAACACCGAGTGGATCATCTTCCGCTCGTCGTCCTCGATCAGATCGCGCTCCTCGGCCATGTCGACCAGCTCGCGCAACTCGGCCTCCGAGGCGAACGGCCCGTCCACGAATCCCTTGCCGGGGGTGAGCGCGTTGCCGATGATCACGAACAACTGCGCGATCGGCCCGACCACCGTCGTCAATCCGGAAAGCACTCCGCCGAGCCGCAGCGAGATGCCGTCGGCGTGCTGTTTCCCAATCGTGCGCGGGCCCACCCCGAGCACGATGAACGACACCAGCCCCATGGCGGCCATCGGGATCACGAACGATTCCCAGGACCAGCCGAAATGCGTGAAGACCACCAGCGAGACCAGCACCACCGCAGCGACTTCCAGGAAGATCCGCACAAACGACGAGGTGTTCAGATAGGGAGCCGGGTCTTGCACCATCTGGGCCAGGCGCGGGGCGTTGCGCTGCCCCTCCTCCACCAACTCGCGGGCGCGGACTTTGGAGATGGACGCGAAAGCCGCCTCCACCGCGGTGCCCAGCGCGGCGAACACCACGCAGGCGATGGCGATGCCGATCAGCACCCATTCCGCGGTCGTCACCGGGCCTCACCTGCCCGTTTCGCCTTCCAGTCGGCGATCAGCCGGTCATTCAGGGCGAACATCACCCGCTCGTCCTCGGGCTCGGCATGGTCGAAACCGAGCAGATGCAAGATGCCGTGCACCAGCAGATAGTCGGCCTCCTCGGCGGCCGTGTTGCCCTTGGTGGGCGCCTGCTTGGCGACGTATTCGGGAGCCAGCACCACATCGCCGAGCAGCCCCTCGGGCGGGGCCTCGCCGGGGCCGGGGATGCGCAACTCGTCCATTGGGAAGCTGAGCACGTCGGTGGGGCCGGGCAGATCGAGGAATTTCTCGTGGTAGGCGCTCATGGTGTCCAGATCGACGAGCAGGATGGACAGCTCGGCCTGCGGGTGGATGTTCAGCTCTTCGAGGACGAACTCCCCCAACTCGCGCAGCCGCACCTCGTCGACGTTTACACCGGATTCGTTGTTGATCTCTATCATGGCTTCTTCTTCGTCGCGGGACGGGATTCGTAGCGGTCGTAGGCGGCGACGATCCGGCCCACCAGCTTGTGGCGGACCACGTCGCGGCTGGTGAGCGTGGCAAAGGCGATGTCTTCGACGCCATCGAGGATCTCGGTGACCGCGCGCAGCCCGGAACGCTGCCCCGAGGGCAGATCGATCTGGGTGACGTCGCCGGTGACCACCACCTTCGAGTTGAAACCGAGCCGGGTGAGGAACATCTTCATCTGCTCCATCGAGGTGTTCTGCGCCTCGTCCAAGATGATGAAGGCGTCGTTGAGCGTGCGTCCGCGCATGTAGGCCAGCGGGGCCACCTCGATGGTCCCCGACGTCATCAGCCGCGGGATCTGCTCCGGATCGATCATGTCGTGCAGCGCGTCGAAGAGCGGCCGCAGATACGGATCGATCTTGTCCGAAAGGGTGCCGGGCAGGAAGCCGAGCCGCTCGCCGGCCTCAATCGCCGGGCGGGTGAGGATGATCCGGTTCACCTGCTTGGCTTGCAGCGCCTGGACGGCCTTGGCCACCGCGAGGTACGTCTTGCCGGTGCCCGCCGGGCCGATTCCGAACACCAGGGTGTGCGCGTCGATGGCGTCCACGTAGCGTTTCTGGTTCAGCGTCTTGGGGCGGATGGTCTTGCCCCGCGAGGAGAGGATGTTCGCCGTCAGCACCTCGGAGGCGGAAGCGTCGGCTTCGGACGTCATCGAGATGACGCGCTCCACCGCGTCGGACGTCAGCCCCTGGCCGGTGCGCACGATGGTGATGATCTCCACCAGCACCTCGGCCGCCACCCGCACATCCTCCGGGGTGCCGGATAGCTGGATCTGGTTGCCGCGCACGTAGAGATCGGCGCCCAACTCGCGCTCCATGATCTTCAGGAACTCGTCGCGGGCACCCAGCACGGACACCATGTTTATTGACGCCGGGATGGCGATGGTTCGCTCGGCAGTATCTTCTATCAGTGGTGCTCCTCGGAACGGTGATATACGGATTCTATCGCCCGGAACCGACGGTATTGGAAACTACTCGCCGTTAATCGTCGCCATCGATGACGTGCATGGCGGCCTCTTCCGCCGAAGCCGCGCCGCCGGCCAGCCCGACATCGCGCGCCAAGGTGTCCGCGTCGCCGTCCACCAGCCGCCCGGAGCGCCGGGAGCCGACCTCTTCGGACGGGTCGTCCGCCCACTCGTCGTCGTCAAGCGAGAAATCCGGCTCCTCCTGGGAGAGCCGCTGATCGATGGAATCGCCGCGTCCACTGCTCTCGCGCATCGCCACCGACCACCGCTCGGGGGCGGTATAGCCTTCGTCAAGCACGTCATCCACGCCGCGATCCACCAGCGTCTCATCCGGCTGCAACTGATCCAGTTGCTCGGAATCGTCCGGAATGTCCACGTCATAAACACTCATGCGCCTAGTCTGGCACGGCAAAGGCGAAAACGTGCGCCTTTTCAGAGTTCGAAGATGGCATTGCCAGCTTTCGAAACAACTCATAAACTGTCCCTCGTGCCCAAAATTCGAGAGAACAGCTATGCGATCACGCTGGCCCTATTCTGTTCGTTGTTGTTGATCTCCAATGTGGCGGCCACCAAGTTGATCGTGGTGGGGCCGCTGACGCTGGACGGCGGGTTCATCCTTTTTCCGCTCACCTACATCCTCGGGGACGTGCTCGCCGAAGTCTTCGGATGGCAGCTCACCCGGCGGGCGATCTTCCTGTCCTTCGCCCTGGCCGCGCTGATGTCGCTCACCTTCTGGGCGGTGGACCTGATGGCCGCCTCCCCGGATTGGCCGCTGCAGGAGGCGTGGCATTCGGTGCTCGGCTTCGTGCCCCGGATCGTGGTGGCCTCGCTGCTCGCCTATCTGGCCGGCCAGCTGCTCAACGCGGTGGTGCTGGTGCGCATCCGGGAGCGTTGGGGCCCCAAGCGGCTCGGGGTGCGCCTGATCGCCTCCACGGTGGTGGGCGAGTTCGCCGACACCTGCGTCTTCGGGCTGATCGCCTTCGGGCCGCTGGGCGCGATTTTCGGCGGCGATTCGCTCGATTTTGCGACTTTGGTCAACTACGTGCTGGTCGGCTGGGGCTGGAAGACCCTCGTGGAAGTCGTCTTCCTGCCCGTCACCTACCGCGTCATCGCCTTCGTGCGCGGAAAGGATGCCGCCCAATAGGTCACTCCCAGCCGAGTTCGTGCAGGTGGGCGTCGTCGATGCCGAAATGGTGGGCGATCTCGTGCACCACGGTGATGTAGATCTCGTCCAGCACGTCTTCGCGGGTCGCGCAGATGCGCAGGATGGGCTTGCGGAAGATGTGGATGGTGTTCGGGGGCTGGCCGAACTCCAAACCGCCATACTGCTCGGTGAGCGCCACCCCGTCATACAGGCCCAGCAAACCCGGATCGTCAGGCGGCGCGTCGTCCTCCACCAAAATCACAGTATTTTCCAAGAGTGCGGCAAATTCGCCTGGGATTAGGGCTAACGCGTCGGTGACCGCCGCGTCAAAATCCGCCTCAGCCATTGAAAACATGGAACAAGTGTGGCATGTTTAATTGATTACCGCTTTCGACGCGCGGCTCATGGTCACCCCCTGATCGACCGTACGCCATACCCCAGGTGGCAAAAAAACGAAATGAAGGGAATAAGGAGCCGACTTGCGTCGTTCTATTCACGTGCGAAACTTTTTCGGACACGTGCAACGTGTGAAGCAGGGGTGCCTGGGGGCGCTCGTGTTTGCGCTGCTCGTCGCCGGCCTGCCGCTGTCTCAGGTACCCGCGGTGGCCGACCCGTCCACCGACTGGCCTTCGGGCACGTCGGACATGATCCCCGTCTACTTCACGGATCGGGATCTGGACGCCAACTCCGACAGCGTGCCCGATGTCACCAACCTGCCCACCGACTGGGTCACGGATGAGTTCGTCGACGGCTACATCCCGATGGACGTTCCGGGCATCACCGGTTCGCTCACCAATGGGTGCTGGCCGATTCCGGACACCGAGCCGCAGTTGCGCGGCGGCTTGGAGCTGAGCCATTACCGTCTCTATGCGCTGCGTCCGTTCGGCGGCTGGGTCTATGTCGGAGATTTTGAGCCCGGCGATTGTGTGCCGCAGGAGTCACTTGATGATCCCAGCATCGGAGTGAGCATCATGCCCAATCGGGTGAACCTCACCGGCGTCTACACCTACACCGTCACCTACCTGGACCACACGGACACCGAAACCGTCTACTACCCCTTCGACCACTCCCAGACCGGCACCGCCTGGGGTTATGCCACCCCGCTGGGCACCGACTGTGACGGCCAGCCCGACGGCTGCACCACCGCGGCCGGCATCCGCTTGGCCAACGCCCCCGCCTCCAGCCAGACCTTCCTCGGCTGGCATGTGGACGTGGACGGCAACACGCTCGGCACGCTCTATCAGCCGAGTGACACCATCAGTTTTGATTTCCTGCTCAGCAGCGGTTTGAGCCAGGGCAACATCAGCGTCGTTCCGGTATTCGACGGCGCCAGCCCCTCCCCCTCGCCGTCTCCCTCCGAGAGCACCTCCCCCAGCCCCTCCCCGTCGCCTTCCGAGACCGACACCCCGGACCGCGAGCGCGACGGCAAGCTGACGCTGGAGAAATACGCGCTGCGGAAGGTTCCGGGCGCTGATTGCGTCTTCCCGCCGGTCAGCCAATACGACGTGTTGGAAGGCCACCGCGACGACTACACCAACGACGATCCGATCACCTTCGATCCCACCTGCGTCGAGGAGATTCCGCCTGGCTCGTCCATTCCGGACGGCAGCGACATCACCTGGGTCTACCGGGTGTACAACGATTCTGACGACACCTTCTACCCGCACTATCCGCCGGACGTCCAGATCACCATCCACGACGACCGCCAGGGTAGCTGCGTGCTGGAGGTCTATCCGGACGAATTCCCGCCGCACGATTGGGACATGTGCGGTATCTCCGGCAAGCCGAACTTCTCGCCGGTGGGCATTGAGGCCACCTCGCAGGTGATCCGCGTCTACGACGGCACCATCAACGCCGAACTGCCGGGCGTGGAGCTCACCAACGTCGATCCTGATGACGACGTCACCTTGGATTACTCGCAGGCGAAGTGCTACTTCGACAAGAAGGACGTCTCCAACTCGCGGGTGGTGAGCTGCACCGGCTTCTCGTTGACCGGCCCGGATGCCGACAAGTACGAGCTGCCGGATAATTACATGCTCATCGTGCACCACGCGGTGATCCTGCCCAAACCGGCCAAGCTGCGGCTCGACATCGTGAAATATGACGACGGCCGCACTTGGCTCACCCCGTCCACCTACGATTCGATCTGGACGCCCAGCTGGTCGGGCCTGGTGGCCGGCGAATCGCTGAACGCCACCTGGAGCGGCACCTTCAACTTCGACAATATGGTGCTCGGCCCGGATCACCCGGTCACCGGCGGCAACGTGAGCTTGGGCGATGGGCTGGACGGTACCGGCGACTTGGACAACTACTCCATCACCACCGAGGTCGTGGGCGAGCTGCGCTATTCGTCCATCGTCGACCTGACGGTGAACGTCACCAGCACCGGGCAGACGATCGCGTTGAACCGGTACTTCAATACCGACGACGTCATGGTGCAGTGGAACGACACCACTGTTGAAGGCAGCAACGACGAGTATCCGTTCGACGCCGCCAAGACCCATACCTTCACCCAGCCGGGCACCTATGTGGTGCGCTTGGTGTCCCGGATCCACGTCAATCCCTACCTGCCTTCGCCGTCCGGTTGCGGTAACCCGCTGGTGCCGACCACGGGTACCACGGTCAGCTCCGTGCGGGTCACCCGGTTCCCGCCGCTGAAAGACTTCGTGAGCGCCGGTTCCGTCACCTACGGGAATGCCAAGGCCAACATGATGTGCGGTTTCAACAACGGCGGCGCGGTGCTTGACTTCGTGGCGGGCTCGCTGGACACCAAGTGGATCGTGACGGCTGAGGGTAACTTCTTCCAGAATTTCAACAAGAACGGTACGTTGACGAGCCTGCCCGCTGGTTCGTTGGACACGTCCAACATCGAAGAGACCGTCGGCGCCAACTTCTTCTCCTCGTTCAACGAGAACGGCTCGCTGACGCAACTGCCCGACGGCGCGCTGAAGACCAACAACATCAAGGCAGTGAACGGCAACGGCATGTTCTTCGCCTACTTCAACCGAAACGGCAAGTTGACCAGCCTGCCGGCCGGGTCGATGGTGTTGGACGGCATCAAGAACTTCCGCCAAGGCGCGTTCTACGGCTTCAACAATAACGGCGCGCTGACGCAACTGCCCGTCGGGTCCTTCAATATGACCAACGCCACCGCCGCCAGCGGAAACATGTTCTGCTACGAGTTCAACCGCGGCGGAAAGCTGACCAGCCTGCCGGTGGGGTCATTCGACATCTCCAACATCAAGGACTTTGGCAATGGCTTCTTTGGCCACTTCAATTCCTGGGGTGATTTGACGTCGCTGCCGGCGGGTTCTTTTAGGTTGAACACCGAGAAAACAACCATCGGCACGGGCTTCTTCAGCAACTTCAACAACACCGGCAAGCTGACATCGCTGCCCGCCAACTCCTTCAACATCGGCCACATCACGAGTGCGTCGACCGACTTCTTCAGGCAGTTCAACGAGTTCGGTGAGCTGACAAGCTTGCCGACGGGCAGCTTCAACACGTCCGCCTTGACATCGCTGGACAACTGGGCTTTTGCCGAATTCAACAACGGGGGCAAGCTCACCAGCCTTCCCGCCTCCAGTTTCGGCTTTGGATCACTCAAGACGGTAACCACCCATTTCCTGTGGAGCTTCAACAAGAACGGCCCGATTACCGCGATCCCGGCGAACTCCTTCAACCTGTCGTCGATCACCAGCGCGGGAGACCATTTCATCTCCTACTTCAATGCCAATGGCCGGATGACGAATGTGAGCAGCTTCCGCTTCCCGAAGTTCACCTCCACCAGCCAGATCGGGGCAGAGTCCTTCGAGAACTCGTTCTATTCGCTGTCCTACACCATCACCAGCCCCACATCCATGTCCACCATTGTGAACGGTTCCGTCGCGCCGAGTACCATGCGCGGCACATTCAGTTCCAACCAACCCGGGGTCACTTCGTTGGCCACCAACTGGCGGTGATCACCATGAAGTTGAAGCATCGATTGATCATCGCCTCGCTGGCCGCCGTGGTGGCCGGGGCTTCCACGTGGGCGCTGTTCACCCAGTACGCCACCTCGGGAGCGATCAGCATCACCGCCGGCGACATGGAGTTGAACACCTGCGGTGGCGCGGACGCGGATGCCAACGGCGTCAACTGGACGGAAAACTCCGCTGACGACGACGGCATCTCCTGGGGCAGCCCGGATGAGAACATCGGCGACTTCCAGTACACCAGCGGCGACGACCTCACCACCGAGTACTGCCTGCGCGGCGTGCTCAAGGGCGACAACCTGGCCGGCGTGCTGGATTTGACTTGGGAAGGCAGCTCGGAGGACAGCTTCTGGCTGTACACCGACAGCAACGGCGAGGACGCTGGCGGCTTGGATCGCATCATCGCCACCGGGCACGTCGGCGACCAGATCCGGATCACCGAGAACGAGGACGACCGGCTGGCGGCCGCTTGGGGCGACGCCGAGCGGCAGTTGCACTGGGTGCTGCGCATCAACCATGCCAGCGAGTTTGACCCGGAGCACCTGCCCTATGCCACGCCGCTTGCCTCCCCGTCCGCCACTCCCACGCCGGACACGCTGCCCAGCTTCAAGATTCGACTCACCCAGACCCGCTACCCCGTCTCTGGCATCACCGGAATGGAGGCGGAAAAGTGAAACGCTATCTGCGACTGATCCCGATCCTGGTCGGCGTGTTGGGCATGGCGACGCTCAGCGTCTACGCCGGGCACACCTACTCCCTGTGGCTCACCGAGCAGGATTACCAAGAGGTGGTGATCCAGCGCGGCCAGGTGGGCCTCTCGCTGGACACCGATTTCCAGGTGCAGGCTGACGCGGGCGCCATGGACGACCTGCTCTACGTGGAAGCGGGCGACGAGCTGCACCACCTGGTCTCCACCGACGATGTGCTCGCCCCCAACGAGAAGGTCGGCGAATACTGCTTCCCGATTGACATCGCGGCGCGCGCCGACGGGAACCTCGGGCTGCGCTACCAGATCTCGTTGTCGGATGAGTTGCTGGCGGACACCGATCCGGTGTTCACCGACGCGTCCGTGCGGCTCGCCCGCGACGACAATCACGACAACCAGCCGGACGGCGAATGGATCACGCTGTCCGACACCAACCCGGATTCCGGCCCGATTGACGCGGTGCCGGCTTTGAAGAGCGAGCAGACCGCCAACGCGCGGTGGCTCGCCTGTGTGACGGCTACTCCCCATCAGGAGGAGTACCAAAACAATGCCACAGTCACGGTACATACCCAGGATGGCGAAGTGTTGAGCGCATCCGACTCGTGGCACGCTTGGTTCCGCTCGGTGAGCGGTCCCGACCTTGACCTATTGGTGGTGAGCCACGAGGTCTATCGACCTAGTCTCGAAACAAGTGAGAGGTGACCGAAGATTCCGCAACAACTGCGGAAAGCGGAAGGCAACTATGCCAACGCAAACAAAAGAAAGGTAACCTAATGAACAACTCAAAGAACACCAAGGCCAAGGGCCTGATCGTGGGTCTGGCTGGTGCCGTACTGCTCATGGGCGGCTCCACCTACGCGCTGTGGTCTGCTGAAGGCACCTCCGAAGGTGGCGCGATCACCGCTGGTGCGATGACGATCAGCACCGACGTTGCCTCCGGCATCTACGACGTGTCCACCGACCGCAAGGATTCGGTCCAGTCCGGCACCGGCACCGACCTGTCCTCGCTGACCGCGCTGAGCTCCTGCCTGCCGTCCACCACCTACTACGGCCACACCACCGCCGCGGGTAGCTGGAACATCGTTCCCGGCGACTCGGTGATGCAGGTCTTCCCGTTCAAGGCCACCATGAAAGGTGACAACCTGGTCGCCAAGCTGACGGCTGACTTCGCCAGCCTGGCCATCACCCAAGAGACGCGTAACTCGATCAGCGGCACCATCAAGGTCTTCATGGGCGGCGAGGAAGTCTCCTCCGTCGACTTGGTGGACGCGCTCAGCACCACCTCCACCAACCTGGGCTTCTTCCAGGCTGCCAGCCAGGACTACGGCACGGACGACGGCAAGCTGCCGAAGCTGCCGGAGACCGCTACCAACCCCAACATGTGCGTCGCCATCTCCCTCACCTGGGACAGCGCCTCCACCAGCCAGGCTTCCTCTGCCGCCGGCACCTTGGGCGATACCGAGGTGAAGGGCAGCAAGGACATGAGCGCTGACATCGTCAAGATCGCCAACGGCTTGAAGGTCAGCTTGGTCCAGAGCCGTGACGAGTCCGAGATCGACACCTGGGCCAAGGCCAACATCAATGATTGGGACGAAGGCGAAAGCCAGTTCAAGTAAGAAATAAGGAACTCATTTATGCGTAAGCATGGTTTCATCCGCGGGCTTTTGGGAGGCGTCGGCTGGGCGCTGGCGCTCTCCCTCACAGCCCTAGCAGTTGCCGCAGCCGCCGTGCCCGCCCTTCGGGGCGGGCAGGCGCTGACGGTGCTGACCGGCTCCATGGAGCCGACGTTCAGCCCCGGCGACCGGATCATCACCGAAGCGGTGACTCCGGACGATGTCCAAGTTGGTGACATCATCTCGTATCTGCCCAACCCGGACGATCCGGAGTTGATCACCCACCGGGTGATCGGTATGCGTCTGGGCGCCGATGGGGAGACCACCTTCGTGATGCAGGGCGACGCGAACAACGCCGTCGACCCGATCGTGCAAGGCAAGCAGATCCGCTACCGCTACCTCTACCACATCCCATTCATGGGCTACATCGTGGACCAGGTGGGCGGCCAGTCGGGCATGGCGGTCACGATTGCCGCGGTCGTCATCATCGGTTACGGCGTCTTCTTGGTCTTGAAACCGTCGAAGCGCAAAGAAGAGGAGCCCGCGCAAAGCGAAGCCCCCGCAGAATCCGAACATCTACCGAAACGGGCGCTCGTCGCCTAAGGAGCAAAAACAAATGAAACGTCATGGCGTGGCCGGCTTGGTAGCCGCCATCGTGCTGGCTACCATGCCTGCCGCTGTCGCCCATGCTGACGACGACCATCTCTCCAGCTATTGGGACGGCCCGACGTACAACCTGTCATGGGATGGCAGCACTTATCCCACCGTCTCCGACACCTTCCTCGGCAACCCCGTGGTGGTCCCTGGAGACGATGTCCATCGCACCTTGAAGGTGCGCAACAACACCGACGGCACCTGCGACCACGCGCTGGTGTCCGTAGACCTTTTCGACGAGCGGCAGGACGAGCCCGAAGGCTCCGTGAACCACGAGTTGGCCGATCTCGTCTATCTCTACTGGGACATTGAAGGGGCGAAAGGCGAGCTGAAGTTCCGCGACGCCATCAGCGCGGGCGACACCCGGCTGACCACCTTCTCGCTCGCGCCGGGCCAAGTGGGCTCCATCAAGCTCGGCTACCGTTTCCCCAAAGCCGCGACTGGCGGCCAGTCCCACGGCAAGCCGTCCGTAATCGAATCTTTCAAAGTGCGGATTTCCGCCACCGGCGACTGCAACCCCGGCACCGGCGGCGATCCGGATCCCGATCCGACACCCTCGCAGACTTCCACACCCACCCCGAAACCGAGCCCCAGCCCCACCGGCACCGCCACCCCGTCCCCCTCGCCGAGCATCCACCACGACCCGGACGACCCGCTGGCCTTCACCGGCGCCCGCGGCTGGCTCCCCTACACCCTCGGCGGCGCCGTCTTCCTCATCTTCGGCTTCGCCCTGCTGCGCAACCGCCGCCGCGACGACTGACCCCCCGTCATCTCGAGCCGCAACCTGAAACCCGAGTCTCCCGGCACCCCACCGCCGTCATCCTCGAGCCGCAGGCTCGGGGATCCAGTGAGCGACGTACCGAAGGTACTTGGAGCGAACAAAAAACGCGTGAGCGAAGCGAACGCCACTAGCCGAAGTAGCGATCCAGGAACGAACTCCGGAAGGAGTCGAAACTGCCGTCGATGATGGTCTCGCGAATGTCATCCACCAAGCGCAGAATGAAGCGCTCGTTGTGGATGGTGGCCAGCGTATAAGCCAGCAACTCCTTGGCCTTGAAGAGGTGGTGCAGGTACGCGCGGGTGTAATGCTTGCAGGTGTAGCAATCGCAAGTCTCGTCGATGGGGCTGAAATCATGGCGGTTGGCCGCATTGGTGACGTTGAAGCGGCCATCGAGGGTGTAAAGTGCCGCATTCCGCCCTTCGCGCGAGGGCTTGACGCAATCGAAGGTGTCCGCGCCGTTCTCGATGGCGGTGAAGAGGTCGTCCGGCTCGGAGATGCCGAGCAGATGCCGGGGCCGATCCGCGGGCAGCTCTTCGCAGACCCAGCGCACGATCTCGCCCAGATTCTCCTTCTGCAGGGCCCCGCCGATGCCATAGCCGTCAAACCCGATGCTGTTGGTCGCGATCAGCTCGCGGGAGGCTTGCCGGCGCAAATCCTCGTATTGGGCCCCTTGCACCACCCCGAACAGCGCCTGGTACGGCTTGTCCGCCCGCTCCGCGGTGAGCCGGTAGTGCTCGTCCAGGCAGCGCTCCGCCCAAGCCTGGGTGCGGGCCACCGCCTTTTCCTGGTACTCGCGGGTGTTCAGCAAGGTGGTGCATTCGTCAAAGGCGAAGATGATGTCCGCGCCCAACTGGTGTTGGATCTGCATCGAGATCTCCGGGGTGAACCGATGCGCGGAGCCGTCCAGATACGAGGTGAAATCCACCCCTTCGTCGTCAACCTTGGCCAACCGCTCCTTGCCCTCGGCGATCACGTCGTCGCGGGTGAGCCCCTCGACGTCCATCGCCAGCACCTTCTTGAAGCCGGCCCCCTGGCTGAGCACCTGGAAGCCGCCGGAATCAGTGAAGGTGGGGCCGGGCCAGTTCATGAACGCGCCCACTCCCCCGGCGGTGTCCACGATCTCCGCGCCCGGCTGCAAGTACAGGTGGTAGGCGTTCGCCAAGATGGCCTGCGCGCCCATCATCCGCATCACCTCGGGCAGCACCCCCTTCACGGTGGCCTGGGTGCCCACCGGAATGAACGCAGGGGTTTTGATGTCGCCATGCGGGGTATGGATGACGCCCGCGCGACCCAACCGGCCGTAGCTGAGCCGGTGTTCCACAGTAAAGGAGAAATCGCTCATTTCAACACCACTTGCAATTGTGCCAGAGCGAACAAGCCCGCCGTCGATGTCCGTAAAACGCCGTCGGTGAGCAGTACCGGTTGCGCCCCCGCGGCGGTGAACGCGGCCAGCTCGCCATCCGTCAACCCGCCTTCCGGCCCGATGACGAAGAGCACTTCGGCTGGGTTTTGGGTGAGCTCGGACAGGCGCGTGGTGGCCTCCTCGTGCATCACGAAGGCCAGCTCGGCCGCCTGAATCCGCTCACAGACGGCCTTGGTGCCGTGCAGCTCGCTGACTTGCGGGACGGTGAACCGCCGCGACACCTTGGCGGCTTCCCGCGCGGCGGCCTGCCAGCGGCGCAGCCCCTTTTCGGCCCGTTCGCCCTTCCATTGCACGATGGAACGCTCAGCCTGCCACGGGATGATCTCGCTGATGCCGGCCTCGGTGAGCTGGGCCACCGCCAACTCGGCCCGATCCCCTTTCGGGAGCGCCTGCACGCAGACGTAGCGCCGGGTGGCCGGCTGGGTGAGCACCTGTTCGACGCGCACCGTCGGGGGTGAGACTTGCGCCAGCGGGCCGATGATCGCGGTGCCCCGCCCGTTGGCGACGGTGACCACCTCGCCGAGCGCGATCCGCTTCACCGTGAAGTGGTGGGCCTCGTCCCCGGTGACCTCGATCAGGTCACCGATTGAGGGGGCCTCGAACTCAGCCAGGAACAGCGGGTACGTCATCCAAAAGTGTCCTTCAGCCAGCCGAAGACGCCCTTGCCCTGCTTGGTGATCTGGGTGGCGGGGGCCGTCTCGTCGCGCAGTTCGGCGAGCTTGCCGAGCAGGTCGCGCTGCTCGTCGTCCAGCTTGGTGGGGGTGGTGACGCCGACCGTCACCCCGAGGTTGCCCCGGCCGGACCCACGCAGCCGGGGGACGCCCTTGCCCGGGATCGTCAACCGGGTGCCGGATTGGGTGCCCGGCGGAATCTGCAGCACCGCCGTGCCCTGGTCGGCGAGATCTTCGCGTTCGGCCTCCAACGTCTGCAAGGTGATCTCGGTGCCCAGCGCGGCCGCCGTCATCGGGATGGTGATGACCAACTCCAGATCGTCGCCGTTGCGCTTGAACACCTCGTGCGCGGTGACGTTGATCTCCACATACAGATCGCCGGCCGGCCCACCGCCGGGCCCGACTTCGCCTTGGGCTTCGAGGTGGATGCGGTTTCCGGTGTTCACCCCGGCGGGAATCTTCACGTTGACGCTGCGGCGGGCCCGCACCCGGCCCTCGCCGCCGCACTCTTGGCAGGGATGCTGGATCACGGTGCCGTAACCACGGCACTGCGGGCACGGCTGGGTGGTGCGGATGTCGCCCAGGAAGGAGCGCTGCACCACCGTCACTTGGCCGTTGCCGTGGCAGCCCGCGCAGGTGACCGGGGCGGAGCCGTCCGCCGAGCCCGATCCGTTGCACGTAGCACAGGTGACGGCGGTGTCGATCTTCAGCGGCTTCGTCACCCCGAAAGCCGCCTCCGCGAGGGTGAGCCGGATGCGCGCCAAGGCGTCTTGCCCGCGCTGCACCCGCGAGCGTGGCCCGCGCTGGCCGCCGCCGCCGAACATGGCGTCCACCAGGTTGGTGAAATCGAAGCCGCCCTGGAAGCCCGCGAACCCGGCGCTGCCGCCCAGCGGATCGCCGCCGCGATCATAGAGGGCGCGCTTATCCGGATCGCCGAGCACCGCGTAGGCCTCGCCGATCTCCTTGAATTTCTCGGCCGCGTCCTCGGAATCGTTGACGTCCGGGTGGTATTGCATCGCCAGCTTGCGGTAAGCCTTTTTGATCTCGTCGTCGGAGGCATTCCGATCCACCCCGAGCAGCGAATAATAATCGCCCTTCACTTCAGGAACCTCCCCACATAGCGGGCTACCGCGCGCACCGCCGCGATGGTGGAGGGGTAATCCATGCGGGTGGGGCCGAGCACGCCGAGCGTGGCCACCGGCTGATCGTCGGCGCCATAGCCGGAAGCCACCACCGAGGTGTTTTGCAGCGGCTCGTAGGGGTTTTCGGAGCCGATCCGGACGGTGACGTCATCCCCGGCCGCCTCGCCGAGCAGGCGGAGCAGCACCATCTGCTCCTCCAGGGCCTCCAGCACCGGCTTGATGGCCGTCTCGTACTGATCCGAGAAGCGGGTGAGGTGCTGCACCCCGGCCACCTCCACCCGGGAGGTGCCCGCGTTCAGCATCTCGATCAGGGCGGCGCTCACCGTCGCCCCCAAATTCTCCAAATCCTTCGGGAGGGTTTCGGTGAGCTTGCCGAGCGCCTCGGCGGCGGCGGCCACCGATTTCCCCACGGTGACGGTGCTCACCCGCGCCCGCAGATCCGCAATCGAATCCGAGGGGGCATCCCCGATCTCCACGTTGCGCTGGCTCACCTCGCCCGAGGAGGTGACCAAGATCACCAGGCCGCGACCGGCCGTCAACTCCACGATGTCAAAATGCCGGACGATTGCCTGGGCGAGCACCGGATACTGCACAATCGCCACCTGCTGGGTGATCTGGGCGAGCAGCTTCACCGTGCGGCGCACCACGTCGTCCATATCCACCGCGCCAGCCATGAAACCCTCAATCGCGCGGCGCTCCCCCGCCGAGAGCGGCTTCACCGCGCCCAGCCGATCCACGAACAGCCGATAGCCCTTGTCGGTGGGAATCCGACCCGCCGACGTGTGCGGCTGGGTGATGTAGCCCTCTTCCTCCAGCGCGGCCATGTCGTTTCGGACGGTGGCGGGCGAGACGCCCAACTGGTACCGCTCCACCAGCGCCTTCGATCCGACCGGCTCGCGCAGGGAGACATAATCGGTGACGATGGCCCGCAGGATGGCCAGCTTCCGCTCGTCCAACAAATCGACTCCTAGCACTCTTACCTTTAGAGTGCCAGTGTACTACTTCCCGGTTCCCGGCCCATAGAGGTTTGACACTTCGAGCAGCCGATCCGCCTCGTGCCAGTTTTCGGGCGTCATCGCGCTCATGAGGCGTTTGCCCTGCACCCCGGCCGCCCAAGGCGTGCCGTCTTCCACCGCCGTAAAGCCGCCCAACTCGGTGACCATCAGCGCGCCGGGCAGGTGATCCCACGGGAACATCGAGCGGTAGGCGAGGAAATCCACCTCGCCCTCGATCAGCTTCGGATAGTCAATCGCGCACGATCCCCAGGTGCGGCGCAGATGGGCGGGCAACTCGCCCTCGAGCTTGAACGGAATATAGGTGGCCCCGATCAGGCCGTCGCGCTCCGGCCGCTGATAGCTGACCGGCTGGCCGTTGCGGGTGACCCCCGCGCCCTTTTCCGCCACCCAGATGGTGCGGTACATCGGATGGTAGATCCAGCCGCGCGTGGTGACGCCCTTTTTGATCTCGGCGACCATCACCCCGAAATCCGTGGATTCGCGGGTGAAGTTCAGCGTGCCGTCCAGCGGATCAATGACGAAGGCGTGCTCGGCCTCCGCGTAGCCATCGAGCAGCCTCGGATTCGAATAGACGGATTCTTCGCCGACGATGACGGCATCCGGATACTCCGCGCGCAACCGCCGGGCGATCTCGCGCTCCCCTTCCCGATCCGCTGCGGTAGCGATGTCTCCAGGGCGCGTCTTGACCTCAATCTCCTGGGTCGAGGGCACGGCCCCAAACCGAGGCAGAATCAAATCATTCGCCACCTCGAAGAGAATCCAAGACACCTGCTCACTGTCCACCTGCCCATCTTTGCCCACCCAACCGAATCTGAGACATCCGTCTCACCAACTGGAGCCCCCCTCCCCTCTCCCTCCCCCCGAACCCGGATCCGCGACGGGCTGTCGGGTGGTTCCTAAGCTATACTCCAGACTCATGAAACACCACCAGGAGGGCCGGTAGCTCAGCTGGTCAGAGCAGAGGACTCATAATCCTTTGGTCGCGGGTTCGAGCCCCGCCCGGCCTACCTCGTAAAAGCGCTTCCATCGAATCACAGATATTTGCTGGCTTCGCGGATGGAGAGGGGGGCGAGAGAGTCGTGGTGGCGGGCGAGGAAGGCGCGGACCCAGGTGGGGTCGGTTTTGGAGTATTCGCGCAGCGACCAGCCAATGGCCTTGTTGATGAAGAACTCGCGTTGGCCGAGGTTGTTGACGATGATCTGTTCCAACAGGGCGGTATCGGTGCGGTCCTTGCGGTTGAGTTGGTGATCGATGGCGATGCGACGCAGCCAGATGCTCGCGTCGGTACTCCATGCCAACAGGGTTTCGTTGACGGCGGGGAACCGCAGCGCAATGCCGCCGATGATGCGGTCGAACACGTCGATGGTGTCCCACCAGGGCTTGATCAGCGCCAGGTCGCGCAGCCGGGGGACGTCGGCAGGCGTCAACAATGAAGCCACGGCACGCAGGTAGTCCAGCGCCAGGTATTGGAATTCGCGCTCTCGGCCCCAGCAGTCGGTGACGAATTCCCAATCGATTTCCGTAGCCTGCCGCGCCTGCTTCAAGAACTCCTTCGACAGGGCCGCCCGTTCCGGTTTCGGGATGCCCAAGAACGGGCAGATATGCTTCATGTAGGCCGCCATCGGCTGGGCCTTGACTGGATCGGCGTTCGCGTAAAACGCCGCGATGACGTCTTTACCCGGCATCTTCCGGTTCAACGGCAGTCTCCGGCTCGGCAGCGGCTTCCGGTTCGGTGGTTTCTGCTGATTCCGGGACCAAGACAGCCTTGAGCTGCTTCAGATCATCTAGGATGGCCAACTGCCGATCCAAGATCGCGGCCACCAGCCAGAGCCCGAAGCCCACGCAAACCGTGAAGAAGCAGATGATCACGTAACGAAGCGGGCCCATTCCCGCGCAGATCGCACCGTCATAGTTCTCCGAACACCAATTCACTTGATACAGGCCATTCGCCAGCACGATGGCGGCCCCGCCCCACGAGACGGCCGCCAGTACCCGTGCCGTCACAGCCCCCGGATGTTCAAACATGGCACCAGCGTATCAACGCCCCTCGAACCTGACAAAAGTCCCAAAGTCACCCCGGCGCGGGCCGTTGGCAAGCCATGGCGGGAAGCCTGGCCCGCGAGTGGGGGAAGCGACACCGAAAGGGGGTGCGGGGGTGCGGGGGGGGGGGAAGCGCCATCGAAAGGGGGTCCGGGGGTGCGGGAAGGGCGAGAAGGCGCTTCAGATATGGGGTTTTGCACTTTTCTTCGGCGTGTCGCTACAACAACTCATCACTGAAGCACGAAGACAGGATCACGGGCACAGACCCCACGGGGGTTATTTTTCGAGGCGGGTGGCGACGGCGTTGAGGATGAGGGAGACCAGGGAGATGACGATGGAGCCGAAGAGGGCGGCCCAGAAGCCGTCGACGTGCCAGCCGAGGTTGAACAGGCCAGCGCCCCAGGAGGTGAGCCAGAGCATCAGGCCGTTGATGACCAAGAGGCCGATGCCGAGCGTCAAGATGACCAGGGGCAAGCTGAGGACGGTGAAGAGGGGTTTGACGATGGTGTTGATGACGCCGAAGATCACGGCCACCAGCAGCAGGGTGAGGATCTTGGCGAGGTCGTCCTCGCCCGTCAAGGTGATGCCGGGGACGAGATAGGCGGCCGCCGCGAGGGCGAGCATGTTGATGACCAGACGTACGAGCATGGAGCTAGATTAGCTGCTGCAGCCGCTTCCGGGCAGCCTCCAAACCCACTAATTCAGTGAAGAGTGGGGAGTAATCAGGGTCTTCGACAGGGTTTTTGCGCTGCAACCGGGATTTCAGCGCCTCGATCTGGGCGGAAAGCCGCAGCAATCGGAGCCGGACCGCGTATTCGTTGGCATATTCGGGGGTGGGGGCGCGCAGCTCCGGCTCGACGGCCAACTCCACCGCCAGCGCGGCCACCCCGGACTGCTCGGCGGCTTCGGCATCGGCGTGCGTGGCTTGGCGGACCCAGTCGCCGGATTCGCGGGCGGCCGGATCGGCGGCCAGCACCCGCTCAGCGAGGGCCCGATAGGCCGGATGGGTGAAATCCTCGGCCGTCAACGAGTTCCAATCGGCGGTGAACGACTGTGGGGATTTCAGCATCAGCCGGATGGTGCCGCGCTCGGCCTCCAGCTTGCGGTCCTTCGGATCGGGCATCGGCAGCGGCAGCGGCAGGGACGGCGGCGCGTCTTCGGGCTCCGGCGGCTCCTCGTCCCAGCGGGGCGGCGGCGCCTGCTTCTTGAAGCGGGCGTTGCGGGCCTGTTTGCGGATCTCGGCGCTGACTTCGTCGGGGTTCATGCCGAGCATCTTCGCCAACTCGCGGATGTACTCCGTCACCAGCGATTGATCCCGGATGTGCGTCACCAGCGGGGCGGCCGCCCGCAAGGCCGCCAGGCGCGAATCGACCCGCTCCAGATCGTATTTGCCGATGGTGTTGCGCATCACGAAGCGGTAGAGCGGGACGCGGCGGCTCACCAACTCGCGCAACGCGGCATCGCCGCGCTGGATGCGCAGATCGCACGGATCCAGGCCGGTGGGCTCGATGGCGACATACGTCTGCGAAGTGAAGGTGTCGTCAAGCTCGAAGACCTTCAGGGCGGCGTTCTGCCCGGCGGCATCGCCGTCAAAGGTGAAGATCACCTCGCCTTGGCGGACGTCTGCGGAGCCGATCAGCCGCTGCAGGATCCGGGCGTGGCCTTCGCCGAAGGCGGTGCCGCAGGAAGCCACCGCGGTGTCCACCCCGGCCAGATGGCAGGCCATCACGTCGGTATAGCCCTCCACGATCACCGCCTGGTTCGCCTTGGCGATGTGCGAGCGGGCCAGATCCAGCCCGTAGAGCACGTTCGACTTCTTGTAGACGACCGTCTCCGGGGTGTTGATGTACTTGGCGGGCAGCCGGTCATCGTCGTGGATGCGGCGGGCCCCGAACCCGAGCACGCTCCGCCCGGCGTCCCGGATCGGCCAAAGCAGCCGACCGGCGAAGAAATCGTAGCCGTTTTGCCGGATCAGCCCGGCTTTCACCAGCTCATCATCCTTGAAGCCGGCCTGGTTCAGCAGATTGTGCAGGGCGCGGCCATCGCGCGGGGCATAGCCGATGCCGAATTGCTCGGCCGCCGACTCGTCAAAACCCCGCTCGGCCAGGAAACGCCTGCCGAGCTCACCGGCCTTGCCGCGCAACTCGGCCGCATAGAACTCGGCCGCCTGGCCATTCGCCTGCAGCACCCGCATCCGCAGCCCCGGCTCGATGCGCGGGCCACCATCCTTGAAACGGAGCTGGATTCCCAGCCGATCCGCGAGGAACTCGACCGCCTCCACGAAGGAGAGGTGGTTGATCTTCATCACGAAGTTGATCACGTCCCCGCCCTCGCCGCAGCCGAAGCAGTAGAAGAAGCCGCGTGACGGGGTGACCCGGAAGGACGGCGTCTTCTCCTCGTGGAAGGGGCAGAGGCCCACCAGCGAATCGCCGCCGCTGCGCCGCAGCGTGACGTAGGCGCCGACCACATCGTCGATGCGCGAGCGGTCGCGGACCGCTTGCAGGTCTTCGTCGACGATCATTCCGGGCATGTGAGAAGTCTATATTCCTGACGGTAGTTTGTTTTCGGGGTAGTGCAATAACTCGATGGCGGTGTTGAAGGCGAACCGATCCGTCATGCCGGCCACATAGGTGACGGCGTCGCGGACCGGATCGGTGGCCGGACTGGACGGCAACGCCCCCGGATGGGCGATGAAGTGCTCCACCAGGGCGCGCAGCACCGCGATCACCGCCGCTGATTGCGCCAACGATTCCGGACGGGTGTAGATGCGCTCGTAGTTGAAGGCGCGCAGCCCGGCGAGCGCAGCGGCCTGCTCCTCCCCCATCGCCACGAACCCATGGGCGCAGGTAGCTTCGATCACCGCCCGGATGAACACCGCCAATTGCTCGCGGCGGGTGCGGCCACAGATGGCGGCCACCGCCTCGGGCAACTCGGCCGCGGTGATGATGCCGGAGTGCTCCGCATCCTCGAAATCGTGGGCGCAGTAGGCGATCCGATCCGCCCAGGAGCAGATTTCCCCCTCGATGGTGGCGGGGGTGGGCCGCGACCAGGAGTGGTTGCGGATGCCGTCCAGCGTCTCAAAGGTGAGATTCAGCCCGGCGAGCACCACATCCGCGCCCCAGGGGCCGTGATCGTAGCCACCGGGGATGAAGACGTCGAAGGCGTCCTCGGAGGCGTGGCCACCGGGGCCGTGCCCGCAATCGTGGCCGAGCGCGATGGCTTCGGCGAGCGACACGTTCGCCCCCACGCCGCGGGCGATGGACGTGGCCACCTGGGCAACCTCGAGCGCGTGGGTGAGCCGGGTGCGCTGATGGTCGCCGGGAAAGACCACCACCTGCGTCTTGCCCGCCAGGCGCCGAAACGCGGTGGAGTGCACGATCCGATCCCGATCCCGCTCGAAGCAGGTGCGCTCCGGATCGGGCGGCTCGGGGCGCTTCCGATTGCCGGCCCCGCGCGCGCGGGCCGCCCCCGGCCGCAGATAGGCGGCTTCGCGCTCCTCGCGGGCCACCCGCCCAATCGGCGCGCCCACTCCAAGCTGATTCGGAGCCCCGTCATGGCTGGTGACCACACCCGCCCGGGCATGGCCGCTCATGGTGGCCGCCCAAGCCACCGCCCGCTCCGTGGGTGTGCCAACTGAATCATCCATGGCTCTAGTCTGGCAGGTGGGTACGACATTTATGAGCCGAGCCATTAGAGTTGGGTTATGAGTGAGAACCGTCCCATGTTCGAACCGGCGCCTTCCAACGAGCCGGTGCCGCACTACCAAATCCCCCTGTCCGAAGCTCCGGGCGGGCATCCGTTCCAGTTCAGCCAGCAACCGCAGTCCGGTACCCTGCCGCCAGCGCAGCCGCAAGTCGGGCAGCCGGGCTACGCCTCCCCCTACGAACCCGCGCAGGCGACCGGAAGCTATCCCGGATACGGTCCGACGCCGAAAGGCTCGCCGCGATTCGGCTATGTGGGCCTGGTGCTGGGTGTGTTGGCGATGGCGCTCGGCGCCACGACCGGCGTGCTGTTCGGGCGGATGGTCATCGATGTGATCACCGGCCTGGCCGCGCAGGGCATCTACCTGGACTACAACGATTTCAACCTCACCTACCAGATGATGTACAACCTGCCGCCGGAAATGCTGCAGAGCCTGAGCGGGATCGTCTATACGGCCCTCGCGCTGCTCATCGTGGGCAGCCTGATCGGCATCATCGGCCTGGTGCTCTCGATCATCGCCACCGCCAAGAACCAGGGCCGCGCCTTCGGCATCTGGGGCATCATCCTTACCGTGCTGGCCCCGATCGTCACCCTCATCGTCTACATGTGCATGGCGATGACGGTGATTGTGGTCTGAGCTCAGCCGCCGGAGGTGTCGTCCTCGGGCACTTCGGCATCGCCAAGGGTGCGCGAATCCAGCCACCCGTAGGGCAGGTGTACCTTGTCGCGAGGGTTGCCTTGACGTCCGCGCGGCTGGCCCAGCTCAGCGGTTGGAAAGACGGCGCTGGCGTCCATCTCGTCTTGGAGTTGACGCAGGTCGGCCAGGCTGGACACCAAGGCCAACTGACGGCGCAGCTCCCCGCCGATGGGGAAACCCCGGTAATACCAGGCCATGTGCTTGCGCAGATCCGTCAAACCCCACTTCTCGCCGTTCAGCTCGGCCAGCAACTCGGCGTGCCGGTAGACGATCTGGTTCACCTCGCCCAGCCGTGGGAGCGTGGTTTGCGCGCTGGGGCCGCGCGCGAGATCGCGAAACAGCCAGGGACGCCCGAGGCAGCCGCGTCCGATGGCCACCGAGGCGCAGCCGGTCTGTTTTCGCATCCGGGCGGCGTCCGCGGCCTCCCACAGGTCGCCGTTGCCGACCACCGGGATGGAGATGGTGTTGACGAGGGTGGCGATGGCCTCCCAATCGGCCTGCCCCGAATACGCCTGCTGCACGCTGCGGGCGTGCAAGGTCACCGCCGCGATGCCGACGTCTTGGGCGATCCGCCCCAAATCCAGATAGGTGGTGTGTTCCGCGTCAATGCCGATCCGGGTCTTCACGGTGACCGGCACCCCATACGGTTCGGCGGCCTTTACCGCCGCGCCCAACAGCCCCGCCGTCCGATCCAGCTTCCAGGGCAGCGCTCCCCCACCGCCCTTGCGGGTCACCTTGGGCACCGGACAGCCGAAATTCAGGTCGATCAGCTCCACCCCGAACTCGGCGCAGAGGATCTCGGCAGCCTTGGCGACGATGGCCGGATCGGTGCCGTAGAGCTGCACCGCCCGGCGCTCACCGGGAAAGAACTGCAGCATCGAGAAAGTGCGTGGAATCCGGTGGGCGATCCCGCCGGCGGTGATCATCTCGCAGACGAACACGAACTGCGGTTTTTCCGCAGCCGTCGATTCGGCCAGCCCCAGGGCGGCTTGCTGCGCGCAGAGTTGCCGGAAGGCGGCGTTCGTCACCCCCGCCATCGGCGAGAGGAAGACCGGGAGCGCACCCCCGGCGAAGTTTTTAGACCACACCGGGAAGCCGCTGGGCCAGCCAGCCCTTCACCTGATCCAGCGCCACCCGCTCTTGATCCATGGTGTCGCGCTCGCGGATGGTGACGGCCTGATCGTCGAGAGTGTCGAAGTCGATGGTGATGCAGAACGGGGTGCCGATCTCGTCCTGACGGCGATAGCGGCGGCCGATCTGCCCGGCGTCGTCAAACTCCACGTTCCAGTACTTGCGCAGCTCGGCGGCCAGATCGCGGGCCTTCGGGGAAAGCTGCTCGTTGCGCGACAGCGGCAACACCGCGGCCTTCACCGGCGCGAGGCGCGGATCGAGCTTCAGGGAGACGCGGGTGTCGAAACCGCCCTTGGTGTTCGGGGCTTGATCCTCGGTGTAGGCCTCCACCAGGAAGGCCATCAGCGAACGGGTGAGGCCGGCGGCGGGCTCGATCACGTACGGGATGTAGCGCTCCTCGGTGGCCTGCTCGAAGTAGGAGAGATCCTTGCCGGAATGCTCCGAATGGGTGCCCAGGTCGAAATCGGTGCGGTTCGCGATGCCCTCCAGCTCGCCCCAGCCGTCACCGCCGACGAAACCGAAGTTGTACTCGATGTCGACAGTGCGCTTCGAGTAGTGGGAGAGCTTCTCCTTCGGATGCTCGTAGTGCCGCAGGTTCTCGCGCGCGATGCCCAGATCGGTGTACCAATCGGTACGGGCGTCAATCCAATACTGATGCCACTCCTCGTCGGTGCCCGGCTTGACGAAGAACTCCAACTCCATCTGCTCGAACTCCCGGGTGCGGAAAATGAAGTTGCCCGGCGTGATCTCGTTGCGGAAGCTCTTGCCGGTGTTGCCGATCCCGAAGGGGATCTTCATCCGGCTGGACTGCTGCACGTTGGCGAAGTTGATGAAGATGCCCTGGGCGGTCTCCGGCCGCAGATAGTGCAGCCCGGACTCGTCCTCGATGACGCCCAGGTACGTCTTCAACATCATGTTGAAATCGCGCGGCTCCGTCCATTGGCCCACGGTGCCGCAATCCGGGCAGGGCACCTCGGCCAGCGAGGTGGGCGGACGGCCATGCTTGTGCTCAAACGTCTCCTCCAACTGATCCGAGCGGTGCCGTTTGTGGCACGAGAGGCACTCGGTGAGCGGATCGGAGAACACCCCGACGTGCCCGGAGGCCACCCAGACCTCACGCGGCAGGATGATCGACGAATCGATGCCCACCACGTCATCGCGGCTTTGCACGACCGCTTTCCACCAGGCCCGTTTGATGTTCTCTTTGAGCTCCACCCCATATGGGCCGTAATCCCAGGCTGCCCGGGTGCCACCGTAGATCTCCCCGGACGGATACACAAAACCCCTGCGCTTTGTCAGCGAAATAACGTTCTCAAGCCGCGATGCCATCGATACTCCTTAGCTAGCCGACCATCTGGCTGATGGCCGCACTGGAAAACTCTACCGTACCGCGCTCGCCAACCGGGGGTGCTGGACGTGCGGCGACGTGAACTCTCACGACTGACTCCAGCCAGCGTACGCCCGCCAAAAATACAGCCTGACGGAACGGTTGCCCGAAATGACGTCAAAGCAAGCGGCCGATTAGCAGTGAATGCCCTTGAGAAGGTATGTTTGAGACATCGGTGTTGATCCCAAGGTGCAAGCTTTGTCGGCCGATGCTGGGGCTGCCACCAAGCGGGGGCTCATGCAGACGCCTTGTTACCCACACGATAGGCCTTTACGCACCCATCATGGAGAACAAATGAGGAACACGGACAACAGTCGCATCACCCGGCAGCGCATCGCGATCATGGCGATCTTGGAGCCGGACACCGGCTTTCTGAGCGCCAAGCGAATCCATGAACTGCTGAAAGCCTCCAGCCAGCGCGTCGGATTGGCCACGGTCTACCGCACGCTGCAGGCTTTGGAGGACGCCGGCCAACTGGATTCGGTCCGGCTGCCCGACGGATCGCTGGCCTACCGCTCCTGCACCACCACCAAGCAGCACCACCATCTGATCTGCCGCCATTGCGGCCGCACGGTCGAGGTGGAGTTGCGCGGCCTGGAGAAGCTGCTGAAGCAGGCTAACGAGCATTACGGCTACACCGACCTCTCCCACCAGGTGAACATCCTGGGCACCTGCCCCGAGTGCGCGAAGCTGCAACTCAATTGATTTAATTCAGGGACCTGATCGACTGCTCCAGGTGCCAGTTGACGAAAGCGGCCACCACCCCGCTGGCTTCGGCCTGCACTTCGGGTGGCACCTCGCGGGTGGCTTCCCAATCTCCGGCGAGCAGCGCCCGCAGCAGGCTGAGCACCTCCGGATCGAGCCGCACCGAACCCGGTGGGTGGCAGTCGTCGCAGGCCACCCCGCCCAATTGCACTGAGAACCACTGCCAGGGACCGGGCTTGCCGCAGCGGGCACAGCCGTCCAACACCGGGGTGTAGCCGGCGATCGCCATCGCCCGCAGCAGGTGGGAATCCCGCACCAGGTTGACGCCGTGAGCGCCATGCGCCAGCGCGTACAGCGCCCCCACCAGCAGCCGATACTGCGACCGGGCGGGCACCCCCTCCTCGGGCACCAGCCGATCAGCGGCCTCCAGCATCGCCGAACCGGCCTGGTATTTCTCGAAATCCTCCCCGAGCGCCTGCGAGAAGGCGTTGATCGTCTCCGCTTGGGTGATGGTGTCCAAGCTGCGCCCGGTGGCCAACTGCAAGTCCACTTGGCTGGACGGCTCCAACCGCCCGCCGAATTTCGATGACGTCCGCCGAATCCCCTTGGCGACCGCCCGCACCTTCCCATGCTCGGCGGTGAGCAGCGTCAGAATCCGATCCGCCTCCCCCAGCTTGTGCGCGCGCAACACCACCGCTTGATCCCGGTAGGTAGGCACCTGCCCATTCTAAGCGTTGCGTAAATACAAGAGGGCTCGCCGCGCGGAGCGGCGAGCCCGTCTTGCCCCCGATTACTCTTGCCCGTTCCCCACGAATCAGTGGGGGCGTCCAACGGACCAGAGCTCGGTACGTGTTATTTGATTTTGACGGTCTTTGACGTCTTCACGGTACCCGTGACGTCGACCCGCTTCGGCAGGTACTTCGCCTTGACGTTGATCGGCTTGTCGTACCGCTTCGGCAGTTGGACCACGGTGGTCTTGTTGATGGCCTTCACCGTCTTCACCAGCTTGCCGTTCACGTAGATGGCGACCTTGCCCTTGGCGATACCGCTGGTCAGCGCGATGGAGACCTTCACCTTCGGCTTGGCGCCCTTGGCGTACTTCACCGGGGTCACCTTGATGGACTTGGTCTTCACCGGGCTCGCCTGCGGCGCATCTCCGGCGGTGTCCCCCGGCACCTCCACGATGACGGTGGGGCCGGGCACTTCGACGGTCTTCACGTTCGCCTTCTCGGCGGCGAGTTGCGCCTCCAGATCGGCGATCTTGGCAGCCGCGGCTTCGGCGGCTTC
>JAISTQ010000003.1 GCA_031272505.1 Propionibacteriaceae bacterium
GGATGGTTTTCGCGTGTTCGGCCATCATCCTGGCTGGGCTCTTCTGCTTCCGGCGGGTTTTCTTGGGGGTTGGGTTGCTGACGGGATCAAAAGCCGATCCGCCGGCATAGCCGTCGGACCGACTTTTCCCGAAACTGGCCGGGCTGGTCGTCCCGTAAGTTGAATGGCTGGGATGGCTAGGCGGGCGCAAGTTCGGCGACGGGCGCCAGTCGGTGGCTGGGTACCACAACCCCGTAATTGATGATTTCAATAGAACAAAGCAGCAAACGCAACCACGAGCACAGAGTTCTGTGGAAGGCGGGACGGCAGGCGGGCGGGCGGCGACCGCCCGCGAAGGCAAGAGGCAGGACGGCCACCAGCGAATGGAGGGTTCCGGCGGCAAATCGATAAATTGCCCGCCGGAATCCCCTGATCGACGCCTGGATAAAAGAGGCGGAAGATGAGGGACAACGCGGGCCGTTAGCAAGCCATGGGGAGACGGTTGGCCCGCGAGTGAGGGCAGCCCGGTTGAAGAACGGGGTGAGATGCAAAGAATGAGCGATTCCGGAGGTAAAAGCGGCTGGAATAGCGCCGGAACCGCTCATTCTTCAGCGGTCGGCGCGGGCCAACAGGTGGGCAGGGGGAAACGGTTAGCCCGCGAGTGAGGGAAGCGACACCGAAAGGGGTGTGGTGGGAGTGGAATCGGCGTTCAGATTTGAGTTCTTGCACTTTTTTTGCCGTGAAACTACAACAACTCATCACCGTAGAACGGTGTGGGGTTGAGGCTAGTGGAAGGCGAGTTGGGTGAGGATGGAGGTGGCCCAGGTGAGGAGGTCGAGGCCTTCGAGGGAGGGTTCGCCGAGGCGTTGGGGGCGGGGTTTGGGGACGAGGATGGCGTCGGTGGCTTTGCGGATTTGGATGCCGGGGAAGAGGCGGGTGAGGCGGAGCGCGGTGGATTCTTTGAGGGTGACGGGGAAGAAGCGCAGCAGTGAGCCCTGCATCGTCACTTCGGTGATGCCCTGGGCTTTGGCGGCCAGGCGGAAACCGGCCACCTGCAGCAGGGTCTCGGCGACGGGGGGCAGCGGGCCGAAACGGTCGCGCAGTTCGTCGCGGATGGCGTCAATCTCGGCATCGGCGTTGACGGCGGCGATGCGCCGGTAAAGCTCCAGGCGGAGCCGCTCGGATTCGACGTATTCGACGGGCAGGTGCGCGTCCACCGGGAGCTCGATGCGCATCTCCACGTCAGCCTCCGGGGTGTCGCCGCGATAATCGGCAAGCGCCTCGCCGACCAGCCGCAGGTACATGTCGAAGCCGACCTCGGCAATATGCCCGGACTGCGCCTCGCCGAGCAGGTTCCCGGCCCCGCGAATCTCCAGGTCCTTCATGGCGATCGCCATCCCGGAGCCCAGATCGGTGTTCGAGGCCATGGTGGCGAGCCGGTCATGGGCGGTCTGGCTGAGCAGCCGTCCGGGCGGATAGAGGAAATAGGCGTAGCCGCGATCCCGGCCCCGGCCCACCCGGCCGCGAAGCTGATGCAACTGCGAGAGCCCGAGCATGTCGGCCCGCTCGATCACCAGCGTGTTCGCGGCGGTGATGTCCAGCCCGGCCTCGATGATGGTGGTGCTCACCAGCACGTCATATTTGCGTTCCCAGAAATCGAGCATCACCTGCTCCAGCCGCTTCTCCCCCATTTGCCCGTGGGCGACGGCGATCCGCGCCTCGGGCACCAACTGGGCGAGTTTGGCGGCCGCCTCGTCAATCGAGGAAACCCGATTGTGCAGGTAGAACACCTGGCCTTCGCGGGCCAGCTCGCGGCGGATCGCGGCCCGGATCTGGTTCGCGTCGTAGGGCCCGGCGAAAGTGAGCACCGGATGCCGCTCCTCGGGCGGGGTGGCGATCACGCTCATTTCGCGGATGCCGGTCACCGCCATCTCCAAAGTGCGCGGAATCGGGGTGGCGCTCATCGCCAGCACGTCCACGTTCAGCCGCAGCTTCTTCAGGGCCTCCTTGTGGTCGACGCCGAAGCGCTGCTCCTCGTCGATCACCACCAGCCCCAAATCCTTGAAATGCACCTCGCCCGAAAGCAGCCGGTGGGTGCCGATGACGACGTCGATGGTGCCGCTGGCCAGCCCGTCAAGCACCTTCTTGGCCTGCTTGTCGCTCACGAAGCGCGAGAGCGCGGCCACCTTCACCGGAAAGCCCGCATAGCGTGACGAGAAAGTCTCCAGATGCTGCTGGGTGAGCAGCGTCGTCGGGCAGAGAATCGCCACCTGTTTGCCGTCCAGCACCGCCTTGAACGCCGCCCGCACCGCGATCTCGGTCTTGCCGTAGCCGACGTCCCCGCAGATCAGCCGGTCCATCGGGATCTCGCGCTCCATGTCGGCCTTCACATCCGAAATCGCGGCGAGCTGATCCGGGGTCTCCACGAAGGCGAAGCTCTCCTCCAGCTCGGCCTGCCAGGGCTGATCCGGGCCGAAGGCGTGCCCGCGGGTGGCCTGCCGCGCCGCATAGAGCCGCACCAACTCGGCCGCGATGGTGGCCACCGCCCGCTTCGCCGACGCTTTGCGTTTCGCCCAATCCGCGCCGCCGAGCTTGTCCAGGCCGGGCTCCTCGCCACCCACATAGCGGGTGAGCAGGTGCAACTGGTCCATGGGCACGAAAAGCTGATCGCGCGGGTGGCCGCGCTTGGAGGGGGCGTACTCGATCACCAGATACTCGCGGGTGACGCCCTGCACGGTGCGGGTGATCGTCTCCTTGAAGCGGCCCACCCCATGCCGTTCGTGGACGATGGCCTCGCCGGGCTTCAGGTCGATCGGATCGATCTGCGTCTTCCGGCGGCCCGGCATCTTGCGCCGCTCGCGGGCCTCGGCGCGCGAACCGGAGATCTCCGCCAAAGTGAAGACGTCCAGCCGCAGATTCGTGAACCGGACGCCATGGGAAAGCTCCGCCTCCACGATGGCGGCCTTGCCGCGCGGGGGGTCAGCTTCGCCGTCATCCAAAATCACGTTCGGGACGTCCGCCTCGGCGAGAATCTCCGCCAACCGGCGGGCCAGGCCTTTCGCGGGGGCGAGCAGCGTCACCCGGTGTTTGGCTTTGACGGCTTGGGTCACCGCTTGCAGCGCGGCGGGCATGTCGGCGTGCCAGTCGGGCACCTCGGTGGCGGCGATGGCGATGGTTGACGAAGCAGGCTCCCCTTCGTCGTCGGGCTCCGCTTCCGCTTCGGGCGCGTCGGTGGCGAACGGGCTCAGCCCCCACCATTTTTGGCCCAGCGCGAGCGCGTGGGCGCGGACGTCCGCGTAGCTCCAATAGGCGGCATCCTCGCGGGGCGGCTCGGCGTCCGGATCGGCGGTGGCGGCCGACCACGCGGCTTGCAGGAACTCTTGGCTGGTGGTGTGCAGTTCGGCGGCCCGGGAGCGGGTCAGCTCCGGATCGTTGATGACGATCAGCGCGTCGGCGGGCAGCGCGTCGATGAGCAGTTCATAGCCGTCAGTGAGCGGTTCGGCGCAAGGGGCCGCGACCACCTCGGG
Source organism: Propionibacteriaceae bacterium (assembly GCA_031272505.1). Classification (GTDB taxonomy): domain Bacteria; phylum Actinomycetota; class Actinomycetes; order Propionibacteriales; family Propionibacteriaceae; genus Propionicimonas. Next base: position 3,507 of record JAISTQ010000003.1, read on the forward strand.
CAAAGTGCTGGGCAGCGAACGTTGATCCGCCACCGAGAAGGGCCGGATCTCCTCCACGGTGTCGCCGAAGAAATCCACCCGGACCGGCTGCTCGGCCGTCGGGGCGAAGACGTCCAGAATCCCGCCGCGCAGCGAGAACTCGCCGCGCCGGGCCACCATGTCGGTGCGCTCATACGCGGCCGCCACCAGGGCCCGCGCCACCTCGAACAGGTCGTAATCGGCGCCCACTTCCAGCTTCACCGGGCGCAGCTCGGCCAGCCCCTTCGCCTGCGGCTGCAGCAGGGCGCGCACCGGGGCCACCACCACCTGCGGGGCGGGCAGCTCGTCCACCCCGGCGAGCCGCCGCAACACCTCCAGCCGCCGTCCGACGGTGTCCGCGCGCGGGGCCAGCCGCTCATGCGGCAGCGTCTCCCAAGCCGGATAGTTCACCACCGCGTCCGCGCCCAGCAGGGCGGCCAGATCGTCAACCATAACCTCGGCTTGCCGATAGGTGGAGGTGACGGCCAAGACGGGCCGCGCCAGCGCTTGGGCCAGGCTGGCGATCAGGAAGGGACGCACCGGCGCCACCAGGGTGACGTCGTACTTGGGCGTATCGCCGACTTGGGCATGGCGCAGCACCTCAGCGACGGCTTCGTCCGCTTGGAACAGTTTCAGCAATCCACCCAACGGCACCCGTCAAGGCTACCAACCGTTTGTCCCATTTACCGCAAACAAACAAGTGAGATCACTATGCTTTCCCACAATGAAGCGAGTTGCCTGGTTGTTGAGCGCGCTGCTGTTGGTGGCGGGTTGCTCCGGCGCCCCCGCGCCCACGCTGAGCCCCAGCGAAAGCGCCAGCCCCACGCCCACCCCGATCCTCGATCTGTACGTGGGCAGTTGCACCATGTACCTCGATTTCGGGGCGCCGCAGGCGGGGCTGAAGGAGATGCCGTGCGATGAGCCGCACTACTACGAGGTGACCGGCGTCACCAAGCTGGACATGGAGGAGTACCCCGGCGAGGAGTCGTTCAGCGCCTGGGCCACCGGCGTCTGCGACACCGATTTCCAGGCTTACGTGGGCACGATTCCGGCCTATACGCGCTATGTGTCCGCGTACGTCGGGCCGAATGAGGAAGATTGGGAGCAGGTGGAGGAGGATCGGGTGCTGGTCTGCCTGGTGGGGGTCGCGGACGGCATGATCGAGACGACCGCGCGCGGCGACACCCGCGTCTTCCCGGAGGTGGGCGAGTGCACCGGCCCGCAGAATGTCTCGCCGTTGGAGTTGGAGATCATCGACTGCGCGGAGCCGCACTATTACGAGGTTTACGCCAGCGCCCGGATCAGCGGCGATTACCCGAACTCCGAGCGGCTGGACAAGCTGATTGACGACGTGTGCGCGGCCGGTTTCAAGAAGTTCGTCGGGTTGAGCTCGCCGGAGTCGAAGTACACCTACACCTGGTTTGTGCCCAGCGAGGCCGAGTGGGAGGAGCTGCTCGACCATCGGATCGTGTGTTCGGCCGGGCTGGACAAAGGTGGCATCACCGGCACGCTGAAAGGGGTCAAGAAATGATCCAATGGTCTTTCCCGGAGACGCCGTTGGCGATCCTCGCGGTGATTGTGGGGGCGTTCATCGTCCGGCTGATCATCGTGCGGATGATCAAGGTGGGCACCAAGCAGTCGAAGGCGAAGGCGGAGCGCCGCCGTCAGCGCAAGGAAGGCCGGACGGCCTCGGTGCTGCACCTCAACCATGCCGAGAGCGACGACCGGCATGACAAGCGGCGGGCGTCCCTGGGCGCGTTGCTGAACTCCATCGTCACCTTTGTGGTGGCGACGGTGGCTTTGGCGACCATCGCGGCCCTGCTCGGCATCCCGTTGACGCCGCTGATCGCCGCCTCCGGTGTGGGCGGGGTGGCGCTCGGCATCGGGGCGCAGTCAATCGTGAAGGATTTCCTGGCCGGCATCGCGATCATCATCGAGGACCAGTACGGGGTGGGCGACATCATCGACACCGGTGACGTGGCGGGCACCGTGGAGGACATTTCGCTGCGGGTCACCCGGCTGCGGGACGCCAGTGGCGAGGTCTGGTACGTGCGCAACGGCGAGATCCTGCGGGTCGGCAACGTGTCGCAGGGGTGGTCGACGGCGATGGTGGACGTGCCGATGCATCCGGGCACCGACGGCGACGCGGCCATCGAGATCCTGAAGGGCGTGGTGGCGGATTTCTGGAAGGACCCGGATTGGAAGCCCGCGCTGGTGGAGCGGCCGCAGGTGGCCGGCGTGAACCAGGTGACGGGCGTGGCCATGAAGGTGCTGATCACCGCGAAGACGCATCCGAACGAGCACTGGAAGGTGCAGCGGGAGTTGCTTTCGCGCTCGGTGGCGGCCCTGCACGCGGCGGGGATCGACGGGCCGTTGCCCAGTGTCTTGGCCGAGTGACGGTTGGTCGCCCGCAGCCCCGAAAGTGCCGTTAAAAGCATCCAGGGGGCCGCTGGTGATCCGAGCGGCCCCCTGGGCGACTTTGTGGTTGTTAGGGCCAACCAAAAACCCATAACAAAAGACCCAACTCCAAGATAGACCTTCGAAGTGAGCGCGCGAAAGCCGAATTACCACAAAACGGCAAACGATACCAAATCGTTATCCGGCGAGTCGCCAAGATCGGCCGTCTGTGTCGCTAATTCACAGCGAATCTTTCGTCTTTTTTCAGCTATACCAGCGCATCTCTCAGGAAACCGACACTCGTCCGTCAAACACCTGACAACCATGCCGGAGTCAGTCTTCGGGGTTGATCACCGATCCGTACCAGGACTTGGCAGCCGCGAAGCTCGCGTCGGTGAAGCCGGGCGCCACCGAGGGGGCGACGCGGTCCGCGCGCGGGTAGGAGCCGAGGAAGACCACGTCACCCATCACCCGTTTCAGGCCCAGCACCGCCTCGGCCAGCCGCGGGTCGCGAATGTGCCCTTCGGCGTCAATCGAGAAGAAGTAGGAGCCCAGGCCGGCCTTCGTGGGCCGCGACTCGATCCGGCACAGGTTCACGCCGCGCACCGAGAACTGGGTGAGCATCTCCAGCAGCGCGCCGGGCTGATCCTGTTTCAAATAGACGGCCAAGGTGGTGCGATCCGCGCCGGTGGGCATCGGCGGCTGGGCGGGCAGCGAGACCAGCACGAAGCGGGTGACCGCGCCCGGATTGTCGGCGATATTCTTCGCGATATGATCCAGCCCGTAGAGGTCGCCGGCCACTGACGCGCAGACTGCCGCGTCATACTTGCTGCCCGGATCGGAGACTTCCTTGGCGGCCCCGGCCGTCGAACCGCCCTCGTTGACGACCGCCTGCGGCACGTTCGCCGCCAGCCAATCGCGGGTTTGCGCGGCCGCGTGCGAGTGGGTGAGCACCTGGCGCACGTCGCCCAGCTGGGTGCCCGGCCGCACGCACAGATCGAACTGCACGTCGAGAATCACCTCGCGGCGGATCATCAGCCGCTTGCCGGTGGCCAGGTTGTCGAGCGTCACCGAGACGCCGCCCTCCACCGAGTTCTCCAGCGGCACCAACGCCGCCTCCACCTCGCCGCTGCGCACCGCGTTCAAGGCGCGCGACACCGTCACAAACGGAATCGCCTCCCCGTCATAGAAGGTCAACAACGCCTGATGCGCGAACGTCCCCGCCGGCCCAAAGTATCCAAACACGACGACAAATCTACACTGTGTCGCGTGCGAATCGGTCTTCGCTCACTTCGTTCGCTCAGGCACTCTTGGTCCTCCGAAGGCGCAATGCGCCCGTCGGACTGGATTCCCGGGCTACGCCCGAGAATGACGGGTTGAAGCCACCTTTTCCCGTCATCTTCGAAGGATACGAAATGGCCAGCAAACTGGTTGGGCGGGTTGAAGCCACCTTTCCCGTCATCTTCGAAGGATACGAAATGGCCAGCAAACTGGTTGGGCGGGTTGAAGCCACCTTTCCCGTCATCTTCGAGCCGTAGGCTCGGAGATCCAGTGAGCGACGCGCGTAGCGCTTGGAGCGAACAAAGAACGTGTGAGCGACGCGAACGCGACGCGAACGCCGTAGAATCGTCGTTTGTGATTGATTTGAAGCTGTTGCGCACTGATCCGGATCGAATTCGCCGTTCGCAGGCGATGCGGGGCGAGTCGGTGGAGTTGGTGGACGAGTTGTTGGCTGCGGATGAGGCGCGGCGGTCCACGCTTTCCACGTTTGAGTCGTTGCGGGCGGAGCAGAAGTCGATTGGCAAGGACGTCGCCAAGGCCCAAGGGGACGAAAAGCAGCAACTGCTGGAGCGCACCAAGGCGCTGGCGGCCGAGGTGAAGGCGGCGCAGGCGGCGGCGAACGAGGCGGAGGCGCGGTTCACCGAGTTGATGAAGACCGTCCCGAATCTGGTCTTCGAAGACGTGCCCCAGGGCGGCGAGGACGACTTCACCGTCATCGAGACGCACGGCACCCCGCGCGATTTCGCCGCAGCGGGCTTCGCGCCGAAAGATCACCTGGAGATCGGCGAGGCGCTGGGGGCGATCGACATGGATCGCGGCTCGAAGGTGTCCGGTTCGCGCTTCTATTTCTTGACGGGGATTGGCGCCCAGTTGGAGTTCGCGCTCGTCAACCTGGCGATGGCGAAGGCCCTGGAGTGGGGTTTCGCGCCGATTCTGCCGCCCGCGCTGGTGAAGCCATCCGCGATGGAGGGCACCGGTTTCCTGGGGCAGGCCGCCCAGGACGTCTACTATCTGCCCGCCGACGATCTGTACCTGGTGGGCACTTCGGAGGTGGCGCTGGCCGCCTACCATTCGGATGAGATTCTGGACGCCGCCACGCTGCCGCGTCACTACGTCGGCTACTCCCCCTGCTTCCGCCGCGAGGCCGGCTCGTACGGGCAGGACACCCACGGCATCTTCCGGGTGCACTGGTTCGACAAGGTGGAGATGTTCGTCTATTGCGCGCCCGAGGAAGCGGTGGCCGAGCACCAGAAGCTGCTGGCTTTCGAGAAGGCGTTCCTGGAGGCGCTGGAGCTGCCCTACCAGGTGCTCGACGTGGCCTCCGGCGATCTGGGGCTGAGCGCCGCGCGCAAGTATGACTGCTACGCCTGGTATCCCGCGCAGGGCAAGTACCGCGAGGTGACGAGCACGTCAAACTGCACCGAATTCCAGGCCCGGCGGCTGAACATCAGGATGCGTGACGGCGACGGGGTGCGCTCGGTGGCGACGCTGAACGGCACGCTCTGCGCGATCCCACGGGTAATCATCGCGCTGCTGGAAAACCACCAGCAGGCGGACGGCTCGGTGCACATTCCCGCCGCGTTGCAGCCATACCTGGGCACTGCGGTGATCTCGTAGCGTCAAACTTGAAAATCGTTCCCACGGGCGGGGCGCATCGCCTAATCTATTCGTAGCCTTACCGAGGGAGGAATCATGGCGACCAAGAAGAAGGTAGTGAAGTCCGAGACGCAGGTGACGTCAAACGAGACGGTCGGCGCCGATTGGAAGCCCACGCCGGAAGCGAAAAAGAAGGCCACCACCAAGCGGATCATCGCCGGGGTGCTCTGGGCGCTCGCCATCGGGCTGGAGGCGTTCTGCATCTTCTGGGTGCTGAAGCAATTTGGTGACGACGGGGAGCCCATCTTCGGCTCCACGAACGGCACCGGCGCGTTGATCCTGCTGATCGCCCTGATTGTGGTGATCGGGGTGCTGGCGCTGGTCGGCTCGCTGCAGTGGAAGCAGGCGAACCGGCTTGATCCGGCCTCCCGGAAGAATAAGGCGCGTTTCTTCGTGCAGAACCAGTTGGGCGCCATCATCACCGTCATCGCGTTCGTGCCGCTGATCGTGATGATCTTCCTCAACAAGGACATGGACGCCAAGCAAAAGGGCATCGCGGGCGGCATCGGCATCGTCATCTGCCTGGTGGTGGGGCTGCTTTCCGTCGATTGGGATCCGGTCTCCACCGAGGACATGAGTTTTGACGACGCGGTGGTCGCCGCGCTGCACGACGCCCCCACCGCCGCCGGGATCGACGTCTATTGGGTGAAGAACGGCTCGGTCTACCACCTGTGCGAGGATGTCTCTGACGTCAACCGCGATTCCGCCGACGGCACCATCAGCTTCGGCACCATCGACCAGGCCCGCGCCGAAGGCAAGGCCCGGCTGACGAAGAAGTGGGAATCCGAAGCCAAGACCTGCGGCTTCTCCGCCGAGGCCATCGCCAACGCCCAAGCCGTAGCCTCCGGCCAACCCACCCCCGTCACCACCGACACGACCGAGCCCGAACCCTCCCCCACCGAGTCGTAACCCGAACCGCCGCATCTCCTTCCCCACCGAGTCGTAGCCCGGCAGGTTCGCCGCATCCCCTTCCCCGTCATCCTCGACCGAAGGTCGGGGATCCAGTGAGCGACGCGCGACAGCGCTTGGAGCGAACAAAGGGCCCCTGAGCGAAGCGAAGACCACTCCGACGAACAAAACACCCCTGAGCGAAGCGAAGACCACCCGACGATGACGTGAAAGCGGGCGAACCCACCCCGCTTCTTCCCCAAAAGCGCCCCCTATTTGCCCTTGGCAGGTAGCATCGCACGAGAGAGGACACCAATCTACGGGGGTGGAAATGTTGCCTTTGCAATCTAATGCGCACAAACGCTGCATAACTTTGACTATTGGAATAGCGCTTTTACTAGGGCTTTTAGGCTATCCGGCCGCCACACCAGCCTACGCCACCGATGCCGCCGGGTTGGTGACTGCGCTTAACGGCTGGAGTGGGGGCGGCAGCGGCACCCTTGCCGCCGTAGCCAACGGCGACACCGTGACGGTAACCGGAACCGTCACCAACGCCACCAGCACGCTGACGATGGCGATCAACTCCGAGGTGACGGTCGATTGGAAAGCGAGTTTGAGTTCGCAATCCAGCTACTATGCGATCAGTGTCTCTGGCGCGGGCACCTTCCGGCTGTCTTCGGGCAGCGTCACCATCGCGGGCACCAGTGGAAGCTGTTATGGCGTTTCGGTGAATGCGACCACAGTTGTGTTGTCCGGGGATGCAAGAATCTCCGTCACCGGGTGCGCGTACAGCTACGGGATCAGCCTCGATGGTGGCGCAGATCTCACCATGAACGGCGGTGAGGTGCAGGTACAGGGAACGGCTGCTTCATATGGTATTCATCAAGGGTCGATAGAAGGGGCTTACTCCGGCATCTTCAACGGGGGAAAGATAACCGCATCCGGTTCTGGATACGTCGCCGCTATCTATGCCGAGGATGGTTGGGCTTTTCCGTCGCCGGATCTGGAGCCGCTTGACGGCGCGTCCCTTACTATCACGGGCGGAGAGTACCACGCGAACCTTGTCTCCCCTAGCTCAACCAGTAGCTACGCATGCGTAGTTTGCGCACTTTGGCCCTACACTCGTGAGCGCACCGTCACAGTTTCCGGAGGCGTTTTCACCGCGACCGGGCATAAGCTGAATCCATTCACGATCACATCAATCCCTACCCCGGACGCAACAACCGCAATCCACCTTTGGCATACAAAGCTACACGTGACGGGCGGAACCTTGAATGCTGCTGCTGGCGACACCGCACTTAGCGTAGTTAACGATATCGGCGAAGAGATAAGGATCAGTGGCGGAGATTTCGTCGGCGGCACCAGGGTGTTGTATCGACGAGCTAATCCTGATCCCCTTAGCTGCGAAGTATCCGGTAGCACGATCATCCGCGCCCAGGCTGGTGACACTTCGCTCGTAGACGAAGGCTGCACCATCGAATCCGGAATCGTCTATTCCGGAAACGCAGCCACCGTGCACGGCGACACCACGCTGGATGACGATTTCACCATTGCCAACGGCGAGACGCTCACCATTCCGGCAAATGCGACCCTCAGCATCCCGGCGGGTACCACGCTGAAGGTGGACGCGGGCGGCACGCTGATCAACAACGGCACGTTGGTCAACAACGGGCTGCTGGTGGTTGATGGCACCCTGCAGAACAACAGCGCTTTCTCGGGAAC
>JAISTQ010000049.1 GCA_031272505.1 Propionibacteriaceae bacterium
GGGTATTTGGTGGTGAACACGCCCAGTGATTTGGAGCGAATGTGCGTGCCTGCCTTGACCTCGACGCCCGCGATGGTCTCTCCCAGTTGCACTGTGAAGTCGAGTTCTGCTTTGCCTTCGCTGGCCCAGTATCGCAGGGGAAAGCCGTTGGCCGCCAAGGCCGTGGCCACGTAGTTCTCGGTGACAGCTCCGAGGAAGGAGTGTTCCGTTTTCGCGTTCAGTAGGACGTCCGCGGGCAGGTCGCTGAGCGCGCCCAACAGCCCGACGTCAGCAAGATAGAGCTTGAAGCTTGAGGTGTCGGAGTGGGCGGCGAGTGGGAGAATCCCGTTGTTGGCTTTTTCACAGACGAGCACCGAGCCAGAGTTGCGAAGCCAATCGATTGCGGGGCCGAAGGTGGACGCGGTGCCTCCCTTCCTGGCGAGTTTGTACTGGAATTTGTGGTTCTCTTTGGCCAACTGGGATGGTATCGACTCGAACGCGGCCCGGATGAGCACCGATTCGGCGGCCGTGGCGTATTTCACCATGTCGGCGAGGTAGTCACTCAAGGTTTGCAGCTGGACTTCCCGGACACCCAAAGGGCCTGTCCCACTCACGAATTCCTTCACCGCTCGCGGCATGCCGCCCGTCAGCAGATACCCGCGGTAGCGCTCTAAGGCTTTGGCATGCATTCCAGCCGCAATGCCCGCGCCTTCCTGGAAGTGTTCGCGGATTATGTTCGCGAGACGCTCGTCACCAAGAGCCCACAAGTATTCCTCAAAGTCGAGGGGAAACAACTTGTGGCTCTCGACATTGCCCACCGGGAAGGAGTAGTCGCTGCGGTTGATGGCGATTCCCAGGAGGCTGCCTGCCCCCGCGACATGGTATTCGGGGGCCTGTTCGTTGAAGTATTTCAAGGACGTTATCGCCCGTTCTGATGCCTGGATTTCGTCCAGCACGATCAAAGACTCGCCTGCGATGATGTCCGTGCGCGTCTCCGCCGCAAGCAAATGCACGATGCGCTTCGGATCCAGCTCTCCGTCGAAAATGGAACGCGCGGCAGGCTGGGCTTCGAGGTTGACGTGGGCAACCGACTTGAAGTTGGCGCCAAGCTCACGCAGCGAGTAGGTCTTTCCCACCTGGCGCGCCCCTTGCAAGAGCAGCGGTCGGCGGACGCCAAGCGGCTTCAGCCGCCAAGCGTCGAGCACTGTGGTGATTTTCCTACGCATGTCCACGCCTTTGGTTCCGATTATTCACGGATTCACGATTAATTGGAACCAGATTATCATGTGGTTGTGCCTTTCGGCACCATGTGCGGCTCTCGCGGTGTGCTCGGGCGGGTTAACTGCGAGCGTAACTGCTGCGAACACGTACCCGTACGAGAGCGGCAAACTCAAGCGGGTCTAGGAGCTAGGTGGAGGGCCGCCAGCCGCAAGGCCCGATGACCGCAGCGCGAAGAGGGCGATGGCGGTTGTTGACTTGGATGACTCGTCGGCCGGCAAGTTTTAGGTGGGAATTTCCACGACTTCTTTGAGGGCCTCCAAGGTGAGTTGGGCTTCGTCTGCGGCTAGTAGCTCGACGGCGATGCCGTGTTGGACGAGGGCGTATTCGCCGACTTGGGCCGCGGGGAAGTACATCAGGGAGCATTCGATGAGTTTGCCGCCGTGGGAGACCTTGGCCACGGGCATGGGGCCGGGGATGATCTCGACGATCTCAGCGGGGACGGCGATGCACATACGGTAAGTCTAGCTGCGATCCACCGATCAGGTCTCCGCCCAGGCGACGGCGAATTCCCGGCCGCGGACCAACTGCCCCGACGGGGTGCCACACACCGGGCAGGTGAGCGCATAGAACTCGTCGATGGGCTGCTCCGCCTGGCAGCCCGGACACCAGATCGCCGCCGGAATCAATTCCAACTCCAGCTTGGCCCCGGCCAACGGGGTGCCCGCAACCGCAATCGGCCACGCCCCTTCCAGCGCCTCCGGCACCGCCCCACTCAAGCTGCCCACCTTTACGCCCACCGCACTCACCGGCTTTTCCGCGGTCACCGCCACCACCGCGTCCACCACGCCTCGCAACAGCCCGAGTTCATGCACACCTCCATCATCCCACGGTGAGAGAATGGGGGGGGTGGCAAGGCTTGAGTTGAATGCGGTGGCTCGGATCGCGAACTGAATCTAACCCCTTGTGGCCACCTGATGTTCATAATACTGAACTTCTGGTATTGTAGAAAATACTGAACATTTGGAGGTTGCTGTGGAATTCAAGACCTTAACCCCGCTGACGCTAGGACGGGCGGTGCAGGAGCGCCGTTCGGAGCTCGGCCTGACGCAACAGCAACTTGCCGACCAGGCATTTGTGTCTCGCCATTGGCTTATTGATCTGGAGCGCGGCGCTGAGGGTGCGTCCATTGGGAAGGTACTGATGGTGCTGCATGTGCTGGGCTTGGATACTGTCTTGCGGGAGAAAGGTGTGTAGCCGTGCCAACACTCACAGTTTTCCTCAACGGGGAACAAGTCGGGACGCTCGAACAGGCATCCACCACCCGATTCTCCTACAGTGAACAGTGGCTGACGAAGAGTGAACCATTTCCATTGTCGCTGTCTATGCCACTGCGTCCGGGTCTGCAAACCCAGCGGGCAACGCTGGCTTGGGTGGAGGGGTTGCTTCCATCCAGTTGGGAAGTCCGCAGTAGATTGGCGGAAGCAGGAGGAGTAAAACTGACTAACCCGGTGGCCTTGCTGGGCACTGTTGGACTTGATTGCCCTGGTGCGGTCCAGGTGTGTGAAGAGCGTGCCGCGACGGAAATAACCGAGCAGCAAGGCAGTTTGGAGCCGGTGGACGACGGCTGGATCGAGGGGAGGTTGGAAGCTCTTGCCGAAGACGCGAGTTCTTGGTATCTCGCCGATGAACGTTGGTCCCTCGGTGGCGGACAGGCCAAGTTTCCGCTGTATCGGTCCGCAGACGGCGCTTGGTCCCGCGCTCACGGTTCTCAGCCGACGACCCATATCTTCAAACCGGGCGTTCGCGGAGTTCGACTGCTCGCCCTCAATGAGCATATTTGTCTGAGTGCCCTCGGCAAGGTGGGTTTGCTGGTGGCCAGGACCGAGTATTTGCGTTTCGGCGCCTTGTCGGCGACGGTGGTGGAACGCTTTGATCGGCATCGGCAGCAAGACGGCACGGTCGTCCGCGAGCATCAAGAAGACTGCTGTCAGGCACTCGGGAGCACCGTAGCCTACGAGACATCCGGCGGTCCGTCAGCTACCCAAATATGCGATGTTCTGCGCACTGAAGCCGTGGACGACAGCGGCAAACGTTTCGCCGAGGCTCTTGTGGCAGGCTATCTTTTGGGCGCGACTGACGGGCACGCGCGGAACTACTCCATCAAGCTGTGGCCTGGAGGAACGAGACTCGCCCCGCTCTACGACGTCGCAAGTGCGCTGCCCTACGAGCGTGACCCATTCAACCCGCTGGCATCTCGCAAGATTGCGATGGCAATCTGTGGTGAACGGGTCATCGGTGCGGTCACTTCCGCGCACTGGGAAAAATGGGCCAAGCTGAACCGAATCGATCCAGCCTGGCTGATGGACCGAATACACGTCCTCGCCACTACCTTGCCAGCAGCCATCGAAGACAGCTTCGCCCAATTGGACTCCGACGACGACACCCTCTCCTTGCGCTCCCGACTACTTCCCGCCATCGAGAAGAACTGCGCAAGGGCTCTGTCTGTTTAGTGCCACGGGTCCGTGGTGACCAGGTCCTCGCTCACCTTGCGCGCACGGTGAGAGAATGGGGGGGTGGCAAGGCTTGAGTTGAATGCGGTGGTGGATGGGGGGCGGCCGCAGGTGTTGGTGTGGCGGGATGCGCGCGGGCAGGTGGCGCGGGCGCGGTTTGATTTGACGGGGTTGCCACGGGTGGAATCGGTGCTCATTGGCCGTCCGGTGGCGGAGGTTCCGGCGCTGGTGGAGCGGCTTTGTGGGATTTGCCCGGCGGCCCACCACTTGGCTGGGGTGCGCGCCTTGGAGGCGTTGACGGGCGGCGTCACGCTGAGCGCCGAGGCGGAGCGGATGCGGCGGCTGCTTCATTATGGCGCGGTGCTGCAGACCCACGCTTTCCATTGGCTGCCCACGCAGCCGCAGGCGGCGATGGTGTTGGGCAAGTATGCGAAAACGGTGCTGGCGGCGGCCGGTTCGCCGGGGCACTTTCCGGCCACGGCAATAGTCGGCGGGGTGACGGCGGCGCTCACTGACGCCGGTCGGGCGGCGGTGTTGGCTGGGGCTGCGGCGGCCTTCGCGGCACTCCAGCAGATCCCGGCAAGCGAACCCACACCCGTCACTCCCCATTTCTTGAACGTCGGCCTGGCCACCGCCGACGGCACGCCCGATCTCTTTGGCACGCACTTGCGCGCGGTAACCGACACCGGCGAGGTGGTCGCGAATACCACCGCGTTGGCGATCGCCGAGGCTGAGCCGGGCAGCCCGGCTCCCCGCCCGTATCTGCGCGACCTGGGCCCCAGCGACGGCCAATACCGGGTCGGCCCGCACGCCCAGGTGAGTTTGGGTGAGCTATCCACCGAGCAGGCGGCGCAACTGCAAGGCCGCGCGGAGCCGCGCGTGGTGATCGCGCTGCACTGCCTGGAGATGATCACCCGGTTGGCAGACCAAGCCCCCACCCCCACGGCCAGCCCGCAGGTCGGTTGGGTGGACAGCGCCCGTGGCCTGCTCGTCCACCACTACCAAGCTGACGCCGCGGGCCAGCTGACTGCCGCCGTCATCCTCACCCCCACCGCCCAGAACGAGCCGTGGCTGGCCGCGCTGCTCACCGAGGCGCTGCAAACCGGCGGCGACCTGGAAGCGGCCGTCCGGCTCGCCGACCCGTGCCTGCCCTGCACCGCCGCCCTACCGGGCCAAATGAACTTAGAACTAATCGAAGCGAGATAGCCACTCGCCCAGGATCCCCACCGCGATTTCGGTGGCGGCGGGAATGGCGGCCGCGACGACGGCAGCCAAGCCGATGCCCAAGTCCGTCGACGCGGGGGTGATGCCGACGATCTCCAGCACCTCGGGCTCCTGGCCGAGCAGCCGCGCCGAGGTGAAGACGTCCAGCAGCCCGATCTCGTGCGGGCCGAGTTTGGCGCTGAGCAGCCGGGGTAACTGGTCGCCAGAAAGGTGGTGGACGGCACCGGGAGTGTCACCGGCGATCGCGTCCAAGATCAACAAATGGGAGGCGTCTTGGACGACCGGCAGCAGTTCCAAGCCCGCGATGCCGCCGTCCACGTACGTCACCCGCGTATCGGGGCAGGCCGCCTGCACCGCGGCCAACAAAGCCTGGCCCAACCCGTCGTCAGACATGATCGGGTTGCCGACGGCGAGGACGGTGAGGCTACCCAACTTCGGGAGCATCCACCGGCTTGGCCCCGCGCCGCAGCCAGACATTGCCGTTGATCATCGAGGAGATGCCGCCATGGCGATCCAGCGAATCAGCGCGGACCGCCAGGTAGACGTGCATCACCACGAACATCCAGAGCGCGAACATCATGCCGGTGTGGAACATCCGCACGGTGGGAATGCCGAACCAGTTGCACGGGGTGGCCGCCAACGCCCAAATCCAGTTGCCCTGGTGGTAGAGGCCGAAGAGCGCAAACCCGGTGATCATCTGCAGGCCGCAGGCGCAATACAGCGCCGCGTAGGTGAGCTGCTGCAGCGGATTGTGAGCCAGATAGACCGGCGCCTCCTCCTTGATCAGCGCGTAGTGCTGCACCACCCGCCCGAGGTTTCGCACGTCCTCCTTGCGCTTCAGGGGCCACCATTCTGTCCAGCGCAGATGCGGATCGCGGGCCACGAACGCGGAGACCACCCTGGTGATGCCGAGCACCACCCAGAAAGCGGCCGCCGCGAAGTGGATGAACCGCACCCAGCCCATCAGGAAACCGGCATCCTCGCCCGCGTGGGCCTCGGGGCCGAAGAACGGATGCATGATGAAATAGCCGCTGCACGAAAGCGTGAAGATGGTGGCCACGTTCGCCCAGTGCTGGAAGCGCAACGAGAGCGACCAGACGGGCACTTCCACCCAGTTCGCCGGGCCGGTGGATTCCAGCCCGGTGGAGACGCCCTCGATGCCCACGTGCACGAAGCCCTGCAGCCGGAACTCCCCCACGGTGTCGCCTTCGCCGACCAGCGCCGTCGCCACCGCCAACGCCCGCCAGCCGCGCTTGGCCGCCCAATCGGCGTTCCGACGCACCAGCGAGCGGTTCTTGCGGGAGATCTTCACCTTGTTCAGCACCGCGTCCAAAGCCCCGCGCATGATCACGATGTCGGTGGTGGCATCGTCCTTGAGCGGGAAATCACGAACCATGGAGACCGAATAGCGGCGCTCCGGGGTGGCGGGATCGACGTCAGCGGGATCGGCTGGCGAGACCACCAGATCCGGACGGCGGACGTCCAAAGCCTCGGCGACCGCGAAATCCGTCGGGTCTTCGGTGTCTGACGGGGCTGCTGCCGCCGCCAGCGCCAAGATGCGGCCCTCGCTGAGCTTGCCCAACGAGAACGCGCCGCCGACTTTCAACTGGACGTCTTCCGGGGCCGCGACGGCCCGGCTGGGGGCGGTGGCCGTCATGACGAGACCACCTCCAAGACCTGGCCGGACGGATCCAAGACGTGCACCGCGCAGGACATGCAGGGATCGAAGGAGTGGATGGTGCGCAACGGCTCCAGCGGCCGGGTCGGATCGACGAGCGGATGCTGCTTGTTGCCCGACAGTGAGGCCTCATAGGGGCCGATGTTGCCCTCCTTGTCGCGCCCGCCGGCCAGCCAGGTGGTGGGAACCACGCACTGGTAGCGGGCCACCTTGCCGTCCTCGATGGTGATCCAGTGGCTGAGGTTGCCGCGGGCGACCTCCACGAAGGAATACCCGGAGGCCTGCTTCGGCCAGGTGGACGGATCCCACTTGGAGGCGTCAAAGGTGGAGATGTCCCCGGCCTTGAGCGCGGCGACGAAGGCCGGGAAGCTCTCGGTGGAGAGGATCTCGGCGCTGAGCAGGCACTCGGCCGCGCGGGCCAGGGTGCGGCCGGCCGTCGAGTTCAGCTGCCCGATGCGGATGCCCAGGGTGCGGGCGGCGGAATCCACGATCTCCTTCATCCGGGCGTGGCCGCGCGCGTAAGCGAGCAGCACCCGGGCGACCGGGCCGACCTGCACCGCATAGCCGTCATAGCGCGGGGCCTTCGACCAGGTGTACTCCGGGCTGTCGGCGAGCCAGGGCAGGCCGTCGTTCGGCTTCGCGGTGTACGGCAGCTTCGGGCCGGAATAGACCGGATCCGTCTCGCCCTCGGCGGGCGGGATGCCGACGTCGCCACCGGCGTACTTGTACCACGCGGTGGAGGCCCACTCGGTGATCTTGGTGGGATCGAAATCCTCGACCGTCACCTTGTCGCCGTCCAGATGGACGATGCCGGGCTTGATCGGATTCGCGGAGATGAGGCGGGCGTCGTTCGGGTTGCCGTGGAAGGCCGACCCGGAAAGGCCGACGGCGAGGAAATCGGGCTGCGCCGCCCCGATGTCGAAATAGTCCTTGTACACCCCGGCGATGGCCAGCGCGTCGGGGACGTAGCAGTTGGTGACGAAATCGACGGCCTCGGCGATCCAGGCTTGGACGTCGTCAAGCTGCACCTGGTTGATCGACTCGGATTTGTTCTGGTCGATGGAGCAGGCCATCCCGCCAACCACGAAGTTCGGGTGCGGGTTCTTGCCGCCGAACACGGTGACGATGCGGATCATGGAGCGCTGGAACTCCAGCGCGTCCAGGTAGTGCGCGACCGCCATCAGATCGGCCTCCGGCGGGAGCCGGTAATCCGGGTGGCCCCAATAGCCGTTGGTGAAGACGCTCAACTGGCCGGAATCCACGATGCCCTGCACGGTGGCCTTGACGGCGGCGAACCGCTCCTCGGTGTTGCCCTTCCACTTCGAGCCGATTGACTTGGCGAAGGCGACCGTCTTGGCCGGATCGGCCTCCAGGCAGCCGGTGACGTCCACGAAATCGAGGGCGTGCAGATGGTAGAAGTGGATGACGTGATCCTGGATCTCCTGCGCGCCCACCATGATCTCGCGGATGCGCAGCGCCTGATCGGGCGGATTCGCGCCGATGGCGTTCTCGACGGCGGTGATCGACGCGATGGAATGCACCGAGGTGCACACCCCGCAGATGCGGCCCACGAACGCCCAGACGTCACGCGGATCGCGGCCTTGGACGATGGTCTCGATGCCGCGGAACTGCGTCGTCTCGCTCCAGGCGTTGGTGATCTTCTCGGCTTCGGTCTCCAACTCGATGCGCAGGTGGCCTTCGATGCGGGTGATCGGATCGATTACTACTCGCTCAGCCATGGCTAGACCTCCTCCCCTTCGCCAGCGTCAGCTTCCGCAGGCGGCTCCACGGCCGTCACCTCGTCTGGTGGCTCCGGCTCCGCCGCGGGCTCGTCGCCGGGCTGCGGATCACCGAAGGCCTCCAGCGGCTCCTTGTCCTCGGCCTTCTTGGCGGCGTGGTGCCGAATCGCGGTGGCCCCCGCGTGGGCGGCGACGCCGGCGACCGTCAACCCGAGCAGCCCCCAGCCGACCTGCTCGGCGGTGGCCTCGATGCCCAGCCCGGTGACGTTCGGGAGCGCCCGGTAGAACGGGGTGTAGAGATCGAAGAAGTGCTTCTCGGTGCAGCCGATGCACGGATGGCCCGCCCCCACCGGCCAGGAGGTGTGCATGTTCCACTGGATGATCGGGCAGGCGGAGAAGGTGGACGGGCCCTTGCAGCCCATCTCGTACAGGCACCAGCCGGAACGCGCGCCCTCGTCGTCGAAGCTGCGCACGTATTGGCCGGCGTCGAAGTGCGGCCGCCGCGGGCAGGAATCGTGGATGCGCTGGTCGTAGGCGAACAGCGGACGGCCCTGGGCGTCAGTCTTCGGGGTGGTGCCGTGGGTGAGGATGTAGGCGATGGTGGCGGTGATCACCTCGGCAATCGGCGGGCAGCCGGAGACGTTGATGACCGGCTTGTCCTTGATGATCTGGTCGACGCCCACCGCGCCCGTCGGATTCGGGTTGGAGCCCTGCACCGAGCCCCAGACCGCGCAGGCCCCGACCGCGAGGATGGCGGTGGCGTTCTTGGCCGACTCGCGCAGCACCGTTTCCGCCGACTTGCCGCCCATCGAGCAGTAGATGCCGCCGTCCTTGACCGGGATGGAGCCGTTCACCACCAGCACGTGCGGCTGCTCGTTCGTCTTGTCCAGCGCGTCATTGGCGGCGGCTCCGGCAGCGGCCATCACCGCCTCGTTGTAGTTGACGGAAAGCAGGTTGAGCAGCACTTCTTCGACGGTGGTGCCGCCGGAACGCAGTGCGCTCTCGACGCAGCCGGTGCACTCTTGGAGCTGCAGCCAGACCACGTTCGGCTTGGTGACCGCGGCGAGCGTCTCCGCCACCTCGTCGCCGTCCAGATCGTCGGCGCTGGCCCGGGTGCCCGACCCGAGCAACGCCGGGCTGGCCGCGAACAACGCGGCCAAAGAGCTGCAATATTTGATGAAATCTCTGCGTTCGACGCCGGCGCGGGCGAGGTTTTCTCCCAGTGTGGGCTCTTGCCAACCATCAAGTGTGTAGGACATCAGCGTTCCCTTCAGGCAGGAGCGACGAGATACGTTTTTGGCCCCCTCCAACTGAGTACCAAGTACGTTTTCAGTCGGCTCGTCTTGTCAGTGATGCCACACTATCGCATCAGGTCTCAATCAGTAAGATGCTTCGCCGCTTTTGGATACATATAATGAGACATTGTGCACGAGTTGGCGCTGAGCCGATCCATCAAAAACATCGTCACCAAGGCGGCTGGCGGTCGCAAGGTGGTGGAAATTTGGCTGGACGTGGGGAGCTTGCGGCAAGTCATCCCGCAGACTTTGACGCACTGCTGGGCGATCGTCGCGCAGCCCACCGAGTTGGCCGGCAGCCAGTTGCGCATCAACGAAATCCCGGCGGCGGTGCACTGCTACGTGTGTGGGCAGGACGCGCAGGTGGACGTCTTCTCGCTGTATCGTTGCCCCAACTGCGACAGCGACCGGGTGGCTGTCATCGCGGGTGAGGAGTTCGCGATCACGCATATCGAAGTGGAGGCCTGATGGGACGATTTCACCGCCATGACGACGGCACCGTGCATTCGCATGAGCACGACGAGCCGGGGCATCACCATCATCACGAACATGAGCCCGACCACGCGCATCACCATGACGACGTGGGCGACCACTCGGGCTACCAGACCGGCCTGGAGCGCATCGAGGTGTTGGAGGCGATCTTCGCCGAAAACGACCATGCGGCCCTCCACAACCGGGAGGCGCTAGACGCGGCGGGGGTGGCGGCCGTCAACCTGATGTCGTCGCCGGGCTCGGGGAAGACGACGCTGCTGGTGCGCACCCTGGAGGCGCTGGCCGGGAAAAAGCGGGTGGGCATCGTCGAGGGGGACATTGAGACGGCCTTGGACGCCGACAAGCTGCGCGGGTTGGCCGCCCAGGTGTCTTTGCTGAACACCGGGGCGGGGTTCGGCGGGGAATGCCATCTGGACGCGCCGATGGTGGCGCACGCCTTGCGCAAGCTGCGGCTTGACGAGTTGGATCTGCTGCTGATCGAGAACGTCGGGAATCTGGTCTGCCCGGCCGAGTTTGACGTGGGGGCGCACCGGCGGGCGATGGTGGCGTCGGTCACCGAGGGCGAGGACAAGCCGCTGAAGTACCCGGTGATGTTCCGCACGGTCGATGTGGTGGTCGTCAACAAGATCGACCTGCTCCCCTATTTGGATTTCGACATGGAGTTGTTTTTGGCGAACCTGCGGCAGGTGAATCCGGGCGCGGCGGTGATCCAGGCTTCGGCGAAAACCGGCGCGGGCGTCCAAGAATGGGTCAAATGGCTCGTGGGCTGAGGCCGGGGCAGCTAAGGTAATGCCATGGCATGTTTTCTCGCACCTACCGCAGCCGCCATGGTCGTCGGCGTAGTGAAAAGTGCCAGCAAGGATTCGGGGGGCGATTCCGTCACTAAGATCTCGATGCGCACCAAGCTGAGCTGGCTCTTCGCGATGCTGGCCGGCGGTGCCATCCTGCTGGCTCTGGAGCATATCTGGCACGGCGAGGTGATCTTTGCCCCGCCCTTCCTCACCGCGATGCAAAGCGCGGAAGCCACCGAAACGATGCTCACCGAAATCGCCACCGTCGGCGTCGGCATGGTGGCCATGGTCACCGCGGCTTGGGGCCTGCTGGTGCTGGCGGTCACCCGCATCCCAGTGCTGCGCCGGGCGGTCGTAAAGGCCAAATGACGCTCATCATCACCGCGTTCGCGGCCCTCTTCGTGGGTGTGTTGCGCCTCGCCAAGCCGGGGACGGCCGCCATCCACCTCGGCGTCTTGGCGCTGATGTACCTCGGGGCCGCCCTGATGTGGTGCGTGGACGGCCTCAACGCCCTTTTTCACGGCGAGCCCTTCGTCGATCTCACTGACGGCACCGTCATCTTCGACGACACCATGCTCGGCCTGAGCGTCCTCGCCCTCGGCCTGATCATCTGGTCGATCTATATCCTGATCAAGCGCGCCCGCGCGTGAATTGTCTTCGCTTCGC
>JAISTQ010000033.1 GCA_031272505.1 Propionibacteriaceae bacterium
TTGCTTAGCTCAAGCGGAGCGTGGGTTGACCGGTCAACTCGGCGATCAGTTCGAAGTCCTTGTCCTGGTGTAGCACGGTAAGACCGACGAGTTCGGCAGTGGCTGCTATCAGCAAATCAGGAATGGAGGCGGCACGGTGGAAGCCTCGCGATGTCAAGAGTCTCTGGACTTGTACTGCCCTATCTTCCATGGCCGGAGTCAGATACTCAATTGGCATCGAAACCAAAGGTGGTGTCGACCAACCACGTTCCGCATCCGCAGCCGAACGAAACGAATAGCCGATCTCCAACCGAGTGACCGTGGAGATCCTTACCAGCCCGCGATTGATCCGATTCGCCCACAACTCGGCATCCGCCGAGCCGGGCAACCGCTGGAAAGCGGACTTGTCGATGAGATAGCTAGTCACCGCCATGCTTGCTCCATCACTGCGGGATCAAGCAGGTCTGCGGTTAACTGGCTGATTCGAAGCAGATCCTCCACAGTGCAGGATTCCGTCGGCCCAGCCAGCTTCTCCAACTCGCGTCGTAAGTATTCACCGCGCGAGATTCGCGCTTGGGCCGCCAACTCCTCGATCCTCCGAAGTGCCGACTCGGACACTCCCCTAATCAGTACATCGGTCACGGCAGCCTCCTTGATATCAAAGATATCATATCCAAGCTCCCTTACCTGTTCACACGGATCTACCGTCCGCAACATCGTTCTACTCATACTCGGTTAATTAGGGTTCGCAGGGGCCGATCGGTTAACTTTTTTGGATCTGTGGATAACTTTGGCCAGGAGCGGCACTTCTCCACAGGCTGCGGGTCGACGAACCCCACACCCACCAAAGAATGAGCGATTCCGGAGCCCAAACTGACGAATTAGCACCGGAACCGCTCAATCTTTGCGGAGCTATACGAAGACTAGGTGGATGAGGGTCAGGTAGAGGGCGGTGCCGCCGAGGACGGCGAGCAGGACGTTTTTGCGCCAGAGCCACAGGGCGGCGGTGGCGGCGATGGCGATCAGTTCCGGGATGCCGTGTGGGGCGGCCTCGATTGGGGTGTCGCGCAGGCAGAAGACCACCAGCATGGCCATCACCGCGGCCGGGAGCACGTCGCCGAGGTAGCTCACGAACGCGGGCACGGCCCGCTTGCCGAATGCCCAGAAGCCAATGGCCCGGGTCAGCACCGTCGCTGCCGCCGCGCAGGCCACCATGATCGCCACTTGCCATTCAGTCATGATTCACCTCCCGCTCCGTCTTGGCGTTCGCTTCGCTCACACCCGCTTTGTTCGCTCCAAGTGCGCTCTTGCGCACGTCGCGAACTGGATCCCCGACCTTCGGTCGAGGATGACGGCAATTGGGTGCCGGGAGACACGTCCTTCGGACTGCGACCAGGCTTCACAGTTGGGCTTTCCCCACCAATTCCTCCCCGACATTCGGTCGAGGATGACGGCAATTGGGTGCCGGGGGACACGTCCTTTCGGGCTAGATAGAGGGTGGTGAAGACCACTAACAGGGCGGCCATGGCGGTCAAGATGAAGTAGGAGGTGTCGAACCAGAGGCGGCAGGCGGTGACGACGAGGAGGGAGACCAGCAGGCCGATGGCGGCAGGGCGGCGGTTGGCGGGTTTTTCGATTTGCTGCAGCAGGATCACCACGAAGAGGGCGGTCATCACGAAGTCGATGCCGGTGACGTCAAAGTTGATCAGGGTGCCCGCGAAACCGCCGATGGCGCAGCCGCATACCCAGTAGCACTGGTCCAACGCGGCGATGGCCGTCAGGAACTGCGGGGATTTCGCCGGGGCCACCCCGGCGGGCAGCCCGGCCCGAGGCACCGTGGCGTCGTTCAAACTGGCGTTCTCCCCCACCAGGTTGAACAGCGCGTAAGTCTCGTCCGTCAACGCGAAGATCAAGTACGGACGGTAGCGCCCAAACCCGGCGAAGAGCGACAGATTCGTCAGCGCGTAGAACACATGCCGGGCGTTCACCATTAGGGTGATCAGGAAGATCCCGAGTGGATCGAAGCCGGCCGCCAGCAGCCCCACCGCGACGAACTGGCCCGAGCCCGCGTAGATGAGAATCCCCATCAGCGGCGCCCACCAGGGAGAGAATCCGCTCGTCACCAACAACACCCCAAAGGCCGCGCCCATGGGCACGTAGCCGGCCAGCACCGGCACGGTGTGCGGGAAGGCCAGACGAAGCAGCGGTAGCAAACGCATCAGGCGGTGAGAATCTCGGCGCCGTCTTCGGTGACCACGAGCGTGTGCTCGAACTGCGCGCAGCGGCTCAGATCGCGGGTGACGACCGTCCAGCCGTCCTTCCACAGCGAGGTGTGCCAATCCCCCAGGGTGAGCATCGGCTCCACGGTGAAGCACATCCCCTCCTGCATCACCGCGTCAAACCGGTCCGAATCGTAATGCGGGATCACCAGCCCGGAATGGAAGGCCACATGGCAGCCGTGACCGGTGTAATCGTGCACCACGCCGTAGCCAAACCGGCTCGCGTACGCCTCGATCACCCGGCCGATGGTGTTCACCGCCCGCCCCGGAGCCACCGCCCGGATCCCGCGCATCATCGCCTCGTGCGTGCGCTCCGAGAGCAGCCGGGAGGCCTCGTCCACCTCGCCCACGAAGTAGGTGGCGCAAGTGTCGCCGTGCACGCCGTCAATGTAGGCGGTGACGTCAATCTTGACGATCTCGCCCTCCTCCAAGGGCCGCAAATCCGGAATCCCGTGGCAGACCACCTCGTTCACCGAAGTGCAGCACGACTTGGGGAAGCCGCGATAATCCAACGTGGCGGGCCAAGCGTCATGGGCGACCAGATACTCGTGCACCGCCGCGTCAATCGCATCGGTGGTGACGCCAGGCGCAATCACCGCCGCCCCCGCCGCCATCGCGTCACGCGCAATCGCCCCGGCCACCCGCATCTTCGCCACGATCTCCTCGGGCATCACGTCCGAGCCCTCATAGCGCTCCGGGCCGGGATCGCCATAATAAGGAGGACGGGGAATGGACGCGGGCACTTTTCGCGCGCGCGTAATCGGGTACGGGACAACTTGGCTCACGCGGTAATCCTACTCGCCCACCGTTGGTACATCCGAAGCAACCAAGGCGAGTCGATGATGAGCGCAGTGTCCGTCGACCCGCAGCCTGTGGAGAAGTGCCGCTCCTGGCCAAAGTTATCCACAGATTTAAAAAAGTTAACCGATCCGGCGCTGCGAACCCTAATTAACCAGGTGAAGCCACTTGATAGGAGGAAGAATGAAAGTTGATATGTGTGGCATTTTGCCGTACGCTGTGGGCATGGATGCGAAGTCGGAGCGGCTGGATTTGCGGCTTACCGCAGCGCAGAAGCAGCTCATTGCGCAAGCTGCGCTGGAGAGCGGGAGTACCGTGTCGAGTTTTGCGTTGAGTTCGCTG
>JAISTQ010000023.1 GCA_031272505.1 Propionibacteriaceae bacterium
GACGGGCTCTTTCAGATTTGAGTTTTGGCACTTTTCGTCGGCGTGTCACGACAACAACTCATCACGGTACGACGATGCTGGGTTGATCGGCGGCAGCAGGTGTATCTGGAGGCGCCCGCCGTTGGGTGCCGGGAGGCTCTGGCGTCGGGTTACCAGGGTTGTGGGGATGTGGAGGTGTCGGCAGGGCGGATGGTGAGGGCGTAGACGAGGGGGGCGGCGGCGAAGGCGAGGGTGGAGATGGTGTTGAGGATGCTTTCGGGGTATTGGAAGTATGCAAGGCCGGTGCTTGCGATGCTGCTGATCGGGTTCACGAGGGACAGGATCAGCAGTAGGCCGGCGACGGCGGCGGTGATCGTGGCCAGGGTGTGCAACCGCGCGGCTGGTTTGGCAAACGCCACGGCCAGAACCAGCACGTCCAAGACCAGCCAAAAGGCGGTGTCGAGCACGGGGAGCAGGCTCCAGTCGTTCTCCAGGGACAGCGGGCTGAAGTGTCCGATCATGGTCCAGCAATCCACGAAGAACAGGATGGCGTACACCGACGCCCCAGGTAAGACGCGCTGCTTTCCGAAAGCCAGGAACAGGATTCCCGCGGCGATGCCGAGGACGACGATGAGTATCAACTGGACTAGCCCGGATTCAAACGCGAAGGCTATCGGCAGGCTGGTCCAGTAGATCGTTTCCGAGATGGCCATGGCCGCCCCGGCGAACAGCAGCAGCAGGCCGGTGACCAGCGCCCCACTCGCGGTGAGGTGGTTGCGGGTGGTGGTGATGGCTGGTGTCGTCATGTCTTCCCCTGACAGATCGAGTGAATATGGCTAGGCCAACGTGATTCCCGCCATGAGTGCCAGTATCTCACGGTCCACGAGGGCGATCAACTGCAGATCGGGGCTGAAAGTGGAACCCATAGCCACGATGTTGGTGCCGTCTTTGTTGAGCAACCGGAAATAGAAGAAGCCGCCGATGGTGGGATTGGGAACGTCGGGCGCGGGAGCTTCTCCAGATAGCTGGTTGAGCGGGACGAAGCTCACCCAGCGCAAGCCCATCTCGCCGTTCGGCAGTTGCACCTCGGAGAAGTTCTCCACGGTCTCGACTCCCAGCTTCGCAACGGCAGCCGGTAACAACTCGGTGGTACCGACCTCGCCGCATTCGATCAGCACCTTTACCGGAGAATCCATCTGGGTGTTCAACATCAGGAAGGCGCTGCCATCCGTGTATTCCACCGGGACGAGATTGTCGGTAAGCGCGGCAGTCAGATCGGGCACAGGTAGTGGCTGCGCTCCAATCTGCACTCGGGCCTCATTGATGGAAAGCACCTTTGCGGCAACCTCGTCTGGGGGTATGTTGAGTTCAGCCCAGAACAACGGGTTGTAGGTGACGGTAAACTCAGCCATTGAACCTCACAGTCAACATGATCTGATCGAAGAGCTCGATAAGCAGATCGGATAATTCTCGGAACTCATCGTTGTCCTGCTCGATCACCGAGAAGGCGAAGATGACCCAGCCCTCAGATCGCTCCGGATGGCCGATGAAGTAAACCACACGGTGGCTACTGAAAGTGGTGTCCGCCGCTTGCGGGCGCTCGGTGATCGAATCGGCGACTCCCAACTCATTGATCATCGCGTCGATGGCTTGCTGCGGGTCGCCGAAATCGGCGGGCTTCTTGGCCTCGGTCCGCAAGGCGACCAGGTCTTCCACCTCAACCAAGGTGGCGCTGGTGTCTCGCGATGCGATTGCCGCGATGAACTCCACCGGATCGCTTTCATCCGGGAGTTTCAGCGGGAATACCGCAAATGAGGCTGTGGAGACGACGCCGGTCGATTGCAACGTGGGCAGCACTAGATCCAGTGCCTCTTGCCCTTCCGCCTCGGCGAGTTGGTTGCCGATCGCGCTGCGCAGATTGGCCTTGACCAAAGCACGCTTGTCGCCCAGTTCGCGACCTTCCACCAGCGCGTCCACGTACCGGCTGATCTGCGGATCGAGCGGACGACGCATGTCGAAGCGGAACCAGCCTGGCGGAAGGACGAACTCGTACCGGCGTTGATCGGTTGTTGTGGTGGCCATGTTGTACCCCTATCTCAGATGGAACTCACTGCTCGCAGCAGCACTGCTTATCAAAATACCGGTTCGGGACGCTTCTGCGCCACTTGGAGTACTGCTCGGCGATCTGCTTGGCGATGAACGGCGCCGGCAGGACCGGCCACGTGGGCGCCACCCACGTCGGGACGTAGAAGGGGACGGGGTTCTTCATCTGGAACTCAACGCCATCTCTGACGAGATTCTTCACCGCGTCAGTTTGAAGTACCGTCACAATTCCAGTCTTTATGCCTTCAACGAGGAATGTCTTGGCGACAGTCTTGCCCACAGTACTGGCAACACCACCACCTGGGAGGAAGGTGATTACCGCGCTTGCCCCAAAAATCAGCCCTTCAGTCGTGAAGTCCACGAAAGCGTCGGACACCTTATCGAAGGTGGTGAAGCCATTGGCGCACTTATAGGCAGTTACTCCGAAATTGCAACCCGCCTTGATCGTGCTCCACAGGCTGGGAAGCAGCGTGATGCCGGCAATGACCGTCCCGATGATTGCCGTGACTCCCGCGGTCAGCGGGCCGAGGGCGATCAGGATGACGGAGATGATCCCCAGCACGATCGAAAGCTTGTCGATGATGTCCATAATGGTGTCGATGGCCTTGATGATCGTCTGCGCAAGCGGGCTGTTTTCCCACCAGTCGATTACCTTGTCGATGAGGTTGTCTTTGATCGCGCTGGTCTCATCGAAGTGCTTTAGGTCGGTGATGGCAGTTTTGGCTGCATCGTCCCGTTCGTCGATGATCGTCTGGAGCCGTCTGCGCAGCTCGGGCAGCTTCACTTGATTGTAGGTTTTTACCTGGCTGTTTGCCGCATTAGCCTGTCGAACCAAGTCATCAACCTCTGCATCCGACGCGCCGTTGCCAGCAGCCTGTCGGCTCATATTCGCATAATACTGTTGCTTTTCAGCAGCCGAATTGGCCGCCGCCCGAGCGTTTTGTGCTTCCTCCAGCAGCTTGAGTGACTTCGTCTGGCAATCACGCAGTTCCGGGTGGTACGCACCCAGAACATCAGCAGCGCCACTCACGCGGGACTCGATCTTAGCTAGGCCTTGCCTAACCAGTTGAATATCCTCAATAATCTTCTGGATGCCCTTGCCAGTGTTCCGTGAATCAAACTGCAATCGCTGTAGGTTGGTCTGTGCTTCGCGAATGGCGGTGCCAGTGTTCCTTAGCTTCGAGGCTTCCACGTCGATGGCGCCGGGATCGCCTGGAATCGGGTCTCCGCCACAAAGCGGACTCCAATCAGTAGGGCGAGTCATCGCTGTTCTCCTTCCTTATCGTCGGTGGGTTCAACCGGCTTCTTCAGCCTTTCTTTACGGTCTTCGTAGCTGCCGCCACCACCGCCCATGCGGCCCATGCCGGCCATTGCGCCCATGCCGGCCATGCCCATGCCCGCCGAAGCCGCGGTGCCGTCGCTGTCGGCGGATTCAAAGCTGCTGCTCGACGCATCCGCCCAATCGGAGGAGCTGTCTGTCGAGCTGAGCAGATCAGATGGCGAGGTGTCCAGCGAGCTAAAAGAGCCACCAGAAGAAGATGCGGCGTCATCAAGGGGGATGCTGCCCCCACCGCCGCCACCGCCGCCGCCGCCACTGCCGCCGGAGCTGAGGCTGCTGCCGTCACCGAGGTCGGTATCCGTGAGCGGGGTGCCTTCAGCCTCAGCCGCCGCCAGCCGCTCACGGAGCGCACCCGCGCGATCCCAACTATCCATCTCCACGTTCAGGCCTTCGCCTGCCGTGCCCTCACCGCTTGTAGCCGTACCATCAGCACTGGCGCCGAACAGCGAGCCAGTCGCTGCCGTGCCTTCTCCACCGGAACTCGCTCCGGTATCCGCACTTGTCGTGCCGTCGGTGCCCTCGGTGCCGGTGCCCAACCCGGAACCGGTATCAGTACCCGCGTCTGTCGTCCCGCCGGAAGTGCTCGGGGTGGCCACCGGATCATCAATCCCGATCTCCCCACCGCCAAGTTGCGGATCGCCATCGCCGTCGTCAAACTCGGTGGTGATCACCGAGCCATCCTCGCCCTTCAACACCGCGATGATGTCGTCGGGGTCTTTGGGATCGACGGTGATTTCCACATCGTCATCGGCGATGCCCATCTCCGCCAACTCTTTCTTGATTCGATCCGAAAGCGGCAGATCGGCATCCGGGCCGGTGTCCGTGCCGTTTGCCTTGGCGTTCTGAATCCGCTGCCAGATGGCGTAGATGGCGCCCAAGGTGCTGCCCACCACTAGCGGTTCCATCGGATCGAGCGGGATCTCGCCGGTATCGGTACCTGGAGTGGTGGTGGGGTCATCCGGAGACGACACCGGGTCAGTGCCAACGTTTACAGACTGATTGTTGTTGTTGTTCTGCTCCACGTTGACCGCGTTCTCGATGTTGATGTTGGGGCTGCCTCCAGTGCCAGAGCCGGAGCCACCTCCGCCGCCTCCGCCAGTCGATGGCGTGACGGGCTGGTCGGGCGTGGGATCCGGTTTTTCCTTGTTGTCCGGATCGTCGTGCTTGTCCTGATCGTCGTGCTTGTCCTTGTTGTCGTCACGCTTCCGATCATGATCATCATCGGAGTCGCCCAATTGCGCATCGGCGTCTTTCCAGGCTTGCAGGTTCGTGTCTATCTCGTCTCGACACGCCTGTAATTGCTCAACCATCCAGCCCCGCTTGATCCTCCAGTTCTCCGAGAACTGTTTGAGCGAACAAGCCAGACCGTTGTGGCCCACGGCGCTACCCAAATCGGTGAAGGATTGGGTGTTGCTCTCTAGGCTGGTGATGATGGTATCGAGATTAAGTATGGCGTTCTCGTAGTCCGCGTAGGTGACTCTAAGATCGTGGTGTCCCATGTCCTACTCCTTTCTTCCGATACCTATCCAACCACCTTGCAAAACCCCTTGCAATGGGTGGAATCACCCATGTCGCGGATGGGTGATCGGAACGGGAGCGAGAGCAGGCCAGCAGCGGGCCCGAATTCGAGGCGCAGGCGCGGCTAACCGGTGCCGGAAAACCGGCCTGCAACGTCAAACGCGCGCGTCAGTCAACCAGCGGAATCTGCAACTGCCGCGCCTTGCCGGCGTGCACCCACCAGCCGCGGCCGGGCGGCGGGTCGGCTTTGCGGAAGCGGGGCAGCGAGGTGCGCAGCAGCGAATCGCCGTCGGAGCTGTCCGCCTGCAGCAGCAGGCCGGTGCGGGTGTTGCGCACCTCCATCAGCAGCGGCCACGAGCTGTTCCAAGTGGTGAACTCGCCCTCGGCGATGAACAGGTGGCTGTTCGCCTTGCAGCCCTTCACCACCTCGGTGAGCAAATTCTCCACCTTTGACGAAAGGAACTCCGGATACGATTCCACCAGCACCGCGAGCTGCGGCTCGTCCATCGGGTTTTCCTCGCTCACCAGCGGCTTCAGCCGCTCCAACAGCTTCTCGCAGGCGTCCATGCCGGTAGCCGACATGCTCCACAGCTCCAACTCCGAAAGCGGCGAACGCTTCGGAGACAGATGGACGATGGGAATCTTCGGCCGCCAAGAGCGCAGCGAGGTGGCGAACCACTTCAGCGTGTTCGTCCGCCCCGACTGCACCGGACCGGCCACCAGGAACGCGCCCACCGGATCGAAACTGATCGGAGCCAAGGTGGTGTCGGAGACGCCGAGCACCGGCTTGCCGTCGATCTGCTCGGGCATCTCCGCCGCCGGAATCTCGGTGCCCAGCGACTGGATCCGGTACGGCTCCGGCTCGTTCAAAGTCTTGCGGAACTCAGCCAGCTCCTCGATGGTGCGCGATTGCGCCGCCATGTTGATGTTGTCGCCCAGGATCGCCAACTGCAACTCCTGGGCCATGCCCACCTGCAGCGCGCGGCCGGGCGGGGAGGACGGATCGAGCACGTCCTTGGGCAGCGAGAAGAAGCGGTAGCCGTCCTCGTCGGTCTGCCGGAGCACCACCTTGCGCTGGAAGGCCGCCCCCACCGAGGTGTTGATCGCGGCCGGACGGTCCGCCGTCACCGCGAAGTGGATGCCGACGCCCCGGCCGTCCACCAGCAACTGCTGGAACAGCCCGAAGATGGCCGCCTTGTCCGTGGTCGACTCATAGGAGGTCTTGAACGCGGCATAGCCGTCGACGAGCACCATGATGCGCGGCTCATCCGCCTTGCCGGTAGCCCGCCGGTACTCCCCCAGCGTGGGGGCCTTCGCCATCGAATACCGGGCCGCCCGCTCGTCCGCGGTAGCCCGCAGCCAGCGGAACAGCCGGGCCACCCGCTCGTCGTCGTCACCGCCGATGATCGAGCCGACATTCGGCAGCGGATCGAGCAGCCCCAAACCGCCGCCGGCGAAATCCACGCCATAGATGTGCACGCTGCCCGAACGCGGGGTGATGGACGCCGCCAGCGCCAGCGAGCGCAACGCGGTGGTCTTGCCCGAGCCGCCGGCGCCATAGTAGGCGATGTTGCCCTCGTGATCGGGCTGGAAAAACTCGACGCGCTGGGCCTGGTTGTCCGGATCGTCGATCACGCCGAGCACCAGCTCGGTGTCCCGCCGCTGCGGCAGCTTGGTGAGGTCGTAGGTGAGCGCCAGGCCCTCCAGCCACGGCTTGCGCGGGGCCGGAATCGAGGCCGCCTTCGCCGCCGCCGAGATCGAGGCGACCAAGCGGTCGATGTCGGTGTCCAGATCGTCCAGATTCGTCTGCGGCTTGGGCACCTGCCACGGCCGTCCGATGCCGAAGCTCATCTCAGCGATGTCCACCGGCGCCGCAATCGCGGTCTTCGGCGTCTTCGCCCCCGGATAGCCGGATTGGAACTGCGCCACCCGTCCGGGGCCGGTCTTCGCCGCGCCGCGACCCGGCGTGCCCGGATCGAAGTAGGCGGCCGTCTTCTCGCCCAAGACGTCCGTAGAGTCGTGCTCGTCGGCCATCCGCAGCGCCACCCGCAGGTTGGTGTTGGCGCGCAGGTTGTCCTTGATGACGCCGGCTGGACGCTGGGTGGCCAAAATCAGGTGCAAACCGAGCGAACGCCCCCGCTGGGCCACGTCGACGACGCCGTCCACGAACTCGGGCACCTCGCCCACCAGCGCGGCAAACTCGTCCACCACGATGATCAGCGAAGGCGGGCAATCCGGATCGCCGCGTTTCTCCAACTCCACCAGATCCTTGGCGCTCTTCTCGTTGAGCAGATGCTCGCGGTGCCGCAGCTCGGCCCGCAGGCTGGTCAGCGCCCGGCGCACCAGATACGGCGACAGGTCGGTGACCAAACCGACGGTGTGCGGCAGATCGAGGCAGCGGGAGAAGGCCGAGCCGCCCTTGTAATCCACGAACAGGAAGGAGACCCGATCCGGCGAATGGGCGGTCGCCATCCCCAGCACCCAGGCTTGCAGGAACTCGGATTTGCCGGCGCCCGTCGTCCCGCCCACCAGCGCGTGCGGCCCTTGGGTGCGCAGATCCAAAGTGAAGACGTCGGTGCCCGCGTGGCCCACCACCGCGCGCAGCCGCACCGAGTTGCGCAGCGGTTTGGGCACCGCGCCCGGAGTGCGGTCGATGATGGATTGGTTCTCGCGCCAGCGGCTCACCACCGCCTGCGGGTCATCAGCCACCTCCTGGCCGGTCAAAGTGACCAAGGTGACCGCTTTGGGCAAGTCGGAGGCGTCCTCCACGGGCACCCCGGCATCGAGCACCGGGGCCAACACCCGGCCCAACTGATCGGCGATCCGCTGGTCGATGGGCTCCGGGATCACCGGCGTGTAGATCAAACCTTGACGGACCTTGCCCACCCGGGTGCCCTGCGGGCCAGCCTCCAAGAACGTCCGGCAGGCGCCGGGCAGCAGTTCTTTGGTGGGCTCGCACCACACCATGTGCACACCCACGTCCGGGCCGCGTTCGGCGATCCGCGTCAACCGGGCGCGATCCACCGTCGCCCCGTCCACCAGCACGATCACCGTGGGCAGCAGCGGCTTGTCGCCCTCCTCCTCGGTCTTGTTCTCCGGGCCGCGCGGGGTCGGCTCGCCCTTCGCGCCCCGGGAGGCCACCAACTCCTCCAAGTGCGAGAGCAGCACCGCGCCGGTGGCCGGATCGGCCGCCAAATGCAGGTCGCCCAACGGCGAATGCGGTGACGACGTGTGGGGCAGCCACTGCAGCCAGCGCCACTTCGTCAACGAGCCCACCGACGTCAGACAGGTGAGCACCAGGTCGGCGGGCGAATGCATACAGATCAACTGGGTGACCACGCCCAAGGCCAACCCGTCCAGGAACTCCCCCGGCCCGGCCAAGCCCAGCGAGCCGCAGTCGCGCAGGTTGACGACCACCGGAGCGTCGGTGAGCTCGGCGAAATCGGCCTCCGCCTCGTCCAACTGCCGTTCATACTCCACCAGGCCGACATTCCCACCGGCCCGCTCCGCCGTGGTGTAGGCCGGAATCGTGCCGATGCCGAGCCGCAGCTTCAGATAGTCCGGATGTTCCGAACGCCGCCACCACAGGATGTGCCCCAGCCGGGCGGCGCTCTCGCACATCTCCAACTGCGACGGATAGATGCGCAGCAGATTCTCCCGATCCCGGTAGTGCGCGGCCGCCAACTGCTCGCGCACATAGACGATGTCCTCCTTGAAGGCGGCGATGTCGTCTTTCTGCTTTCGCTTGTTGCGAATCCGCTGGTCAATCCAGTTGCCGATCATCATGATCGGGCTCATCGCCACGAAGATCATGCTCAACCAGCGGAAGTTGGCGTTGTCCTTCATCATGATGTACATCACCACGCCCATCATCAGCGGGGCGGCCATCGCCAACAGCGGGAAGCGGGACTTCTGCAGCGGACCGGGCGCGGAGGGCAGCTCGATCTCATTCGCCACCACCCGGGGCAGCACGTTCGGCTGCCGCACAAAGGCGATGTCGGTACTGGTGCGGTTGACGTTCGAGGCACCCTGCAGCAGCGTGACGGTGAAGCTGGTGTCGCCCAAGGTGACCACATCGTCACCGGAGACGCGAATCCGGCCCACCGGCTGATCGCCGACGATCACGCCGTTGGCGGAGTTGTTGTCGATGATCTCCACATCCTGGCCGATCACCAGCCGGGCGTGCACCTTGGAGACCAGCGGGTCGCGCAGTTGCACGGTGGCGTCCATCCCCCGCCCGATGGTGGACGAACCGAACGGCAAAGGGGCCTCCAGGCCGGTATCCACCCCGGCCACCACCCGCAGGATCGCGGCGGGCGCGCTGGAAGTGGAATCGGTGTAATCCGGCGCGTCAATGACGTTCACCACCATGCCCGAACGGATCCCGGAATCCAGGATCGGGGTGGCGGGCGAGAGAATCCGCAACCCACCCAGGCCGTCGGGGATCTGCACGGTCTTGTCAATGCCGTCCGGCTGCTTCGGCTCTTCCGGCCCGGCGAACGCCAGGGCGGCCGCGATGTCGCCGACCACGGCGGTGCCGTCCGCGGTGACCATCAAGTCGTTGAGTTCCTGGCCGCGTTTGACCGTCAGCTTCAGCTTCATGCTTTGACCTCCTCGACGATGAACGTCACCCAGGCGTCATCCCCCAGCCGCAGCCGGTCCCCGCCCACCAGCTTGTAGGCCTGCCGGGGCACCAGCTTCTGTTCGGCTTCGCCGCCGCGCACCAGATACGAGCCGTTCATGGAGCCCAAGTCGGTGGCCACCGGCCCGCCCGGCTGCAACTCCACCACCAGGTGGTTGCGGGAAACCGACTTTGACGGGCTGGGCACCGCCAACACCACGCCCGGCTGTTCCGGCGTGGACTTCGGGGAACGCCCGATGATCACCGGACCGAGCACATCCAACTCCTGGCCGTCGTCGCTGAGCAGCCGATAGGCGAAAAGCGGCTCCGCGGTGATCTGGATCTCGTCCTCGTCGCGGACCGCCCGCACCGCGGCGGCCTCCACCCCGCCGCCCAGGGTGTGCTCCCAGAGCGCCGAGAATTGGTTATGTGGCTCAGTCATTTTCGTCATCGCTCTCTTGATCCAGCAGTTGCAGATCCACCGCCGTCACCAGGCCCGTCGACAGAGCGAACTCCACCAGCCGCGCCCGACGGCTGTAGGCGTGGCCGTCATAGCCGCCGCGCAGCCCCTCCACCCCGATCCGGTCCAGTTTGTCGCAGACGTTGTCGAGTTTGCGGGCGAACCGGGTGCCCGTCCACCCCAGCCGTTCGGCGGCCGCCGCGTTCGACGGGATCGCCGCCGTCCCGGTGCCCTCGCGGCGCAGCGCCGGCTCGCACAGCGAGACGATCAACTGCTTCTGCGTCAGGGTGAGGGTGACGGTGCCGATGGTGGTCTGCCCGGAAAGGTTGCCGATGCTGAAGCCGCCCTGCCAATTCGGGGCCTTGTTGTGGATCAGCATCTCGTACTCCCACGGCCCGGCGGTGAACGACAGCACGGTGACGTCAAACATCAGCGGGGTGCGCGAGCCGGGGGTGAGCCAGGTGTGCGCGCCGGTCTTCGGATCGGCGACGGTGACCGAAATCCGGGTGCCGGTGTTCACCAGCCACCAAAAGCCTTTGCTGTAGCTGATTTCCAGCGCCCGCCGGTGCAGGTAGGGGTTCTCGTCGGGGATGAAATCACCCTCCCGCCCAATGTAAAAAGGCTTGTCCGGGTTGATTTCGACGTGGGTTCCCTCAAACGAGAGGGTGAGTGGGGTGGGTTTCTTCGTCTCTTTTGCCATGTTTCCTCGCTTATTTCCGCGCACACGCCCGGGCAGCCGATTCATCGGGCGTAGTGGAATTGTCTTTCAATACGGTGGCCACCCGGACGCAAACCTCATCGCGGCCATTCAACGGCAGGCTCAACCGTTCGGTGGCGACGCTCCGGTTGTCCGAGAGATCTCCGTATTCGTCAACCTCCCGGTACATATAGTGGCTGATTTCCTCCACCGCGGGCGCCGCCCAGGTGAACACCGCCTGATCGCCCTCGACCACACCCACCAGATTGACGGGCGCGGGCGCGTCTCCGTAGATCCACGGGTCTTGGATTGACGTGGTGGGAGACGTGGACACCGTCGGTGTGGGGGTGGTGGGATCCGGGCGGCCGCCGCTGTCGTACACCATGAAGAAGACAAAGACCGCCATCGCCAGCCCGACGACAATGGCCACCAGCAACTGCACGAGTTTGTACTTCGGTTTCGCGGTGACGGGGGCAGCTTGCGGCTCCGGGTCGGTCTGGTAGCGCAGCACCGTGTCTCCCCAGGACAGCGGCGAGCGGGGCGGGGCCGAGCCGGCCGGCGGGGCGCTGATCGGGGCGGGCGGCTCGTAGGCGGGGGCGGACGGGACGCTCTCGATCACCTGCGCGCGGTGGGCGGTCTCGGAGGTGGACGGATCGACCACCCGGATCGGGCGCAGCGCGGTGCCCGCGGTGTCGTCCGGATCGGGGCGGGTGTACTGCGGGGTGGAACGATCCTGGTTCAGCACGTCCATGGCGGTCTGCGGGAGCTGGCACTCCAACTGGATCTGCCGCAGCGAGTTCCCGAAAGCCGCCATCGCCTGGTAGCGTGACGCCTCCGCCTTCGCCATCGCGGTGCGCAGCACTTGGTCCAGGCTGGCGGGCACGTCTTGACGGCCGAGCGGGATGTAATCGGCGGTGGCGATCCGCGAGGCCTGCATGTGGTAGCTGTTGTCCTGGCCGGGCAGCTCAAAAGGCGGCCGGTTGGCCAGCAGCGAGTAGAGCGTCGCGGCCAGCCCCCAGACGTCGCTCATCCGGCTGGCGGTGGGATTGTCGCCAAAAGCCTCCGGCGGGCTCCACGGAATCGAGAGCCCCTGCACCCCGCGCGAGGCCTCGACCACGTTCATGGCGATGCCGAAATCGCCGAGCACCGGGCGGCCGAACGGATCGGTGAAGATGTTCGCCGGTTTCACATCCCGATGCAGGATGCCGCTTTGGTGCGCGCTCTCCAACGCCCCGGCCAGTTGCACCCCGATGGCCAACACCTGGTCCAGCGGGAAACGCACCTGCCGCCACACCCGGCCCAGTGACTTGTCCGGCGGATACTCCTCCATCACCAGATAGGGACGGCCGTCGTCCGCCACCCCGGAATCGAAGATGGTGACGATGTTCGGATGCATGGACAGCCCGGCCATCGCGTTGGCCTCGGCTTCCAGGCGGGCGGCGGATAGTTCGTCCACCCGGTCGGGCAGCAACACCTTGATGGCCACCACCCGCTTCGGCGAACGCTGTTGGTATTCGAAGACGTCGGCGAAACCACCCTGTCCGAGCAACCCGAGAAAATCGAACCCTTTCAGGGTCGGCGGGTCAATCGGACGGGTGCTGGTCATCGCAAGCCGACCAACGTGATAGTGATGCCGTTGCCGAGATCGTAGACGTCCCCGTCCAGCGCCATCACATCTTCTTGCGCCTGCAGCCGCCGATCCGGCTGTCCGGCGCGCAGCAGGATGGTGCCGTTGGTGGAGCCCATGTCGGCCACCATCACATTCCAGTCCTGCAAGGTGATACGCAGGTGCGAACGGGAGATGTCGGGCAGGTCGCCGTTCAAGGTGACCAGCCGGGGGATGTCCGAGCCGGAGAAACGGGCGGCCTTGGGTTTGCGGCCCACGATCATCGGCTGATCCAACTGGTAGCGCTCCCCGGTGGAGAACACCACAGTGCCCAGCGACGGGCGGACGATCATCATCGCGTCTCCGGTGAGCTGGGCGCCGCAGTTCACGCAGGTGACCCGCTGGGTGGAGTTCGCGGTGCTGCACCCGGCGCAGATGCGGCCCAACACCATCGGGGCGCCAGTGGGATGGTCGGCGTCCGGGGGCGGCGCGGGAGTGCTGGCCGGCGCGGTGCTGGCGGGCAGATCCGATTTCACGATTGTCATGCCGTCATGGTCCTCGGCGAACTGATCCAGCGGGCCGGGCACCGGCGGCAGGGTGGCAGCTGGCGGCGGCGGGCCGACCGGTGGCGGCGGGGCGGACGGCGGGAGCTTCAAGAAATCGGGCACTCCGGAGATCATGTCCGGGTTGGCGGGCGGCTCTGGCGCAGGTGGCGGCTCCGGCGCGGGAGGCGGCTCTGGCGCGGGTGGCTCGGCTTCCGGAGGCGGCTCGGGGGCGGGGATGACGGTCGCCTCGGGAGCGCTCGACTGATCCAAACTCACTTCCGGCGCCACGTCCGGGGGCTCGCCGAGGATGGCGCCGGACATGATCGTGGGCCCGTCGATGGAATCCTCGCCCGCCAGCGGTGGCGGTGGCGGCGGCGGAGGCGGCGGCTCAGGTGGCGAGGGAACGGATTCGTCCGGATCGACGAACATCGCGGTGTTCGAGATGGACTGCTCGCGGGACTGCGGCACCACCACCGGCGGCGCTTCCGCGGGCTCCGGGGGCACGGTGGCAGACGCTTCCGGTGGCTCCGGCTCGGGTGGCTCCGGTGGGGCAGGCGCCTCTTCCGATTCGGGCACCTCCTGCGGTTCGGGCAACTCTGGTGGGGCAAGCGGCTCCGGCTCGGATGGTGGCGGCGGCGGCGGGGGCGGCACGGGAGCGGCTGGCGGCTCCGGCGGCGCCGACGGTGAGGGAGCGGCGGCGGGCCCGGAAATCACCGGCAGCACCGCCACGGAATCCGCCACCGCGAAGGTGACGGCGTTGGCCAGCACAATCGCGTTGTCCGCCGAAAGGGTGAGCGAGCGCGACGGATCGGCGGCGACGATGGAGATGAACGACGGACCGGCCACCACCTCTTCACGCCAGGTGAGCACCCGCTCGTTGGCGATGGTCTGCTCCCCGTCCGCGCTGTGCACAGTGATCGCCAGCGGGCCGCGCAGCGCCACCTGCACCGCGTCACCATCCAACAAAGCCAAGGCGAAGGGCGGCAGATTGGAGAAGCCGGAGTCGGTGGGGCCGACCACCTGGGCGAGCACCTCGCCAAACCCCGCTCCGGACGTCAACGAGGCCAGCACTTCGGTGATCACCCCGCTTGCCTCCACCGGCAGGATGGCACAGCCCCGGTCGCTGATCGCGGCCAGCCATTCCTCTCCCGATGCGTAGTAAACCGTCATTTCTCGTCCTTCCAATCGTCAAAGTCAAAGGTGGACGCCCAATCGGCCGCCGGCCGGTACGCCGGGGTTTCGTTGTCCATCTCGTCAAACACAAAGCGCGGGATGTGGTCGCCATCGTCGGTGGCCGGACCTTGCGGGATGACGTCGATGACGGCGGTGTCATCCAGCGCGCGGCGAAACTTCGCCAGCTCCCGCAGCGTGGTCTCGGTATCGTTCTCGTCAGCGCCGGAAAGCGTGAAATCGGCCTGCACCAGGATCACGGTGACGTTGTCATGCGCGCCCGCGGCCAAGGTGGCGGCGATCAGCTCGTCGGCCGCTTGGTCCAAGCTGCTCGAAGCCGTCAGGATCTGCTCGATCTCAGCATCGGAGAGTTCGTCGGTGAGGCCGTCCGAGCAGGCCAGGATCAGATCGCCGGGCTCCACCGGGATCAGCCAGTAATCCGGGTTCTCCACCGTGCCCGCGCCCAACGCCCGGGTGATCACGTTCCGCTTGGTGTAGCGCAGCGCCTCCTCCTCGGAGAGCCGCCCATCATCCACCAGCTCCTGCACCTCGGAATGATCCACCGAAAGCTGCTCCAGCCCGCCAGCCTGCATCCGGTAGGTGCGCGAATCGCCCAGGTTGACCACCAGCCAATACGGGTTGCCCTCTTGGTTGATCAAGACCACCCCGGTGACCGTGGTCCCCGCCGCGTGCTGCCGATCCACCGCCGGAATGGTGGCGATGCGGCGGCGGGCCACATGCAACGCCTGCTTCACCTCGGTGACGGTGACGTCCTCCCGTCCCACCAGCGCGTTCAGCTCGGCGGCCACGATGCCGCTGGCGACCTCTCCGGCGTCATGTCCGCCCATGCCGTCGGCCACGATGAACACCGGCGCCTGGGCCACGAAACTGTCCTCGTTCAGGCTCCGGCGCAGCCCCACATCGGTGCGGCTGGCCACGGAGACGCTGGAGAGGAATTCGGACATCAGGCCTCCTGCACCGCGAAGGAACGATCCCCAAAGAAAACGGTGTCCCCGGCGGCCACCTGCACTTCCACTCCGGCGTCCAGTTTGGTCTTCGGGCCGCCCGGATGCTGTAGCGCGGTGCCGTTGGTGGAGCCCCGGTCCATCACGAAGAGCTGGCCGTCGCGGACCACGAATTGCAGGTGGGTCTTGGAGACCGAACGATCCGGATCGTCAATCCGCACCACTTGGGAGAAGCTGCCGGAGGCCACCGGGTTGCGGCCCACCAGCCCGGCGGAATCGGTGACGATCACCTCGCCGGTGTCGAAGCTGAGCCGGAAACGGCCCGGCTGGTTCAACTCCCCGAACGGACGGATGGAGGTGTCCTCGCCGGACTCTTCCGGCGGAGTGGCTGCCCAGGGGGCGGGCGGGGCAGGCGGGCTGAACGGCGCGGCCGGTACCGGCGGGGTGACGGGAGCCAGCGGGGTGGACGGCGACGCGGTCGGCGGGGCGGGCGGCGCGGTCGGCGAGGCCACCGGCGGGATGGGTGACGCATTCAGCGGCACCGCGGCGATCGGGGGCGGCGGCGCGAAACTGGAGGTGACGGCGGGCGTCGGGGCGGGCTGCGGCGGCGGGGGCGGCGGGGCGACCGGACGGGGCGGCGTCATCGCCACCGGGGCGGCGGGCGCGGCCTCCGGCTTCGGATCGCGGATCATGATCAGCTTGGCGCCCTTGTCCCACCAAGCCCGGTGGGTCTGCTTGTCCCGGCAGATCTGGATCACGCCGATCAACGCCGGGATGCCGAGCAAGAAGCCGGAGAGCTCCCAGAGCAGGCCGTGCAGCACCGCCTTGCCGAAACCGGGAGCCTCGGTGGTGCCCTCGCGCACCAGGCGCAACCCGAGCAGCATGGTGCCCCAGTTCTTGCCGGTGGCGCCCTTGATGGCCAAGATCAATACCCCGTAGAGGGCGGTGAAGGCCATCCAATAGGTGAGGAAGCCGAGGAAGAACTTCCAAGTGAACAGCGCTTCCACCG
Organism: Propionibacteriaceae bacterium; assembly: GCA_031272505.1. Taxonomy (GTDB): domain Bacteria; phylum Actinomycetota; class Actinomycetes; order Propionibacteriales; family Propionibacteriaceae; genus Propionicimonas. Next base: position 16,013 of record JAISTQ010000023.1, read on the forward strand.
CCGAACCCGGATCATTCGCCATCCCGTCCGCCAACGTGCGGAGAATGTCGAAGAAATAGGTCATCGAGAAGGGTACGCCGAAATGGATCATCGCCGCGAAACCTGGGAAGAGGAACGTCAGGAACAGCGAATTCGCGATGCCGTAGATCAAGTACGCGCAAAAACGCACCCCTGGGGTGGCCGGGGTGTACGGCATGGTGTTTGACGACGCGCGCTGCGGCATCGGGCGCGGCGGCGGGAGCTGGACCCGCTGCGCCACCGGGGCACCGCAGTTGATGCAGAACGCGGCGCCGGCCGGCACCGGCTGGCCGCAACGCTCACAAGGAAAGGAACCGCCGTTCATACTCATACCTCACCTTCGGGAAAAAACTTATGCACTAGCCTACGGTCGGCCTGCGTTTTTTCCTAAACGAAGTTAGCGCAAACCGGCCTTTGACACGCCCAAAGAAACCAACATGTGAACCAAGCTGGCCTTTCATCGCGGCGACTTGCTCCCAATACTGCTCCGCCTGGGCGGGCGTCGGGTCCTCCGCCCCGAACACCGAATAGTCGGCCACCGCGGCCAAGCCGAGCAGCGTCGGCGTCTCAAAGTGGTCGGCGAGCGTCTCGCCCACCTCCTGCCGGGTGGCGGTCGCCGGCGGGACGGCCTGCAGATCGGCCGCGTAGTCGACCAGGTCGCGCCACCCCCCGGAGATCTGCCGGGAAGTGTCCAGCGCGCGCTTGCGTTTCGCGCTGCGGCGGGCTTTGGCGAGCATGATCGCGGCGGGCGGGCCGAGCAGCACCAGCAGCGGGATGCCGATGGCGAGCAGCAGCATGAGCACGAAACCCCAATCGAACGGGGTCTGCTCCTCCTCTTCGTCCTCCTTGTCCTCGTCGGTGTTCTCGTAGGGCTGTTCGGCGGGCTCCTCGGGCGGAATCGGCGGCTGCAGCACCTGCGGGCGCGGGTTCTCCATCGACTTGGGCTGCGGCGAGACCATCTGCTTGTTCTTGTCCGGGGTGGGATAGAAGGGCACCCAGCCGACACCCTCGAACGGCACCTCCACCCAGGCGTGCGCGTCACCGCCCATCACCTTCCAGACCTGCCCGTCGATGTTGGAATCCTCGTCGACGTAAAAGCCCATCACCACCCGCGCGGGGATGCCCAACGAGTGCAGCATCAACGTCATCGCCACCGCGTACTGCTCGTCGTCGCCCACCCACTGGTTCTCCTTCGCCAGCAACTGGCTGATTCGCCAAGTCGAATGCCCGGCGTTGGACGGGGTCTGGGTGCTCAGCCCATGCGAGAAGAATCCGGAGCGCAGCCCGTCCCGGATCAGCTTGATCCGCTCCAGGGTGGATTCGGTGTCGCCGATCATCTTCCGGGCGGTGGTGGACACGATCTGCGGGATTTCCACGGAGTCTTCCTGTTGATACTCCCCCACCGGCACGTCCGCCAAGGCCGCCTCACCGGGGGTGGGGCTGACGGCCGAGTAGACGACGTACTGGTTGCCCTCGCGCAGCCCGTCGAGGTTGATCAGCGCGTCGGCGGACGGGTTGTAATAGAGCTGCTCGGCGGTGCCGTCACTGAACTCCACCTCCTGGGAGGCGCTCAAAGTGGGCATCCAGATGCCGGTATAGCTGCCCACCGTCACCGTGATCTGCCGCTCGGTGGCGGACGGCGCAGCCTCGCCCAACTGCCCCAACTGCTCCCCCACCTGGGTGTAGCGGCCGGACCTGTTTTGCGCCGCGACGTTCATCACCATCCCGTCAAAGCTGTCCAAGACCGCCAGCCGCAGCCGGTCCGCGTTCGGCTCCGACCAGCCAGCGACCGTGAACAGCGGTGCCGCGTTCGGCTCCTCGATGTCCTTCACGTAGCGCCGATAGCTGGACAGCGGGCTGGAATAGGCTTGCAGGTCAATCGGCGGCTCCACGTAGTCGCGGATCACCTGCCGCGCCCCGGCGTCGCCGAGCTGGTTCACCGCGAAGGCGAAGACCAAGCCCACCACGCCGAGCTGCACCAACGCCTTCGGCCAGTGGCGCATCCGGTGCTCACCGCTGGTGCGCAGCCGCGAGCGCCACGCCAGCCAGGCCAGCGACACCGCCAACAACGCCCCCGCCTGTAGCAAAGGCCAACTGGGCTGGTTGGTGCCCAAGGCGATGACGGAAACCTCCAGCACCGCGATCGGCAGCAGCGCCCAAGCCGGACGTTTCGCCCGCCAAGCCGCCGAGAAGGCGCACACCGCCGCCAGCAATCCCAGGATATAGGGCAAGAGCGCCAGCGATGGGAAAGCGGAGACCGGCACCGAGGCGGTGACGAAGCCGCGCCACACCTCCACCGAGCCGAAGGTGAGCTCGCGCAGCGCCGCGCCGTCGGGCAGCACCCCGCCGATGCCCATTTCCGGGAGCGCCGCCACCGTGCCGAAAAGGAAATAGGCCACGAGGGTGCCCGCGGCCACCAGCAACGCCCCGAAACGCCGCCAGACGCCGAGCAACGCGATGCCCAAACCCACCAGCACGCCGATCAGCGCCGGGCGGATGAACCCGCCGCCGCCGTATACCAGCCAGAAGCCCGAAAACGCGGTGGCCAGCAGGGCCAGCACCGCCGCCGCGTCCACCAGCAGGCGTTTGACGTCCAGCCCGCTCATAGTTCCACCGCCCGCAACGCCCGCGGCAGATCGGCCAGATCTCCCAAGGTGATCACCGGGGTGGTGGCGATGGAGCGCCGCGCCACCTTCAGGCCGGGCTCGCAGCGGATCACCAGCACCCGGGTGTCCACCCCGAAGGGCACAATCGCCTGCATCATCTGGGTGGGGGTGGGCTTGGAGCCGACCACCAGGATCGCCATCGAGGCGTCCGGGGCGGTCTGCACCGCGCGGCGGGCCACCAGCGCGATCGGATCGGACGGCCCGCCGAACTCCAGGGCGGAACAGTCGTCCAGCAGCCGGGTCGGCGTCTCGTGGTGCAACTCCCGGTCGGCGGTGACCACCGCCAGATCGTGGTCGTCGCGGATCGCCTGGATCGCCAGCGAGGCGGCCACCGAGACCGCCAGCTCGAAGGAGTCGTCGTCCGCGTACTCGTCCGGACGCATCCCGAGCGCCACCACCAGGTGGGACCGCTTCGTCAAATCGAATTGGCGCACCATCAGCTTGCCCACCCGGGCCACCGTCTTCCAGTGGATGTGACGCAGGTCGTCACCGACCTCATAGTCGCGCAGCGCGTGGAAGGCGACGTCGGAGGTGGACTGCTCTTTGGTGGCCCGGCCCTCCAGATCGGCGACGAAACCGGCCGCCGCGCCCTCAATCGGCACGATCTGCGGATGGACGAAAAGATCCTGGACTTCCACCCACTGCACCTGGCGGCTGAGCAGCCCCAAGCCGTCGCCGCGTGCCGAACACACCGGCCCGAGCGGGATCACCGCCCGCTTGTGGGTGGGAATCTGGAAGATTTCGTCAAACACCGCGCGGGGGGCCAGCCCCGGCACCTTCACCCCGACGGTGTTCTTTCCAATCGGCACCGTGATCTCCGCCGAGAACTGCCGCCGGGCGGTGGGGTTGGAGACTTGCAGCTTGCCGAAAGCGCTCTCCCCCACCCGGACGCGAAGCCGGGCGATGTCGAGGCTGACGTCGTAGCTCTGTTTTCCGATGGTGAAGCCGATTGCCGCCAGCAGGCACACCAGCAGGCCGATGGCCAGGTAGAGAAACTCCACCCAGCCGAGGGCACTCCAGGTGATGAACGCCGCGATTGCGACGGCCAGCGCCCCGTAGCCCAAAGGGCGAACTGGCAGCTCGGCAACTCTCACATTCGCTCCTGCGGAGCGGGCACTTCGGTGGCCGCCTGGCTGATGATGTTGGCGGCGGTGACGCCGGAGAACTCCGCCTCCGGATCCATGATCAGCCGGTGCGTCCACACCGGGGAGATGAGCGCCTTCACGTCATCGGGGATGACGTAGGCGCGGCCCTGCGAGGCGGCCCAGATCTTGGCGGCGCGGGTCATCGCCAGCGCGCCGCGCACCGAGACGCCGATGCGGGTCTGCGGGGCGGAGCGGGTGTGCTCGGCCAGCCGCGAGATGTAATCGAGCACCACCGGATCCACGTGCACGGTGCTGCCCAGATCGGCCATGTCGGCCACCGCCTTGGTGGTGATGATCGGATGCAGCGCGGCCGCCCGGTTCTTCACATTCGCGCCCGAGAGGATCTCCACGGTGGAATCGCGATCCGGGTAGCCGATGGAGGTCTTCATCAGGAAACGGTCGAGCTGGGCTTCGGGCAGCCGGTAGGTGCCCGCCTGCTCAATCGGGTTCTGGGTGGCGATCACCATGAAGGGCCGGGCCTGCTTGTGGGTGACGCCGTCGACCGTCACCTGGCCTTCCTCCATCACCTCCAGCAGCGCGGACTGCGTCTTCGGGCTGGCGCGGTTGATCTCGTCGGCGAGCACGATGGAGGCGAAGACCGGGCCGGGGCGGAAGTGGAACTCGGAAGTGCGCTGGTCGTAGATGGTGGAGCCGGTGACGTCCGAGGGCAGCAGGTCGGGGGTGAACTGGATCCGGCTGTCGGTGCCGTCCACGGTGGCGGCCAGCGAGCGGGCCAACGCCGTCTTGCCGGTGCCTGGGGCGTCTTCGAGGAGCAGGTGGCCTTCGGCGAGCATGGTGGCCACGGTGAGCCGGATCACATGCTCCTTGCCGAGCACCGCCTGGCCGATGTTGCCGACGATCTTCTCGAATGTCTGCGCGAACCAGGTGGCCTGGTCATTCGTCATTGCCATGGTCTGTTCCTTTTTTTAGTACCAAGTGAATTTCGGCGAGCAAATGTCTGTACCTCGGACGCACGCCCACACACCATAGCCGGGATAGCCAAAGAAGGAGGGGCCTTCCTTATGAGCAAATCCGCTGCCATTGGTAGTCAACACGGGGTGCGCTGAAAAATCCGATGTCGGCGCATCGTGATGCACGTCAATGGTGTATGAGGTATTCGGATCGAAATCGTGGAGTTCGACTACCACATAAGCGCAGTAAACCGAAGTGCACTTATCCGCTTCCCTATGGTCGGCTCCCTTTGAAACGGTAACTGAGGGCGTGACCGGAGGCGGTGGCTCCGCATTGCTGGTCGCCGACGCCGTATCCGACTCGGCGGTCTGCCCCTCGGTGTCCGTCACCCGCGCCTTGATCGAGTGCGGCTGCGAATAGCCGTCCCCCACGGTGGTGCAGTCGCTGCCCGACTTCGTTTGCCAGCCACCCCCGTCCACATTCACCTCGATGGTAATGTCGCGGCCGTTCTTGTCCGGCTTGGTCCAGCACAGCTTCACCTGCTTTTCTCCCGATGGCTCCGCGGAGACCCCCGGCTTGTTCGGCTTGCCGAAAGGCTTCACCCCGTCCACGCTCACCTTCTCGGAGGCGTAGCCGCCGTCGTCGCCGCACTTGCCGCCGTCGCGGGTACTCACCGCCCACACCGAGATCTTGTACGTCTCCCCGTTCGTCAACCCCTCGACGACACCCGACGAGGAATTCCCAAAGCTGCCCGACTGGCCCTTGTCGGTGGCCCAGCAGTACTCCACCTCGGAGGGCAACAGCCCAGAAGAAGCGAGGTTCGCGGCCGCCGAGAAATCCACCTTGGCGGACTTGTCCGCGTCGACGGCGGTCAGCCCCGAAGGGGCGCTGGGCTTGACGTAGGCGCGGTGCCCGGCCGAGGTGGACGAGTACTCCGACCAGCCCGCCCGGTTCTTCGCCTTCACCTGGAACTGGTAATCATCTGTGGACGGATCGAGCTGGTAGGTGACGCAACGGTCATCCGGATTCGAGATCTCCCGATCCGGCACCCCCAGATTCGCGCTCACCAGATAGGCGTCCACCTTGGCCCCGTTGTTCTTCTCCGGCGCCGCCCAGCAGACCTTCGCCCGGGGCTGGTTGTCCATCGGTTCGAGCTTCTCGACGGAAGGCTTGCCCGGCGCGCTGGGCACCCCGGAGGGGGTCTCGGCGCCCGACCAAGGCGAGAATTGGTCCTCGGCGGTGCAGGCGGTCTCCGCGGAGTTGCAGGCGCGCACCCGCACTTTGTAGGAGGTGCCGTTGGTGAGGCCGGTGAGATGGTAGGTGGTGCCGCTGATGCCGCTCACCAGGCTGGGCATCCCGTCCGGCGCGGGCGAGATCTCCAGCTCATAGTGCGTGATCGGCGAGCCGTCCACATTCGGGGCCTTCCAATCGGCGTCCAGCACCCGGCCATCGGTAGTGGCGGTGTAAGTCAACGTGGGCGCGCCCGGGGTGCTGGGCAGCTCATCCGGGCGAATCGTGTTGGACGCGCCGCTCGGATCGGAATCGCCCACCTCGTTGGTGGCGATCACCACGAACGAGTACTCCGAGTTGTTCGTCAACGAATCCAGCGCGCAGGTGGTGGCGGTGCCGCAATCCTTCTCGTACTTGCCGCCAGCCTGCTTCACCGTGTATCGCAGGATCGGGGCGCCGTTGTTGACCGCCGGATCCCAATGCGCCACCGCCCGGTGGCTCTCCACCGAATCCACGTACACGCCGGTCACCGGATCGGGCCGATCCCGGACGGTGAGCGTGATACGGGCGTCCACGATGCGCGACGGATCGTTCGCGGAGAAGGCGTCGCCCACCGAATAGAGCACCGTCACCGTGCCGTGGAAGTTCGCTGGCGGCGTCACCACCACTTTGTCGTTCTGCACCGACGCGGTGGCCGCCACGTCACCTTGCACGTCGGCGCTGAGGACGGTGAGCGGCCGCGAGGCGGCGGTGGCCACGTCGTTGGCGAGCACGTCCACAGTGCGCGGCTCTCCGGCATTCGCGTCGTTCACCACGTCATCCACCGCCTTGCCCATCGGCTCCGAGGTGGACAGCACGGTGACCCGATAGCTGGCCGCCACCGGATCGCTCTCCCCGTCGGTGACCGAGGCGCGCACCTCAAACTTGAATCCGGGCACCGCGGTCTTGTCCGCGCCCACCTGCAACACCGAGCCGTTCAGGCTCACCGTGAGGCCCGCCGCGCTCGCCCCCGCCGTGTCCACCAGCGCGTAGGTCAACTGCTTCGCGTCCGCAGTGTCGGCGTCCTTGGCGTAGCTGGCGAGATCCAACTCGGTGGTCTTGTCCACCGTCACCTCCAGCACCGCGCCGCGCAACGTCGGCGGCTCATTCCAGCCTCCCGGCGGCGGCAGAATCGTGATCGGGATGGTGATGGTGGCCACATTCCCGTCGGTGTCCGCCTCCGCGTCCGTGACTTCCAAGGTGACCGAAGCCGGGCCGTCATACTTGTCCTCGTCGGCGGTGAAAGTGACCTGGCTCTGCGAATCGACGGCGACCGAGCCATGCCAGGCGGAGACCTTCTCGCTCTGCGTGATCTTCACCGTCTTGCCCTCGGCCACCATGATGTACTCGCTGAGCGGCAGCGCGACGGATTCGCCGGCCATCACCTCGGCCGACTTCACCCCTGGTTTGAGCACCGGCACCGCCCGCTCGGTGCCGGGGATGATGATGAACGCCGAGCCGGTGTTGCCATCCTCGTCGGTGATGGTGTAATCGATGATCTGCAGCTCGGTGGTGACCGGAATGGTGACGGTGCGGGTCTGCTCGTTGAACACCGCGGTGGCGTAATCCACCTGCACTTCCACCTCGCTGATCGAGCCGTCCAGATCAATGTCGTTCTTCAAGATGTCCAAGGTGACCTCAGTGCCGGCGTACACCTGCTCCAAGGTGGCGATGTCGTCGCGGGCCGCCGGGGAGAACTGTTTGGCGTCCTTGGAGACCTTCACGGTGATCACGCCGGTGGCCGACGCCCCCCAACTGTCCTCCGCCTCATAGGTGATCGAGTAGTCGCCCTCCTGCGCCGGGCTGGTGAACACCACCTGCTCGCCCTCGGTGTAGACCTCCAAGGTGTCCGAACGGGCGGAACCCTGCTTGAGGTGCACCTCGTCGCCGTCCGGATCCTCGTCGTTCGCGGCCGCCGGGATGGAAATCTTCCGCTCCGGCTGCACCGTGCGGGCGTCGTCGACGGTGACCGGCGGGTTGTTCAGCTCCTCGCGCGGCGCGATACCCACCTTGATCTTCCCCTCGGCTTTGGCGCCGAGCCGATCCTGCACCACATAGGTGAACGCGTCGTTGCCGACTTGGGCGGTCTCGCCCGGATCGTATTCGAAATAGTCATAGCCGACGGTGACCGCGCCATACTGCGGCCCCTGCTGGCCGATCCCGATCAGGGAGACGGAATCGCCGTCCGGATCGATGCCGTGCAGCGGAATCGGGATGCGGATCTTCGCGCCCACCACGGTGCGCGCCTCCACGTCCTGCGGGGCGGGCGCCGAGTTGCCCTCGGCAGTGTCGGGCTTGGGCACCACCACGATCTTCAGCTTCGCCGAATCCGGCTCGTTGCGGCCGTCGGAGACCTGGTAGACCACCGTGTAAGTCCCCGGGTTGCGGGCGTGGATGCGCACCTGGTTCTCGGAGGCGAACACCCAGGCTTCGGCATCCGGGTCGGGCGCGTCGGAAAGCTCGTCGAGCACCGTCATCGGCAGGTTGTCCGGATGGACGTCGTTGGCGAGCACGTCCACGGTGGCGATGTCGTCTTCGCGCACCAACACCTCGTCGTCGGCGGCCACCGGGGGCCGCGGTTTGACGGGGGACGGGATCGGGACGATGGTGACGGTGCCGGTGGCCGGCTGGCCGCGTCCGTTGGAGATGTTGTACGTCAGGTTCACCGGGCCGGTGAGCGCCCGCCGTTCGGTCACCCGGATGATCTCGTGGTTCACCACCGCCACCGACACGTACATGTCGGCGTCGCCGACCGGGGTGGCGGACGTCAGCACCAGCGGGGAGTCGATTGGGTTGACGTCGTTTTGCAGCGGGCCGATCAAAGTTTCGCCGCCGGCGGGCAGATAGCCGGTGTCCGGGACGGCGACCGGATCGATTTCGTCGCCCTCCGGTTCGGTGACCTCAAAGCGGATCAGATTCTTCTCCAGGCTGGGCCCGTCCGTCACCGAATAGCTGACGTAGTAGCTGCCCGGTTCCGTCGCGCGCAACGTCACCGTGCCGTCGGTGGTGTTTGGGTTGACGGTGGCACCGGGCGGGTTGCCCTCCAGGACGGCGGCCGTCAGCCGCAGCGGATCGCCATCCGGATCAGTGTCATTGGCGAGCGGTTTGGCCACGATGTCGGTGTCCACCGTGCCGGAAGCCAGGTCGCCCATCAGATTCGGGGGCTGGTTCGCGCTGGGCCGGACGTCGAAGGTCAACTCGCCGACCGTGCTCAGGGTGCCGTCGGAGACCTCAATCGCCACCTTCTTGATGCCGGTGGTCTTGCCCAGGTCTTTGAAGGTGACGGAGCCGTCGGCCCGGTAATCCACCCGCACGCTGTCGTCAGCGGGGGTGGCGGAGGCGAGCGAGAGGTCGTCACCGTCCGGATCGAGCCAATCATTCAGAGCGACCACGTTGACTTCGCCCTTCGAGCCCACGGTGGTGAGCACCGGGGTGCGGCCGGGGAAGAGCGCCGGGGCGGCATTCACCTGAGGGGGGTGGACTTCCAGCGTGACGGCGGCTTGCGCCACCCCGCCGCGTCCGTCGTTGACCTCATAGACACAACTGACCGAGGGGGCGACGACGTCTTCCGGCACCTGGATGGCCAGGATCTGGCCGTCATAGACCGACGATATGTTGCCGACGGCGGAGCAATCATCCACCAGGCTGGCGGTGAGCAGGTCGCCGTCCTCGTCATTGTCGTTCTCCAGCACCCGCAGCAGGGTGGTACGGCCGGCGCGCACGCCGAAGCTGTCGTCCACCGCGACCGGGTCGTGGTTCTCGGTGGTGCGATCCGGATTCGCCTCCTCCTGCGAATCGGTCTTGTTGTCGTCGTCCTCATTGCTGGTGGTGTCGTCGTTGCTGAGCTGCTCCCAGTTGTCCTTCTTCACCAAGTCGTCGGTGATCAGCCAGACGCCGCCGCTGAGGATCTGGTTCAACACCACATGCCCGCGGTTCACCCGCAGCCGCAGCTCGCCGCCGGTGCCGCTCACGTCCGGGACGGTGGTGTTCGCCTCGCCGACGCCGCCCGCGCAGGTGCGCACGAAGGCGCCCGTCCCGCTCCACACCTGGTAATTGCAGCCCGCGAGCACCACACCCTGGGCGGGGCTGCCATTGGGATACTCGGGGGCGATCACCCGGGCGGTGGCGCCGTCCAGCGGCTGGAAGACCAGCTTGTCGCGCGTCGCATAGAGCACTTCGGCGGCCGAGGGGCCGGGTTGCTGCAAGGCCAGCTCGAAGCCTTCCGCCTGCGTCTCGCTAGCCGGAATGCTCACCTTGGAGCCGGACCCCAGGAAGAGCGTGCCGGTGATCGGATCCCAGACCACGGCGGTGCCGCCCACCGAGGTGAGCTGCAAATCCGCGGTGTTGCTCAAAGTGGGCAAGTAGGCTTCGGAAGCAGAGGTGGAGCCGTCGGAGTTGAGCCGGATGGTGAACAGCCGGCCGGTCTGCGGATCGACGGCGTGCACCACGCCATCGGGGCCCACCGCGATCTTGGTGTCCGCGGAGAGCCCGGTCACCGGCGGCTCGGGGGCGGCTTCCGCCATGAACCCGTGCAATTCGGCGGCGGGCAGCGCCCAGACGGCCCAGCCCGGATCTTTCGTCTCCGGGGTGGGGGTGGCGATTGGCGCCGGGGAGGCGTCCGGCTCCGCGGTTTCGGCGGGGGTGACCGGCTTCGGGGCGGGGGCCAGGATCGCGCCGATCCCACCGCCGAGGGCCACCTGCTGCTTCGCCACCAACGTCAAAGCCGGCTCCAGCGGCTTCAAGGTGGCCGGATCGATCTTGGTGAGCGTGTTCGCCACCAGGTTCCAGATGAAGACGTTCGGGCCGTCTTGGAGCAGTTCGAACTGCTCTTCGGGGTTGACGACGGCGGAGTAGTCGCGCTGGACGTCCAACTCCTGCGCGTTGTAGTTGAAGCGGCCCAATTTGATGTCCCGGTTCACCCAGACACCGGAATCGTCCAACTCCTCGTTGAGCACGCTGAAGCCGCTCTGCGCCGCCGCGACCGTGGCGAACACCAGCGAAAACGCGGTCAACGCCGCCACTGACGCCACTTGACGCGGGCGCGCGGTGAAGCTACGGAACAGTTTCGCCAACCGTTTCATGGTCCAGCCCTCCCAAGGCATACGCTTGCCAAAGCCAGAATAGCGGTTCTCACGGTGCCCCGCGATGGGGAATTGTACCCATGGCGCGCGGCGTCTGGCCTAGCTAATCTGGGGTAAGCAAGGCTGTGTAAGCGAGGAGACCAGATGCGATACCAGGGCACCAGATCGGCGGTGGCACGATGAGCGACGCCGAGTACTTGCAGCAGATCGTGCATGAAATCCAGATCTGCCGCAACCACATTTCCGAGTTGCAGCAGCAGATCACCGAGCTGCGCGGGCAGAAGTCGGACGTGGAGGCTTTCCGTTCCAAGTACGCGAAAAGCGTGGAACGGCTGGAGACGGAGCGGTCTAACCGGAAGTTGAAGACGACCGGCTCGTCCGTCAATCCCAGCGAGGTGAAGCTGTTTGCCGGGTACCAGAAGGCGATGCTGGGGGTGTTGAACACCGGGAAGCAGGCGATCAACACGCACGCCGGACGGATCCACCAGATCGAGGCCAAGCTCAACGAGATCATCAAGAAGCTTGATGCGGCGCTGGGCAACCTGAAGCACTACGAGAACCGCGAAGTCTACCTGCGCGATCTCTACAACCAAGTCCGAGCGGGGATGTGATCATATGCCAGCCCAAGGTTCTTATTTGAAAATCGCCGACGACGAGTTTTTGACGGCCGAGGCGGTGTTGTTGGCTTACTTGGAGCATCTGAGTTCCGCCACCATCACCATGGACGCCATTTTGATGGACGTGATCAACGCCGGAGTCCGCGCCGACTATATCGACACCAAGCTAGACGAGATCCGCGCTGAGTTGCAGGAGTTGGGGATGCTGATCTTCAACACCCACGAAACGCTGGAGGGCAAATCCCGGGCGTTCATCCAAGAAGTCAACGAAATCGACCAATTCATCTACTAGGAGGCAGACATGGGAGGCGGAATCGTACTCAGCGGCGACGAGATGGAGTCGCTGAAGCAGCAGATGACGAACTTGGCCACCAACCTCGCTGAGGTGTCCAACGGGGCCTACGTCTCCGATCCGGATTCGCTGTTCGCCCAAAGCAGCGCCAAATCGGCCGACCAGATGAAGTCGGCGCTGGAGACACTGGTGGTCTGCACCGAGGCGATGGAGACGCTCAGCTACGCGTTCGCCACCTATATGGAGACCATCGTGGAAGGCTTCCGGGTGAAAGACATCGAGCTGGCCGACCACTTCAACATCGGCGGCGGCGACAACCCCTGGCTGCTCGACTGAATCGTCTAGGCGGCTACCCGTTCGCGGTAGAGGCGCAGCACCAAGTTTTCCATTTCGTAGCCTGGATTGCCGCCCGCCCCTTTCACTTGGGCGTCGGCGTTGGCCACCGCGATGATCGAGCGGCCGATGGCTTCCGGGCGCCAGTGGCGTGATTGCCGGGCCAAATGCTTGAGCTTCCAGGTGGGCACTCCCACCCGGTCGGCGAGGTCTTTGTCGTGACGGACTTGCCCCTGCAGCTCCCAATACTTGCCCAACTGCGTCAACGCGCGGCCGATGGCGGCGGTGATCAACACCGGCTCCACCCCCGAATCCAACGCCCAGCGCAACTTCGCCAGCGTCTGGTCCAACGGGCTCTCCAACACCGCGTCGGCGACGGCGAAGCTGGTGATCTCCGCCCGGCCGGAGAAATAACGGGTGAGCTGCTCCACGGTGATCTCGCCGTCCGTGGAATCAGCGAGCAGTTGGGTGATCGCGGCGCTCAAGGTGCGCAAGTCGGTGCCCAGCGTGGCCACCAGCAGCTCGGCGGCGTCCTTGTCCATCCGGGCACCCAGGGCGCGGGCCTCTTCGGCCGCCCAGCGGGCCACCTCCCAGGATTTCGGGGTGGCGAGCTCGCGGAAAGGCACTCCCGCATCCCGGAGTTGGCCGAGGAAGGCGGCGCCGCGTTTTGGATTCCCCTGGGCGAGCACCACGCAGACCTCTGCGGCGTCGTCGCGGGCCAGCTCCAACACCTGCCCGTGCAGCTCTTTGGGTAGCAACTCCAAGTTGGCGATGGAGACGATGACGGCGGCCGAGAACAGCGAGCCGCCCGCGGCTTCGGCGATGTCCCCGGCGGTGATGTCGGCGGCATCCAGCTCGGAAAGCTCCGCGTCGGGCTGCTGGGCTTTCGCCTGGGCGATGAACTGGGCCACCGCGCGCTCCAGCAGGTATTCGTTGTCACTCACGATCACCAGGGTGCGGGGCGTTTCGGCTGCCATGGCTCAATCCTCCCACATGCTCATTGCCGAATGGGGCGGGCGGTCACCATAATCTCGCCGCCCGCCTTGCTGACCGCGATTGGGCCGCGCTGGTCGGTGCGGTAGATCCGCATTCCGCGCCGATAGGCCCGGTCCAGCGCCGTCTTCGTGGGGTGGCCGTAGGGGTTGTCCACCCCGGCGGAGGCGATGGCGATGCTCGCCTGTGTGGCATCCCAATATGAATCGGCGCCCCGAGCCGAGCCGTGGTGCGGCATCAGCATCACATCGGCGCGCAGATCGGCCACCGCCGCCGCGTAGCGTTGCCCGGCCTCCTCGACGTCGCCGCCAGCCAACACCGTCAACTCGCCGACCTGCACCTTGGAGACGAGCGAGGCGTCGTTTTGCTGCGCGTCGGTGAGCAGGTTTTCGGCTGACGTGGAAGTGGGCCCGGAGACGATCTCCAGACGCACGTCTCCCACCTCGAACACCGACCCGACGCCCGCGGTGGTGATCTCGGCGTCCTTCGCGTCCTGCCGCAACTGCTGCCAGCCGGATTGCGGCACCTGCACCCCCGAATACACCACCTTTCGCAGGGTGCGGCCGTCCCACAGCGCGGGCACCCCGGTGGTGTGGTCGGCGTGCAGATGGGTGACGACCAACAAATCCACCACCTGCACCGAGAGCGAATCCAGGCAGGAATCCAACTCCCGGACATCCGGCCCGGCGTCGATGAGCACCGCGTGATGCGCCCCGGCGTTGAACACCGCCGCATCGCCCTGCCCCACCGCGCAGACCACCAACTGCCACTGGGCCGGCGGCCAGCCCGGAGCCGTCGGCGGCACCACCATGGTGACCACGAGCCAGGCGCTGAGGGTGAGCAGCAGCCCGATCACCCCGTGTTTGAGCCGCAGCAGCAGCACGATGGCGACGCAAATGGCGCTGATCGTCGCCACCCCGGCCGCGTCGGTGGGCCAATCCAGCTTCGCGCCCGGTGAGGAAGCCGCGAACTCGGCCAACAGGCACAGGCCGTTGGCGAACCAGCCCGCCACCGTGGCGCAAACCTGCGCCAGCGGCAGACACCAAGTAGCGAAGACCACCGCCAGGCAGCCCATCACCGTCGCCGGAGCCACCAGCGGCCCGGCCGCCAGATTCGCGAACACCCCCACGATAGACACCTGCCCGGAAAGCCAGGCGATGATCGGCTGGGTGGCCAACTGCGCCGCCACCGGCACACACAGGGCGGCCGCCAGCCACAGCGGGATCGGCATCCGCTCCGCCCACCGGTTCGCCCAGACGATGATGCCGAAAGTGGCGGCCACCGAGAGCGCAAACCCGACCGAACGCGCCATGAACGGATCGACGAGCAGAATGCCCAACACCGAAACCCCCAAATACCGCAACCCCTGGCCGCGCGCCGACCAGCCCAACGACACCAAAGCGACCGTGCCCATCGCGGCCGCCCGCAGCACGCTGGGCTCCCCCCGGCACAAAAGCACAAAACACACCACCCCGACACCGGCCACGGCACGCAGCCGCCACCCCTGCACGCCGAGGCGGACCGCCACCGACATCAGGCAGGCGAGCAGGATCGTCAGATTCGCGCCGGAGACGGCGGTGAGATGGGTGAGCCCGGTGGTGACGAACTGCTCGCGCAACACCTCGTCCATCTCGGCGGTGTCCCCCAGCACCAACGCGGGCACCATCGCCCGCGGCCGGGGCGCCAAGCCGCTGGAGGCCTCACGCAGCCCGGCGTGCAACAACTCCACCCACTCGGAGACTGGATCCAGCTCGGTGACCTGCGTAGGAGGCTCGCGGGCGCGGGCCACCGCCGCCACCGAGAAATCCCCATCCGGCGGATCCAGCTTCACCTGGGCGCGTACTTTCGCGCCCGGCGTCACAGCCGCCCAAGCGTCATAGTTGCCACCGCTGGCGAAAAGCTGCACCCGCACGGAGGTATCCCATTCACGCTGATAGTGCGCGACGTGCTCGACTTCCAGCACCGCCGTCCACCATTTGCCGGCGAAGGTGGTGGCACCCAACCGGGGCAGCCCGACCACCCCGGTGACCGTGACGATGGCCTGCCCGTGTGCCAACTGGGCCACCTCGGTGGACTGCACCGCGAAAACCCGCAGCCCGGCCACTCCGGCCGCCACCGCGAGCACCAGCGCCACCGCCACCCCAAACCAGTGGCGCCGCTTGGCGCACCAACTCGCCGCCACCAGCGCGGCCACCGAGGCCAGCACCCACCAGCCGGACGCGCCGCCGGTGCCCGCGAAGGTACCCACCCAGGCGACGGCGGCTAGCACCACCGGCCGCCAATCCGACCCGGTCACAGCTCCACCAGCGGGGCCAACTGCGCATAAACCTTCGCGCCGATGCCGGAGACCTCCTGCAACTGCTCCACGGCGACGAACGGGCCGCTCTGCTCCCGCCAGGCGATGATCCGCCCGGCCATCACCGGCCCCACGCCGGGCAGTGATTCCAATTCGGCTTGGGTGGCCCGGTTCAAAGAGATTTTTCCGCCCGCGCTGCCCGCCGCACCTGGCGAAACCGCGGCGCCGTCGCCCGCCCGGACTTCGCCGCGCGGCTCGGCCTGGGTGCCGATGATCACCTGCATTCCGTCACTGAGTGGCTGCGCCAGGTTCAACTCGGCCGGATCGGCATCCGGGGCCAAACCGCCCGCCGCGTTGATCGCGTCATTGACCCTTGCCCCATCGGCCAAGGAGACCAGGCCGGGCTGATTCACCGCCCCCAACACGTGTACCAACAACCCGGGGCCCGCCGCCTCGCCAACTGGATCGGCGGCTGGCTCCTCCCCCGCCGCCGGGCTGGCGGTGACCTCCACCACGCCGGTGGGCTCCGGTGGGGAAGCCACCGCCACCTCCGATTGCACCGACGAAGCCGAGTAGACGCCCCAGAGGCAAGCCGCGGCCAACACCGCGCCCACCGCCGCCAGATGCGCCTTGGTGAACGCGAAAGCCTTGGCCGCAAACGAACGCACGCCGTCATCCCCCAGCGCCCGCCGGGCCACTCCTGGGGCTGGCGGTGTAGACGCTGGCTGCGGCGGCGGCTCCGGGGTGGCGCCCCAAGCGGGCTTGGCGGCCGACCTTGCGGGCGCGGCGTCGACTACGATGGGCCGCACCGCAGTGTCTTCGTCAAACCATTCGACTGATTCGTGCGCGAGCAGTTCCGCAAGCCGTGCCGAAGCTGGATTTGGCGGCGGAACCGGACTGTTTCTATCACTCACACCTGGTTAATTGGGGCTGCCAACCCCCAATTTGCAAACTATTTCAAATCTGTGGATAACCGCAAAAAGTTATCCACAACAAGGGCATTTACATCCATTTACATCGGGACGATGCTGACCAGCTTCGGGGCGCGGACGATCACGGTGCGGACTTCCCGCCCGGCGAGCGCCCGCACCACCCCGGCGTCGCCCAGCGCCAAATCCCGCAGGTCGGCTTCGGCGATGTCCGGGGGGACCTCCAGCTTGGCGCGCACCTTGCCCTGCACCTGCACCACGCAGGTGACCGCGTCGGCCACCAACAGCTCCGGATCGGCGGTGGGCCACACCGCGTTCGCGATGGACGGCGGATTGCCCAGCACCTCCCACATTTCCTCGGCCACATAGGGGGCCACCAGCGAGAGCGCGATGGCGATCGTCTCCGCGGCCTCGCGCAGCGCCGGATCAGCCGGGTTGGCCCCGCCGTCAATGAACTTGCGCGAAGCGTTCACCAACTCCATGATCCGGGCGATGGCCACGTTGAAACGCTGCGTCTCAATCGCCTCGGTGATCGCGGCGATGGTGCGATGCGTCATCTGCCGCAGCGGCTTGTCCCCCTGGGCGTAATCGACGCCGGGAGCGGCCTGCGCCTCGACGGCGATCCGGTAGGCGCGCTGCAGGAACTTCAACGATGAACCGGGAGAGACGTCCGCCCAGTCGATCTCGTCCTCCGGCGGGCCGGCGAACACCATCGTCAAGCGCACGGCGTCCACGCCGTAGGCGTCAATCTGCTCGCCCAGATCCACCCCGTTGCCCAGCGACTTGCTCATCGCCTTGCCTTCGTTGATCACCTGGCCTTGGTTCATCAACGCGGAGAACGGCTCGGTGAAGCCGACCATCCCCATGTCATAGAGCACCTTGGTGAAGAAACGCGAATACAGCAGGTGCAAGATGGCGTGCTCCACACCGCCGACATACTGGGCCACCGGCATCCACTTCTCCACGTCCTCGCTGCGGAACGGGGCGTCCTCGCAACCGGGCGAGCAGTAGCGGAAGAAATACCAGGAGGAATCCACGAAGGTGTCCATGGTGTCCGCGTCCCGCTTCGCCGGGGCACCGCAATCCGGGCAAGGCACGTTCACCCAATCGGCAGCCGCCGCCAACGGGGACGTCCCCTTCGGGGAGAGCGCCGCGCCGCGCAGATCCGGCAGCTCGACCGGAAGCTGATCGTCAGGCACCGGAACCTCGCCGCAGTGCGGGCAGTGGATGATCGGGATCGGGCAGCCCCAGAACCGCTGGCGGCTGAGCAGCCAGTCGCGCAGCCGATACGTCACCGCGGCCTGGCCGGCCCCTTTGGCCTCCAAAAACTCGCACATTTTCGCCACGCCGGCCGCCTTGTCCGTCAAACCAGCCAACGAGGGCGAGTTGACGTAGGCGCCATCACCGGGGGTGGCGACGCCAGACTCGGCCGGATCGGGCAGCCCGGTGTCCAGCACCACCCGGACATCGAGGCCGAACTTCAGGGCGAACTCCAAGTCGCGCTGGTCGTGCGCGGGGACGGCCATGATCGCGCCCGTCCCATAGTCGCTGAGCACATAGTCGGCCGCCCACACCGGCAACTGCTCCCCGTTCACCGGGTTGATCGCGTAGCGGCCCAGGAAGACGCCGGTCTTCTCCCGGTCGGTGGCCTGCCGCTCAATGTCGGTGGCCTTCTTCGTCGCCTCCAGATAAGCCTCGAACTCGGCCCGCTGCGCGTCGGTGACCAGCTCTGCGGCCAGCTCCGCATCGGGGGCCACCACGAAGAACGTCGCCCCATAGAGGGTGTCCGGACGGGTGGTGAACACCGTCACCGGCTCCGCGCGGCCTTCGATCTGGAAATCGACGTACGCGCCCTGGGAGCGGCCGATCCAGTTGCGCTGCATCGCAAGCACCCGGCTGGGCCATTTGCCTTCGATGGCGTCCATGTCGTCGAGCAGCCTTTGGGCGTAGTCGGTGATCTTGAAATACCACTGGTTCAGCTTGCGTTTGGTGACCTCCGCGCCACAGCGCTCGCATTTGCCGTCCACCACCTGCTCGTTGGCGAGCACCGTCTGGTCTTTGGGGCACCAGTTGACGAAACTGTCCTTCCGGTAGGCGAGCCCCCGCCGATAGAACTGCAGGAAAAGCCACTGCGTCCAGCGGTAATACTCCGGATCGGAGGTGTGCAGCCGCCGCGACCAATCAAAGCTCAGCGCGTAGCGCTTGAAGGAAACCGCCTGGGTTTCGATGTTCTTGTAAGTCCATTCGGCCGGATGGGTGTTGTGCGCGATCGCCGCGTTTTCGGCGGGCAGCCCGAACGAATCCCAGCCGATCGGGTGCATCACGTCGTAGCCGCGCAGCCGCCAATACCGGGCCACCACGTCGCCCATCGCGAACGCCTCGGCGTGCCCCATGTGCAAATCGCCCGACGGGTACGGGAACATGTCCAGCATGTAGCGCCGCTCCTTGCCGCCATCGTCGGCAGGGGCAAACGTCGAATGCTCCTCCCAATACCGCTGCCAGCGCGCCTGCGCCGCCGCCGCATCATAAGTCGCCCGTTCGGTAGCCATGTCTCTCCTAATCTTGCGAACAATCCCCGGCAATCTTAACACGGAGTCACCCGTGCTTACGAAGGGTTGCCTTGCTTGCGAACGGAGGGCGAGGACGGAAAGATTTGTCAGGTGAGCGAAACTTCAAGTGGGAACCTGTCCAATCGGCTGAACTGGCTGCGCGCCGGAGTGCTGGGGGCGAACGACGGAATTGTGTCCACAGCCGGCCTGGTGTTCGGCGTCGCCGGCGCCACCACGAACACCAACTCCATCATCATCGCCGGGTTGGCCGGCCTGGTGGCCGGGGCGCTGTCGATGGCCGGCGGCGAATACGTCTCCGTCTCCTCGCAGCGGGACACGGAGCTGTCCGCCACCCGGAAGACGCAGCAGGATTTCAACGCGGACCCGGCCTTGAAACGCCAGGAACTGGCCGAAAGTTTCGTGGCCAAGGGCATCAGCACCGAACTGGCCGACCAAGTCGTCGCCGGGCTCAGCGACAAGGACGTGGAGCAATACTCCATCGACGCGCTCGGGATTGACGCCGAAGCGCCCGTCTCCCCGTGGGTGGCGGCCCGCGCCTCCATGCTCTCCTTCACCATCGGCTCGCTGATCCCGCTGCTGGCCATGGTGTTCACTCCCGCCGATTTCCGGCTGTCGGCCACCATCGCCGCGGTGATCACCGCGCTCTTCATCACCGGCTACACCGCCGCGAAGCTCTCCGGCGTCTCGGTGGTGAAGCCGATCCTGCGCAACGTGGTCGTCGGCTTCGCCGCGATGAACATCACCTACCTGGTGGGCATGGGCGTGGACGCATTAGTGCCCGGATAGCTACGCCGCTTCGAGCACCAACTCCTGCAACTGGGGCCGCAGATCATCCCAGACGCTCGGCGGGACGATACTGTCATGCAACTGGACCAGGAACGGCAGAATCGGCGCGTTCGGGAAATCCCGCAACAGCCGATCCCGCGCCAAGGAGAGCATCACCCCGCCGGCGTCCACCCAGCAGGCCAAAGCCAAGATCGTCAACACCTGCTCCTGCCAGATCGGCGGAGTGAGCGCCAACACCTGCAGCCAGCAATACACGTAGCGAGCCGAATTCTCGTGGGTGAGCTGCATGATCAAGGCTTCGCGGCTGGGATAGTGCGCGGCCAGCAGCGCCAGCTTCAGCAGCGTGTCGGTATCCGTGTCGCCGCTTTCCAGCAACTCCAGGGCGAGCTGCGGCCAGCGGACGGTGGGCTGCTTTTTCAACTCCGCGTTGACCTGCTTTATCTGCTGGTTCAGCTCCAGCACCCGCTCGACTGACGGGCCGGCGAACAGCAGCTCCAGATCTTCCCGGCTGGGCGCCTCCGACGGCTTGCCGCCGCCGACATCGGCCACCATGATCACATCCCCCAGGAACTTGCCCCGCATCTGCTCGGTGACCTCCCCGGCGACCTGCACCATCAATTCGGGCTGCGCGGAGATGACCACGAAATAGAGGGTGGCTTTCGGGAAACGGGTGAGCACCCGGTTGATCAGCGACTCCAAATAGCCGGGCTGGCCCAGATCCGTCAACTCCACCCGGACCGTCAACTGGATGAGTTTGCGCTTGGTGACGACCACCACCAGCGACTCCTCCGGCTTGAAACCGAGCAGCTTGGGCACCGCAAGGACCAGATCCTCCGGCGAACGCAACGGCGATTCAATAGATTTCGATTTTCGTTTCATACCCTACTAATTCGGGCTGAAACCCCCCGATTTGCAGTTATCCACAGGCTACTTATCCCGCAGCCGCTGCGAGATCACCGTGGAGACCCCGTCGGCGCCCATGGTGATGCCGTAGAGGGCGTCGGCGACTTCCATGGTGCGTTTCTGGTGGGTGATGATCAAAAGCTGGCTGTCGGCGCGCAACTCCTCGTAGATCTGCAGCAGCCTTTCTAAGTTGGTGTCGTCGAGGGCGGCCTCCACCTCGTCAAGGATGTAGAACGGGCTGGGCCGGGCTTTGAACAGCGACACCAGGAAGGCGATCGCCGTCAACGAGCGCTCCCCGCCGGAGAGCAGCGAGAGCCGTTTCACCTTCTTGCCGGCCGGCTTCGCCTCCACCTCGACGCCGGTGGTGAGCCAGTTGTCCGGCTCGGTGAGGAACAGCTTGCCTTCGCCGCCGGGGAAAAGCCGCGCGAACGACGTGGCAAACTCGCGGGCGACGTCCGCGTAGGCCGTCTCGAACACCTCGCGCATCCGCTCGTCCACCTCGTCGATGATCTCCAGCAGATCCGCGCGGGTCTTGCGCAGATCCTCCAACTGCTCGGCCAGGTAGGCGTGCCGCTCCTGCATCGCCTCGAATTCCTCCAAGGCCAGCGGGTTCACCTTGCCGAGCACGGCCAGATCGCGTTTCGCGTTGCGCAGCAGCTTCTCCTGCTCGGCCCGGTCGTACGGGCGCGGCTCCTCATCCTCGGCAAGCGGGGGCACCGGAACCTCCGGGCCGTAGTCGCCCACCAGCGTCTCGGCGTCCAGGCCCAACTCCTCCAAAGCCTTTGCCGCGATCGCGTCCAACACCATCTGCTGCTCGGCCTTCGCGATCCGATCCTTGTGCGCCGAATCCATCAGCACCTCATACTGCTTCGCCAGATCCCGGCCACCGCCGCGCGCCTGGCGCAACTGCTCGTCGGCCTGGGTGCGCGCTTCCGCCGCCTGCTGTTTGACGGCATCCGCCTGCGCCAACGCCGTCTCCAACTGCCCGGCCAGCCACTTCACCGCCTGCTGCACGCCGGCGGCCACCACCGCCTCGGCGGCCAGCCTCTCGCGGCGCTGCTCGTCGGCCACCAGCCGATCCCGCTCCGCTTGCGCCGAACGCGCCAAAGTCTCCGCCTGCCCGGCCATCGCCCGCACCCGCTCATTGATCGTCGAATGCGCCAGCCGCGCCTGCATCTCGTCTTGACGGGCCACCGCCGCCAAATCCGCCAACCGCTCCTTCTCCACCGGATCGAGCACCTGCTCGTCGGGCTCCACGCTCGCCCGCTGCAGCCGCTCCTCCAACGCCGCCAACGATTCCAGGCTGGCCTTCCGGGCCGCCTCGGTCTGCGCGGCCTGCTGCCGATACTTGACCGCCAACTCGGAAGCCGAATGGATCCGCTGCTTCAAGCCGGAAGCCTGATCCGCCAGCGCCGAATGGGTGGCATCCGATTCGTTCAGCCGGGCCAGCGCGGCCGCCTCCGCCTCCTGGGCCTGCGCTAAGGCGTTTTCGGCCTCCGCCTGGGCGAAACGCAACTGCTCCACCTCGGCCTGCTTTTCCGCCAACTGGGCTTCGGTCTCTTTGACGGCCGACTGCAACTCGATCAACGACGGGCCAGTCTGCGAGCCGCCGACCGCGAACCAAGTGCTGAACAGATCGCCGGCCTTGGTGACCGCCGTCACCTCGGGCAGCTTTTTCACCAACGCCAACGCCTGCGAGTCGTTCGCTACCACCGCCACCTTGAACAACGCCCGGCCCAACGCGGGCAGCAGCCGCTCGTCAGCCTTGACGATGTCGAGGGCGTACTCCCCCTCGGGCAGCTTCGGCCAGGATTTGCGATCCACCCGCACCTCGGCGTCGGCCAGCAACAGCCCGGCCCGCCCCAAATCTTCCTTGCGCAGATGCTCAAACGAGGCCACCGCCGAACCCAGGCCGAGCACCGCCACCGCGTCCGCGGCCGCGCCCAGCGCCGTCGCCAACGCCGCCTCGTAGCCTTTCGGGACGGTGATCAACGCCGCCGCCGCCCCCAGCAGGCCGTCCAGCTTCCCCGCCGTGGCCAGCAGCGCCTCCTCGGCGCCGCCTTGGCTCAAGCCCAACTGCAACGCCTCCAGCCGGGCGGCCAGCCCACCCCGGGCCGCCGCCGCCGCCGTGTGCGCGTCCTTAACCTCCGCGAGGGTCTTCTCGGCGGCCTCCGCCGCCGCGGCCGCCTGCTCGAAGGCCGCGTCCAGCGCCGGCTCGGTGGCCGACCAGGAGGCCAATTCGGTCTCCAACAAACCATATTCGTGGCGGGCTTCCGCCTCTTTGGCCGCCTCCGCCGCCGCCAGTTCGGTGTAGCGTTCGATCTCGTCCGCCGCCGCCTGCGCCTTGGAACGCATCAGGTGCACTTCGCCGTCCAGCCGCGCCAAGCCCTCGCGGCGATCCGCCGCCGCCCGCTGCTGGGCCGCATACTCGGCGTCCGCCTGCGCCGCCTCCGCCTCGGCCGCAGTGCGTTTCGCGGTGGCCGCCTCCAAGGCTGCCGCCCGCTCGGCCAACTCGGCCTCCAGCTTCGCCACCGCCTGCCGGGCCCGCTCCGCCTCGCGCTCAATCGCCTCCGGATCCCGGCCGGGCCGTTCCGCCGAGAGCGCGTCCGCGATATGCCGGGCCCGCTCGGCCGCAATCGACCCGGTGGCCTGCGCCCGTTCCTTCAAGCCTGCGAAGGCGAACCACGTCTCCTGGGCTTTCGTCAACGCGGGGACGGTCTGGGCGAGCGCCGCCTCGGCCGCCTCCTCGGCTTCCCGCGCCTGCGTCAACGCCTGCTCCAACTCTTCGCGCCGGGCGTTGATCGCCGCCTCAGCCGCCGCGTCAGACTCCAACTGCGCCTGCGCCTGCTGGTAGTCGTCCGCCCAGATCCGCGCCTGCGCGTCGCGCGCCTGGATCTGCACCGACTGCGCCTTGCGGGCCACCTCGGCCTGCCTGCCCAGCGGCTTGAGCTGCCGGCGCAACTCGCCGATCAGATCCTGCAGCCGGTTCAGATTCGCCGCGGTGGCGTCCAGCTTGCGCTGCGCCCGCTCCTTGCGTTTGCGGTGCTTCAGGATGCCGGCCGCCTCCTCGATGAGGCCGCGCCGGGTCTCCGGGGTGGCGTTCAAGATCGTGTCCAACTGCCCTTGCCCCACGATCACGTGCATCTCCCGGCCGATGCCGGAATCGGAGAGCAGTTCCTGGATGTCCAACAGCCGCGAGGGTGTCCCGTTGATCGCGTATTCGGAGCCGCCAGAGCGGAACATGGTACGCGAGATCGTCACCTCGGAGTATTCGATGGGCAGCGCCCCGTCCGAGTTGTCGATGGTGAGCACCACCTCTGCCCGGCCCAGCGGCGCCCGCTTTGAGGTGCCGGCGAAGATGACGTCCTCCATCTTGCCGCCGCGCAACGTCTTCGGCCCCTGCTCGCCCATCACCCAGGAGAGCGCGTCCACCACGTTCGACTTGCCCGACCCGTTCGGGCCGACCACGCACGTCACCCCCGGCTCGAAGCGCAGGGTGGTGGTGGAGGCGAAAGACTTAAAGCCACGCAGCACCAAGCTCTTGAGATACAAGTCTTCCTCCCTACCAGCCGTGGCGTTGGCTCTCCGTCATTCTAACGGTGAATCCACCGCTTCTTCGGGATTGTCGCCCTTGGAACGGATGGCTCGGAACGTCCACACTTTGTTGAGCAGGAAATTCACCGGGGTGACGCAGACGATCACGATCAAATTCGCCCAGTAGCTCTTGGTGCGCAGGCCGGACGAATCGTCAAAGATCGCATCGGGCAGGCACAGCGGCGAGGTGGGGTTCATCAGCAGCGTCATCAGCAGGAAGCCGACCACCTGGGCGGCCAGCCCGACGGCGAGGAAAGGCAGGTATTCGCGCCAGAAGCTGGCGTGTTTGTCGGATTTGAACGTCCAGGCGCGGTTGAGCAGGAAGTTGCCCAGATTCGCCACCAGGAAGCCGAGCAGCATGTACAGGTGGTAGTTGCGGATGTTGAACTCGGTGAACGGAATCGGGAAGAGCACCCCGCGATCCCGCACCCCGAGCAGGTCGCGGCCCACGATGTTGGCGAGCACGAAGATGGTCTGGTTCACAATCACGCCGATGCCGCCCACCAGGGCGAACTTGCCCAGTTGCGTCATGGATGCCCGGAACCGTTTCACAAGCCCACACTCTATCGGGGTTTGCGCTGGCAGCGGGGACACAGATATGACGACCGGCCCAAATACGGCTCGCGCTTGATCGCGGTGGCGCAGCGCGGGCAGGGCTGGCCTTCGCGGCCATAGACGGCCAGGGAGCGGGTGAAGTAGCCGGGTTCGCCGTGGGCATTCACATAGAGCGAGTCGAAGGAGGTGCCGCCGGCCGCCAGCGACTCCGCCATCACTTCCTTTGCCGCCTCCAGCAGCGCCTTGACGCGCTTTTTGCCGAGTTTGACGCCGGTAGCCCGGTAATGCGCCTGGGCCCGCCACAGCGATTCGTCGGCGTAGATGTTGCCGATCCCGGAGACCACCCCCTGATCCAGCAGCACCCGCTTGATCTCCCGGCCGCTGCTGGCGATTTGGGTGGCCAGCGCGTCCAGATCCAGCCGTGGATCGAACAGATCCAAGGCGATGTGCCCCAACTCCGTCTGCCAGTCGTCCGCGATCCAAACCGCCCCGAAGGTGCGCTGGTCCACGAACCGCACCCGCACGGTGTCGTCCAACGTGAACACCACCCGGTCGTGTTGGTGCCCGGCGTCGCCGACGCGCACCTGCCCGCTCATGCCCAGGTGCAAAAACAGCGCGCTGGCGGCTTCCAACGGAATGTAGAGGAACTTGCCGCGCCGCTGCGGCTCCCCCAGCGTCCGTCCCCGCAGCGCCTCCGCGAAATCGCCCTGGTGGCGGCGCACCGCGCGCGGGTGCAACACCTCGACGTGGGTGACTGTCCGTCCGGAAATATGTGGCGCCAGCCCGGCCCGGACCGTCTCGACCTCGGGAAGCTCAGGCATGGAGCTGCTGGTAGGCGCCGCGAGCCGCGCCTTGCTCGGCCTGCTTCTTGGAGGTGCCTTCGCCAGCGGGCCCGACCCAATCGCCGAGCCGCACCCAGGCGGTGAAAACCTTGGAGTGATCCGGGCCATCCTCTTCCACCTCGTAGATCGGGGTGCCCAGATCGCGCTGCGAAACCAACTCTTGCAGGCTGGTCTTCCAATCCAGGCCTGCGCCCGTCAATACCGCCTGTTCGATTAGCGGATCGATGACGTGATGCACAAAACGGGACGCCCCGGCATACCCCGACGACAGGTAGATCGCCCCGATCACCGCCTCCATGGCGTCGGCCAGCAGCGAGTTCTTTTCCGAGCCGCCGGTGGAAAGCTCCCCCTTGCCGAGCAGCAATTCGCCGCCGAGGCCCAACTCGCGGGCCACCTTCGCCAACGATTTCGCGTTGACGACCGCAGCGCGCAGCTTCGCCAGGCGACCTTCGGTGTCGTCCGGGAAAGAGCGGTAAAGATGTTCGGTGACGATGATCTCCAACACCGCGTCACCGAGGAACTCCAAGCGTTCATTGTCGGGCAGCCGCCCGTTCTCATAGGCGAAGGAGGAGTGGGTCAGCGCAAGCTGATAGAGCTGGGTGTCGATCTCGATGCCCAGCTGCGAAAAGAGATCGAGTACGCGGCTCACGAAGACTAGACGTCAAGAACCTCGCGCAACGCGCCCTTCGCGCCGTACTGGCCGCATTCGGGGCAGGCGGTGTGGGGCAGGTGCTTGGCCTCGCAGGCCGGATTCGCGCAAGTGACGAGCGTCGGTGCCGTCGCCTTCCACTGCGAACGGCGGGACCGCGTGTTTGACCTAGACATTCTCCGCTTCGGGACAGCCATTGTGATTCTCCTTGACGCTCAAAACAAACCAAACGTAAATGGTACTACCTTCGGCCCCAAATTGCCAAGTAAGATAGTAGCGATATGCATTCAATGATAAGCGAGCCAGGCGGGCTCGAAAAAGATACCCTGAGAATCACTCCCCTGGGCGGCCTGGGGGACATTGGTCGGAACATGACCACCTTTGAGCTGAACGGAAAGCTCGTCATCGTCGACTGCGGCGTGCTCTTCCCCGACGAAGACCAGCCCGGCGTCGACCTGATTCTTCCCGCGCTGCATTTGATCGAGGATCGGCTCGAGGACGTGGAGGCCTTGCTGGTCACCCACGGGCACGAGGATCACATCGGCGCCATCCCGTTCCTGCTGCAGCGGCGGCCGGACATCCCGATTTACGCTTCCCGGCTCACCTTGGCCTTGATCAAGGGCAAGCTCAGCGAGCATCGGCTCTCGCAGAGCAACTTCCACCCCGTCGTCGAGGGCGACCGCATCCAGATCGGCGGCTTTGACGTCGAATTCCTTTCCGTGAACCACTCCATCCCGGACGCGCTGGCCATCTGCCTGCGCACCGCGGCCGGCTCGGTGCTGCACACCGGCGACTTCAAGATGGACCAGCTCCCGCTGGACGAGCGGCTCACCGATCTGCGCGGCTTCGCCCGGATCGGCGAGGAGGGTCTCGATCTGTTCATGTGCGATTCCACCAACGCCGAGACGCCCGGCTTCACCCCGCAGGAGCGCACCATCGAGCCCGCGTTGGAGCGGGTCTTCTCGCAGGCCAAGCAAAAGCTGATCGTGGCCTGCTTCGCCTCGCATGTGCACCGGGTGCAGCAGGTGCTGGACGTCGCCGTCAAACATGGCCGCAAGGGCGTCTATGTGGGGCGCTCGATGCAGCGCAACATGGCCATCGCCCGCGAGCTCGGCTACCTGCATGTGGATGATTCCGCCTTGATCGACCTCAAGGACGTGGACGACTACACCGACGACCAGTTGGTCTTCATTTCCACCGGCTCCCAGGGCGAGCCGCTCTCCGCGTTGAGCCGGATCGCGAACCTGGAGCATCCGATTATCGAGGCCGGCGAGGGGGACGTGGTGCTTTTGGCTTCCTCGCTGATCCCCGGCAACGAAAACTCCGTCTACCGGGTGATCAACCGGCTGATGCGCAACGGGGCGACGGTGGTGCACAAGGGCAACGCCCAGGTGCACGTCTCCGGCCACGCCTCCGAGGGCGAGCTGCTCTACTGCTACAACATCCTGAAACCGAAGAACGCGCTGCCGGTGCACGGCGAGGCCCGGCACCTGATCGCCAACGCGAAGCTGGCCATCGCCACCGGCGTCCCCAAAGAGCGGGCGCTGGTCGCCGAGGATGGCTCGGTGATCGACCTCAAGGACGGGGTGGCCCGCATCGTCGGCCAGTTGGACGCCGAGTACATCTTCGTGGACGGCCAGAGCGTCGGGGACATCGGCGATGACGAGCTCTCCGAGCGCAAGATCCTCGGCGAGGACGGCTTCATCACCGTGGTCGCCGCCGTCAACCTGCGCCGCAAACTGGTGGTCTCCGAGCCGCACATCAACGCCCGCGGCTTCGTCGCCGACGAATCCGTCTTCGACGAAATCCGCCAGACCCTCGGCGATTCGCTGGCCGCCGCCCTCCAAGACGGCACCACCGACACCTACGAACTCCAACAAATCCTGCGCCGCACCATCGGCCAATGGGTCTCCAAACAATACCGCCGCCGCCCCATGATCCTCCCCGTCGTCATCGCCACATAAACGCGGTACCTCTGAATCGCCACGGCCGACGGTAGCCTGGGCCGCCACCACCTGTCCCGGCTATAGCGGCCCCAATGTTCCAAAAACCGCCGGTTTTCGAGAATCGGGGCCGTTCTTGAACGCAGGACCGTGGGTCGCTGAGCGTAACCGGGCTCCGCCCAGCCTGCCGAAACGGCCCCAAAATCGCAAACAAGCCGAATTCCTCATGATTGGGGCCGTTCCCCCATTACATTGCCGACGCTCTAGCTGGGCTCTTCTGCTTCCGGCGGCTTTTCTTGGGGGTTGGCTCTCCCACGAGATCAAAAGCCGATCCTGTGGATCGACTTTTCCCGACACTGGTCAGGCTCGGTGGCCCAATAGTTGAATGGCTGTGCTGGCCGGTCGGCCGCTTCCACGAAGACCATCAAAGCCGGCTGCAAGATCGTCACGAAAAACGGCAAAACCACCCTCGTCTGCGGCTCGTAGGCTTAGCGCGCGCGGGGGTGGGAGGTGAGGTAGACCTCGCGGAGGTGGTCGACGGTGACCAAGGTGTAGATCTGGGTGGTGGTGACGGAGGCGTGGCCGAGGAGTTCTTGGACGACGCGGACGTCGGCGCCGCCGTCGAGCAGGTGGGTGGCGAAGGAGTGACGCAAGGTGTGGGGGCTGATCTCGACGCCGAGATGGGCTTTTTCGGCGGCCGCGCGCAGGATCGCCCAGGCGCTCTGCCGGGACAGCCGACGGCCCAGCGAGTTGACGAACAAGGCGGGGGTGCCGCGGCCCTTCTTGATCCATTCCGGGCGGCCGCGCACCAGCCAGGCCTCAATCGCGGCCTTCGCGTAGGAGCCCAGCGGGACCATCCGCTCCTTTGCGCCTTTGCCGAAGAGCCGCAGCGAATCCGCGCCCAAGGCCGCGCTCACGTCATCCAGATCCAGCGCCAACGCCTCGGAGACGCGCGCCCCGGTGCCATAGAGCAACTCCAGCAACGCCCGATCCCGCAGCCCGGCGACGGTGTCCACGTCGGGAGCCTCCAACAACGCCTGCACCTGGGAGAAATCGAGCGCGTGCGGCAGCGAGCGGCCCAGCTTCGGCGGCTTCACGGTGGCGGTGACGTCGACGTCCACCAGCCGCTCGACCAGCGCGAAGCGATGCAGCCCGCGCACCGCGATCAGCGCCCGCGCCACCGACGATGATGCCATCGATTTAGACGTCAGCCAGATGGCGAATGCGTCCACGTCGCCTTCGGTGACCTCGCCTATCGTGGCCCGGCCCAGCCCGCCCAAAAACTCCAGATACCGCTGCAAGTCCCGCCGATATGCGGCCACGGTGTTCGCCGACGACCCCCGCTCGACAGCCAGGTGGTCGAGATAATCGGCGACGACCTCATCCATCGATGATGATCTCCGCGATCGCCGTCTGCGCGGCAATCGACTCGCGGATCGGCCACGGCGCGTCGCCCGGACGGAGTTGCTCCAGCAGCCCGTTCGCCCGCGCGTACTCCAAGGCCAGCAGCCCATGCGTCAACGACGGATTCTGCACCTTGCCGGCGAAGATCGCCGCCAGCAGGTCTTCGCGTTTGGCCCAAAAGCGGCCCATTTCCGCCTCTTCGCCCTCCAGCACGAACCCGGCGGGACGCGGCACGTCGCGCAGCGAGCGGGCCAGATAGATGCGCAAAGCCTCCTGGGTGGCCCCTGGGGTGGAAAGCAGATCGGAAAGCACCTGCCACTGGTCAGCCGCCAAAAGCACCTCTTCGGCCAACTCGCGCTGCGCTGCCGCGAGCGGATCCTCCCCCTTATGATCCAGCACCCCGGCGGGCAGCTCGATCAGCTCGGAGCCGACCGGATGCCGATACTGCCGCACCAAGGCGACGGTGTCGTCGTCATCCCAGGCGAGAATCCCCACCGCGCCCGGATGCTGCGCGTACTGCCGGCGCATCAGGTGCCCGTCGGGCGTCATGATGTCGTCGTTCACGAAAGTCTGGATCACCCCATGGCCCAGAATGGTGCGCCGGGGCGTCGGCCAGAGCATGGCGGCGTCGGTGAGCTGCGCCGCGTCCAGAATCTGCTTGCTCATTCGTCTTCTACCGGTAGCCGGGCCGCCCGCTTGCGCCGCAACGCCGCCTTCACCAGCCCCGCGAACAGCGGATGCGGACGGGTGGGACGGGATTTCAGCTCCGGGTGGCCTTGGGTGCCCACATAGTACGGATGCAGTTTGCGATCCAGCTCGACGTTCTCCACCAGGGTGCCATCCGGCGAGGTGCCGGAAATGTGCAGCCCAGCGTCCTCCAACTGGTCGCGGTAGGCGTTGTTCACCTCGTAGCGGTGCCGGTGCCGTTCCGCGATGTGCGTGGTGCCATAGGCGTGCGCCACGATGGAGCCGGTCTTCAAGGTGGCCGGATACGCGCCGAGCCGCATGGTGGCGCCCATATCCCCCTCGCCGGCGACGATCTCCACCTGTTCGGCCATGGTGGCGATCACCGGCGCGTCGGTGTCCGGCTCAAACTCGGTGGACGCGGCGTCCGCCAACCCGACCAGGTTCCGGGCCGCCTCGATCACCATGCACTGCAGGCCGAGGCAAAGCCCCAGCGCCGGCATCTGGTTCTCGCGCGCATAGCGCAACGCGCCCAGCTTGCCCTCCACGCCGCGGATGCCGAAGCCGCCCGGGACGACAATGCCGTCCAGCTCCCCCAGCTGCTCCTGCGCGCCCGCCGGCGTCTCACACAGATCAGAGGCCACCCATTTGACGTTCACCCGCGCCCAATTCGCGAACCCGCCCGCGCGCAGCGCCTCGGTGACCGAAAGGTAGGCGTCCGGCAGGTCGATGTACTTGCCGACCAGCCCGATGGTGACCTCCTCCTTCGGGTGGTGCACCCGCTGCAGCAGGTCGTTCCAGGCCGTCCAATCCACATCGCGGAAGGACAGGCCGAGCTTGCGCACCACGTAGGCGTCCAGCCCCTCGCCGTGCAGCACCTTCGGAATCTCGTAGATGCTCGGCGCGTCCGGACAGGCGATCACCGCCTCCTCGTCGACGTCGCACATCAGCGCGATCTTGCGTTTCACCGCCTCCGGGATTTCCATCGCCGCCCGGCAGACGATCGCGTCCGGATGGATGCCCACCTCGCGCAGCGCGGCCACCGAGTGTTGCGTCGGCTTCGTCTTCAACTCCGCGCTCGGCCCGATGTACGGCACCAGCGAGACGTGCACGAAGAAAGTGTTCTCCCGGCCCAGCTCGCGGCGCACCTGGCGCGCCGCCTCCAGGAACGGCAGCCCCTCGATGTCGCCGACGGTGCCGCCCAGCTCATGGATGCAGACATCCACATTCTGCTCGGCCATCTTCAGCATCTCAGCCTTGATCTCGTTGGTGATGTGCGGAATCACCTGCACGGTGTCGCCCAGGAATTGGCCTTTGCGCTCCTTGGCGATCACCTGCGAGTAGATCTTGCCGGTGGTGATGTTGGCGTCCTTGTTCAGGTTGACGTCCAGGAACCGCTCGTAGTGCCCGATGTCCAGATCTGTCTCGGCGCCGTCATCGGTGACGAAGACCTCGCCGTGCTGGAACGGGTTCATGGTGCCCGGATCGACGTTCAGGTACGGATCCACCTTCTGCATGTTGACTTTGAGCCCACGG
The DNA here is from genome assembly GCA_031272505.1 of Propionibacteriaceae bacterium. GTDB lineage: Bacteria > Actinomycetota > Actinomycetes > Propionibacteriales > Propionibacteriaceae > Propionicimonas. Next base: position 48,030 of record JAISTQ010000023.1, read on the forward strand.
GCCACCAGCAGGCTGCCCAACGAGGACGCCGTCAACCCTTTGCCTAAGGAGGAGACCACACCGCCGGTAACGAAAATGTGCTTTGTTTCACTATTTCCCACGGGTCTCCAACGTACCATGCCCGCACGACCCCCGCGCAAGGGCGACGCGCCAACTGTTACGTCTTCTTAAGAATCACCCGTGGGTTACTTCTTTGGAATCGACTCAATCCCCTTCGCCTTCAGGGCCGTCAGAATCTTCTGGAAGGTGACCTTGTAGCTGTCCGACGCGCTGAGCGTGACCGTCACGCCGATCTGCTTCAACCGCGTCTGCAGCGCGGTGACGATCTGCGTCTTCACCTTCTCGATGAAGGTGTCGATGCGGTACTTGATCTCATCCACGATCGCCTTCTGCACCGCCTTGACGAGCACCGCGGCCAGATCGATGTTGGCCAGCTTTTCGCGCGCGGTGGAGAGGCTGGAGACCGAGCTGATGCCGACCGTCGCGGAGACCACGGTGTTGATGGTGGAGGTGTTCCAGCCGGTGACCGTGATGTCTGACGGGGTGGAGTTGCCGTAGCGGGTGACGCCGATGCAACGCCCGGCGAGCACGATGCCGACACAGCTGGACTCTTGATTCCAGGAGTTGACGGTGTAGGCGTAGTACGAGGTGTTGATCCCGATGCCGCCCGAATAGCTGGGCTTGGAATCACCCTTCACCTGGGTGGGCGCGGTGCCGACCGTCTGGTACGGGGCGTTGTAGATCTTCTCCACGAGCTGGGCCTTCACGGCTTCCGCCTCGGCGTCGATGCCGAGCTGGTCCACGATGTCCGCCACCGCGTAATCCACGGTGCGGTCGATCACCGCCTGGGTGAACGACGAATCCAGGATCTTGGTGACCAGCTGGCTCTCCAGGGTGGTGGTGAACGCCTGGTCCACCAGATCGGTGAGCCGCTGATCCTCGATCCCATACTGGGCGAGCGCGGCCACCACCGCGTTGGTGAGCAGCGGCTTGACGAACGTCTTCAGTGACGCCGAGGTGCCGACGGTGGACTTCACCGTCGTCTTCACCAGCGAGGCCATGGTGCTTTCAATGCTGGCGTAAGCCGAATCGACCGCCGGGGAGACGATCTGCGTCAAAGCCGCCTTGGTGGCGGTGGCGTCGGCGTCCGCCTGCGATTGCGCCGCCTGCGCCGGCGCCACCACGGAGAACAGGAGTGCCCCCACGAGGGCTGAACTGATAAGAGCTTTTTTCATGCCTATTCCTTGGATTAGGTATGAGGCAACCAGGCTGGCGCGTTCCAGCCGATCCCCCCATAGGTTGTCATTGTTATCCTATCGGATTACCAGACTGAGAAGCCAGTTCGCTCAGACTTGAGCCGCCAAGAGCAACTCTTTCGCGTGGCTGAGGGCCTCGGGGGTGGTGGGCAGGCCGGACATCATCCGCGCCAGGGCTTCGGGACGCTCAGCAGGGCGGACTTCGCGCACGGTGGAGGTGGTGACGGAGCCGTCGTCTGATTTTTCGACGAGGTAGTGCTTGTCGGCGAAGGCGGCCACTTGGGCCAGGTGGGTGACCACGATCACCTGCGCCTGTTGGGCGAGGCGCTGGAGCCGACGGCCGACTTGCAGCGCCACCTCGCCGCCGATCCCGGCATCCACCTCGTCGAAGACCAGGGTGGGACGCGCATCGCCGCCGCCCGCCCCGGCCAGCACCACTTCCAAGGCCAACCGCACCCGGGAGAGCTCGCCGCCGGAGGCGATCTGGCTGAGCGGGCCGGGCTGCGCTCCCGGATTCGCGCTGAAAAGCAACTGCACCCGATCCGCCCCATGCGGCCCCAGCTCGGCCAACTCGGAGACCTCGAAGGCCAGCCGGGCCTTCGGCATCGCCAACGCGGCCAACTCCGCCTGCACCAACTCCGCCAACCGGGCGGCCGCCGCGGTGCGGGCGGCGGTGATCTGGGCGGCCAGGGTGGCCAACCGGCCATCCAACCCGTCGACCTGGACGCGCAGCTTGGTGATCGTCTCGTCGGAGGTGTCGATCTCGTAGGCGCGCTGCTCCGCCTGCGCCTGCCAGGCGAGCACCGCGGCAATGTCTTCCCCATATTTGCGGGTGAGCCCGGCCAACTCGGCCCGGCGGCCCGCGATCCATTCCAGCCGGATCGGATCGGCCTCCAGCCGGGAGAGATAGCTGGAAAGCTGCGCGGCCGCATCTGCCAACTGCGCGGCGGCGTCGGCGAGCAGATCCGCCACTGATTTCAGCTCCGGATCGGCGTCGGCGACCTGGGCGACCGATTTGCGGGCGGCCGCCGCCAATGACAGCGCGTCCGGTGCATCGGTGAGCGCCTCGTCATCCCCGGCGAGCGCCACCAGCGCCGACTGGGCGGCTTGGCGCAACTCGTCCACCGCCGCCAGTTTGCGCGATTCGGCGGCCAACTCGACGTCTTCGCCGGGCTGCGGCCCCACTCGCGCGATCTCTTCGAGCCCGAAGCGCAGCATATCCGCCTCGCGGGCCCGGGCGGCCGCCTGGCCGACCAATTCCCGCAACTGGGCGCGGACGGCCTTGCGTTCCTCCCAAGCCGCGGCGTATTCCGCCCCCAGGCCGACGCTGACGCCCGCGAATTGATCCAACAACGCCCGCTGCCGCCCCTCCTGGGCCAGCTTCACCTGCTCCAACTGGCCGTGAATCTCCACCCAGGCATCCGCCAACTCCTGGGCCTGCGCGGCCGTCACCTGGGCGCCGCCGACGGTGATCCGGGAGCGGCTGGCGAACAACTGCCGGGCGATCAACACCTCGCCGTCTTCGGCGACCGCCCCCAACTCGTCCGCGTCTACCGCCACCCGGCCCTCCACCAAAGCCCGCTCCGCGCCTTGGCGCACCAGCTTGGTATCCGATTTCTGCCCGGCGAGCAGCGAGAGGCCGGTGACCACCATCGTCTTTCCGGCACCGGTTTCCCCGGTGACCACCGTGAAGCCCGGATCAGGCTCCAGCACCGCCTCCGAGATCACCCCCAGATCGACAATCCGCAGCTCGCTCAACATAACGACTAGGCGCCACCTCTCCAACCGTCCACCGGGAGCCCGAATTTGCGCACCAGCCGGGTGACGAACGGCTGCTCGGAGGTGCGGGCCAACAACAGCTCATGCGCGCCGACCTTGGTGTGCACCCGCATCCCGGGCACCAGGTCGAAGGTGCGGCGGCCGTCACACCACACCACCCCGGCCGCGGCGGGCAGGATCTCGACGTCCACCACGGTATCCCGGCCGAGCACCATCGGGCGGGCAAATAGCGCGTGGGCGCTGAGCGGCACCAACAACTGGGCCTTCACCCCCGGCCAGACCACCGGCCCGTGCGCCGAGAAGGCATAGGCGGTGGAGCCCGTCGGAGTGGCGACCAGCACCCCGTCGGTGGCCCAACGCGACAGCGGACGCGAATCGATGCGCACCAAGACTTCGATCATCCGTTCGCGGGCGTTTTTCTCAATCGAGCACTCGTTGACGGCGAAAGAGTGCCACACCTGCGCCCCCTCGGCATCGAAGACGGTGGCGTCCACCGTCTGCCGACGCTCCACCTTGTAGTCTTTCTCGATCACTCGTTCGATTAGCTCGATGATGTCCGCCGATTCCAATTCGGCGAGGAATCCGACGTGCCCCAGATTCACCCCGAGCACCGGAACTTGCCGGGGCACCGCCCACTCGGCGGCCCGCAGGATGTTGCCGTCCCCGCCGAAGACCACCGCCAACTCCGGCGGCGTCTGCGAACTCAGCGAGGCGAGATTCTCCGGCGGCACGCCCGCAAGCTGCAGCGACTGCCGCCCGGCGCGATCCGCCAGCACCGTGATGCCGGCCTCGGCCATGCCCGCGCAAAAGCTCAGCGCCGCCCGCAAGGCCTCCGGACGACTGGGGTGCAACGTCACCGCGACAGCTCGAATACTCACGAGACAAACCCTATCGTCCCCCACTGACATTTATCCAAGCTCCGCCATGATGGGAGGCTTCCGCATACTCTTGCCCGCCCGAAAAATCAAGACCCCCTACTTAATCTGTGCATAGTTTCGACGTGTTGCCCAAGTTGTCCACAGATTGCGGTCAGCCCTTTTTTTCGCGGCGCTGGCGAGTTTGAATTGCGTCGTCTCCCCCCGGAAGACGACAACCCCCAGCACAACAATGGAGTACCCATGACTATTGCCTTGCCCGGCCCCTTTTTCGATCCAGACTGGCGATCATCGCATCCGCTGCCCAAGTGGCTCCAGCCGAAGCTGCCTTTGGTCAAAGAACCCGACCCGCCGGCGCCGAAATGCCGCGAGGATCTCTTCGCGCGCCAGTGCCGCCACGTGATCCAACTCACCATGGAGGCGTTGACGGGCCAGCGTCCGCTCAGCCAGCTTGGGAAATGGTTCCCGCGCAGCCTGCTGCAATGGCTGGACAGCAATGGCCGCGAGGTGCATATCCAGGGATTGCAGTTGAACCAGATCAAGTATCAGCGCAACAGCGCTTCCGTGGTCGAGCTGACCGCCCACTTGAAACACCCCCGCCCAGGGCATCGCTCCCGCAGCGTCACCGTCGGCGCCCGGCTGTGCCTGCAGTACGACGGTTGGAAGTGCACCAGCCTGGACATCATGCGCAGCGGATTCCGCCGCCCCCATCTGCGCTGGCCGTCATGCTGACGCGCGCAGCTTGACGAACACCTCGACGTTCCCATGCTCACCCGGCAACTGGCTCTCGGCTTGCCAGACGCACTCCCAGCCGAGGGCTGCGGCCGCCTGCACCACTTCCGCCACCGCCTGGGCCCGCAGCGCCGGATCGCGCACCACGCCCTGGCCGTCCAACCCGGCCCGGCCCACCTCGAATTGCGGTTTCACCAGCAGCAACGCCGCTCCCGACTGGTCCAACACCGCCAAGATGGGCGCGAGCAGCAGTTTCAACGAGATGAACGAGACGTCGGCCACCACCAGCCCCACCGGCTCGCCGGCCACGTCAGCCAGGGTGAGATCGCGCAGGTTCAGCCCTTCGGCGACCCGCACCCGCGGATCGGCGCGCAGCCCGGCGTCCAACTGCCCATGCCCGACGTCCACCGCGTAGACCACCTGCGCCCCCGCCTGCAACAGCACCTGGGTGAAGCCGCCGGTCGAGGCTCCGGCATCCAGCACCCGCGCCGGCACCGCAGTGCCCGAATCGCGCAAGGCCCCCAGCAGTTTGTGGGCCGCCCGCGAAACATACGGATCGGCATCCGCCACCACGATCTTGCTCTTTGAAGTGACGGCCTGGGCGGGCTTCACCGCCAGCTTGCCGTCCACGCTCACCTGCCCGGCCGCGATTGCCTGCTGCGCCTTGGCCCGGGAGCGCGCCAACGCCCGGGCGACCAGCTCCGCATCCAGCCGCGTCATTCGCTGAGCGCCTGCTGCACCTTGTCCACGGCTTCGGCGAGCTGCCCCAGGCGCTCCTCCAACGGTGCTTGCGGATCCACCGCCGCCAACGCGGCGTCCACGGACTCAATCCCGGTCTCGGGCACTTGCTCGCTCATGCTCCCAGCCTATTCCCCCAGCCCGCGCGCCGCCAGCGCCGCTCCGGTGTCCTGGGCAAAACCGACCGCCCGCACCACCACCGGGGCCACCACCGCGAAGGGGCTGCGGTTCCGTCCGCGCGCCAACGCCGCCTGCCGCACCGCGGCGAACGAATCGAACAGCATCGGGATGGAACGCATCATGATGCCCACCGCCAGGCCGATCTTCTCCGGGTTGCCGCCGAACGGCCGCAGCACCCGGGAGGCGGAGATCAGGGCGTCCACCAAGACTCCCTCCGGGGTGGAAATCGTCAACATCCGGGCGGCATAGACGGCCGTCACCAGATTCGCCGGGACGGCAATCGCCAGGAAATACTGCCCCACCGCCACCTGGTAGATCGCCAGCAGCGCCACCAGCAGCCAAATCCCCCAGCTCAGCCGCAGCGCGTAGCCGGGCCGCACCCGTGTCAGCAGCACCAAGCCGACGGCGACCGCCAACAGCCCCAGCGAGAGCCACCAGAGCGCGAAGACCACGCCGACGGCCACCAACACGAACATCAACAGGTATTTCCAGCCCACGCCGAGCCGGTGCGGCAGCGAATCGCCGGGCACGTACAGCTTGAAGACCTGGTTCACGAATCCATCAACTCCAAATAGTGCCGGATGCACTGCTCCGGCAGCCCGGAGGCGACCACCCGGCCCCGGTGCACCACGATCACCCGGTCGGCTTTTTCCGCCCAATCCAGGTCGTGGGTGGCGTAGATCAACTGCTGCTCCAGGGCGTTGAACGCCTTGCGCACCAGATACTTGTTCTTCAGGTCGAGCAGCGTGGTCGGCTCGTCGGCCACCACCACCTGCGGTTGCAGCGACAGGATTGACGTGAGCGCCACCAGTTGCCGCTCCCCGCCGGAGAGGTCGTAGACGCTCTGCTCCGCCACTTCGGCCAGCCCGCGTTCGGCCAACAGCGCCCGGGCGGCCTCCCGACGCTCGGTGCGGTCTTTGACGCGCGCGCGTAAGGACAGTTCCACGTCGTCCAGCGGCGTCGAGAGCAGCAATTGCGACAGCGCGTCGGTGAAGATGAACCCCACTTGGCCGCGCACCTGCTTGCCTTCCCGGAGGGTGTCCAGCCCGTCCACCAGCACTTTGCCCTGATCCGGCTCGATCAGCCCGTTGATCAGCCGCAGCAGCGTCGACTTGCCCGAACCGTTGGCCCCGATCACCGCGATCCGGTGCTCGGAAAGTTGTAGGTTGACGTCCTCCAACAGCGTCTTCACCGCGGTCTGCCCGGCCTGCGGCAACCGCACCCGGACGGCGACGTCAACGAATTCGATCATCAGGCGGTGACCGGCGCTTTGGCGGCCAGCAGCACCGGGAAGGCCTTGTGTACCACCACCGCGATCAACCCGGCGATCACGCACTTGGCGAGATCCCCGGGGACGAACGGCAGGTTGTACCCGAACGCCGCCCAGAAATCGACCCGCAGCACCACCATCATTCCGATGATGCCCGGAATGTCCACCACGATCAGCGAGGTGACGATGGCGGAGCCGATCAGCCAGCCCGCCTGCCCCTTCCAGGCCAGCTTCACGAACAGCTTCGCCAACGCGCCCGCCGCCAAGGCGGCGAACGGGAAGGAGAGCAGGTAGCCGATTGACGGCATCTCGAAGACCACCAGCCCGCCGGTGGCGTCGGCGAACACCGGCAACCCGGCGAAGCCGACCGCCAGATACAGCAAGACGGCGAGGAAGCCGCGCCACGGCCCGAGCACCAGCCCGGCGAGCAGCACCGCGAGGGTCTGCAGCGTGATCGGCACCCCGACGGGAAGCTGGATTCCGGGGATCAGCGAGCAAACTGCGGTAAGTGCGGCAAACACCGCAATCAGGGCTAAATCGAAAGCTCCGTTTCTTTCTTTCATACTTTTTCACCTTTCCTTTTGAATCCGCTGCGCCGGGAGAAGTCCCTTAGATAGGATAGCCTTGTTTGCCCTTGGTAGCTTTGGTCTTGGGTATTTCAACTCGGAGAAGAGAGGTTCTCATGAAGCGGACGAGCTTGTTGTTGTCTTTGGCCTTGGCGGCGTCGTTGCTGTCGGTCGCTCCGGCAGCGGTGGCGGACGACGAGGTCGTCGATCCGTTGGCGCCGGTGGCCCTGGTCCAGGGTGACGAGCGGAAGACCAAACCCCGCCTGTATGAGACCAAAGAAGTGACCCACCTGCCGCAGGCGGGCAGCTATCCCACCTCGTTCGACATGCGGGGCACCACCAAGGTGCTGCCGGTGCGCGACCAAGGCGCCTACGGCACCTGCTGGACGTTCAGCGCCACCGCGGTGGCCGGCGCCTCGCTGGTGACCAACGGCCTGGTTTCCTCGGTGAACACCGCGAAGGCCAAGCTCAGCCCCAAGTTCCTCGCCTACGCGGCCTACGGGCCGGAGGGGCTCGCCTACACGAACACCAGCCCGCTGGACGTGGGCGGCGATTTCCCGGACACCATCGGCTCCGCCTCCAACTATTGGGGCCCGGCCTTGGAGTCGCAGTACCCGTACCCGACGTCATACCCCGATCCCAGCCCGATCACCTCGGCGAGCGCCATCGAGTCCTCGGTGTGGCACCTTGACCACGCCGTCAGCCTGCCGATCGCCTGGGATTCCTCCGGCGATTTCAACATGGACGCCATTGACCAGGTGAAGTTCTACCTGTACAACTATGGCCCGGTGGCCATCAACATCATGGGTCCGCCCTTCACCTTGAACTCGCCGTACCTGGTGTACGGGAACACCGGCTCCACCGACCACTCGGTGACCATCGTCGGCTGGAACGACAAGATTTCCGCGAACTCCACGTGGGTGAAGTCGAACTCGTCCGGCAACGCCACCAGCTCCCCCAACCCGCCTGGCCCGGGCGCCTGGATCATCCAGAACTCCTGGGGCACCGGCTGGGCCGACAAGGGCTACTACTACCTGTCTTACTACGACAAGACGGTCTCCGACTTCAACTACTACTCGCTCACCAGCCCGGACACCTACGACATCAACCAGAGCTACTCGGTGAACGCCGCGATGGCGCTGCCGTCGTACACCGGCGGCGTGGTCTACGCGTCCAACGTCTACACCGCGAGTACCGCGCAGACGCTGGAGGCCGTGATGGTCTCGAACGCGAGCGTCGGCAACAGCTACACCGTCAACGTCTACACCAACGTCTCCACCACCCCGACCTCGGGCACCCTGTCGGCCTCGTCGGGCAGCGCCGGCAACGTGCCCTATGGCATCCAGACCGTCCCGCTCTCCGCGCCGATCTACCTCAAGGCGGGGACGAAGTACGCGGTGGTGGTGAAATACCAGACGCAGAAGATCTACGACCTCGGCCCGATGATCGAGTTGGAGCGGCAGTACACCTCGTCCAGTTCGAACACCATCTTGGCCACCGTGCCTTCCAACCAGCGGATCCAGTCCGGGCAGAGCTACTACAGCTATGACGGCAAGAGTTGGTCGGACATGGCCTCCATGGGGCGTTCGGGCTCCTATGCCTCGGGCAACTTCGTGCTGCCCTCGCTCTCCAAGCAGGCCAACATCTCGCTGACGCTGGATGGCACCCAGCCGAGCACGATCCTGGCCAACTCGGCCGGCAACGTCAAGGTCGGCAACCTCATCGTCGGCTACCCGGACGGCACCTCGGAGACGATTCCGCTCACCGACAGCCGGGTGACGGTCTCCAGCGTCGACGTGCATACGATTGGCAAGCAGACGGTCAACGTCACCTTCTCCGGCAAGACCGTCTCCTTCACCGTCTACGTGGTCTGGCCGGAAGGCGAAGTGAGCCTGTCCAGCGTGTACTTCTCGGTGGCCGAAAAGTCGTTCACCGGCAAGAAGATCAAGTCCGGTTTCTCGGTGACCGGCGACGGGGTGAAATTCACCCTGAACAAGGATTACAAGGTCTCCGCCACCGGCGCGAACACCGCTGTCGGCAAGGGCACCATCACCATCACCGGCCTGGGCCGGTTCACCGGCACCAAGACGTTGTCCTTCTCCATCGTGCCGAAGACGCCGAAGATTTCGAGGGCCACCGCCGCGAAAGGCTCGGTGAAGGTCAGTTGGGCGAAGCAGAACACCAAGGCGAAGCTCTCCAAGCTGACGCTGCGCTACCGGCAGTCCGGCACCACCGCCTGGAAGACGAAGTCAGTCTCCGCGAAGTCCACCTCGGTCACCATCAAGGGTTTGAAGAAGGGCAAGAAGTACCAGTTCGAGTTGCTCGCCTATCGGAAGACCGGCGGGGTCACCTATTCCAGCGCGTGGAGTTCCACCAAGACTTCCGGCAAGGTGAAGTAGCCAGGTTTCGCCAGTTTCCCTATCGGGGAGTGGCTTGACGCTGCCGAAAAACCCCCGGCACGAGCGGCCTACCGGCGACGCCGGCTGACCAAATAGGCGCCCGCCACCACGAACAGCAACGCGATGAAGGTGGGGGCGGAAGGATCAGCGCCGGTCACCGGGAGCGGCGGCGTGGTGGGCGTCGGCTCCGGGGTGGGTTCCGGCGAATCAGTCGGCTCGGGAGTGGGCGTCGGCGAAGTCGGCGGCACGTCCACATCGGCGCATTTCTGGCCATCCACGTTGGCAGCGGTGACGCACGCGGTGTTCGTCAGCTTGGACGACGCGGTTTTCACCGTGACGTCCACCTTGATCACCGCGGACTTGCCCGCCGCCAATCCGGGCGCGGTGGCGGTGACCGTGTTGCCGTCCACCTGCACTGTCCAGGCGCAGGGAGTGCCCCAGGTGCAGTTCTCCGGCGTGCCCTGGAAGCTGGCGCCGTTCACCGTCAAGTCGGCGGGAATGGTGTCGGTGACCCGCACGTCCTTGGCGTCGAAGGCGCTCCCCGCCGTCACCGTGATCAAATAGGAGTAGCTGTCCCCGACGTGCAGCCCGCCGGTGGGCGCGCCCACCGCCTGCTTGGTGATGTTGAGATCGGTCAGCGCGGTGTTGGTGAAGCTGCAGGTGGCGGTGAAGTCGCCCATCACCGTCAGCTTCGGGTTCGCGGTGATGTCCTCATTGTTGTGGTGGACGTACTCGTAGCCGTCCACGGAGCTTGGCGCGTGCCAACTGCACTGCAAGCTGGTGAGTTTGTATCCGGATGGGCCGGCGCTCTCCGCGATGGTGTACTCCTGACGCGGCAGGATCCGGCTCGGGATTCCCCAGCCCACCCCGGTGATCTCGGGCGCTCCGGCTTTCACCGTCCCGGACGGGGTGACGGTGTACGTCCAGTCGGCGGCGGTGGCCGTGCCGCCTTCGACGGTCTTGGTGGCGGTGAATTCGGCGGTGTCGTTGTAGGCGGTGCAGATCGTCAACTGGGTACCCACCGGGATCAGCACCTGGCCGAGGTCGCCGTCGGGGAAAGGCGGGCCCAGCGCCGCGCCGGTCTCCGGATCAGACGGGATGCACTGCCAGGAGCCGGTCGCCCCGCTCACCAGCTTCCCGGCCGCCCCGTGCGCGAGTTCCTGCGCGTAGGCGCGCGCGCCCACCTGGGTGTTCGACTCCGAAAGGGTGTAGAGCACCCCCGGTTTGACGGCGATCGGCTCGGAGTTCGCGTAGGTGGAGTCGTCCGGGTAGCAGTTCAGCGCCAGCGGGTTCGCGCCGCACTTCTGGTCGGTGAAATAGGTGCCGGTGTGGGCGTCGCCGAAGATCACGCCCGGGGTCACGTCCACGTAATCCGTCGGATCCTCGGTGTTGACGAGGCTGAGCTTCCAACTGAACGGCGTCTGGTACGGCAACTGGAAATGCGGGGAGACGCGCACGTACTTCACCAGGGAGAGCCAGCTCGCGCAGGTGACGTAGTTGGTGATCCGCCAGCGATTCTGGCCGTTGTCGGCGGCCACCAGCTCGTCGGTGTAGCTGGTGATGTGGTACACGCCGGAGGAATCCGGGTAGGTGACCGGAATGTTGTACACCTGCCCGGTCGGGGTGCCGGTGTCGAAGTCGGTCCGGGAGCCGGTCACCCCGGAGAACGCCACCGGGGTCGGGTCGGTGGGGCTGGCCGGGTTGTCCGGCTGGCCGTCCGCGAAGGCGCAGCCGTCCGGGAAGGTGACGCTCTCGCGCATCCGACCCAGCATCCCGACTTGCAGGCCGGTGTAGGAATAGCCCCAGCTCACGTTGTCGTACGGGATCGCCTGGCCGACGCCGGTGCCCGCGGTCACGTCGTCGAGGGAGAGGGTGGCGGAGAACTGGGTGGGCTGGGCGCCGTCCCGGTAACTCACCCCGTCAATCACCCAATACTTGTCCACCCGCAGGCTGGCCGGGGCGGGGGCGGCCGCCGGAATCTGGTTGTAGATCACGCAGGAGGCCACATCCCCAGGCCGGATGGTGACGGCGAAGGACTCCTGGCCGTCCAGGTTGTCGACCGCGAGCGGCGTGGTGCCGCTGTCGGAGAGCAGCGAGCAATTCGCGTCCGCGCTTTGATAGGGCTGGTGGAGGTAGCTGTTCAGCGGGGCACCCTGGGCGGCGATCTGCTCGTCGACGGTGAAGACGGCTGACGTCGTCGCCCCCAAATCGACGCTGAAGCTGACCGCGCCCGTGCCCACCGAAGTGGAGCCGGTGGCCGAGTTGCCGCCTCCGTTCACGGTGACGCTGGCGGGAGTGCTGACGGCCATGTTCCAGCCGCCTTGGGCGACGGCCTGGGTGTACGGGTCGGTGATGGTCCAACTGTTCGGCAGCACCTGCTTGATCACCGTCAGCGAGGCGGTGTTGGAGACGGATGACGCGCAGCCCTTCAAGGCCAGCGACTGCAGCGCGTCGGCCACGTTGTTCCAGTCGCGCAGGTAGTAGTCGGAGTCTTGCACCGGGCCGGAGATGGCGGCCAGGTTGGCGGCCGAACCGGACACGTCCGGGCCCACGCCAAAGGCGATCACCCGGGTGCCCTGGGCTTTCAGCGCGTTGGCGGAGAAGACGGCGTGCTCCAACTCGGCGAAGCGGGTGGCGATGCCGGTGGAGGCCGAGCCGTTGCCGGAGCCGGGGCCGAAACGGGTCGGGTCGCCGTCGGTGATGATGATGGCCACGTCATAGCGCCGCTGCCCGGCGGGCAGGTTGGCCTGCTGCTGCGCCACCTGGTAGAGGCCGCGGTCCCAGTTGGTGGATTGCGCGGGCACCGGGATGGTGATCGCGTCGATCCAGCCGTTCACCACGTCGGCGCCCGCCTGGGTGGAGACCGGGGCGAGGTCGTGGTTGGCGTCGTTGGTGCTGTTCGCCGGCGCGTACCGCCCGAAGGTGTAGATGGCCACCTGGGAGTCGGTGCCCACCAGCGAGTTCGTCAACCCCTTGGCGGCGTCTTGCAGTTGCGGCAGCGCGTGCGATTCCTCCACCGAGTAGGAGAGGTCCATGATCAGCGCCACGTTGATGCCGCACTTGGTGGGCGCGGCCGGGTTGTCGCGCGAGATCTGGAAGATGCCCGAGGAGGCCTCCACCCCCGAGGCGGTCACCATGAAGTTCGAGGTGGAGGTGTACGTCTGGCCGGGATGCAGCGTGATCGGGGTGCGGATCGCGTACGGGGTGTCCGTATAGGTGTAGCCGTCCATGGAGGTGACCACCGTGGGCGTGAAATAGTATCCGGCGGGCACCGAGTCGGCCACGATGAAGAACCGCCGATCCCGGTTGCCGGCCGGCTGCGCCACATTGGTGTCTGGGATGACGAACGAGCAGTCCCCTTGGGCGTCCGAGGTGCACGTCGCCCAACTCTCGGTGACGTACGCCCCCGGCGTGGCCGTGGAGCCGTCCCGCAGCCGCAGCACCACCCCGGGCACCAGGTCGATGGCGTCCCCGTTGCGGGTGCCGCCCACCTCAATGCTGATCACCGACTGCGTGCTCGTCGGCGTGGGCACGGTAGCCATGGCCACCGGCTGCCCGACCGTCCCCGCCAGCAACGCCAGCCCCGTCGCAAATGGAAAGACAACGTTCTGCTTTTGCACAAAACCTCCCAGCTCTCAGTACCCAAAACTGTACTAAAACCACCGCCCCCTTTCATCCCTTATCAACAAAACTCTGCCCAAATCTCCCCCGTCCCCGCCTCCGCGCTCACCAATCCCGACCCGAATGACGGATTCTTGAGCACAGTCCTATCAAACCCGCACATCGAAATCCCTTTGCTCGATACCGTGTAACCATGAGATGGGAGCAACGAGCCAAGGTGGGCACATCGGCGTGTACAACGCGGTGAACGCCCAACTGGATCCTCCGTTGGGCAAGGTTTTACGTCCGTTTCAACGGCTCCGACGAAGGCGTAACGCGGGCGAATACCCAGATTTCACCGCACCTGCACTGTCCATCGACGACGTCCGCGAAGACGCAAGAGCCGCAAAAGAAATCATTGACATGGTCCGCCACGTCATGCCAGAGATGGCACCTTTCTAGTTGAACTACGGTGGGATTGCGCAGCAGGGGTGGTATCCAGATCCGACCGGGGTGCCCAACAACCAACCCGAAGCCGAACCTGACATCGAAGCCGCCATCGCCTCCTTGCGGGTCGATGAGTGATTGGCTGGTTCGCAAGGGTGGCCTTTGGGAAGTAGACTCGACCCATGGGCCGGGAATTTATCACCGAAGAATTAAACTGGAACTTCTGCACCTATCTGCGCCAACCCTGCACCTATGCAGACAAACTCGGCGAGTGCGTCCTCGGCTATTGCAAGGTGGAAGATGAGGACTGGGTCGAAGAAGACTGGATCGAAGACGACGAATACTGAGCCAGACCCAGCGCCAGCGCGGGCCGTGCGGGAGTTAGCGGAAGAGTTGGTTCATAAGTCGGGTTCGTAGCGAGGATGGGCTATGGGAGCCGCATCGTAAGGCGGAAGGTCGCCTGGATACTGGTGGTATCCCGGCTGACCTGACAACGCCACGAGGTGG
>JAISTQ010000055.1 GCA_031272505.1 Propionibacteriaceae bacterium
CGACACCTGGCGGGCTTCGGAGTTGATGTTCCAAGCATCCACGGTGAAGTCGTAGTAGGACTCGTTGTTCTCGCTCACCGTCTTGGAGCCGTTCCAGTACAGCGGCACGGCCGATTTCACCATCGTGTCCGCGCTGCCGACCGTGGTCAGGCCGGAGTTGTAGATTTCGTCGATGGCGGCCGCCTTGCGGGCCGGCACCAGATCGTTCACCTTCTTGGCGAGGATGTCGCCCAGGTCCACCTGCTCCATGATGTCCGCCACCGCGTACTCGACGGTGCGCTTGGTGATCGACTTCACGATCTCCGCGTCCATCACCTTGTCGACCAGCGTGGACGAAACGGCCTTGTCAATGGCCGAATCCACGAACTCACCGAGTTCGTCGTCAAGGCCTTCGGCTTCCAGCTGCGCGTGCACCAGCTTCTTGAGCAGCGGGGTGGCCAGGCTGCGCACCGAATCGGCGGTGAAGAACTTGTCGGTCATCTGGCCGACGGCGTTCACCACGATCTCGCTCAGCGAATTCTGCAACGCGCTCACCGCATTGGAAGCCAGCGCCTGCGCGGCCAGTTTGGCCGTATTCTCGGCCAGACTGACGTTGACCGAATCATTGACGATTTCCTCCAGCGCGGCGCGGCTCACCACCGACTCATTGGGGTTGAAGCCTTCGGCCTGGGCCGGAACAGCGGAAAAGATGCCACCCAGGGGGACGGCGATTGCTACTGCCAGCGCAACGCCAGCTTTCAAGGTTTTCATAGTGTCTCCTCTCATAACCCTTGTGACAGGGAAACCGAGAAGACGGCAAACAGATTCCAATTATGACGGGATTCGCGTCAACGAGAAGCGTAATCCGAGTGATTTCTCTTCGAAATCGCCTTCATCGGCCTCGGCGACCTCGACGGCCAAAGTCTCGGCGGCGATCAGTTCCTGATGCGCGTGGATGGCGGCTGCCGTGGTGGCGTCACTGCTCGTCCAGCGCAACGCGATCCGATCCGAGACGTCGAAACCGGAAGCCTTGCGGGCCTCCTGGATCAGCCGGATCACCTCGCGGGCGGTGCCGGCGGCGCGCAATTCGTCGTCCAACACCAGATCCAGCGCGACCGTCTCGCCCTGCTCATTAATTACTGACCAGCCTTCGCGGGGGCGCTCCGAGACAATCACCTCGTCGGCGCCCAACTCGATCTCGCCCACGGTGACGCTGCCGTTCGCCTTCAACTCGGCGGCCAAAGTGGCGGCGTCGGCGGCGGCGATCAGCTTGGCGATCTCCGGGGTCTGCTTGCCGAAGCGCTTGCCGAGCTCGCGGAAGTTCGCCTTGGCGGAGTAATCGACCAGATCGCCGGCCTGGGCGAAGGATTCCACGGCCAGCACGTTCAGCTCCGCCTCGATCTCGGCCGTCAGCTCGGCGTTCAAGGCGGCCAAGGCGGTGGACGAGACCAGCGCCCGGCGCAACGGCTGGCGGGTCTTCATCTTCGCGGCGGCCCGCGCGCTGCGGCCCAACTCCACCAGGCGGCGGGTCAGCTCCATCTGGGCGAGCAGCTCGCCGTCCACCTCGCCCGCTTCCGGCCAGGACGTCAGATGGACGGATTCGGCGGCCTGCGGATCGGTGGTGACGAACAAGTCCTGCCAGATGCGCTCGGTGACGAACGGGATGATCGGCGCCAGCAGCCGCGTCAACACGTTCAAGGTGTCGTGCAAGGTGGCCAGCGCGCCCGGATCGCCATCCCAGAAGCGGCGGCGTGAGCGGCGCACGTACCAGTTGGACAGCTCGTCAATGAACTCACTCAGAAGCGTGCCGATCAACTGGGTGTCGAAATCCTCGTAGGCGTCGGTGACCTTGGCGATCAGGTCGTTGCGGGCCGAGATCAGCCAACGGTCGAGCACATGGGTGGCCGGGGCCGGGGCGGGAGACCAATGGTTGGCGCGGGCGTAGAGCGTCTGGAAGGAGACGGTGTTCAGCAGCGTCATGATCACCTTGCGGACCGTCTCGGCCATCGCGTCGAAGCCCACCCGGCGGGCCGCCCACGGGGAGCCGGAGCAGGCCATGAACCAGCGCACCGCATCCGCGCCATGCGCCTCCAGCAGCGGGATCGGCGGGATCACGTTGTCCAGATGCTTGCTCATCTTCTTGCCGTCCTCAGCGAGGATGTGGCCCAGGCAGAGCACGTTCCGATACGACGACTGATCGAACACCAAGGTGCCCACCGCCATCAGCGAGTAGAACCAGCCGCGTGTCTGGTCGATCGCCTCACAGATGAAATCGGCCGGGTAGGCATTGGCCAACGCCTCCTTGGAGCCGGGCACCCACGGGTAGCCGAGCTGCGCGAACGGCATCGAGCCCGAATCGAACCAGGCGTCGATCACCTCGGGCACCCGATGCGCCGGATGGCCGCAAGTCGGGCAGACGATCTCCACCTCGTCCACGTAAGGCCGGTGCGGATCCAGCCCGGAGAGGTCGTGCCCGCTCAGCGCGCCCAGCTCGGCGCGGGAGCCGACGCAGGTGCCATGCCCCTCGTCGCAGCGCCAGATCGGCAGCGGCGTGCCCCAATAGCGCGAGCGCGACAGCGCCCAGTCGATGTTGTTGCGCAGCCACTCGCCGTAGCGGCCCTCCTTGATCGTCTCCGGATACCAGGCGGTGTCGTTGTTCTGGGCGAGCAGCTCTTCCTTGACGGCGGTGGTGCGGATATACCAAGACGGCTGCGCGTAGTAGATCAGCGGGGTGTGGCAGCGCCAGCAATGCGGGTACGAGTGGGTGAACTGCGCGGTTTTGAAGAGCAGCCCGCGCCCCCGCAGGTCGGCGACGATGCCCGGATCGGCCGACTTGAAGAACTGGCCGCCGACCAGCTCCAGGCCGTCCTCGAAGCAGCCGTCGGTGCGCACCGGGTTCACCATCGGCAGGCCGTAGGAGCGGCAGACTTCCATGTCGTCCGCGCCGAAAGCCGGCGACTGGTGCACCAGGCCGGTGCCGTCAGACGTGGTCACATAATCGGCGAGCACCACGTAATTCGTCCCGCCCACCACTTCGGGGAAATCCACGATCTCAAAGGGCCGCGCGTACGTCCACAATTCCATCTCGGTGCCCGGGAACGTCTCTTTGAGCTCCCAGCCTTCGCCCAGCACCGCTTCGGCCAGCGGCTCGGCGACGATCAGGGTTTCGCCGCCCGGCTCGTCCTTGGTGGCCACCACATAGTTGACCTCCGGGTGGACGGCGACGGCGGTGTTCGAGATCAGCGTCCACGGGGTGGTCGTCCAGACCAGCAGCGCCGCCTTGTGCGCGTACGGGCCGGAGGTGAGCGGCATCCGCACATAGACGGACGGATCGGAGATGTCCTCGTAGCCTTGGGCGAGCTCGTGGTCGCTCAGCGTGGTGCCGCAGCGCGGGCACCAGGGGGCGACCCGGTAATCCTCCACCAGCAGGCCTTTGTCGTGGATCTGCTTCAGCGCCCACCACACCGACTCCACGAACTCCGGGCTCATCGTCCAATAGGCGGAATCCAGATCCACCCAGTAGCCCATCCGGGTGGTCAACTCGGTGAAGGCGTCGACGTGGCGGCTCACCGACTCGCGGCACTTGGCGTTGAACGCCTCCACGCCGTAGGCCTCGATGTCCGGCTTGCCGTTGAAGCCCAGTTCCTTCTCGACGGCCAACTCCACCGGCAGCCCGTGGCAATCCCAGCCGGCCCGGCGCTCCACGTGGTAGCCGCACATCGTCTTGAACCTCGGGAAGATGTCTTTGAAGACCCGCGCCTCGATGTGGTGGGTGCCCGGCATCCCGTTCGCGGTGGGCGGGCCCTCGTAGAACGTCCACTCGGGCTGGCCCGCGCTGGCGGCCAGCGATTTGGCGAAAATGCCGCGCTCCGCCCACAGGCTGAGGATCTCGTGTTCCATCGCCGGGAGATCGAGCATCGTCGGGACAGCGCGGTATTCGTTCGTCATGGTATTTTCCTTGTTCCTGGTGGGCTGCCGATGCGGCGGCAGCGCCAACGCACGATTCTACCGCGATGACGAACTCCGCGCCTCCCGCGCGTACCAAGAGTAGGAGGCGGTGGCCCGCTGTTACCTGGTTGCCTGGTTTCCTGGTTAGGGTTAGGCGATCCAGCCGACCACCGCCACATCCGAGAGTTTCGCGCCTGTTGGGATTGCCAGATAGGACTTGCCTTGCGATACCCTCGCACCCAACAGCACCGTTGCTGAGGTATTTTTGCCCAGGTTGACGCCTGGGGCCTGCTTCGATATGGCCGTCTGCTTTGACGCGCCCGTGCTGAGCTTCCCGGCGGCGGCCGTCTTCACGGTGACACGCAGCAGGATCTGTGACGGGTTTGTGGGGAACTGGTCGGTGACGTCCACTTGGAGGAGTTGCCGCCCGCCTTTCGCCCCGGCCGCTTGCGTGGTGAGTTCGGTGGCGGCGGGCACCCGCAATCCGCCGGTGGCCGTGGTGGTGGAGGTTCCGGCCGTCCAGCCCACCAGGCTGAGCCGCAATTGCTTGAGTTGCGCGAACGAAATCAGCTTCACCAACCCGCTGTCGCCCACCGGGGCCAGCACCAGCGAGGTGGTCCATTTGTCTTTGGCGACTGGAGCCGTCCCCACCGATTCGTCGCCGCTCAAGCTGGAGAGCGACACCGTGCCCGCCTCCGCGCCGAGAGTCTGCACCGCCAGCCACACCGCCCGGACGCCAGTGGCGGGCACCTCACCCAAACCGGCCACCAAGATGCCGACCGCCTCGCCCTTGTCGGGCGTCGCATCGCCGTATTCGGGGCCGGAATCCAACACCAACTCCGGCGTCACCGCCTTCGACCCGCCCGCGACCGGCTTCGACTTTCCGGTGAAATACCCCACCGCGCAGATGCGCACCCGCGCCGCTGCCGAGAGCCGCAGCGAGAGCTTCCGGGTGCTCGGCACCGACACCAGCGTGGTGAATGATGACGCGCCCTTGGGGAAAGTGCCCACCGGCACCCGGGGCCGGGCCTGGCCCGCCGCCCACAGCTCCACCGTGCCCGCCTGTTTCGCGCCGCTGATCTGCACCTGCAGCAGCCACGAGGTGTCGGTCGATTGCGCTCCCGGCAGGGCGGCCAACAGCACGGCGGTGTTCTGCTTGGCGGGCACCTTGGTGCCGTTCACGCCACCGAAGAGCACCTGCCCGGCCGCCGCCTTCCACACCCCGCTGCCGCTTGCCGCGGCTGCCGGAGGCGCTGCCGTCACCAGCCCCGCGAGTAGGCAAACAACGACAAGCAATACCGCTTTATTGCGCTCCAAGGTAAACATATGGGAACCCTAGCGCCCCCAAAGTTAACCTTTCAACCGCTTTCCATCAAAAAATGGAAAGCTTTTACTTTCTCCCTAGTCGGTCACGGTTCCCGTTGCCGCGAAATCGGTCTTCGTCATTCGTATGTGGTGGTGGAGACGAGGGCGAAGCCGGCGTCAACGGTGCCGCTGACGGCGATCACGTTCGATATGCCCGGAACCTTTATCGGAGACATCTGCTTGTTGGCGCCGGTGACGCCGAGTTTGCCGCCATCGCCCCAAGCCCAGAGGTCGCCGTTGATATCCGCCGCGAAAACCGTACTCCCGCCGCCACCGACTGTCTTGATGCTGGGAAGCCCCAGCACCTGCTTCGGAACGTTGGAGTTGTTGGTGGTGCCGTCGCCGAGCTGCCCATAGAGGTTCTTGCCATAGGCCCACAAGGTGCCGTCAGACTTGATCGCGTAGCTCGTACCCTGGATAGCCGCGATGTCCACCACGTCGGTGAGATCCTGCGCCATCACCGGAATGACGCGGTTGTAGGCTGTGGTGCCTTCACCGCAGTTCCCGTACGAGCTCTGCCCCCAACACCAGACGGTGCCGTCTGACTGCAACGCGAGGGCGCTATAGGTATGCGCGTAGACCTTTACCGCATTCGTGAGATTGACCACCCGTACCGGCGTGGTGCTGTTGGTGGTGGAGCCATCGCCAAGTGATCCGCTCTCATTGGCACCCCAAGCCCAGATGTAGCCATCTGATTTGATCGCGTAGCCGCCCGTGACGCTGCCGCCGATGTAGACCACATCCGACAAGCCCTGGATCTGCACCGGCACATTCGAATCGGCAGCCGGGAGGGCATCGCCAAGATTTCCAGCATCGGTTCCTTGGCCCCAGCCCCAGACGGTGCCGTCCTTCTTCAGGGCGTACGCGGTATAACCCGTGCCCGCCACTTGGACGACGTCGGTGAGGCCCGGAATCTGCTTCGGCACACTTGAGTTGTCGTTGGTGCCATCGCCCAGCTCGCCGTAGATGTTCCAGCCCCAAGCCCAGACGGTGCCGTCATTCTTCAACGCGAAGGTGGTCCACATGGTGCTGCTGATGGCCTTCACATCGGTGAGGCCTTCGATCTTCGCCGGCGTCACCCGGTCGGTGGTGGTGCCATCGCCGAGCATTCCGTAGCGGCCGGAGCCCCAGGAATAGACGCTGGTTACCGTCACCGGCGTGGGCGTCGGAGTGGGCGTGGGCGTGGGCGTGCTGGCGGCGGTGACCGTCAACGTTTGCGTGGCGGTAGCCTGCTGGCCCGCGTTGTCGAGCGCCACCGCGCTCAAGGAGTAGGTGCCCACCGCGAACTCGGTCGCCAAGGACCACTTCGCCGGGACGACGGAGGTGTTGATCGTGGCCGCGCCCAATACCTCGGCGCCGGACGAGACGACCACGCTGCGGATGCCGGAGTGCTCGTCAGCCACCGTGCCGGTGAGCGTCACCGCGAGCTTCGCCCCGGCCGCCACCGTGCCGTCGGCCGGCTTGTCAAAAGTGATGGACGGCGGTGTGGGGTCTTGCGCCGCCTTGATTGCCGCGCTCACCCAGCCGATCGCCACCACGCTGGAGAGCTTCGCGCCCTTCGGCAACGCCAGGTAGGCCTTGCCGCTGGCCAGCTTCACCCCCAGCACCACGGTGGCCGTGGCCTGCTGCTTCACCGGTACCCCATGTGCCGTTTTCGCCACCGCTGCCGCCTTCGTGGTGCCCGCGCTGACCTTCCCAGCCGCCGACGTCTTCACGGTAGCCCGCAGCAACACCTGGGTAGCGCTGGCGGGAACCAGCCCGCCCGCGATGCTCACCTGCGTCAACTTCCGGCCGGACTTGCTGCCCGCCGCCTTCACGGTGGCCGACTTCGCCGCCGTCACCACCAAGCCGCCTTCGGCAGTGGACACCAACGAGGTGGCCGCCGCCTCAGCCGTCCAACCGACCACGCTGACGCGCAACTTCTTCAACTTCGCGGACGACACCAGTTGCACCTGGCCATCCGCGCCCACCGGCGCCAACACCAGCGAGGTGACCCACTTGCCCTTGGTGACCGTGGCCGAGCCCACTGACTTATCGCCGTCAGCGCGCGAGAACGAAATCGTGCCGGTCGCCGAGCCCAACGCCTGCACCGAGAGCCACACCGCCCGCACATCAGCCGTGGGCACCGTGCCCACGCCGAGCACCGAAATGCCGACCTGCTTGCCCTTGGCGGGCAGCGAGCCCACCTTGGCCGCCGGATCCAGCAACACCTTCGCGGCTACGGCCTTCGAGCCGCCGGGCGCGGGCATCGCCGTCGCATTGCCGGTGAAATAGCCCACCGCCGCGATGCTCACCTTCGCCGCGCTCGACAGCCGCAGCGAGAGCTTGCGCGCGCTCGAAACCTGCACCAACGTGGTGAACGAGCTTGATCCCTTGCCGTAAGCGCCCACCGGAGCCTTCGGACGCGCCTTGCCGGCCGTCCACAGCTCGACGGTGCCCGCCTGCTTCGCGCCGATGATATTCACCTGCACCAACCAGGAGACATGCGTCTTCCCCGCACCGGGCAGCGCCGCCAATTTCACACTGGTCGTCTTGCCCGCTTTCACCGCCTTTCCAGCCGAGCCACCCCAAAGCGTCTTGGCCTTCGAAAGATTCCATACCCCCGAAGTACCCGGATCCGTCAAAGTAATCGACGGAACATTCACCGGATCAGCTGAAACTGCCGGCCCCACGGCCATCAGGCCGCAAACTAGCGAAGCGGCGGCGACAAAGGCCGCAACATTACGATAGGTAGAGTACATGTTCGAACCATATCCCGTTGTCAACCCACTTTTCAGCTTTTTTCGCAAATTGCTACACGTTGTTATATGTGTTTCAAGGAATTGTCTTCGCTCGTTTCACTCGCTCAGGCTCAGTGTGTTCGTCGGAGTTGCGACATGGGTCAGAAGACTATGCTGGGGGTATGGCTGATTTGCGTACTGTGGCGCGGAAGGTGAAGCGACGGGTGGTGGGGAAGCCGAAGGCGGCGGCGGAAGTGTGGTTGCCGCGAGGGAAGGTGTTGACGCGGCCGATCATTCCGAATTTCGGGGATGATCTGAATGATTGCCTGTTCGAGCAGGTGTTCGGGGTCAAGTTCGAGTTTTCGACGGATTGGAAGAAGGCCGATTACGTGGCGATCGGGTCGGCGTTGAACAACTATCTGGATGCCAGCCGAGGCGACAAGTTCCGCAAGCGGGTGTCGGTGTTGGGGATGGGGTTCATCAAGGAGCCGACGCCGCCGTTGCACTTCTGGCGGGATTTCGATTTCAAGATCGTGCGCGGCGAGTTGACGCGCTCGATTTTGCGGGAGAACGGGTTTGACGTCGCCGCGACGAAGCTGGGGGATCTGGCGCTGCTCTCGTCATATTGGATCAAGCCGCCGAAGAAGCAGCACAAGTTGGGCGTGATCGCGCACTTGGACGACATGGCTTCGCCGATCATGTGGGAGTTGTACCAGCGGCATCGCGGTGAGGCGATCTACATCAACGTGAAGGATCGGCCCGAAGTGGTGCTGCCGCAGATCGCCGCCTGCGAAATGGTGGCCTCCACCTCGCTGCATGGCCTGATCGTGGCCGATTGCTACCACGTGCCGAACATTTGGCTGGAGAACCGCTACAAGCGCGTCAGCAAGCCCGTGTTCAAGTACCACGATTACTATTCCGCGTTCGGGCTCACCGCCGAGCCGATCCAGGCCATCGACTTCCTGGAACAGCACAGCATTGACGAGATCCCGTCGCTGAACCGCGTCACCCCCGAAGCCGTCGAGTCCCTAAAGGCCGACCTCCACCCCTACCTCACGGAATTCTTCAAATCCGAAGGCCTCGCGTAATTGTCCTCGCTTCGCTCGGGCACGCTTAATAGTCGGGGTGGCCGTCGCCGTCGATGTCGGGGTCGGCGTTCTTCCACAGGTCGGTGTTCATCAAGCCGATGGCGGGAGCCACGAAGATGGGGTCTTTGCCGGCCTTGCGTTGCGCGGTGAAATCGGCCAGCACTTTGGCGGCGATACCGCCGAGCAGCGCGATGGCGACGATGTTGACCAACGTCATGATGGCCATCAGGAAGTCGGCGAGGTTCCAGGCCAGATCGTACCCTTCGATAGCGCCCACGAAGACGGCCAACACCACCGTGGTGCGGAAGATGCGCAGCGAGGTGGACTTGCCCCGAATGAAGAACATGTTCGATTCGGTGTAGTAGTAGTTGCCGATGATCGACGAGAACGCGAACAGGAAGATGGCGATGGTGAGGATGAACACGCCGACGTCACCAAAGGTGGACGCGATCGACGCCTGCACCAGCGGCATCGCCTTGGTGTCGGCTGTGATCGGCACGCCCGCGCAGAGGATGATGAACGCCGAGGTGGTGCAGATTAGCATGGTGTCGATGAAGACCGAGAGCATCTGCACGAAGCCCTGTTTCGCCGGATGCGAGGTGTGCGCGGAGGCGGCCGCGTTCGGCGCGGAGCCCATGCCGGCCTCGTTCGAGTACAGGCCACGCTTGATGCCCCACATGATCGCGCCGCCCAGCAGCCCGCCGAAGCCGGCCTGCAGGTTGAACGCCCCCTCGAAGATTTGCGCGAAAGCGCCGGGCAGCGCGCCGATGTTCATCAGGATGACGGCCAAACCGAGCAGCAAGTAGAGCACTGCCATCACCGGCACCAGCACGCTGGTCACCCAGGTGATCATCTTCTGGCCGTTCAGGATCGTCCACGCCGTCAAACCGGCGAGCACCAGGCCGATGATGATGTGCACGAACAAGCCGCTGGGCACCTGCATCCCGAGCAGGTTGATGGTGGCCTCCGGATCGCCCACGTAGGTGTCGATGGCGCCGGCGATGTTGTTCGCCTGCAGCGCGTTGAAGCCATAGGCATAGCAGGCGATCAAGCTGATCGCGAAAACGATGCCCAGCCAACGCTGCTTCAAAGCCCGCTGGATGTAATAGGCGGGGCCGCCGCGGAAGCCCGGCCCGTCCTTCACCTTGTAGACCTGCGCCAGCGTCGACTCGACGAAGGCCGAGCCCGCGCCCAGGGTGGCGATCAGCCACATCCAGAACACCGCGCCGGGGCCACCGGAGATGATCGCGGTGGTGACGCCGACGATGTTGCCGATGCCGACGCGCGAGGCGGTCGAGATCATCAGCGCCTGGAACGGCGAAACCTGGTCTTTGTCGGGGCTGGGCTCCAGGATCGTCTTCACGCCCACGGTGAAGTAGCGGAACTGGACAAACTTGGTGCGGGCGGTGAAATAGATCCCCGCCGCGACCAACAGAAAGATCAGCAGGTACCCGTAGATCCAGCCGTTGATTTGATCGCCTAACCAGCAATTGATGATGTCCATCGCATCGGGACCGGGACAGATTGGGGTCATTTCAGCCTCCCCTCAAGAATCGAGCACCTCGACAGCCCGGGAGGTGATCGACAGACCTTGAGGCGAAGCTATCGGTAAAAACCGCGAGGCGCAACGAAATTACTCAGATTTAACACACTTGATCGATGGCCGTCAGCAACAAATCGATAAGCACCGCCAGACCATCTTCGTCGGAAGAGGCGGTGACGAAATCCGCGGCGGCGAGCACTTCGGGCATGGAGTTGCCCATCGCCACCCCGAAACCGGCCCATTCGATCATGGCCAGATCGTTCAGCGCGTCCCCCACCGCCGCCACCTGCGCCGACTCGATGCCCAGCAGCGCCGCCAACTGGGCCAGACCGGTGGCCTTGGTGACGCCCGGAGGGCCGACCTCGATGAACGGGGCGCCGGAGATGGTGGCCGAGCAGCCGGGCAACTGGGCTTCCGCCAAGGCGGCGAGCATGTCCAGCGGCTTGACGCCCGGATGGCGGGCGGTGATCTTCGTGGACGGCTCGGCGCACAACTCGGCCAGCGTGCCTTGGGTGAACCACGGATCCTTCTTGTAGAAATCCTCCAGCATCGCCAGCCGCAGATACTCTTCCTCGACCAGCCAGCGGGTGCCGTCCCGCTGCACCGAGGCAAACGAGAGCTGCGGGAAGCGGTCTTTGAGGAAATGGACGACGCCAGCCACCGCGTCGGTCTCGATTTGGTGGGCGAACAGCAGCTCCCGATTCACGAAGTCGTAGCCGATCGCCCCATTCGAGGCGACGGCGTAGGGCACTTCTTCCGGGGTGACCGAGGGCGGGCAATCGCGCACCTGCCGCCCGGTGGCCGAGGCGATGACGATGCCGGCCGCGCGGGCCTTGGCGACCGCTGCCTTCACCCGGGGGCTCATGAAGTGGTGGTCGAAAAGCAGGGTGCCGTCCAAATCGGAGCCGATCAGCTTGATCTGCGGAACGGAAGACGTCAAGAGACCACCCGCCTACCCACGAACGCGCGGCCCAAAGTGATTTCGTCGGAGTATTCCAGATCGCCGCCGACCGGCAGCCCGGAAGCCAGGCGCGAGACGGTGACGCCAATCGGGGCGAGCACCCGGGCAATGTATGTGGCGGTGGCCTCGCCCTCCAGATTCGGATCGGTGGCCAGGATCACCTCTTCGACCGTCTCGTCGGAAAGGCGGCGCACCAGCTCGGTGATGTGCAGATGCTCCGGGCCGACGCCGTCCATCGGGGAGATCGCCCCGCCGAGCACATGGTAGAGCCCCCGGAATTCGCGGGTGCGCTCCACCGCCGCCACGTCCTTGGATTCCTCGACGACGCAGATCTTGGTGCGATCCCGGCGCGGATCGGCGCAGATTTTGCAGACGTCGTCCGCGGAGACCATGAAACAGATGGAGCAGAAGTGGGCGTTCTCGGAGACGTCAATGAGGGCGGCCGCCAACCGGGCGATTTCCTCGGGATCGGAGTTGAGCAGGTGGAAGGCGATGCGCTGCGCCGAGCGCGGGCCGATGCCCGGCAATTGGCCCAGCTCGTCGATCAGGTTTTGAATTGGCCCCTCGTACACTATTCGTCTTCCTCGATCAAGATCGCGCCCAGCTCGCGGGAGAGCAGTTCTTCAGTATCCAGGTTGTCGGTGGAATCGATGGTGACGTCGTCCACCGAGGGGGCGGCTTCGGCGGCGGGCTCGGGGACGGGAGGGGCTGACGGGGCTGGCGCGGCTTCCGGCGCGGGGGCGGACGCGCTGACGGGAGCGGACGTGGGTGCCGACGTGGGGCGCGGCGCGGCTTCGGCGGGGCCGTCGGAAAAGACCGCGTCCACGCCGAGCGTCACCCCCAGCGTGTCGGCGATGGCCTGGATGAAGACCTCCTGGTGGCCGCCGGCGACGAAGTTCTTCAGCGTGCCCTCATGCCGAATGCCCAGGGTGAGCACGTTGCCCTGCACCGACAGGATGTGCGCCGACTGCGACAGGATCATGTAGGTGACGCGCCGCTGCCTTTGCACCGCGTCCAGGATGGTGACCCAATGCCGGCGGATCTCCGCGGCGGTAATGGTGCTCGCTCCGCTCGCGCGCTCTGTGTTCGCTCCAAGCGCTTCCGCGCGTCGCTCACTGTTCAGGCTTCGCCCTTCAGACTCAATCGTCGCGTGAGAATGAGCAAGCTCACTCTCCCCGCTACTCAATCGTCTGGATCCCCGAGCTTCGCTCGAGGATGACGGGGTGGGGGGTGCCGGGGCGGCGGGGGGCTGAGTTTCTTTTTCCCCGTCATTCTCGGCCGGAGGCCGGGAATCCATCACGGCGACAGCCGTGTTAGCTGAAGGCGGCTGAGCCGTAGGCGAAGGCATTGCCGCGGCGCGGGCCTCGAGGCGGCCGAGGCGGGCGGCGAGGCCGGATTCGTCGTTGGTGGCGCCGGGGAGCAGCACGCGGGCGCACATCAGCTCCAGGTGCAGCCGGGGGGTGGTGGTGCCGCGCATCTGGCCCAGGCCGGTGGCGACGACCTCGGCGGCGCGGGTGAGCTCGGCGGGGGAAAGCATGGTGATCTGCAGCTTCAGCCGCTCGGCCTGATCGGCGGCGACATCCACCAGGCCGTTGCTGGTGGCATCCGGCACGGCCTTGACGAGGATCAAATCGCGGAGCCGATGCAGCAGATCCTCGGCGAAGCGGCGCGGATCCAGCCCGGCCTCGATCACGTGATCGACGGTGGCGAACACCTGGGCGGCGTCGCGGGCCCCGAACGCCTCCACCATCTCGTCCAGCAGAGTGTCCGGCGTATAACCCAGCAAAGCGGTCGCCTGCAGATAGCTGACCCCGCCATCCTCGGCGCCACCCAAAAGCTGATCCAGCACCGAGAGCGCATCGCGCACCGAGCCAGCCCCGGCGCGCACCACCAAGGGCAGCACCAGCGGCTCCACCTTGACCCCCTCGGATTCGCAGACCTGGGCGAGGTAATCCTGCAGGATGCGCGGCGGCACCAGCCGGAACGGATAGTGGTGGGTGCGCGATTTGATGGTGCCGATCACCTTTTCGGGCTCGGTGGTGGCGAAAATGAACTTGACGTGCTCCGGCGGCTCCTCCACCACCTTCAGCAGCGCGTTGAAACCCTCCTTGGTGACCATGTGCGCTTCGTCGATGATGTAGATCTTGTAGCGGCTGCGCACCGGGGCGAAGA
The DNA here is from genome assembly GCA_031272505.1 of Propionibacteriaceae bacterium. Lineage (GTDB taxonomy): Bacteria > Actinomycetota > Actinomycetes > Propionibacteriales > Propionibacteriaceae > Propionicimonas. Next base: position 13,777 of record JAISTQ010000055.1, read on the forward strand.
AAGCCCGCTCGCGCAGATCCCGCGCGTCGTCCACCCCGCCGTGGCTGGCCGCGTCAATCTCGATGACGTCAATGCTGCCCGGACCCCCGCGGGCCAAATCTTTGCAGGAATCGCACTCGCCGCAGGGCTCGGGGGCGGGGCCTTTCTCGCAGTTCAGGCAGCGGGCCAGGATGCGGGCGCTCGTCGTCTTCCCGCAGCCGCGCGGCCCGGAGAAGAGGTAGGCGTGGGTGACCTTGTTGTTCGCCAAGGCCCGTTGCAGCGGCTCGGTGACGTGCTCTTGCCCGATTACCTCCGCGAAGGTATCCGGGCGGTATCGCCGATACAAAGCCAACTGTTCTTCTGCCACAGGGCTAGTTTACGCGGCACCACCGACACTTATTCGGCGGTCCCCCAAACGAGGGTGCAAATGGGAGTTTTCCACAGACTTATCCCCAAGTTGTTGACAGAGTTACATGGATGTGATTCAAGGGTCCGACAAGGCCTAACACAGCGATTAACCTTGAAAAAAAATGATCGCCCGCGCACCCGGAAGAGCCTACTTACTCTTGCTGCCTTCCGGCCCTGGGAGGGTTGGGTAGGGTACCGCCGCGCGGACGACCAAAGGGAATCCTAGCAAAACTACACCGTTGTAACTTATCCCCTATCTGTGGATAACTCTGTGGACAACCGTGCTGACGGTCGGCTGGCGGCCGATTCGCCAAGGAATAATCAGATGATGGGCGGCGAGTCGAAGTGCTCGGTGGCGATCGCTTCGCCGGCTTCGTTGAAGTGGACGATAACGGCGGTGGCGGTGGACATCGGGCGGTATTGGACGCCGAGCATGTCCAGCATCGCGGGCAGCCCCGGAGCGTGGCCGCAGACGGCGGTCGGCGCATGGTCTTTGACGGCGATGCGCAGCAGCTCCTCCAAGACCGCGTCGGCTTGCCGGGGGTTGTCCCAGGTGGCGGATTCGGTGAACGCCGGCTCGCCCACAATCGGGATGCCGGCCGCCTTCGAATAAGGCAGGAAAGTCTGCATGGTGCGGGTCGCCGAGGAGGCCACCAACCGGCTCACCCCATAGGCGCGCAGCAGCTTGCGCAGCCGCTTGGCCTGCTGCCGGCCGCGCTTGGCGAGCGGACGCTCCTCGTCCGGCCCGGAAAAACCGATCCGGCCCTCGGCCTGGGCGTGCCGCACCACCAGGAACGGGATGGTCGGGCCCAACTCCAACGCTTGGCGGATGATGGCCGGCTCCTCGGGGTAGGTGGTCTTCGCGCAGGCTTTCTCCAGCGGCAGCCACTTGATCTTGTCCACCTCGGAGTTCGGCTCGAAACCGCGATCCTTGCCGACCCAGGCGGCCCAGTAGTACACCCGTTTCAGCCCGTCCAGCACCGGGTACTCCACCAAATCCAGCGGAGCGCCCAGGATCGGGCGCATCCCCGTCTCTTCCTTCGTCTCGCGCACCGCGCACACCGGCAGGCATTCGCCGCGATCCAGCTTGCCTTTCGGCAGACTCCAGTCGTCATATCGTTTGCGATGCACCAGCAGGACTTCTGGTTCGCCGTCTTTTCCCGGACGGAGCGTCACCGTGCCCCCGGCGTAGATGATTTCTGAGCCGTTCACTCTTCTTCCCTGCGATAGCGCCGTTGATTCACCTCGGAGATCAGATACTCCTGGATGTCCCGCAGCGGCTTGCCCTCGGCGTCCTCAGTGCGTTTCGTCCAAACATCCCCGTTCAGCCACCAGGAGGCCGTCCCCTCGTCAAAAGCCAGATCGAACAGCTTCTCGATCTGCGCGATGTGCCGCTTGTGCGAGATGCCCACCAGCACCTCGATGCGGCGATCCAGATTCCGGTGCATCAGATCCGACGAGCCGATCGCCACCCGCGGATTACCCCCGTTGGCGAACCAGAACATCCGGCTGTGCTCCAAGAAGCGGCCCAGGATCGAACGCACCCGGATATTCTCCGAAAGCCCCGGCACGCCTGGCTGTACCGAGCAGATGCCGCGCACCCACAGATCCACGGGCACCCCGGCCTGCGAGGCCCGGTAGAGCGCGTCGGTGATCGCCTCGTCCACCACTGAGTTCACCTTGATGCGGATGCGGGCGGGTTTGCCAGCCCGATGGTTGGCGATCTCCCGCTCGATGCCCTCGATCAGGCCGCGGCGGATGCCTTGCGGGGCGACCAGCAGCCGTCGATATTGCGTCTGCGCGCTCATCCCGGAGAGCCGGTTGAACACCCGGGCGACATCCTCGGTGATGATCTGGTTTGACGTGAGCAGCCCCACGTCCTCGTACATCCGGGCGGTCTGCGAGTTGTAGTTGCCGGTGCCGATGTGCGCGTAGCGACGCAGGCTGTTGCCCTCGGCGCGGACCACCAGCGACAGCTTGCAGTGGGTCTTCAGCCCCACCAGGCCGTAGATGACGTGGCAGCCGGCCCGTTCCAGTTTGCGCGCCCATTGGATGTTCGCCGCCTCGTCAAACCTGGCCTTGAGCTCCACCAGCACCAACACCTGCTTGCCCGCGCGGGCCGCCTCGATCAGCGAATCGACGATCGGGGAATCACCCGAGGTGCGGTAGAGCGTCTGCTTGATGGCCAGCACCGTCGGATCGGAAGCCGCCTGTTCGATGAAGCGCTGCACGCTGGTGGCGAAGGAATCGTAGGGATGCTGCAGCAGCACGTCGCGGTTGCGCAGCGCGGAGAAGATGTCGGCCGCCCGGGCTTGCTCCACGCCCAGCTCCGGGTGCGTCTTGGGCAAGAATGACGGGTATTTCAGGCTTTCCCGGTCCAGATCGGCCACCTGGAACAGGCCCGTCAAATCCAAGGGGGCGGGCACTTCGAAAATCTCGCGTTCGGAGATGTCCAGCATGTTCAGCAGGAATTTCAGAATCCGCGGATCGATGCCTTCGGGGATTTCGAGGCGTACCGGCAGCCATACCGGATCGCGGCCCACCTGCCGATCCTTGATCTGCTTCTCTAAGGCGTGCAGCAGGTTCTCGGCGTCGTCCTCCTCGACCTCCAGATCTTCGTTGCGGGTGAGCCGGAAGGTGGAGTAGGCGAGCACCTGCATCCCGGGGAACACCTGATCCAGATGCTCGGCGATCACCTCTTCGAGGGGCAGGAAGCGGTCGTCGCCCAGCGGCTGGAAGCGCGAGAGGTTCGGCGGCACTTTGATGCGCGCGAACTGCTTCTTGTTCGTCACCGGGTTGCGCAGCAGCACCGCCAGGTTGACGGCCAGCGACGAGATGAACGGGAACGGGTGCGACTTGTCGACCGCCAGCGGGGTGAGCACCGGATCAATCTTGGTGATGAACAGCTCGGTCATCTTGGCGCGCTCGGCGTCGGTGAGCTGCGCCCAGGAGAGGATCTCGATGCCGTTCGCGGCCAATTCGGGACGGATTTCGTTGGCGAAGACGGCGTTTTGCTCCTTCACCAGCCCGCGGGCCTTGTCCAAAATCGCGGTGTGCAGATCGCGCGGCAGCATCCCCGAATTCGAGGGGACGGCCACGTCCGCCTTGATGCGCCGCTTCAGCCCGCCGACGCGCACCTGGAAGAACTCGTCCAAGTTCGACGAAAAGATGGCCAGGAATTTCGCCCGTTCCAGCAAGGGCACCCGCAGCTTGTCGCGGGCGAGATCGAGCACCCGGGTGTTGAAGGCCAGCCAGCTCAGCTCGCGCTCGGAGAAACGGCCTTCGGGCAGCGGAGGCAGCGGCTGCTCAGACATGCTCGTCCACCTCCCTTTCGTACAGGACATCTGTGGTTATGACTTTAAACCCTAGCTGACGGTAGAGGTGAACCGGTATCACTTCCGCCGCTTCGACATAAAGGGTACTGCTGGTGTCCCCTTCGGCGGCGAGGCGCGCCAAACCGGCTTCTAAAAGCCGTGTTCCCAGCCCCCGGCCCTGCGCCTCGGGGGCGACGGCCAGCACGTAGACCTCCCCGACGCCGGGGGTTTCGCGCTTCAGCCAGTGGAAGCCGAGCAAGGTGTCGCCTTCCCAGGCGAGCAGCAGGTCCTCGGGACGGAACCACGGCTCGGCCATCCGGGCTTGCAGGCCGGCTTCGTCCAAAGCCCCCTGCTCGGGGTGGTGGGCGAACGCCCGGGCGTTGACGTCCAACAGCGCGGCCGCGTCCCCAGCGCGGAAGGGGGCGAACGGCTGCGGGACGAACTCGCCTTTGCGCAGTGGGCGGAGCATTTGCAGCAGCTCGCGGCCCGCGTGGTAGCCGTGGTGGGCGGCGAAGGCCCGCGCGGCCGTCAAGTTTCCAAAAGCCCAGAGTTTGGCGTCGGGCGGCAGCCCGGCGAGCAACGCGGAGCCGATGTGTTGACGGCGGTGGGCGGGGTGGACGACCAACTGGGCCGTCCCAAAGCTCGGCTGGTTGACCGCGGCGCCGCGCAATTCCCCGTCACGCTCCACGCGGATCACTTCGGCGGGGGCGGCAAACTGCGCCTCTTCATTAAAAGCCGGGACGCCGTCAACCTTTTCGGCGGATGCGAGGAGTTGGGCGAGCGCGCGATCCATCAGCGGGTGGAGCGCTTGGCCTCGGGCTTGTTGTCGTCAGGGCGTTTGCTGGGCTCGGGCGAGAAGCGGTAGCCGACGTTGCGCACGGTGCCGATCAGCATCTCGTGCTCGGGGCCGAGCTTGGCGCGCAGCCGGCGGATGTGCACGTCGACGGTGCGGGTGCCGCCGAAATAGTCGTACCCCCAGACGTCTTCGAGCAACTGCACCCGGCTGAACACCCGGCCCGGATGCTGCACCAGATACTTCAACAACTCGAACTCGGTGTACGTCAAATCCAGCGGCGTCTCGTGGATGGAGGCGGTGTAGGCCTGCTCGTCGATCAGGATGTCGCCGGCGGAAATGATGCCGTCCGACTCCACCGAGGAGAGCAGCAGCTTGATGCGGGCGTCCAATTCGGCGGGGGTGGCGGTCTCCAAGACGATGTCGGAAAGGCCCCAATCGGGGGCGACGGCCGCGAAGCCGCTCTCGGCCAGCACCAGCAACAGCGGCACGGTGGAACCCGAAGAATTGAACAGCCGGGCCATCGTGCGCGCCCCGGCCAGGTTCACCCGGCCGTCCAACACCACCAGATCCACCCGGGCGGATTCGGTGAGCGCGTCAGTGTCCGCGGCGACCTTGATCAGGTCGTACGGCAGCACGTCGAGGGCGGCGAGGGCGTGTTCGTTGGAGGAGTCGGCGACCAGTTCGTTGCTCACGATAAGGAGCTTCGCCATAGGGGTACCTTCCAACAGACAACGCTAAATAGACAACCGAAGAATATCAAAAGCCGGATGCGTTCGGTATTACACTCTCAACCATGACCGCTCCGACACTGATGATCACCTCTATTTTGGTGCTGGCCGGGTGCCTGCTCGGGCTGATTCGGCTGGCGCGCGGGCCCATCGTGGCGCCCAAGGAGGAAGCTGATGATTGAGATTCCCGAAGACATCAATCCCGAGCTGATCGGCCTGGCCTGGCTGCGCGGCTCCTGGCGGGGCACCGGGTTCCGCGAGTGGCCGGGGTTGGAGAAGATCGAGTTTGGCATCCAGGTGGATTTCGTGGAAAACGGCTCCGATTACCTGCACTACCTCGCGCAGAGCTATCTGCTTGACGAGCAGGGCGCCCCCGCCACCCCGTTGGACATGGAGACCGGCTTTTGGCGGGCTTTTCGGGACGCTTCGGTGGAGGTGGAGATGTGCTCCCCGGACGGTTTCGCGGAGATCTGGGTGGGCAAGCTGCAGCCCAACCGCGTCGATCTGATCACGGACGCGGTGGCCCGCACCGCGAACGCCAAAGTCGCCTACAACTCCGGGCGGCGCATCTACGGCGTGGTGGAGGGCAAGCTGATGTTCGCGTTCGACCGCTCCACCGAGGAGCATCCGTTGCAGCCCTACATCTGGGCCACTTTGGAGCGCGCATGAGCGATCCGTATCGGGAGCAGCGCGACATCGAGGCCGGGCAGCTACCTTTCGAGAAAGCCTCGCAGTGGGCGCAGGAGGCGCTGCGCATCGCGGCGGGCGTCCCCGATCCGACGTTGGACTTCGGCGGATTTGATCCGGGCCGCGACTACCGGCTGGTGCTGCTGCATCTTGACGGCTCGGATTCGACTTTGCCGGAGGTGGGCGCGGTGGTGATGGACGGCGCAGGGACGGCGGTGGGCCGGATGGGCTCCTCGGCCCGCCACTACGTACTCGGCCCGATCGGATTGGCGTTGGTTAGCAACGCTGTGCAAATGAGAGCCATTCTCAATGTGGGCGGGATCGCCGCGAGGATGATGGAAATCCCGTCATCCTGAAACCGGCTCCCACTGGCGGTTTTGCAAAAAGTGACCTGAAATACTTTCCAATCTGTAAAAAGTGCTTGCCTGTTTTCACCGGCCGGAATAGGCTGATTCCAGTCATTGCAGTTGTCCTGGTAGGGCTGCAAAGGCCATAGCTGGAGGCACCCGCTGCCCCCACCCCCCCACTTAGCGCGGGTGCCCCAGCTCACAACATTCCTTCATATTGTTTCCTTTCTTAGATGGGTAGGTACAGGAGCGGACGGGGTAAGCCGTGGTAGGGTACGGCGAACCCCGTCCCTCTCTTTAACGTCTTAACGTCCGGTCGATCCCCAAGTTACCTCCCCATTCCGTGGTTCAGAAGCCACTTTTTCCACCGAATCGAGAGGTAACCTCGTTTCTCGCAACTTATCTCCCGATTCCGGGGTCGCACCGTCACGGCTTTGCGGCCTGGCGTTTTGCCCTCCAGTTTCGGAACCGCTCGCGGAGCGTCGGGGCGGGCGGGAGGCTATTCGGCGAGGGTGGCTTCGCGGCTGGTGGTTTCTTGGGCGCGGAACTGGCGGAAGCGGGGCAGGAATTTGTCCCAGTCGATGATGTGGGAGTCGATTTCGGGGCCGTCGATGCAGGCGTGCTTGCGCACCAGTTTGCCGTCGATGAGGACGGGTACCATGCAGGCGCCGCACATGCCGGTGGCGTCCACCATGATCGAGTTCAGGCTGGCCACGCATTTCACGCCGTAGCGCTTCGTCAGGTCGGAGACGGCCTTCATCATCATCGGGGGGCCGATGGTGGTGACTTCGGCGATCTTGCGCGCGCCCGGCTTCGGGTGCTGCAGCATCTCCTCCAGCGGGGTGGTGACGAAGCCGTGGATGCCGAAGCTGCCGTCGTCAGTGGTGTAGATGACGTCGAGCAGCTCGCCAAATTCCGCCTGCAGCTCGGGGACGCGCTCGCCTGCGCCCGTCCAGAACATCAGGTCTTTGGAGCGGAAGCCGGAGATCAAGGTGACGTGGTTGCCCAGCCGCAGATGCTCGCGCATGATCGGGTAGACCGGCGGCAGGCCCAGCCCACCGGCGGTGAACACGATGGTCTCGTCGGCGGCCAGTTTCGGTAGCTCGGACGGCTGGCCCAGCGGCCCGGCGATCCCGGCCAGGGCGTCGCCCGCCTGCATCCGGTTGATGCGGATCGACGAGGTGCCCATCGCCTGCACGGCGAGGCAGACCGTCCCGGCTTCGACGTCCCAATCGGCGAGCGTCAACGGGATCAGTTCCCCACCCTCGTAGGGCAGCACCCGCACGAACTGGCCGGCTTTCGCGGCGTTCGCGATCGCGGGGGCGTAGACGTCCAACTCCTCGATGTTGTCCGAAAGCCGACGCTTCGCGGTGATCACCGCGCGGGCCGCGGCCTTCTCGGTGTAATCCAACGCGGCTGCCACCTGCGCTTTGACGCTCGGGGCGGGCGCCAGCGGGGTGTCGGCGGCAGAAATCTCAATCGCCGCCGAACGGCCGTCACCGGCAGCGCGGATCGCCGTCGAGCCACCACGGGCGGCGTCACCGCCGGAATAGACGCCAGCCAGCGTCGTCTGCTGTGATTCCGGCTGCAGCTCGATGGCACCCCGGTTGGAGATGCTGAGGCGCGGCTCGGAATCTTTGATGATTGGGTTGGCGGTGTTGCCCAAAGCCATGATCACCAGATCGGCGGGGGTGTTCTCTTTTTGCCCGGTGTTCACCGGACGGGCGCGGCCAGATTCGTCCGGCTCGCCCAACTCCATCACGTCGACCGTCGCGGAAACCACCCAGCCGCTCTCCGGATCGCCGATGAACTCTGACGGCGAGCGCAAAGTCGCCAGCGCGATGCCCTCCTCCAGCGCGTGGTGCAACTCCTCGACGCGGGCGGGCATCTCCTCCTGGGTGCGCCGATAAACGATGGTGACATTGCCGCCCAGCCGCCGGGCGGTGCGGGCGGCGTCCATCGCGGTGTTGCCACCGCCGACCACCAGCACCTGCTTGCCTTTCACCGGAGGCAGCGGCGTCTCAAACTCATCCAGGTTCGCGTGCATCAGGTTGACGCGGGTCAAGAACTCGTTCGCGCTCATCACGCCGAGCAGATGCTCGCCGGGCACATTCAAGAAACGCGGCAGGCCCGCGCCCGAGCCGATGAAGATCCGCTCGAAGCCCGCCTCCTGCAACTGCGCCAGCGTGCCCGTCTTGCCCACCACGAAATTGGTGACGAACCGGCCGCCGAGCAGCTTGATCTTCTCCACCACGTCGTCAATCAACGTGTTCGGGAGCCGGAACTCCGGGATGCCGTAGCGCAGCACGCCGCCCAGCTCGTGGAAGGCCTCGAAGACCGTCACCGGAATGCCCTGGCGGGCCAGCAGGAAGGCGGTGATCAGGCCGGACGGGCCGGAGCCCACGATGGCCACCGGGGCTTTGTCGGCCACCACCCACGGATCGGGGGTGCCGCCGAAACGCTGCACCGCCGCGCCCGGATGCTTCAACTTGTCCCATTCGGGCAGGAACCACTCCACCTGGCCGATGCTCATCGGATGCTTGTGGATGCACGAGCCTTGGCATTGCAGCTCCTGCGGGCAGACCCGGCCGGTGACGTCCGGCAGCGGGTTGCACGCCTCCAGCAGCGCCAGCGCCTCGTCAAACTTGCCTTCGCCGATCGCCTCGAACATCTGCGAGATGTTCACCTGCACCGGGCAGCCGCCGTAGCGCACCCCGGTCTTCTTGTGGATCTCGCCCAGCTGGCACGGGGTCTTCGCGCACTGCCGGTCGCGCAGCGCCTCCAGCCACACGAACAGCTCCACCTCGCGCAGCGAGTAGCCCAGATCCATGTAGCCCAGGTAGCCCTTGTTGACCAGCTCGAAATCGGCGGAGCGCTCGTCGGCGGGCCGGATGTACGGGTGGATGCCGTTGCTCGTCGGCCACATCTCGGAGAGCCCCTTGAACATCGGGTACTTTTCGCTGAGGTTGACGTCAATGGCCTCCAGGAACAGCTTCTTGCGCTTCAACGGCAGATTCCACAGGAAACGCATCAGCACGGTGGCGGCGTCGCCCCCGTCCAGCAGGATCTTCCAGATCTTCCGCACCAACTCGGGCGAGAGCTTGTCGGAACGGAACTCGGCGGCGATGGCGGCCATGCCGTCCGAGATGAACAGCCCACGGAAGACCGACGGGTCTTGTTGCAGGTGGCGGGTCAGCAGGGCGATGGCGCCCTCGGGAACGGTTTCGCGTGCCATGGTTTCAGTGCTCATTTGATAATCTCCGCATCGCAAGAGGCCTTGACCTTGTTTATCTTCCGTTTCAGATCAGGTGTGATCTGCACTTTCGCTCCGGTAATCATGTGCCCCACAGTCTTCGTCTCTCCATCGACGATAATAGTTGCCTTCTCAAACAACCCCGGCAGCTCCTGGTAGCAGGTGCCGCAGTCGACGCACTTGGGCTCATCGGCGACCGCGAGCGAAATCAGCTTGGTGATGTCCTCGCCCGCGCTGGCTGACGGCTTGCCCGCCGTGGGTGCCTCGGCGGCGGCCTGGCCGAAGGCGAAACCGCTCAGCGGGGAGGACGACGAAGTCAGCTCGACCATCGCGGAGACCAGATCGTCCACCTCGGTGGCGGGCAGCGGCTGATTCGGCTGCGGCCCGGCGGAGACCAACTCCACCATCGCGGCGGCGATCTCGTCCATGGCGTCCTCGTGGCCCTGCTTGACGGCCTCGTAGCGGCCTTGCAACTCCACTTGCAGCGCGGCAAGCTGGCCGTTCAGATCGTCAATGGGGAAGCCCGCCAGGAATTGCAGCGTGCGCCAATAGTGGCGCCGATCCTCCACCAGCGAGACGATGCCCGGCCCGCAGGCGTATTTCACCAGCTTCCGGGCCCGGTCGGTGGCATAGACGAACGGCGTCTTGCCCGCCCGCTGCGCGTCCGGCAGCTCGACGTATTCCTCAATCGGCAGCCCGTCCGCATCCGGGGCCAACGGCTTGAACTGCTTCACGAACCGGCCCTCGCCGAGCGCGAAATGCGCCGGGGTGAGCGGGGTCTTCAACAGTTGCAGCGCGCCCGACTCGTCCACATATTCGATGGTGGTGGTGGACCACAGCTTGTCCACCTCGGGGTTGCCCGCCAGGGAGAAGCGCTCCGGCAGCGTCTCGCCGCGCCGCGGATCATGGATGAACACCGGGGAGAGCCGCGAATCGACGGCCAACTGCGCCCGCGCGTTGGAGAGATCCTCGGCGACCCCGTTCTCGGTGCCGCAGGCGGTGTAGGTGACCATCAGCCCGGCGCCTTCGGTGTAGCTGAGCAGGCTCATCACCGTCTCCAGATAGTGCGAGTGCAGCGCGGTGGCGGTGGCGCAGGAGAAGACGCGCGGATGGAAGGACGCGATCAGCCCCAACTCCTTGCGGGTCTCCTTCTTGCCGCCGTGGGCTTTGCCGAAGCGGCTCAGGTCGGCGTCCTGGCCGGTGTAGGAGGCGGTGGACGCCTGCCCGCCGGTATTCGAGTACACGCCGGTGTCCAGCACCAACGCCTTGACTGGCGTGCCGCCGGCCAACACCCGCGAGAGCGCCCCAAAACCGATGTCATAGGTGGCGCCGTCACCGCCGATGGTGAAAATGGTGGGCACGAGGGCCAACTCCTCGTCGGTGAAATCGCGCCAGCCGAGCAAAGCCAGCCGGTTCTCGTCAATCGGCTCGCCGGCCAAGATCGCCTTGGCCTTGCGGATGGCCTTCACCTCGTCAAGAATCCCGGCGACGAAGCCTTCGAAGACGCCCACGGCGACCGCCTGCGCGTCCTGGAACAGCGAGTTCACCCACGGATCGGTGAACGGCTGGAACGGCATGGTGGAGGCGTACACCGAAGAGCAGCCGGTGGAGTTGACGATGGCGGTGGACGACGGCCCGTGGCCCGACGGCCCCGACTCGTACAGGTAGAGCCGCTGCTCCAGCACCGCGGTGACGTCCGGGGCGGTGTCCCCGAGCTTGGCGATCAGGTCTTCCAACTCGGCGATGTGCTGGCGCTGCCGCTCGTCGCCAATCGCGTGGCTGAGCGCGGTCACCAGCCGGGTGGCCGTCACCTCGCCGCAGCCCCGGCAGGCGCCATGCCCGCCGGTGAGCGCGTAATAGTGCTCGTGATCCAACAGCACCCGCTTCAAATCGCCACCGGGCTTGATCGCGGATTCGGTGAAGCGCCGCGGGGTGTTCGGCAGCAGGGTGAACTGCTCGAAGCGGGCGGCCAGCTCGTCCAAGACCTCATAGTCCTGCTCGACGGCGGTGAGCGCGTGCGGCCCGCAGACCTCCACGCACTGCAGGCAGCCGGTGCACTTCCACGGATCGACGACCACCGAATACAGCGCGCCCGAGCCGGGCGTCTCCTTTTCGGGGACGTCGAAGATCGGACGGGTGCGGGCCAGCGGGAAGCTCGCAATCGGCGCCTCGGCCAGGCCCACCTCGCCCAGCGCGGCGGCGAAGGTCTTCTTGGTGTCGGCGAGCAGCAGTTTGCGGATCTCGTCGGCGTACTGGGCATGATCCGCGCCGAGCGCCGTCTCGATCTCGTGGACGGTGTTCGGGATGGCCGCGTCCGGGCAGACCAGCGCGCACTCCATGCAGGCGGTGCAGGCGTCGGCGTTGAAGATCGGCACGGTGCGGCGGAAGATGCCCTTGTCCTTCCCGGCGCCCGTTCCGGCGGGGATGAACAGGCCGGCGCCCGGCAGCACCGGCGCTTCGGCGATGGTGCCGTCCCGGAAGGCCCGGCCCGCGACGTCCTCGAAATACTCCGGGTCGAACAGGCCGCTCACCGTCGGCTCGCCCACCTTCGGGGAGACGCTCTTGGAGAGCGCGACGGTACGGGCCTCCACCTCGATCGGCTGGTTCTCAATCGCCTCGTATTCGGGCAGCCAATACTCCAAGACGGAAGTGGCAGCCTGGCCGTCGCCGATGACGGCCAGGTTGGACTCCACCACAGCCTCACCTTTGCGGCCGAATTTCTTAACGATTTCGTGTCTGACTAGCTCGTCGACCTCGCCCCCTGCGTGGGTCTTCACTTTGTCTACGTGTCCGATGATTGCGCCAATAAAGGCTATACCCATCATGCGGGTGGTGAGATCAGCGGTCGGTGCGTGAACTTTGGCGACCGCGAAAGCGTCCACGATGAGGAATTTGATTTGACGCTCCCGGATGATCCGCCGGGCGAACGGCGGCAGCGAATGCCACACTTCCAACGGCGTCTGGTTCGATTGCAGGATGAAGGTGCCGCCGGGGCGCAGGCCCTTCAGCGGATTCGAGTGGTGGAAGACCATGTGATCCGGGGCGACGACGACTTCCACGTCCTCCATCTCGGCGTTGGTGAGCAGCACCGGCTCCGGCGAGAGGGTGATGTAGTAATTCGTGGCGGCGCCGGATTTCTCCGAGCCGTACTTCGGCGAAGACTTCGAGTGCATCTGCAGCACCCCGGAGAGGATGTCGGTGAGCAGCTTGCCGGTGGCAATGGTGCCGTAGCCGCCTACCGAATGGAAGCGGATTCGGATCGCCGATTCGGGCAAAAGCTGCGGATTCTCGGCCGTCGGCAACGCCATGATCTGCGTCTCCGGATAGGCGGCGCGGAGGCGTTCCTGCAGCGCGGCCAGCGTCGGCGGCGGATTATCGGAGAAGAACTGCGAGCCCACATAGACCAGCTCGGAGCCGCCCCCCTGGGCGCGGGCCTGGGTGTTTTCGAAGACGGCCACCAGATCGCGCGGCTGCACGTCATGGCCGCCGAGGCCGAAGATCGCGGTCGACAGTGGGACGAACACGCCCTCGTGGTAGAGCGCCTGGGTGGCCAGCCGGGTGAGCGCGTTGTCCTCGGAACGCTCCATAATCGTGACGGCTTTCGCGCCGCGCAGCGCGGCCGTGAACTCCGCCTGCGGGAACGGCTGCAACTGCTTGACGGAAACCACCGCCACCTTCAGCCCGCGGGCCTGCAGGTGCGGCATCACCGCGCGCAGATCGTCGGTGATCGAGCCCAGCCCGACGATGACCAGCTCGGCGTCGGCGTCGCCATAGCGCATCACCGGCTGATAGGAACGGCCCGTCAACTCGCCGTATTCGGCCATCGCCTGGGTGATGAAACCGGGGACGGCCGCCGCGAAGTGGGTGCGGTGGTCGGCCGAGCCCGCCTGGAAATCGGGCTGGTTCTGCACCGGGCCGGTGACGCCCGGATTGTGCGGATCCATATAGGCGGGCACCAGTTGCCGGGTGCCCTTCGCGAACGCGTTCGCCGCCACCCGCTGCCACTTGCCCTGCAAATGCTCGGGCAGATAGCGGACGGTGTCCGCGATCGAGGTGGCCGGGTCTTCGACGTCGTGGGTCTCCAGCCAGCCGTACAACGCGTCCAACTGCGGCGGATCGATCTCGCCGCGATGCTGGCGCACGAATTGCTCCAGCGCGAACTTGCGGCCTTTCGCCCCGAAGAGCAGCTCTTGGGCGAGCGTCGGGCACGGAATCCGGCCCGCCGGATCACCCAGATAATCGCGCAGCAACTCGGACTCGGGCAGCAGCACTTCGCTCATCACGTGCGAGGTGGCGAAGCCGTCCATCACGTTCGCCACCGGCACCAGCGAGAGCGAGGCCACCCGGTAGGAGATCGCCGCCAGATCGGCCGCCTCCTGCGGATTCGAGCCGAACAGAATCGTGTAGCCGGCCGGCAGCAGCGAATAGACGTCGTCATGCCCGGCCATCACGTTCAGCGCGTGCTTGGACACCACGCGGGCCGCCACCTGCAAAACAAAACCGCCGACCTTCTTGCCGACGGTGACGTAATGCGACTCCAAGCCATAGAGGATGCCCTGCGACGACGAGGCGTTCGAGATGAAGTTCCCGCCGGTGAGCGCCGCGCCGAGCGCGCCCGACTGCGCCGAATGCTCGCCCTCGGCCTCCACGAAGAAGGGGTGCTTGCCCCAGACGTTTAACTGGCCCTCGGCCCGGAACGCCTCAAAAGTCTCCGAGATCTCCGTCGACGGCGTGATCGGATACCCGATCACCCCACCGCAGACGTGCCGCATCACATGTGCGACCGCGCCATTTCCATTAATGACGTCGGGAATACCTGGGTAGGCAGCGCTCATAACTTGCCCTTCGTTGGGGATTGGGTGTGGACGGACGCTCACTCGCCGCACGTCCGTCCAGGAAACAGTATAGTCACTGAACATTCGTGCAGGTCTTCGTCCTTCTATCATGGACGAACCCACCCCTTTCTTCCACTCTGTCCTCACCCCATCCTGCGTGTTCACTGGCCACTCCCATTCGCGGGCCTGACCTCCCTGCCACAGCCAGCCCAGGCCCGTGCCGCCAAACACCCCTCCCGGCGGGCCCGGCCTCCTCGGCATGGCCGTCTGTTGGCCCGCGCCGCCCAACGTGCTCAGGCTTTCCTCCAACATGGTGTGTGGCGTCACCGTCCACACTTTTGTGAAAACGAGGGGTTTTTGGAAAGTGTGGACGGTTTCCTCCCGATCCGGTGGGACGGTTGAGCGTAAGCGACCCCTGTCTGGCTGGTTCGATGGTCCACACTTTTGGAAAACGGCCATTTTTGGGCAAAGTGTGGACGGTGCGGGGGGCTTTGCCGCAGGCTGGGTTGGGAATGGTTCTCGCGCGTGCGGTCATCATCCTGGCTGGGCTTTTCTGCTTCCGGTGGCTGCTCTTGGGGGTTGGGTTGCTGACGGGATCAAAAGCCGATCCGCCGGCATGGCCGTCGGACCGACTTTTCCCGAAACTGGCCGGGCTGGTCGTCCCGCGAGTTGAATGGTCGGGCTGGCCAGACGAGCACCAGTTCGGCACTGGGTGCCGGTCGGCGGCTGGGTACCACAACCCCGTCATTGATGATCTCCATAAAACAAAGCAGCAA
>JAISTQ010000053.1 GCA_031272505.1 Propionibacteriaceae bacterium
AACCCCCCGAGTGTTAAGACTCTTCGCATGTATTCAGGTTGTTATTAGGGATTCTATTCCCCCCCCCTCGTGTACGCAAACAATCCACGCGGGGACTCGCACCTGACAGGTAGCGGGGAGGTGAGTGTCAGATAAACGCGTACTTATTCACCACCTCCCGTCATTTTTCAGACAATTTCTCGTTATTCGCACCGCCAAGCCCCACCCCCTCGGTGGTCGCTCGGCTCCGCCTCCGTGGTCGCTCGGCTTGCGCCTCGCTCCCGCGCTCTTGGTTCGCTCCAAGCGCTACGCGCGTCGCTCGCTGTCAGGAAGCCCACTGGGCTTCCTTCCAAGCGCTCGCGCCCTCTCGGGTTCAAATCCCGCGTGCTTTAAACGCAAGTGGACAAGGCAGAAGCCTTGTCAACTTGCGGTGACGGTGGGATTTGAACCCACGGAGGGGGAACCCCTCACACGCTTTCGAGGCGTGCTCTTTAGGCCGCTCAGACACGTCACCGCAGGGCAGTTTACCGGATTTTGGCGAAGAACGCTTCCAGGAGATCGGTGGCCGCCGCGGAGTGGATGCCGGAGATGACTTCGAGGCGGTGGTTGAGGCGGGGATCGCGGGGGATGTCGTAGAGGGAAGCGGCCGCCCCGGCCTTGGGGTCGAAGGCGGCGAAGACGAGGGTGGTGACGCGGGCGGCCCAGAGCGCTCCGGCGCACATCGGGCAGGGCTCCAACGTCACGGCCAAGGTGCAGCCGTCCAGATGCCACGAGCCCACCGCCGCCGCCGCCCGGCGAATCGCCAACACCTCGGCGTGCGCGGTCGGATCGCCAGTGAGTTCGCGCTCATTGTGGGCGACGGCGATGATCTGCCCAGCGGCGTCAGCCACCACCGCGCCGATGGGCACGTCCCCATGCGCGGGCGCCAAAGCGGCCTCGGCCAAGGCGGCGTCCAGCAACTGCGCGGGTGTCAAGGCGGGATTCAAGGGGGGAGGCTAGAGGTTGGCCAGCTTCTTGTACTGCGGGCCAAAACCGATCTTCTTCGCGATCCGCTTCAGCAGCACCACCGAGTCTTCGTCGTACTCGGAGGCGATCTCCTCCAAATCAAAATCGTGCAGGCCGACGTCCGCCAAAATCTCGGAATCGCCGAAGGGCTCGGATTCGTCGTCCTCGCCGGGCAGTTCCTCGTTGACGAAATCCACCACATCGCGGGCGATCGGCCAATCGTCGGCGGCCAGCCAATCGGAGAGGAAAAGCTGCACCTTCTTGCCGCGCACCCGCACCAGCACGAACACCGACGAATCAATGGACACCATGCCCAAAGCCCCGGCGTCGCCCGGAATCCGGCGCAACTGCTTGATCAGCGCGTCCAGATCGTTTGCCAACTCGTTCGCCAGCGCCAAGCCCACCGGCTGCCCCTCCTCGCGGTAAAGCGCGATGACCAGATCAATCTCGTCCGCGGCAGCGTCCTCGGGGTAGTCGTCCTCTTCGAGGAACTCTGGATCCTCCACTTCATCCAGGCCGGGCCTGTCGTCCCCTCTCAACGGCAACTCGAAGGAAGAATCATCCATGCTCATCGGGACCTCCTGGAGACTAGCTGGCCGTACCATTCTCACGCAAAAACCGCGATTGCGCTAGTTGCCGCCTAAAAGTGGTGGTTTGTTGTTCGACCAGCGGACGCCCGGCAACCGTCGGCGCACTAGAGTATGCACTGTGGAACTCCATGTCATCGATCACCCTTTGGTAGCGCACAAGGTCACGCTGCTGCGTGACATCAACACCCCTAGCCCGCTGTTCCGCCAGTTGGTGGAAGAGCTGGTCACCCTGCTGGCTTACGAGGCGACGCGCGAGGTGCGCGTGGATCAGGTGGAGGTGGTGACGCCGATCGCCCCCACCTTGGGCACCGCGCTGCGGCATCCCACCCCGCTGGTGGTGCCGATTCTGCGCGCCGGCTTGGGCATGTTGGAAGGGATGATGCGGCTGATGCCCTCGGCCGAGGTCGGGTTTGTGGGCATGGTCCGCGACGAGGTGACGCTGCAGCCGTTCACCTACGCGGAGCGGCTCCCCAAGGATCTCTCCGGGCGGCAGTGCTACGTGCTCGACCCGATGCTGGCCACCGGTGGCTCGCTGGGTGGGACGGTGGAGTTCCTGGTGCAGCGCGGCGCGAACCACATCACCTGCATCTGCCTGCTCGCCGCCCCCGAAGGGGTGGCGCACCTGCGCTCCGTCGTCGACCCCATCGGCATTCCCACCACCCTCGTGGTCGCCGCCCTCGACGAACGCCTCAATGACGTCGGGTACATCGTCCCCGGCCTCGGTGACGCCGGCGACCGCCTCTACGGCCTCGCTCAGTAGTGGTGGTCGCTTCGCTCCCACGTGCTTTGTTCGCTCCAAGCACCTCCGGTGCGTCGCTCACTGGATCCCCGACCTGCGGTCGAGGATGACGGGAGAGTAAGCGCCCGAGCGTTAGCGAGGACCGTTCAGTAGTAGTAGGGGAACGAGGACCAGTCGGGGGGGCGTTTTTCGAGGAAGGCGTCGCGCCCTTCGGCGGCTTCGTCGGTCATGTAGGCGAGGCGGGTGGTCTCGCCGGCGAAGACCTGTTGGCCGATCAGGCCGTCGTCGATGGCGTTGAAAGCGTATTTGAGCATCCGCTGCGCGGTGGGGGATTTCGCGCAGATCTTCGCCGCCCATTCCAGGCCGACGGTCTCCAGGTCGTCATGGGGGACGACGGCGTTCACCATCCCCATCCGGTAGCCGTCGGCGGCGGTGTACGTCTCCCCCAGAAAAAAGATCTCGCGGGCGAACTTCTGGCCCACCTGCCGCGCCAGATACGCCGAGCCGAACCCGGCGTCAAACGAGCCGACGTCCGCGTCCGTCTGCTTGAAACGCGCGTGTTCGGCCGAAGCCAACGTCAGATCGCACACCACATGCAGCGAATGGCCGCCCCCGGCCGCCCAGCCGTTCACCAGCGCGATCACCACCTTGGGCATGAAGCGGATCAGCCGCTGCACCTCCAGAATGTGCAACCTCCCCAGCGAGCCCTCGCCGTCCGCGTACTCATACCCGGCCGCCCCGCGAATCCGCTGGTCGCCGCCGGAGCAAAACGCCCAGCCGCCGTCCTTTTCCGACGGCCCGTTGCCCGTCAGCAACACGCAGCCCACATCCGCCGACTGCCGCGCGTGGTCGAGCGCCGAATACAGTTCGTCAACGGTGTGCGGGGTGAACGCGTTGCGCACCTCCGGGCGGTTGAAAGCGATCCGCACCGCAGGCACTTTCGCAGCGCGATGGTAGGTGATATCGGTAAAGCTGAAGTCGAGGATTGGCTCCCAAAGACTCGGTGAAAATGGATTGCCCATGGCACTACGGTAGGCTTATTCAACGCGCTTTCGCGTGCAAATCCAAAGGACGGAGGATGTTTTCATGGCGAGTCCGGTCTATGCGTTGATCTTCGCGGGCGGCGCGGGCACCCGGATGCAGCATGAGGACAATCTGCCCAAGCAATTCATCAAGGTTGGCGAGGTGCCGATCATCGTGCACACGCTGCGCCGCTTCCAGGAATGCGACGCGGTGGATCACATCTATGTGGTCTCCATCGCCTCCTACATCGATTACGTGAAGGAGCTGGCCACCGACTTCGGCATCACCAAAGTGGTGGGGGTGCTACGCGGCGGTTCGACGGCGCTGGAATCGATCTTCCTCGGGCTGCGCCGGATGATCACTGACGGGGTGGACGAAGACGCGATTGTGCTCATCCACGACGGCGTGCGGCCGATCATCACCGATTCGCTGATCCGCGAGAACATCGACGTCACCGCCGCCGAAGGTAACGCGATCAGCTCCATCCCCGCCTACGAGACGGTCGCCTCGCGGGTGTTGGACACCGATCTCGTCGAGGAAATCGCCGACCGCAAGCGGATGCTGGTGCTGCAAGCCCCGCAGACCTTCCGCCTCGGCCACGTCTATGACGTGAACGTGCGCGCGGAGCGGGCCGGCCTGCTGGGCGCGTTCGTGGATCAGGCGCACATGCAGTCGTACTACGGGCACAAGCTGCACCTGGTGCCCGGCCTGCGCGGCAACGTCAAGATCACCTTCCCCGAGGACGTCCGCTACTTCACCTACCTTGTCGACACCGGCGCGTACGCTCGGATTCTGGAGGAGAACGCCCCGGTCGGCAGCTATCAGGACTCGGACACCCCCCCGGATTCGGTTTAGATGGAAGACCTGATCACAGCCGACGCCCAGCGGATCGCCGCTGATTGGTCGCTGTCCACCACGGAGCTCAAGGGCGCGGTGGTGGCCGTCTCCGGCGCCTCGGGGCTGATCGGGCGGCACACCGTCTCGCTGCTGCTGGAGCTTTCCCGCGCGTTCAACCTGGACACCACGGTGGTCGCCATGGGACGTGACGAAACCCGCCTCCACAAGGTCTTCAAGGAGGCTGACGACCTGCTCTTCTTCTCCTCGGACGTCACCGCCGCCTGGCCGAAGGCCACCCACCTGATCCACGCCGCCTCCCCGGCCACTCCGGGCGCTTTCGCGGACGATCCGGTGGGCGTGATCAAGGCGAATGTGATCGGGGCGCTGGCCGCCTTGCAGGAGGCGGAGCAGTTGGGCGCGTATGTGGCCTTCGTGTCCACCATGGAGATTTACGGTAAAGTGCCGCGTCCGGCCGGGCTGCCCGAGGGCGCGGACATCGTCATCGACGAATCGACGTTGGGGCTGGTCGATCCGATGGAGTTGCGCTCGGCCTACCCCGAAAGCAAGCGGCTGGCGGAGACGCTCTGCGTCGCCTATGCCGAGCAGTACGGGGTGCGCTCGGACGTGGTGCGCGTCTCCCACTCGTACGGGCCGGGCACGAATCCGGCGGACGACCGGGTGCAAGTCCAGTTCGTCAAGCAGGCGGTGGCCGGCGAGCCCATCGTCTTGAAATCTGACGGTTCGCTGCGGCGTTCCTACACCTATGCGGCCGATTCGGCGGCGGCCATCGTCGCGGTGCTCTCCACCCGGTCCACCCGGCGGCACACCGAGGCCTTCAACGTCGCCGACAACTCCGCGCGCATCTCCATCCGCGAGCTGGCCGAGCTGAGCCTGGAGGCGGCTGGACGCAGCCCGGACGAGCTGGTCTTCGACATTCCCGCCGACACCCCGGCGTGGTCCAAAATGCCGTCGGGCACCTTCCTGGACACCGCGAGAATCGAGGCGCTGGGCTGGAAGCCGCACTTCACCCTGCCCGAGGGGCTGCGCCGGATGGCCGAATATCTGAAGGCGGCGAAGTGACCGAGCGCGTGTTCGTCGAGGTGTTGCAGGCTGACGGCGAGTTGCGGCTCTGGGGGACGGTACGGCTCCCCGCGGGCGAGACCCCAATCCCGCTCTATGCCTCCTTGGCGGGGCGGCGGGTCGCGGTGGAGTTCACCGGGCGTTACGGTTTGTATCCCGACGATCCGGATTTGGTGAACCACGCCTTCGAGGTGCGCCTCCCGCTCGGCTACGGGGTGCTGCGCTTCCTGGACGCCGAAGGCCGCAAGCCCATCGATTTCGCCCGCCCGAAAGCCCGGCTGGCCAACCTGGGCGGCTCCTGGTTCGCCGTCGGGGAGTACCTGTTCGCGCGGCTGCCCGACGGGGTGCGGATCGTGAAAAATGGACGGCGGCTGCGGCTGCGCAACGAGCTCAAGTTCTTGTTTAACGTGCTGCGCTACGCCCGTCCGCAGCAAAAAAGCCTGATCCAGCGGATTAAGCGTCCGCTCGGGATCGTGGCGATGCGCCTGGCCTATTGGGCGACGCGGCGGCGCTATGCCGGAAAGCGGATCTGGATCTATTACGACAAGCTCTACCGGCGCGGCGACAACGGCGAATACGCCTTCCGCTATGCCAGCGCGCAAGATGACGGTATCGAGAAGCACTATCTGGTGACGAAAGGCTCACCGGCGGCTGCCTCGTGGCCGGACGGCCCGGCCTATACCGAATACCGCTCTCCCCAAGCGATGCTGGCGTTCCTGCACGCGGAGATCGTCTTCCAGACCCACATCCACCCCACCAGCTACGGGGGGTTCGCCGGCGTCGAGCAGTATTTCCGCACTTTCTACGACTACACCCACATCGGCATCCAGCATGGGCTCACCGTGCAGGATCTGGCCGCCACCGTCAACTTCGCCCACGACGCCACCGACTACTACTGCCTGGCCGCTCCGGTGGAGCACGCGGCGCTGTCCGCTCCCGAGTACGGCTACCGGCCCGCGCAGTTGATCCCGACGGGGCTGGCCCGCTTCGACGGGCTGCGGGGCGATACCCAGCCCGTCATCCTGATCGCTCCCACCTGGCGTTCGTATCTGGCGGCCGATCCGGTGCTCGGGCACGCCCGCGAGTTCTCGCCAGCCCTGCACGAAAGCGAGTACGTGCGCATCTATGCGGCGCTGCTCGCCGACGAAAAGCTGCTGGCGGCCTGCCGGGAGCGCGGGTATCGCATCCGGTTCGTGCTGCATCCGGTGTTCGGCGCGCAGGCGGCTGATTTTACGGGCAACGACGTGGTGGAGATCGTCAGCGCGGCGGGGGATTTCTCCTACGAGCAGGCGCTCAGCGAGGCGGCGCTGCTGGTCACCGATTTCTCCGGCATCCAGTTTGACTTCGCCTACCAGTACAAGCCGGTGCTCTACTTCCAGCCGCCCGAACTGCCCCCGTCATACACCTCCGCGCACTATTCGTACGCGCGGGACGCGCTCGGCGAGGTGGTGGCCGAGCTGCCCACGCTCGTCAACACGCTCGTCAACTATTTGGCCGCCGATTGCGCCCTGCCCGACGAATACCGCGAGCGCATCGACGCCTTCTTCTATTTCCACGACGCGGCGAGCGCGAAACGGATTTACGATTTTGCCGCCGCTCTTTGAGGCGGCCTTTATGCGTGCAGAGCAGGTGTTTTATGATTAGCCTGTGAGCAACCTTGCCGCGAGCCCAAAGCGTCCGTATATCTGGGAAGTCCAAGGCTTGCGCACGGTTGCCGCGATGTTGGTGGCCTGTTATCACATCTGGTTCCAGCGGGTGGCCGGCGGGGTGGACGTCTTCTTCGTGGTCGCCGCCTACTTCATGACGGGCACCGTGTTGCGCTTCGGCGCCGCCGAGCGGGTGCGCGAGGTGCTGCGGCAGGTGGTCGACTTCCTCGCCAAGACTTTCCGGCGCATCATCCCCTCGATGGCGGTGGTGTTGACGGCCACCGTCGTCGCCGCGCTGCTGCTGATGCCGAAGGCCCTGTGGCACACCCAGATCTCGCATGGCAAATGGTCGGCGGTGTTCCTCGAAAACTACCTGCTGGCCCAGAACGCTACCGACTACCTGCAGCGGGACACCGAGGCCACGCCCTTCCTGCAGTTCTGGGCGCCCGCGATCCAGACCCAGTTCTACGTCGCCTGGCCGATCCTCTTCCTGCTCATCTACCTGCTCTACCGGCTGGTCCGGCGGCGGCTTTCGTTCCAGACCTTGGTGTTGACGGTGCTGGGCGTGATTTTCGCGGCCTCCTTCGCCTATTCGGTCTATCTCACCGGCATCGACCAGTCGCAGGCCTACTACAACCCGCTTTGCCGCGCCTGGGAGTTCTCCGCCGGGGCGTTGCTGGCGGTCGCCGGCACTCACTTCCGCGTCAAAGCCCCCAAACTCGTGCTGCAGATCGTGGGCTGGCTGGCCCTCGGGGTGCTGTGCAGCTTCGCCGCCGTCCTGAACGTCTCCGCGCTCTTCCCCGGCTATGCCGCGCTGATTCCGGTGGGCGCCTCCGCGATCTTGATCGCCACCTCGGCGGTGGGTTCCGGCCCGGTGGTGTTGAAGACGCGGCCGTTCACCTGGCTGGCCGCCGCGTCCTTCGCGTTCTACCTGTGGCATTGGCCGATCCTGATCTTCTACCGCTACTTCTACGGCGATGGCCCGGTGCCGCTGCTGCCCGGCCTGGGCATCGTAGTCGCGGCCTGGGCGCTGGCCGTCCCCACCACCAACTACATCGAGAAGCCGTTCAGAAACTCCAAGCGGATGAACCGCTCCATCATCGCCACCGTGGTCGGCTGCGCCTTGATGTTGACGCCGGTGCTCGGCTCGCTGCTCGTCTGGCGGGCCGAGGCGCGCGACTACCAGGCCGAGCAGGCCGTCCAAGTGCAGCAGTGGCAACAGCAGCAACAACAACAGCAACAGCAGCAGACGGCTCCGCCGGAGGCCTCCGCGACGCCCGCCCCGACGCCCACCGGGCTGGTGCCGCCGCTCTCGGTGGTGCGCGACGACCTGCCCGAGGGCTACGACAACGGCTGCCACCAAAAGCAGTGGCGGAAGACGGCGAAAGTCTGCCGATATGGGGACGAGACGGCCGAGCGCAAGGTGGCGCTGGTTGGCGGCTCGCACTCGCTGCAATGGCTGCCCGCCTTGGATTTGCTCGGGGAACAGCTGCATTTCAAGGTGATCTCCTACACCCGTTCCGCGTGCGACTATGGGGCGGACGAATCCCGCGTCGCCAATGACACGAAATACTGTCTGGCCTGGCAGGAGAACGTGTACCAGGCGCTGCTAGAGGCCCAGCCCGAGCTGGTCGTCCTGATTGGCACCCACGGCCCGAATGGCAACGACGGCGTCGACACCGAGATCATCCCAGAGAGCTACGTCGCCTCCTGGCAGCGGCTCACCGACGCCGGGATGCGGGTAATGGCCATCCGCGACAACCCCTGGTGGCCCACCGACCCGCTCACCTGCGTCGCCATCCACGAATCCGATCCGAGCGCCTGCTACCTCGAGAAGTCTTCCATCTTCACCCCCGGCCTGACGTACACCGGCAACGACATGGTCACCTTCGTCGACTGGGCCGACCTCTACTGCCCCGGCGACACCTGCCCCGCCGTCGAATCCAACATCATCATGTACCGCGACCGCCACCACCTCACCCCCACCTGGATCCTCACCCACCTCGACACCTTCAAAGCCGCCCTCCTCCAATCCGACCCCTCCCTCGCGTAAATGTCTTCGCGCGGCTCCGCGTAATTGTCTTCGGGCTGACGCCTTCAGGCACTCTTTGTCCTCCCAAATGCCTCCGGCATGGTCGGACTGGATCTCCGAGCCTACGGCTCGAAGATGACGAATCCGTGGTGTCTATTCCCCGTCATCCTCGGCCGCAGGCCGGGGATCCAGTGAGGAGGAAGCCGTAGGCACTCCGACGAACACACTGAGCCCGAGCGAAGCGAGGACAATTACGCGGAGGCACCGCTCGAGCGTAGCGAGGACAATTCGGCGGGGCGAGGCTGCGGACTGATAGAGTTTTTCGGGTGAAAGGCATTGTGTTGGCGGGCGGGTCCGGGACGCGGCTGCATCCGATGACGAAGGTGTCGAGCAAGCAGTTGCTGCCGGTCTATGACAAGCCGATGATCTACTATCCGATTTCGACGTTGATGTTGGCCGGGATTCGGGAGATTCTGATCATCTCGACGCCGGAGGACACGCCGCGATTCGAGGCGCTGCTGGGGTCGGGCGCGGATTTCGGGGTCGCGTTCAGCTACGCGGTGCAGCCCCGGCCAGAGGGGCTGGCGCAGGCGTTCCTGGTGGGGGAGGAGTTCCTCGCGGGCAGCGCCGTCACCCTCATCCTGGGGGACAACATCTTCTACGGGGCGGGCCTCACCCCGCTGCTGCAGCGGGCCACCGCGCGCGAACGGGGGGCGACGATCTTCGGCTACTACGTCAACGATCCGCAGCGGTTTGGGGTGGTGGAGTTTGACGACGATGGCAGGGTCATCTCGATTGCGGAAAAGCCGCCGCATCCGCGTTCCAACTGGGCGATCACCGGGCTGTACTGCTACGACAGCCAGGTGGTGGAGATCGCCAAATCGATCACGCCTTCGCCGCGCGGCGAGTTGGAGATCACCTCGGTGAACCAGGCGTACCTGGATCAGGGCCTGCTGGAGGTGGAGCAGTTGGGCCGGGGGTTCGCGTGGCTGGACACCGGCACCCCGGAATCGCTGCTGCAGGCCTCGCAGTTCATCGGCACGGTGCAGCAGATGCAGAATCTGCGGGTGGCGGCGCTGGAGGAAATCGCCTTCCGGCAAGGCTATATTGACGCCGACGCGCTGGAGCGCTGCGCGGTGAAGCTGCGGCATTCCGATTACGGGAAGTATCTGCTCTCGGTGGCGAAGGGGCGCTAACCGTGCCCGATCTGCGCGCGCTCGCCAAACGCTTCGAGAGCCACCTGGCTGCCCAGGCGGACGTCGTCGCGCTGGACGCGGGCGGCTTGCGGCTGCAGGTGCGGCTGCGCGGTCGGCCGAAGTGGGGCAAGCTCTACCTGGTCGCCCAGGCCGAGGCGAGCGGACGGCGGATCAAGCGCGAGCTGGGTGCCCAGGTGCGCTTCGGGGTGGACGAATTGGGCGCCGCCTTGGAGGGCATCGTGGTCTTCTTGATCCAATGGGAGGCGTTCGGGTTCGTCTTCCGCAAGCGGATCTCGGCCCGGCCCGGCTCCACGGTGCGACGGTGGACGTCGGAGACGCTCGCGATCAAGAGCTTCCATAGCGCCCGCGGTGAGCTGCGCGCCGAAATCTCCGCGCGCCAAGTCGATTTCATTATCACCGACGTCAGCCCGGACGGGGGTGCGCTCGCCGTCAAATACCAAGGGGAGATCCCGCCGGACGCCACCGTCGAGTATTCGCTGCGCGATCCGGATTCGGATTTCCAGATCATCGCCTCCCGCGTCGTCTTTCCCACTGATTTCGCCAGCATCGACGAACGCTATGACGTCTGGGTGAAGATCACCCAAGCGGGGCGGGTATTGCTCGAAGAGCCCGTCTATTTCCCCAAGTCACCGCGCTATTTCGCCACCTACGAGCTACCCGACGGTACCCTTTCGGTGGCCTACATTTCGGATACCCGGGGCACGCTGTGTTTCTGGCACGCCACCAAAGCGCAATACGCGAAGACGGTCGCCGTCGCCGAAAACCGCGAGGCCTATTACGCGCAGCTCGCCGCCGCCGATCCCGACCCGAAGACCGTCTTTTTCGAGAGCTTCATCGGCAACGCCTTCGCCGGCAACCCCAAATACATGCTGCTCCGCATGTTGCAACGCCCCGAATTCGATGCTTTCACCTTCTACTACTGCTGCAATGAGGAGTTCGCTTCGCTCACGGGCTCTCGGTTCGTCGGAGTGCCTTCGGCTTCCTCCGAACTGGATTCCCAGCCTGCGGCTGAGAATGACGGGAATGGGAGTACTAATTCGTCATCCTCGACCGAAGGTCGGGGATCCAGTGAGCGACGCGCTTTAGCGCTTGGAGCGAACAAAGAGCGTCTGAGCGAAAGCGAGGACTTCCAGGGGCGGGTTCATTTCGTACAGCGGGGGACGAAGGAGTATTTTGAGGCGTTGGCGAAGTCGGCGTGGTGGATCAACAACGTCACTTTTCCGGTGAATTGGAAGCCTTTTGGCGTCAAATATCTGAACACCTGGCACGGCTCGCCGCTGAAGCGCCTGGGCTTCGACATCGAGGTGGACGGGCCGGAGGTCGCCGCGCGGCACAACTTCTTCCTCGCCTCGCGGGCTTGGGATCTGTTGCTCAGCGCGAACCATTTCTCGACGACGACGTTCGCCCGCGCCTTCCGCTATGCGGGCGAGATCGCGGAGACCGGCTACCCCTGCAACGACATTCTCTACGCGGACAACACCGCGCTGATCGCCCGGCTGCGCGAGCGCTACCAGCTTCCCGAGGGCAAAAAGCTCATCCTGTACGCGCCCACCTGGCGTGACGACACCACCAGCTACGCCGAATCCGGGGTGTTCACCCTCCCGTTCGATCCGGGCGAGTTCGCCGCCCAACTGGGCGACCGGTATGTCATGCTGGTGAAGATGCACCACCTGAACCGCCCCGGCGCCGACGCGCTCAACGAATCGGTGGTGGACGTCTCCGACACCGCCGACATCATGGAATTGGCCGCGCTCTCGGATGTTTTGGTGACGGATTACTCGTCCGTCTTTTTCGATTACGCGCACTCAAACAAGCCGATGCTCTTCTACGCCTACGATTTCGAGGCGTACGCGCATACCATCCGGGGCCTGTATTTGGATATGGACACCGAGTTGCCCGGCCCGAAGCTGCAAACCCAGGCGGAGCTTTTTGACGCCTTGGCGCGCCTGGACGAGATCACCGCGCAATACCAGGAGAAATACGCCGATTTCAAGGCCAAATACGCGGTTTTCGGGGCGGGTGGGACGGCCGCCGACGCCGCCATCGACGTGTTGTTTGGGAGGGCGAAATGACGAACGTGCTGGTTTTCCCATGTGGCTCGGAGATTGGGCTGGAAATCCACGCCGCGCTGAAATACGCGAAGGGCGTGAAGCTCGTCGGGCTCTCGTCGCTGCCCGATCACGGCAAATACGTCTACCGGCACTATGTGGAGGTGGAGAGTTACGTCACCGATCCGGATTTCCTGCCGCAACTGCGCCAGGTGGTGGCCGAGCAGCAGATCGATTTCATTTTCCCGGCGTTGGACACCGTCATCAAAGAATTGGGCACCAAGACGGCAGCAGAACTGGGCGGGGCAACCATGATCGGCTCCGGCCCGGAAACCTCGGTGATCACCCGGCACAAATCCAAGACCTACGCGGCGCTGCAAGGCGTCGATGACGGTTTCCTGCCGAAGCTCTTCCAGCCCGGCGCGGCCCGCAAATCCGATCTGCCCATTTTCCTCAAACCGGATGTCGGCCAGGGCTCGAAGGGCACTTTTCTGGCCCGCACGCTCAACGAGGTGGATCGCAAGCTGCAACTGCATCCGGGGCTGATCGCCGTCGAATACCTGCCCGGCGCCGAGTACACCGTGGATTGCTTCACGGATCGGCATCGCCAACTGCGGTTCGTGGGCCAGCGGACCCGCGACCGGGTGCGCAACGGCATCTCCGTCAACTCCACCGCCGTGCCCACCGAGCCCCGGGTGCGCGAGATCGCCGAAAAGATCAACTCCGCGCTTCAGTTGCGCGGGCAGTGGTTCTTCCAGCTCAAGCAGGACGCCCACGGGAAGCTGAAGCTGATGGAGGTCGCCCCTCGGGTGGCTGGCACCATGAACGTCTACCGCAACCGCGGCGTCAACTTCGCGCTGCTCAGCCTGCTGGACGCCCAGGGCATCGACGTCGAAATCCTCGACAACGGCTTCGACATCACCGTGGATCGGGCGCTGATCTCCCGGCATCAGCTCGGCTTCGCATACGCCACCGTCTATGTGGATTTTGACGACACGTTGACGCTCAACGGGGCCGTCAACGCCAAGGTGATCGCCTTCCTCTACCAGGCGCGCACCGCTGGCAAACGGCTGGTGCTGCTCTCCCGGCACGCCAAGGTGCTGGCCGATTCCATGGCCGAGTTGGCGATCAGCCCGGAGCTTTTCGACGAGATCGTGATGGTGCCCGAGGGCACGCCGAAGAGCGCGTTCGTCTCCGGCCCGGACGCGGTTTTCATCGACGATTCCTTCGCCGAGCGGCGCGACGTGGCCTTCCACACCGGCGCGAAGGTCTTTGACGTCGATGGCGTCGAGGCGTTGCTGGATTGGAGGCTGTAGTGCCCAAGGTGAGCGCGGTGCTGCTCGTCTACAACGTGGCGAGCTACCTGCCGCGCGCCCTCGAGTCGCTCGTCAACCAGACGCTTGACGACGTGGAGATCATCTGCGTGGACGACGCCTCCACCGACGCCTCGCCGGTGATTCTGCGCGAGTACGCCCGCCGCTATCCGCAAATCCGCATCATCACCTCGGAAACGAACGTGGGCGGGGCGACGGCGGGCAATCGCGGGCTGCGCGAGGCCACCGGGGATTACCTCACCATCATGGACGGCGACGATTTCCGTCCCCTCGACGCTTTCGAGCGGCTCTACGCGGCGGCGCAACGCGAGCGGGCGGATCTGGTGGTCGGGCGCGGCTCGAAATTCCAGGACGGGCGGGTCTCCGAGGTGGTCTACAAGTACGAGCGGGAGCTGTGGCGTCACCCCCGTGTGTTCCAGCCCGGCGATCTGACGGCCCGCGCGGAGCTGTTTTGGGACGCTTTCTATTGGAACAAGCTCTATGCGCGCGAGCTGGTGCAGCAGCGCGGCGCGATGATGCCCGAGGGGTTCGTCTACGCCGATTCGCCGATGGTGCTGGCCGCCTATCTGGGGGCCACGCGGGTGGCGGTCATCCCCGATCTGGTCTACTGCTGGCGGCGGCGGGACGCGGCTGACGTCTCGTCGATCACCCAGCAGACGCACTCGCGGGCGGGCATGGAAGCCCGGATGCGCACCCTCGAATACTGCCTGACGTGGCTGCGCGAAAACCACACCGAGGAACTGGCCCAGGCTTGGCTGTCGCGCTGGATCGACCGGCTGCTCTTCCTTGGTTTCGGGCAGTGGTCGGCGGAAGATTTCGCGAACGTCTACCTGGCGGGCACCCGGCGCTGGCTTGGCGAGCTGGCCGATCCGCACGCGAACGAGTTCTCGATTGCCCGCAACCTGATGATCCACTTCATCTTGGCTGACGACGCGGCGGGGCTGCGGCAGGTGCTCGGCGCCCGGCTGCGCGGCGCGGTGGACGGCTTGACGTGGCACAACCAGTTTTACGCCGACGCGGCGATTCCGCGCGAGCGCTTCAGCATCAAAGTGAACGAGCCGGACACGTTTGCGATCGCGGGTGCGTCGTCGTCACGCAAAGGGGTGGAACTGCGCGGGCTGCGGCTGCCCGAGCCACAGCCGATCACCGGCGTCAACCTCGTCCTGCTGAACCGCCAGGACATCACCGACGAGCACGCCTACCCGTTTGGGCACGACACGGACGGGTGGAGCATCTTCGTGCCCGCCGCCGAGCTGGCGCAGTTGCCGCCCTCCGATTTCGAGGCGCATCTGGAGATCGTCCAGGCCGGGAAATCCGAGCGGTTCCGGCTCTCTTCCCGCTGGCTGCTCACCCCGGCGGGCGGGGCCCCGCTGTTCACCCACGCCGGCTCGGAGTTCATGTCGCTGTGCACGCTCGCCTACCAGCACTACCAGTTGGCCCTGACGGATGATCGGCTGCTGGTCACCGGGCGCAACTTCGACACCGTGGAGATCGCGATGCAGGAGCGTTCCGGCTCCCGACCGGTGCAGTTGCAGTTGGGCGCGGGTGGCCCGCAACTGGCCTACGCGCAGTTCATCGACGAGGCGTTCGCTAACTGGCGGATCATCTTCAACGTGGCCGGGCGCGCGATTCCCGCCGCCGCCAGCTTCGTCGATTTCGACCCCGAGCCCGCCAAACTCGGCCACACCCGCCTGGCCTTGGCCGCCGACCCCAAAGGGGTGGTGCAGCTCCGCGTCGCCCCCCGCGGCGTCGACCTCGTCACCGTCGCCCGCCGCCTCAAAAGGGGTGGGTGATGGACGACACCGCCCTCCTCATCGAACGCTACGGCCCCGAACTCCCCAGCGTTCCCTTCCCGTCATTCTCGGACGAAGTCCGGGAATCCAGTGAGCGACGTACCGAAGGTACTCGGAGCGAACCAAGAGTGCCTGAGCGCAGCGAAGACGTCCCGTTAGTGTCGCGCCTCATCCATGTGCGATGGACCCCCAACGGCCTTGCCCTGTGGGGCCGCACCCGCGTCCCCGGCGTGACGGTGACGCACGCCAACTCCACCCTGCGCCTCTACGTGGGCGACACCGAGCACCCCGTCACCCGCGACACCGATCCGTGGGCGGCCGCCGAATCCCCCGGCGCCTGGGTGGACGACGCCGAGACCGCCTGGCACGCCGAAGGCATCACCCGCCCCGGCAAACTCCGCCTGGAACTCGACATCGCCGGAGTGACGCTCACCGGCGCCATCATGTCCTGCTCGTCGTGGCTGCGCCCGCTGCGCGCCCCCCTCGACCACCCGCGCCTGGCGCTCACCGGGCCCGGCAAGACCGGCATGGCGCTCACCCGCCTGCCCCGGCCGCTGATCCGCAAGCTGGTCGGCGACCAGTCGTTCCTGCGCGCGCACCCGGAGCTATACGTCGACCTGCCGCAGCGCTTGGAATCGCCCACGTCCCGCTTCTGGACCGTCGGCCAAAAGGACGGCAGCCTGGCGCTGCAGCGCGGCAAGCCCTTCAAAGTGGACGAAATCGGCCCCTATCACCAGCGCCAACTCGGCCTGCTGTTCGAGCAGCCGGTGGAAAAACTCGCCGAACGCACCCTCTTCGCGGAGGCGTTCGCGGGGAAGCGCGGCGGGGACAACGTGCTGCCCATCGTCGTCGAGTGGCATCGCCGTCACCCCGACTGGCAGATCTACTTCTCGGTCTCCGATTTCGAGCCGGAGCCGATCCCGCTCGCCGATTACCCTTTCCTCACCCCGGTGCTCCGCGACAGCCGCGCCTACGTGGAGGCGCTGCGCCACGCCCGCCTGCTCGTCCAGAACTCCGTCTTCCCGCACTATTTCCGCAAGCAGCCCGGCCAGTTCTACCTGAACACCTGGCATGGCACCCCGCTCAAGAAGATCGGGTTTGACGTCCCCGCGGGCACCTATTCGCTCTCGTATCTCGACCTGCTGGGCCGCGAGGTGACGTACTGGGACGCGCTGCTCGCCCAGAACGAGTTCTCGGCCGCCAACTTCGCCGCCGCGTTCCGCTATGCCGGGCCGGTGCTCACCACCGGGTATCCGCGCAACGACGCGCTGGTGGAGCCGCCCGCAGCGCACGACCAGTTGGTCGTCCTCTACGCGCCCACCTGGCGTGATGACGGCGCTCCCGAAGTGCTGCTGGACGCCGCCGTCTTCGCCGCCGATCTGCCCAACGCCGAGTTGCTGGTGCGGGCCCACCACACCTCCGCCAATCCGGGCGTGACTACGGCAAACACCCCCGATTTGAGCGCCTTGCTGCGCCGCGCCGACGTGCTCGTCACCGACTACTCGTCGATGCTCTTTGACTTCGCGGTGACCGGCAAGCCGATCATCCTGCTCACCCCCGATCTCGCCCATTACCGTGACGAGACCCGCGGCCTGAACCTGCCGCTGGCCGAGCTTCCCGCCCCGGTATGCAACACCACCGCCGAAGTGGTGGCCCAACTCGTCAACTTGCCCGCGCTGCAGGCGCGTTACGCCGAACCGTACGCCGCCTTCCAGGCCAAATACGTCCCCTTTGACGACGGCCACGCCACCGCCCGCGTCGTCGATTACTTAGAGAGCCAGCTATGAGCCCGCTCAGCCCGAAGCAGTGGTGGCTGGTGCGGCAGGCGCGCGCCGGGAAGCCCGATTGGGACCGCCTGAAAACCGAGGTCTTCCCCACCCATCCTGACGTCTTCACCGAGCTGTTTCGCGCGGCCGGGCGCGGGGTACCCAAGGCGTACAAACGGGCGGCCCAGGCCCCGGTGAACGAGCAGGCGGTCTTCTTTGAGTCGAACCTCGGCAAGCAGTACACCGGGAATCCGCGCTACATCTACGAGCGGATGCTGCAGACCCACCCGGATTGGACGTACTTTTGGAGCTACAACGGCGATCCGAGCGTGATTCCGGGCAACCCCATCGTGTTTCCGCGCAGTTCCGAGGCGTACGCCACCCACGCGGCCGAGGCGCGCTATCTCGTCAACAACACCGTGCTGCGGATGTGGTTCCACCGGCCCGAATCGTTCTATCTGCAGACCTGGCACGGCACTCCGTACAAGCTGATGCACTGGGATCGCACGCTGAACCCGATCGAGCGGCGTTCCAGCCCGGATTTCTGGGTGAAGTCGCGCGGGTGGGACGCGCTGCTCTCGCCCAACGCGCACTCTTCCCAGGTGTTTCGCACCGCCTTTCGCTATGACGGGCCGATTTTGGATTTCGGTTACCCCGCGAATGACATCTTCTACGATCCGGATCGCTATGCGGGCGTGCGTTCCCGGCTGCGCGCCCAGCTTTCGATTGACGCGGGCGCTCCCGTCTATCTGTACGCGCCCACTTGGCGTGACGACGGCCACCTGGGCGGCCAGATGTACCGCTTTGACCTGCTGCTTGACGTCGACGATTTTTTGGCCCACGCGCCGGCTGGGGCGGTGCTGCTGGTGCGCGCCCACCACATGAGCGCGGCCGAAGGCGAGCTAGCCGCCCTTCCCGAAGGCGTCATCGACGTCTCCCACTTCGACGACGCCACCGAGCTGATGTGCGCTGCCGACACGTTGATCACCGACTATTCGTCCATCGTCTTTGACTGGGCCTGCTCGCGCAAGCCCGTCATCTACTGGGTCCCCGACATCGACCACTACACCAACGCCCTGCGCGGCTCCTACTTCTCCCTCGACGAAATCAACGCCGGCCCCGTCTGCCGCACCCCCGCCGAACTCCACACCGCCCTCTCATCCACCCCCACCCCCTACGACACCTTCTACGAGCGGTTCTGTTCCTTCCATGATGGCCACTCCACCACCCGCCTCCTCGAATACCTCCTCTCCCAGTAGTTGCCGTCAGATCTCTTCGGCCCGGTGTACGAGTGTTGCTTTCAGCGTCTTGGGGTCTCTCAGGGCGTTGACGAAGGCAAGCAGTTGAATGTCGTTTTGGTTGTTCGGATCCTCTTTGTAGACAAGCATGTATGGGAACCCTCGGATAATAACGTGCCGGAACGCTCGGAACAGTTTTGAAGCGGCGAGTAGCTCTCCCTCCGTCTCAGGGTGGATGCGGCTATTGGCCATAGATCAGGCGGCTTTGCGGCGGGCAAGCTCGGCTAGGATCTCTTGGCCGACTTGTCGAGCGGGTTTCCCAAGCGACGGATCTGCGTCCATCTCAGCGCTGCGCCGCAGAATAACGGCCTGCTCATCTTCCGTGAGGGTGACCTCGGTACTGGCCAGCGTGTGGTCAATGTACGCGCGCACTTCGACGAGCTCGTCTGCGCTGAGCGTACTGAGCGCCTCTTGCACCTGCGGTGAAACCACACACCCAGTGTACGATAGACGGCTGACAGTTTCATATTTCATGTTTGCTTCCTTCCGCTACATAGCTCCAGCCGACTCCGGCACATCCCCGTGTCGGTCGCCGAAAGAGCAAGTGTTCTACATGACTCTCATGCTACTCAGCCCCTCCGACACTTATTCGCAGCCAAATTCACTGGGGCACTATTCTGGGCTGAGGAGGTAGGCGATGGCTTGGTCGGTGCTGGTGCCGTCGTGGAAGGCGCAGAAGGCGGTGTAGAAGTCGTGGTAGGGGACGGGGTCGGCGGCCAAGGCGGCGTGGAGTTCGGCGGGGGTGCGGCAGACCGGGCCGCAGTTCACCTCGTCAAGATCGAAGTAGGCCCCCCGTAAAGTGCCGGTGTACAAATCAATGTCGGGCACCCAGTAGATCACCGGCTTGCGCGAGCAGGCCCAGTCGAAAACGATGGAGGAGTAATCCGTCACCAGCACATCGGCGGCGCACATCAACTCGGTCGCGTCGTCGAAATGGGAGACGTCGATCACCCGCTCGGGCAGCTCGGCCAGCGCGGCGTCGGCGGCGCTCATGTGGTGGGCGCGCACCAGCAAGACGGCCCCATCGGGCGCGTGGGCCA
Organism: Propionibacteriaceae bacterium; assembly: GCA_031272505.1. Taxonomy (GTDB): domain Bacteria; phylum Actinomycetota; class Actinomycetes; order Propionibacteriales; family Propionibacteriaceae; genus Propionicimonas. The sequence goes on from JAISTQ010000053.1 coordinate 19,428, forward strand.
GGAAATCGTCAACGTCCAAAAGTAAATCAAACTTGAACATCTGCGAGCCGAGGTGTCCGCCGTCCCGATAAGTGGGCGCATACAGGTAGACGGGCGCCATCTCGGGAATCCCCAAGAGCGCGCGCATCCGCCCGCGGACGGCCCAATAGCGCGTCTCGTCATAGAAGATGTCATTCGCCGGGTAGCCCGATTCGAGGATCTCCCCCTTATAGCGGAACGCGGAGCGGAACACGGAAGTGGAGTGCCGATTGGGGGAGAGCAGCACGTCCCAGCCGCGCGATTTGACGTAAAAGGCCGGGGTGGTGCGCTTGGCCAGCGGCCGGCCCACGCGATCCCAGTGCATCAGCTTGTACGGGGTGCCGTGCCACGTCTGCAAGTAGAACGATTCGGGCCGGTGGAACCACAGCGAAAAAGTGGTGTTGTTCACCAGGTAGCGCGACGCCGCCAAAAGCTGGTAGTACTCTTCAGATTCGCGCTTGACGATCAGCGGATTGCCCGGAATCTTCGCCTTCCCCTCGTAGCACCACGTGTACCGGTAATCGGGGTGGGTTTCCAGCATCCGCTCGTAGATGTAGCGCGGATTCCCGGTGTACTGCTTGCCCAAGTTCGACTCGAAAAAGACCCGCTTTTGATCCACGGGGTGTTTGCGCTGCCGCCGGTACGCCTTCGGGATGCCCTCGCCGCAATGCTTCGCCAGCCGGTAGAACAGCCTCGGATGCCGGGGAAACACCTCGGTGCGCAGCCGCTCGAAATCCGGATTGCCGCACGCCGCCTGCAGCGCGAGGAAAAAGGTTTCGAGGCCCATACGGCTATTGTCTCAGAGCCGGGCGCGGAAGGCGAGGATGCCCTTGCGGCGTTCCACACCATATTCGATGGCCTGCTTCACCGCGGCGACGAAATGGTCGGAGTAGCCCTCGGCGGGGAAATCCCCGAGGAAGTAGTTGCGGTATTCGTCACGCAGCTCGGCCATCGGATCGGGGCCCAGCATCAGCTCCAACTGCGGGCGCGGATCTTCGTCGCGGTCCAGCATGTAGGCGGCGCGCGCGATTGGGAATGCGGTGTCCAGCGACTGCCCGATCGGGTGCATGTCGTGGATGGCGAACGGCTTGCGGCTGAAGAGGTAGTCGGAGCCCACCGAGGAAATGTCGGTGACCATGTGCGTGGAGAGGTTCATGCACTCGAAGAGGTTCAGCTTCGTCGTCGCCTCCGAGTTCAGATGCCCGTCGCCAAGGAGATCGTCCACCGCCTTGATCTGGATGCGCGATTCGGCATCGCGCAGCGACAGCGGGTGCGGGCGGAACAGGACCTTCACCCCCAGATCCAGCAAAGTCCGCACCAGTCGCACCGCGATTGGGAGTGACGAAAAAGCCATGTCGGACATGCCGCCCCGCCACGTGGGCGCGTAGAGCACCACCGGGCGTTCCACCGGCTCCGCCGAGCGCTGCTCGATCTGCGCCACCTGCGGCCGCCCTACGATCTCGAATTTCTCAGCGGGCACCAGCACCCCATGCTCGGTGAACCGGTCGATGGCCGCCTGCCCGGCGAGGAACACCTTGTCGAACATCGCCTTCGCCGAATCAAACGAGGAGGGCTTGTCCGAATCGCCGTGGCCGAGATGCACATGCCATAGGTCCGCGAAGCGGGTGCCTTGCACGTTGGTGGCGTCGTTGTTGACGTAGAAGATGGTGCCCACCGTCTCCACCAGCGCGTACTCCAGCGAAGAGGGGGTGACGGCGTAGAGCACCGGCGCGTCCGTCAGCTCCAAGACGGTGTCCAGCATCGCCTCCTCGCGCAGCAGCACCGCGTAGCGATGGCCGGTGCGCTCCAGGAACGGCATCCACATCGCCAACTGGTAGCCGCCGTTGCGATCCCCGCCGTAGTATAGCAGGTAGGAAGGCCGGTGTTCCTCCAACTGGTGCATGATCGAGTTGGCGAGCCGCTGCTGCCGGCGCCACAGCAGGTAAAGCGAGCCGCGCACGATGCAGAGGAAATAGATGACGAACACGCCCCACGGGTAGTACGTCACGTCCCCGCCGCAGAGGATCACCGCCGCCCAGATAGTGCAGATCGAACCGCCGTCAATGAATGTGCCCCAGCCCGAGGCCCCGGTGGAGACCCGCACGCCGGGCAGTTGGTAGCAGGTCAGCTCCGGCTCCACCGCGCGGCGATACACCGGATCGACGACCACGCCCGCCAGCATCACGATCATCGCGGGCGCCGTCAACGCCGACGGGTGCAGCATGAACACACTCACCGAGCAGAACGCCAGCAGCACCGCCCGCGTCGGCCCGGAAAGATCGCGGATGGAGCGCCGCTCCCAGAACAGCCCCCAGATCAGCGTCAGGCCGGTGAACAGCAGCCCGACGATGGGCTCCCAGTAGACGAACCCCAGGATCGCGAAGAGCGCCAGCAGCCAGCCGAACGCCAACGGCGCCAGCAGCAGGATCACCCGCCGGTACCGCAACCACAGATTCACAGCCCAAGCCTATCGTCAAGCGGCGTCAAGAGCGGTAGCCGCGTATCCGGATGCCGCCGAGCGCGGAGAGTTTGCCGAGCGCGAAGAGGCCCCGGCGCAGCCACGGCGAAGACTTCCCCCGGCGGCGCAGCACGTCACCGAGCAGCATCACCGCGCAGGCGGGGATTTCCGCGAGGGTGCGCAGCGTCCATTTCACCCGGTTGAGCTGGTATTTGCGGGCGAGCAGGTAGTTCGCCTGGCCTTGGCGCAGGTAGCGTTTCGCGAACCAGATGAATGACGCCCGTTCCAGCGGCAGATCCTCGAAGACCACCGCCTCCGACGTGGAGACGATCTTGGTGCCCGCCTGGTGCAGGCCGAAGAAGAAATCCGAATCTTCGCCGCCGAGCGCCGCGAAGGCCGGGTCGAATCGCGGCTGGCCCGCCTGCGTCCACGCCGCGTAGGTGAGCAGGGTGTTGTTCGCGGCGGCCGTCTTCAGCTTGGAGAGGTGTGGACGTTCGGTGCGCTGGATCGCGGCCGCGCGGTCGTCACCCCCCTCGGTTTTCACCAGCCCGTACACCACCCCGGCCTGCGTCTCTTCCTGGGCGGCCAGGAGGGCGTCCAGCCAACCGGGGGAGACCCACTCGTCGTCATCGACGAACACCATCGCGAAATAGTCGGCTTTGAACTCGTCCAGGGCGCGATTCCGGGCCGCCGGGATGCCCGGCTGCGGCTCATACACATAGGTGACGGAGGTGAACAGCCCGGCTGTTCCCGCCGCCGAACGCTGCGGATCGTTGTCGACCACCACCACGTCCACCTCGTTGTGCCCGATCCCGCCCGAAAACAGGCTCATCAAGAGCCGGCGCAGCATCGCCGGGCGTTTGAAGGTGGCCACCGAGATGAGCAGTTTCATTTGCGCAACTTCCCTGAGGCCATCGCCTGGATGAACAGGCCGAGGCAGAACAGCACGGTGAGCGGCAGCAGGATCGCCACATACCAGCGGAAGGCGAGCGCGTCACCCACATAGAGCCCCACGATGCCGGCGATCAGGGCCAGCAGCGTCGATTCCACCGAGTGGTTGATCCGCTGGATCGGGAAGCACTGCGCGATGCGCCGCAGTGTGCGCAGCCGGCCTTTGGGGAGTTCGCGCAACTCCGAGGAATCTTTCATGATCTCCAGCCCGGCTTTCGCCCGCGAGACTTGCACCAACTGCGAGATCGACTTCTTGTACACCACCACCATGCCGGTGGCCGCGCCGAGCACCGCCCAGAGCAGATTCGGGGCCGCCTCGCCCACCGCGCAGGGCCCGCCGTAGCACACGCCCGCCGCGCGCAGCCCGAGGAAGACCGGGATCAGCCCCTCGGCGCTGAAGTGGCCCAGTGAATCCAGGAACGGGCCCGCGGGGGAGTACTGCTCCTTCCAGCGGGCGACTTCGCCGTCCATGCAGTCGATCAGGCCGTGCAACTGCGAGACCAGCACCATCGTGATCGGCCCCCAGATGCCCGGAATCAGCAGCGCCGGGCCGATGCACCAGCCCACGATGATGAACCAGCCGGTGATCATGTTCGGGGTGACGCGGGTGCGCACCAAGGGCATCGAGAACAGCGGCGAGATGTGCCGCAGGTAGAGCCGGCCCGTCCAATGCTCGGAGTTCACCCGGCCCATGATGTCGACCGGATGGGTGACGGCGACGAACTCCCGATACGACGTGGGAGGCTTCGTCGGGTCATGTGGCATGTTCACAGTCTAGACTGTCAGGGTGAGTTCGATAGTGGGCAACATCGCGTTGATCTTTCTCTTTATCTTGATCGGCGGGGTGTTCGCGGCGGCCGAGATGGCCCTGGTGTCGTTGCGCGAGAGCCAAATCAAGCAGTTGGCGGAGCGCGGCAAGCGCGGCGCGACGGTGGCGCGGCTCTCCTCTGATCCGAACAAATTCCTGTCCGCGGTGCAGATCGGGGTGACGCTCTCGGGCTTCCTCTCCGCGGCCTTCGGCGGGGCGCTGCTGTCGTCGGAACTGGCTGGGGTGTTCATCTCCTGGGGGATGCACGCGGCGTGGGCGCAGCCGTTGGCGCTGGTGGTGATCACCATCGTCATCTCCTATTTCTCGATCGTGATCGGCGAGTTGACGTCGAAGCGGCTGGCGATGCAGAACGCCGAGTCGTATTCGCTGGTGCTCGGGCCGTTCGTGAACGGCATCGCGAAGGTGTTCTCGCCGGTGATCTGGCTGCTGACGGTTTCCACGAATGGGCTGGTGCGGCTGCTGGGCGGCAATCCGGATCTGGGCCGCGAGGAGGTTTCCGAGGACGAGCTGCGCGCCATGGTGGGCTCGTCGGCGGCGCTCGGTGTGGAGGAGCGGGCCATCGTGGACGAGGTGTTCTCGGCTGCGGACATCTCCTTGCGCGAGGCGATGGTGCCGCGCACCGAGGTGGATTTCCTGGCCGGTTCGCTGCCGATCCGGGAGGCGATCACGCAGGCGGCCGCGTTGACGCACTCGCGCTACCCCGTCACCGGGGAAAGCTCGGACGACATCCTCGGCTTCGTGCACATCCGCGACTTCTTGGAGCTTGACGAGGCTACTTTGGCGGCCGAGTTGCAGACCATCGTGCGGCCCGTCATCTCCTTGCCGCAGAGCATCAAGATCTTCCGCGCGCTCTCCGTGATGCGCGAGGCGCAGGCGCAGCTCGCCATCGTCGAGGACGAGTACGGCGGCACCGCCGGCATCGTCACCTTGGAAGACTTGGTCGAAGAGCTGGTCGGCGACATCACCGACGAGTTCGACGTCGAAGAAGAGGACGCCACCGAGGTGGGGGAGCGCGTGATCGATCTCGACGGCCTGACGACCCTGGAAGAGTTCGAGGAGCGCTTCGGCTTCGAAATCCCCCAAGGCCCCTACGACACCGTGGCCGGCTACCTGATGGCCCAACTCGGCGAACTCCCGCGCGTCGGCGACGCCATCGACATCACCCTCACCAACGAATCCGAACAAACCGCCACCTTCGAACTCCGCGTCACCGAAGTCGACGGCCGCCGCGCCGCCCGCCTCCGCTGCACCAAAACCTCCCCCGCCCCCTCATCCGACCCTCCGTCCGAAGAAAAAGCCTCCGCGTAGCCTCCGGCCGTCATCCTCGCCCGAAGGCCGACAGTGAGGGAGGTTGAAACCCAACCCCCGTCATCCTCGGGCGAAGTACGCAAACAGAGTCTCACCGTAGCCCCCTGCCGTCATCCTCGACCGAAGGCCGGCGGTGAGGGAGAGCGAGACCCACCCCCCCGTCATCCTCGGGCGAAGCCCGGGGATCCAGTGAGCGACATGCCGAAGGCATTTGGAGCGAACAGGGGGTGTCCGAGCGAAGCGAGGGCGTTCCGAAGAGCCCACGCCCGCCTTAGGCCAGGCCGCCGTTCCAGAAAGCCCCGGCTCTGACCGTCCACACTTTGCCCAAAATCGCCCAAAAACACGAAAGTGTGGACGTCTATCGCACACTTGTGCCAGTCAGGATGCCGCCACGACGGAAGCTGAGCATCGTTCCCACGCTGGTGATGATGCCTTGGGGGTTTTGGTGTATGTCTTGCGACGTGAAGCTCATGTGCATGAAGCCACGTTCTTGGATGATGCGACGTCTTCGGACGTCGCGCTCCAACTGACGCCGGTCTTGCACATGTACGGCTCCGTCGTATTCGATGATGAGGAGTTCGGCATCGTAAACCAAATCACCATAGAACTGGGCTCTGTCGAAGTCTTCGAGGCGGCTTGGCAACTCCACGCCCAGTAATTGCAGCGCGGTCGACCCGAACGGTACCACCGGCCCGCGGTAGCGCAGCCGCGACATCGCCGCTGACACGCGGGACGTATATGCCTCGAGCCGCTCCTGCCTTGCTCCAGGTTGAAAATCCAGTTCCATGCTTTCAAGGGTGCCAACCCAACTGCGCACATCCAACCCAGTTTTCACATCTGTGGATAACTCGCGGATTTCGTCAAGTTTTCCACAGATTCACCTGCCGGATTCAGGGTCCTGAGACTCCAGTCCCGCGAGCCAGAGGGCGGCGGAGGTGTCGGAGGGCATTCGCCAGTCGCCGCGCGGGGAGAGGGCGCCGCCGCGGACGACTTTGGGGCCGTTGGGCATGGCGGAGCGTTTGAACTGGGAGAAGCCGAAGAAGCGCTGGATAAAGACGCGGAGCCACTTGTCGATCTCGGCGGGGGTGTAGACCCCGGCCCAGGCGTGGCAGGCCCGGTAGCGGATTTGCGCGGGGGTGAGGCCGTAGCGCAGCGTGTAGAACAGGTTGAAATCCTGCAGTTCGTAGGGGCCGATGGCGGCCTGGGTGGATTGCGGCTGCTCGCCCGCGGCGACGGGCACCAACTCGGGGGTGATCTCGGTGTCCAGGATGGCCTGCAGCGTGTGGCCCACCGCGTCGTCAAACTGCCGCGAGCTGATCACCCAGGCGATCAGGTGTTGGATGAGCGTCTTGGGTACCCCGGAGTTGATGTTGTAGTGCGCCATCTGGTCGCCCACCCCGTAGGTACACCAGCCGAGCGCCAACTCGGACAGATCGCCGGTGCCCAGCACGATCCCGCCGCGCTGGTTCGCGATCCGGAAGAGGTAGTCGGTGCGCAGGCCGGCCTGCACGTTCTCAAAGGTGACGTCATAGTCGTCCAGCGGATGCCCCAGGTCGTTGAGCATCTGGGTGGCGGCCGGACGGATGTCCAACTCGTCGAACGTCACCCCCAAAGCGGTGGCCAACGCGGTGGCGTTCGCCTTCGTCTCCGCGGAAGTGGCGAAGCCGGGCATGGTGAAGGCGAGCACGTCGGTGCGCGGGCGCCCAGCCAAATCCATCGCCTTCGCCGCCACGATCAAGGCGTGTGACGAATCCAGCCCCCCGGACACCCCGATCACGACTTTCGGCTGGCCTATTGCGCGCAGCCTTTGCAGCAGCGCGGAAACCTGGATGTGGTACGCCTCGTAGCAATCCTGATCCAGCCGCGCCGGATCATCCGGTACGAAAGGGCGACGCGCCACCTCCCGGGACAGCTCCACATCAGGGCTGACGAGGGGTACCGTGCGCACCGCGTACTCCCCGGCCTGCCGGTTGTCGTCAAACGTGCCTTGCCGCAGCCGGTTCTGCGTGATGATCGCCATATCAATGTCGGCGTAGGTGGTGACGTTCCCAGCCGCGAACCGCTCGCCCTCGGCGAGCAACTCGCCACACTCGTAGATGAACGTCTGCCCGTCCCAGGCCAGATCGGTGGACGATTCCCCCGCGCCCGCCGCCGCGTACACATAGGCGCTGAGCCCGGTGGCCGACGCCGCCTGCGCCAGCAGCTTGCGTTCGCGCGCCTTGCCCACCGTGATCGGCGAGCCGGACAGGTTGGCGATGACGTTCGCGCCCGCCAACACCGCCAGCGCCCCTGGCGAGACCGGCACCCACAGGTCCTCGCAGATTTCCACGCCGAGGGTGAACAGCCCGTCCGCGGCGAATAGCTGCGCGGTGCTGACGCGCACCTGCTGCCCGCCGATGGCAACCGTCTCGTCCACATCTACGCCGGAGGCGAACTGCCGGTGCTCATAAAACTCGCGGTAGTTCGGCAGATACGATTTCGGCACCGCCCCCAGGATCTCCCCCTTGCAGATCGCAATCGCGCAGTTGTAGAGCCGGTTGCGCGCGTGCAGCGGAGCCCCGACGATGAGCATCGCCTCCACGTCTTGGGTGGCTGCCGCGAGCCCGGCGACCGCCTCCAAAGTGGCGTCAATCAAAGCCTGCTGCATGAACAGGTCGTCCAGCGAATACCCGGTGAGGCAGAGTTCCGGAAACACGGCCAACACCGCCCCGGCCCCCGCCGCCTCGCGGAACTGCTGGGCAATCGCCGCCGCATTCTCGCCCGGCTGCGCCAGCGCCACCGGAAACGAACACGCCGCCGCCCGGATGTACCCCTGGCCATAGCTGCTCTCACTCACAGCGCCATTCTATTTAATGGCCAGCCGCTCCGTCAGCAAACGTGCCACGGACGAAAGAGTGGCAACTGATCGATTCCTCGGGTCTTCTCCAAAGGGTCCACACTTTCGTGTTTTTGGGCGTTTTTTAGAAAGTGTGGACGGTCTTGGCTTCGGATGGCGGACTCCCTGAGCGTAAGCCGCCTCCGCCCAGACTCATCAACGGTCCACACTTTTCAAAAACGGGCGATTTTGGGCAAAGTGTGGACGGTCAGAGCTGGACTTTCTGGAACGGCGGCCTGGCCTGGGGTCGGGCTGGGCGACGGTTTACGCGCGTCGGCTTGCGCCCTCCGCGCGACAAAAGACCCTCGGGCAAGCCCTAGAGGGTCTTTTCCCGGTAGTGGTCAGGCTGGTCGTTCCGCGAGTTGCGTGGCTGGGTTGGCCGGTCGGGCGCGGCTTCGGCTTCGGGTGCCAGTCGGTGGCTGAGTCCCACAACCCCGTCATTGATGATCTTCATTAACAAAGCGTAAACGCAACCACGGGCACAGAGGGTTGTGGGAGGAGAGTCGACAGGCGGGCGGGCGGTGGCCGCCCGCGAAGGCGAGGGGTGAACGGGGAGGGTGAAAGAATGAGCGGTTTCGGAGGTAAAAGTCGCTGAACCAGCGTCGGAACCGCTCATTCTTCAGTGGTCGGCGCGGGGCGTGGGGGTGTGCGGGATGATTTGGAAGGTTCGCGAATGTTTTCGTGGTTGTAACTGGTGTGCAATGGCGGGAGGGTTGAATGGGTAGCGTGCGGTACCAGATTGAAGTGGCGGCAACGTTGGAGATTGCCACGCCAGTGGGTATCGGACGCCTGCATGTGGCTCCGGCCCGGAATCCGAAGGCCGTCTTGGCTTTGGGGCACGGGGCGCGGGCCGGCATCGACGCGCCAGATTTGGTGACGTTGGCGGAGCAACTACCGCCCTCTGGGGTGACGGTGGTGCGCTTCGAGCAGCCGTGGCTGGCGGCGGGTAGGGACGCTGCTGGTCCGGCGCGGGATTTGGATTCCGCCTGGCGGGCGGCGCTGGCGGAGTTGCCGGTGCTCTGGCCGGGGGTACCGGTTTTCGCTGGGGGGCGCTCGCTGGGGGCCCGCGTCGCTTGCCGTTGTTTTGATGGGGGGCAACGCGGGCTGGTGCTCACCTCGTTCCCGATCCTGGATCGGCACCACCCAGCGGACAACAGCCGGATCGTGGAGCTGGCGAAGGTCGCCTCGGACGCGTACCTGTTCCAGATCGCCGACGATCCGTACGGCCCGGCCGCCCGCATCCGCGCGGAGCTGGCCGAGCACGGGGCGCAGCTCGCGCAGTTCGTGGTCGCGCCCGGCAACCGGCACCACATCGACACCAAGGCCGCCCAGGGGAGGGTCTCGCGCCACGTCGCGAAGCTGGTCTCCTCCGTCCGCTCCTTCATCGACGACCGCGCCTACGCCCACCCCTCCCTCGGAGAACGGGTCTTAGTGGCCTACCAATAGCGGAATTGTCCTCGCTTCGCTCGGGCTCAGTGTGTTCGCTCCAAATGCCTTCGGCATGTCGCGAACTGGATCCCCGACCTTCGGTCGAGGATGACGTGAAAGTGTGACCTCAACCCGTCATTCTCAGCCGAAGACCGATTGTTGGGAAATCACACAGGCAGAGAGGAAAGATTTTCGGATTATTTGGGGAGGATTTTGGTATGACCATTTTGTTTTTTCGATTTCATGATGTGAGATGAGCTTTAGTGCGCGGGGATGAAAACCGCCACGTCAAAATGAAAGACTTTCGTGCGGAAGTGGACACGAATTGCCCATGCTTGCCGGGGCGGGCGGGGGTGACTAAGTTGGTAGCCAAGTAGACATTTGGCACGTCTGTCACCGCTTCATCGAGGAAGCATACCCCGGTGGCAACAGTGGCCGCAGTCGTCCGTTATGTCTATGCGAATGGTCGCACAGACGCGTCCATTTAAGCCCATCGATTAAAGGAGACTCTTATGAGCAACTCTGGTAGTCGAATTCGGCGCTCAATCCTGACGGGCCTCGTGTCCGTAGGCCTGCTCGCAGGAATGGCGCCCGGATTCACCGGCGGGGTAACCCCGGCACAAGCCGACCCCTCCGATCCCTACTGGAATACATCCCTGCCGTTCAGCGTTCGTGCGGCAGACCTAGTATCCCGCATGACCCTACAGGAGAAGCAGCAGCAGCTTCGCGCGCAGACGCAGACAAGCTCCACCACCGGCGCCACCTCCGGTGCGGCCCCCGCCATTCCGCGGCTGGGCGTGCCCGCCTATGACTGGTGGAATGAGGCGCTGCACGGCGTGGCCCGTTCTTGGCAAGGTACCATCAACAACGGCACCGCGACGGACTTCCCCACCGGCCTGGGTCTTGCCTCAACTTGGAACCGCGACCTCGTCCACGAAGCCGAAACGGCAGTGTCTGACGAAGCCCGCGCGTTCACCAACACCTACACCACCTACGGCGCCCACAACAAGGGCCTGACGTACTGGTCCCCGACGGTCAACATGCACCGTGACCCGCGCTGGGGCCGCGCCGAAGAGACCTACGGCGAAGACCAGTACCTGACCGCGCAGATCGGCGAGCAGTTCGTGCTCGGCCTGCAGGGCGATTTCGTCACCCCGGAAGGCAAGGTGGACACCAACTCGCTGAAGTCGACTGACGGCCTGTATCTGAAGGCCATCACGACGCCGAAGCACTTCCTGGCGCAGAACTCCGAGAATAACCGCCACGCGGGCTCCGCCGGAGTCACCGAGGCCGAGCTTCGCGAGTACTACACCTATCAGTTCCGCCACGTGATGCGTCCGGAGGTCGGCGCGAAGTCGTACATGACGGCTTACTCGCACCTCAACGTCAAGGACGGCAACAGCTACCCGAACTACGGTGTGGCCAGCAACGACCAGCTCCCGATGAGCGCGAACTTCCCGGTCCAGTGGGACATGGTGAAGCGCACCTGGGGCTTCGAGGGTGTAGCCACCTCTGACTGCGACGCGATCCGCGACTCGTGGGATCCGCGCATGGGCGGCCGCCGCTGGGTGCCGGCTGATGTCCAGGCGCTGGGCAACACCTTCACCTGGAACGTGGGTTCGTCTTGGACTGCCACCGCCATCCCGTCTTGGGATCAGTATTCCGGCATCGCCTACACCTTGAAGGCGGGCACGGATCTGGACTGCATGGACAACGACTACACCTCCAACGTCACCGTGGCGAACATCGCCTCGACGGCCGTCCGCCCGACGCCGACCAGCTCGGTCACCGGCCTGGAAGTCTCGGTCGCCAACGGCTACGCCACTGAGGCCGACATCGACATCGCGCTGGTGCGGGCCTTCACGGTCCGGATGCAGACCGGCGAGTTCGACAACGGCGGCCGCGACAACGCATACGTCGCCAGCCCGGACCGCTACAAGGCCTCCCCGCTGTACGGCGCCACCCCATGGGGCAGCTACACGCTGGACAACACCGTGGACACCGCCGCGCACCGCGCGCTGGCCAAGCAGGCCGCCGCAGAGGCCACCGTGCTGCTGAAGAACAACGGCATCCTGCCGCTGGCAGAGCCGACGGTCGGCAAGAAGTACGTGGTCCTCGGCCACATGGCGCAGTTGGCCACCCATGGTGACTACTCGCCGGCCACCAGCTACGAGTACAACCTCTCGATGGTCCGCTCCATCATGGAGTATGTCTCGAACGCCACCGGTGAGCCGCTGGCGCTCGACGATCCCAACACCGCCAACGTTGAAGGCCCGGTGCAGTGGATTCCGGGCTTCGACATCACCGGCAAGTGGAGCTGGAAGAAGCCGAACCTCGGCCGCACCATCGCGGTCTCCGGTTTGACCGGCACCTACGCGCAGGCGATCAGCTTCATTGACGCCAACGGCGACATCATCGGCTATGTCCACCCTGAGGACATCCTGCGTTCCGACAACATGGACGGCTGGAATGGCAAGGCCCCGTGGAGCGCGTCGAACACCGTCTACAACACGATGACGGATTCCGGCGCCTGGGACGGCCACTTCACCATTGACGTGGAGATCCCGGCGGGCACCGTCGACATCTCGGTGCAGACCACGCTCACCCAGTGGGCGAACCACGTTTACACCACCCAGCCTGGCCCGGATGGCGTGGACATGACGGCTGACGACCTCGACCGCTGCATCACCCCGGCGTTCGTCTATGGCCGCTTCGATGTCTCGCTCGGCGAGCGTTACTCCGGCACCCCGCTGGGCAAGATCAACATGGGCGAGGATCCGCTCTGCGCACCGTTCGCAGGCGAGACCGGCACCGCGTACACCGCGCTGCTCAACGGGATCGTCACCCCGGCCAAGGGCGCCATCATGGCTCCGGCGACCGGCGCCCCGACGATCGCCTCGCTGGCGGGTACCACCGCCAAGCTGAACTTCGAGTACATCTCGGGCGACTTCGGCTTCGGCTACTTCGGTACTGACGACACGCTGCACGACACCGTCTCGCTGCAGGGCGACGACGTGCAGAAGGACTACGTGGCGGGCTTCACCCCGGCTGAAGAGCAGGCCATCCGTGACGCGGACGTGGTAATCGCCTTCGCGGAGACCACGGCCTTGCAGTCGATGTGCGCCACCAACCCGGACGATCCGGGCTCTGGCTGCGGCGCGGGTACGGCGGCGGCTTCGGACTCTTCGGAGGACGAGGATCGCTCCAGCATCGACCTGCCGCGTAACCAAGACCTGATGATCAAGCGGGCCGCCCAGTTGAACCCGAACACCATCGCTTGGATGGCCACGGTGTCCACGCAGAACGTCGAGCCGTTCATCAACGGTGTCGCCGCCGCAGTGTGGACGACGTACAACGGCCAGGCGCAGTCCCGCAACATCGCGGACGTGATCTTCGGACAGGTCAACCCGTCCGGCCACCTGCCGTTCACCTGGTACAAGGACATCGCGCAACTGCCGTTCACCACGGATTACCAGTTGACGCCGGATGCCACGCATAACGGTCGTACGTATCAGTACTTCACCGGCGACATCCGCTTCCCGTTCGGCCATGGTCTGAGCTACTCGAAGTTCGAATACTCGAACCTCCGCCTCGACAAGTCGTCGGTCACCCCCGATGGCACGATCAAGGCGACGGTGACGTTGAAGAACACCGGCAGCGTCAAGGGCAAGGAAGTCGTCCAGCTCTATGTGGTCGGCCCGAAGGCCTCCGACGCGCTGCGTCCGGACAAGCAGCTCAAGGGCTTCGAGAAGGTCGAGCTTGCCGCTGGCCAGACGAAGGACGTCACCATCGAGCTGCCGATCGCCGATCTGTGGTACTGGAACACCGCCCAGGACAAGCAGGTCTATGACACTGGCACCTGGCAGGTCTACGTGGGTCCGGATTCCGATCTGGGCAACTGCGAGCAGGCCAGCTTCACGCTGTCGGGCACCCGGACTCCGGCTGTCGACATCGTGATGGCGATGCCGGACGGCGTGGTGCTCCACACCGAGACCCCGGGCAACGTGATTCACGCCAACCTGTCGGCCACCAAGAACGACGAGACGTTCTACGATCTGACCAGCTCTTCGGTGTTGGTGCAGTACACCTCCTCGAACCCGGCGGTTGCCAAGGTTGACGAGAAGGGCACCGTTTCCGCGGTTTCCGCTGGCAACGCGCTGATCACCGCCAAGGTGACCGCTGACGGCACCACCGGCTCGACGACCTTCCCGGTCGTGGTAGTCACCGGTACCTATGACGGCACCAATATGGCGACCTCGCCTGGCTACACCGGCCCGACGCTCACCAACGACCGTCCGACGGCGAACTACTCGACGACGATCTTCGAGAAGCTGATCGACTTCCCGTCGGTGCAGATCACCAAGGCGCGCGCGGCGGCCGGCTACACGCTGGACGCCCACCTGATTGGCGACACTGACGAGACCGACAACACCGTCAAGTACCAGAAGGCGCTTTCGGAGACCAACTCCGCTGGTGCCGTGATTGATAGCGACGGTGTGACGTTGACGGCCCCGAATGCGGGCATCGCGCGGATCACCGCCACCATCTACGATGGCGCTTCGGTCCCGACGGCGACGACGTTCTTCTCGCAGACCGCGACGATTGAGGTCGTCGACACCACGGCGGCGAAGACGGCGTTGAACACCGCGATCACGCAGGCGACGAACACGCTGAACGGCATCAACCCGGCCGACTACACTCCGCAGTCGGTGGCGAACCTGCAGGCGGCAATCGCCGCGGCGACGGCGGTCTACGGTGACATTGATTCGCTGATCCCGGCGTTGCAGGACGCGCAGTCCTCGGTGTCGTTGGCCCGGCAGACGCTGCAGGCCGACAAGACCATCCTGCAGGCCGACACCACGGCTGCCCAGAACACGCTGGACAACCTGGAGCCTGGCTACACCACCGCTTCGGTGCAGGAGCTTGAAGACGCGATCAAGGCGGCCAACATCGTCCTCGCGACTCCGGGCGTCTCCGTGGCGCAGGTGCAGGCAGCCGCTGACCGCGTGGTTGCGGCGCAGTTGAACCTGGTCGTCGATGTGGCTCCGATCAATGTCGCGGTTGCGGCGGCGACGCCAGCCACCCCGTCCGATTACACCGATGCCTCGGTTGCCGCTCTGAACACGGCGATTGCGGCAGCGCAGGCGGTGGCGGCTAATCCGCTGGTCACCCCGGCGCAGGTGCAGGCGGCGGTCGCTTCGGTGAACGCGGCCAAGGCGGCCCTGGTGAAGAAGCCGACCCCGACGCCGACGCCGACCCCGACCCCGACTCCGGTTGATCCGGATGCGGGCAAGGTGTCGCTGACGACTTCGTCGATCAAGGCGGGCTGGCGCGTCTACACCGGTAAGCAGATCACGAGTTCGGGCTCCATCTATGTCGGCGGCAAGAAGCTGACTGAGGGCACGGATTACACGCTGTCGAACCCAGGCGCGAACGTCAAGATCGGCCCGGCGACGGTGACGATGACGGGTACCGGCAGCTACTCGGGCTCGAAGACGGTCACGTTCAAGATCGTCCCGACGAAGTCGCAGATCACGAAGCTGGCGGTTGGCTCGAAGAAGCTGACGGTGTCTTGGAAGAAGTCGCCGTCCGCGGAGGCGGTCACCGGCTATGAGGTCCAGTACAAGGTGAAGGGCGCTTCCTCCTTCAAGACCAAGACGGTGAAGGGCGCCTCCAAGACGTCCCTGACCCTGACCGGCCTGACGAAGGGCAAGCAGTACACCATCAAGGTGCGGCCGTACAAGACGATTTCAGGCGTCAAGTATCCGGCTCCTTACACCCAGAAGACCTCCTTGAAGATCAAGTAGTCTCACAATCGAATAGGGCTGGTGGTCCCGGGCTTCGGCTCGGGGCCACCTCTGCTCGTACAGAGTTTGGGGTCGTCTTGCGTGGTGGTGGGGAAGCGGGTAAACTATCCCCTTGGTGCTTTTTGCGCTGAAGAAGTCCGAAGAGAGAGAGTAGAGACGTGTACGCGATCGTTCGTAGTGGCGGCCGGCAGCATAAGGTCGAGGTTGGCAGCGTCGTCGAGATTGACAAGATCGAGGCAGAGGTTGGCGAGTCCGTCAGCCTGCAGCCGTTGATGCTGGTGGATGGCGAGACGGTCACCACCGATGCCAAGGCTCTCGAAGGCACCAAAGTTTCCGCGGAGGTCCTCGCCGAGGTGAAGGGCCCGAAGATCCGCATCCTGAAGTACAAGAACAAGACCGGCTACAAGAAGCGCCAGGGCCATCGCCAGCGCTACACGCAGGTCAAGGTAACCGAGATCGCATAAGGGGTATTGAAATGGCACATAAGAAAGGCGCATCGTCTTCACGCAATGGTCGCGATTCCAACGCCCAGCGGCTCGGCGTCAAGCGCTACGGCGGCGAGGCCGTGAGCGCGGGCGAGATCATCGTGCGGCAGCGCGGCACCCACTTCCATCCGGGTGACGGCGTCGGCCGTGGCGGTGACGACACCCTCTTCGCCCTCCGCGCCGGCAAAGTACAATTCGGCGAACACCGCGGCCGCCGCGTCGTCAACGTCGAAGATTAATCCCTCCCCATCCGTCATCCTCGAGCGTAGGCTCGGTAGTAGAGTCTCCCGGCACCCCCTGGCCGTCATCCGCTGACGGACCCCCCTCCCCGTCATCCACACTGTCGGGAAGCACATCGAACACGGTAGTAGAGTCTCCCGGCACCCCCTGGCCGTCATCCTCGACCGAAGGTCGGGGATCCAGACGATTGAGGAGCGGGAGAGCGAGCGTAAGCTCATTCGACCGTGACGATTGAGTCCGGAGCGCGAAGCGCGACAGTGAGCGACATGCCGTAGGCATTTGGAGCGAACACACTGAGCCCGAGCGCAGCGAGGTCAATTCCGGCGGCGGTGCAACAACCAAACCAAATTGAAGGCGTTGACGAGGCCGGTGGTGCCGGAGGCCATGGCCATGCCGGGGTCGGGGACGGAAAGCGCCCAGGAGCACCAGGCGATCTGGGAGAGCAGCATGATCACGGCGAAGCCGACCGACACCCCGGCGACGGAGGCCGAGCGCACCAGCATCAGGCTCTGGTGCATGTTGCCCAGCAGTTGCAGCAGCGCAATCGGGACGCCGAAGACAGCCGAGCCGAAGAGCAGATCGGTGGGCAACAGCACGGCGAGGATCACCAGGCCGGGCAGCACCAGCTTCCACAAGGGTATTTTGCGCACCTGGTGGATCATGAAGACGATGGCGCAGTTCATCACCAGCACTCCCCCGTTGCAGGCCCAAGTCTGCGGGGTGCCCATGATGATGCCGTGCGCCACCCAAGCGGCCGGGATGCCCAGGTAGAGCCGCCAATAGACCAGCGAGATGCCGTCCGCGTTCCGGGTGCGCATCAGCCGGATGAACTGCGGAATGCCGACGATCAGCGCCAAGGCGACGGCGATCCAGCCAATCAGTTCAGTCCACATCAAGTGGCTCCGGCTTGATGGGCGGCAGCCCGCACTTGCGCATGATCAGCCAGATGGAGTTCAGCCCGACTACGATCCAGGTGGCCCAGGAGCAGATGATGGTGCCGTCGTCAGCCACCAGATACCCCCACGTCACCCAGAAGAACTGGTTCAGGTTGTAGGCGGCCAGCCACACTGGCGAGACCCCGGTGATCTTCCGCGAGCGGATCAGCTCCACCGTCGCCCCGCCGTTGGACACCAGCGCCGGGATCGCCGAGGCGTAGCCGAACCAGAACGTCCCGATGAAGACGTCGATGGCGATGAAACAGGCCGCCGCGATCAGCCCCGGCGCAAGCAGGTACAGATAGCTCAGTTTTCGGGTGCGGTGCAGCAGATAGATGACGAACAGGGTGACGAACATCGAGATCCCATTCGGGACGATCATGTTCACCTGCCCAATCAACGCGCCATGCACCGTCCAGATCACGTTGACGCACAGGTTCAACTGCCAAAAGAAGACGGACAGCCCCTCGGTGTCGCGGGTGCGAAACAGCCGCACCGCCTGCGGCACCCCCAACGACATGGTCGTCGCGGCCCCGGCCCACCCAAAAAGTACTGCCCAATCCATAGGAACCCCAGCCTACCGTGAAACGGCCTTCGCTCCGCTCGGTGGTCGCTATCGCTCCCGCGTGTTTGACGCGTCGGAATGCCTTCGGCTCCTCCGCGATGTTCGGCTTCGCCTTTCAGACTCAATCGTCACGGTCGAATGAGCTTACGCTCGCTCTCCCGCTCCTCAATCGTCTGGATTCCCAGCCTGCGGCTGAGAATGACGGGGGTGAGGCTGGTTCGGGCCTCTCCTCCCGACTCGCCCGAGAATGACGGTGCGGGTCATCCTTTTCTCGTCATCCTCGAGCCGTAGGCTCGGGGATCCAGTGAGCGATATGCCGTAGGCATTTGGAGCGAACACACTGAGCCCGAGCGAAGCGAGGACATTTCCGGCGAAGGCGCTGCCTTCGCTCCGTATCGGTGGTCGCTGACGCTCCCGCGTGATTGACGCGCCATAACGTACCTTCGCTTCGCTTCGGTCCGCGTCGTCTTCGACGACAGGCGCGTCTGGATTCCCGGGCTTCGCCCGAGAATGACGGGGAATGGGCTGGTTCGGGCCTCTCCTCCCGACTCGCCCGAATGATGGGGTTGGGCCACATTTTCACATCATTCACAGCGGCAACCCGAAAGACAAGTCTCCACGTAGCCCTCCACCCGTCATCCTCGAGCCGTAGGCTCGGGGATCCAGTGAGCGACATGCCGTAGGCATTTGGAGCGAACACACTGAGCCCGAGCGAAGCGAGGACATTTCCGGTGGGCGACTATTCCAATCCTTCGATAGCCAGGTTCGTGTAGTCTTCGGCCGCTTTGGCGGCATGGTATTCGGCGTCCAGGGCGCGACGGCGTTTGACGGCTGGGCGCAGCTCATGGAGGCGCTGGTCGTCACCACGGGCGGCGAGAATCTCAGCCCCGATCTCCACCTGCGGGGCAAAATCAAAGACCACCGCGTCATCGCCGGGGCCAATCGCGACGGTATCACCGGCCTCGGCGCCAGCGGCCAGCAACGCATCCTCCACCCCGAGCCGGGCCAGCCGATCCGCCAGATACCCGACCGCCTCGGCATTGCCGAAATCAGTCTGCCGCACCCACCGCTCCGGCTTCGCGCCGAGCACCCGATACACCTTGTCGTATTCCCCGCCGGTCTCGGTGGTGATCTCGAATTCTTTGACACCGGCCACCGGCTTGGGCTTGATCACGATCCGGGGCAGCGCCGGCTTGGGGGCCAGCCGCCGCTCGGACACCAGCTTGGCCATCGCGAACGTCAACTGCTTGAGCCCCACGCCTGATTTGGTAGAGACGGCGAACACCGGCCAGCCGCGCGCCGCCACATCCGCTTGGACCAGCTCCGCCAGCTCGGCCGCGTCCGGTACGTCCACCTTGTTCAAAGCCACCATCCGGGGACGGTCCTCCAGCCCGCCATGCGCGGCCAACTCCGCCTCGATCACGTCCAGATCGGTGAGCGGATCGCGGCCCGGTTCGTAGGTGGCGCAATCCACCACATGCACGATCGCCAGGCAGCGCTCAATGTGCCGCAGGAAATCAAACCCCAGTCCTTTGCCCAGCGACGCCCCCGCGATCAGGCCGGGCACGTCAGCCACCGTGAACGTCACCTTGTCGGCCACCACCACGCCCAGGTTGGGCACCAGCGTGGTGAACGGGTAATCCGCGATCTTCGGGCGGGCCCGCGAGATGGCGGCGATCAGCGACGATTTGCCGGACGACGGGAAACCCACCAAGCCGACGTCCGCCACCACCTTCAGCTCCAGCCGGATCTCCCGGCGCTGGCCTTCCTCGCCCAGCAGCGCGAATCCCGGCGCCTTGCGCGTCGGCGACGCCAGCGCGGCATTGCCCAGCCCGCCGCGTCCGCCCTCGGCCACCACCACCTCGGTGACCTCGCCGGTGAGATCGGCGAGCAATTCGCCGGAATCGGCGTCGGTGACCACCGTGCCCTCCGGCACCGGCAACACCACATCCGCCCCGATCGCCCCATTGTTGAAATCGCCCTTGCCCGGCTGCCCGTTCGGCGCCTTCCGGTGCGAATGCCGGTGATAATCCACCAGCGTCGTCAACGACGGATCCACGCGGATGATGATGGAGCCCCCATTGCCCCCATTGCCGCCGTCCGGCCCGCCCAGCGGCTTGAACTTCTCCCTTTTGACCGACGTGCAGCCGTTGCCGCCCTTCCCCGCGCTCACGCTCAGGGTGACGCGATCCACAAACGACGGAATTGGCACCCGTTTAGTGTATCGGTAACGGTCCTCGCTGCGCTCGGGCGTTCTTTGTTCGTCGGAGTGCTTCGCTCCTCCTCACTGTTCGGCTTCGCCTGTCAGACTCAATCGTCACGTGCGAATGAGCTTGCGCTCGCTCTCCCGCTCCTCAATCGTCTGGATCCCCGAGCCTGCGGCTCGAGGATGACGGCCAGGGGGCCGTCACATTAATTGGCAGGTGGCCCAGAGGCCGTAGGAGTGCATGGCGGCGGTGTGGGTTTCCATGAGTTCGCGGGAGCCGGTGGCGACGCAGGATTTCCCTTCGGTGTGGACTTGCATCATGAGTTTGTGGGCTTTGGGTTCGTCGTAGCCGAAGTAGGTCATGAAGACGTGGGTGACGTAGCTCATCAGGTTGACGGGGTCGTCGTGGACGATGACCGCCCAGATGCTGGGCGGGTTGATCTCGACATTGGAGATGGTGTCAGGGTCTATCAGTGGTGTCGTCATGGCTCTCAAGAATGCTCGTCACCCCTACATTACCGCAGATATAGGCGTAGCTAACACTCTCACATTTTGAACAAACATTTGGTCAGACCTTATATTTTTTACGGCATAAACCTACTTGAATCTGTTGCATCCGCACAATTTATAGTAGGGTGCTAACAACTGCCGAGGGGAAATGGCAGAGGTAACGGGCAATCACAAGGGGTACTCGGTGTTATCTGAGCAGAGGTATAGCAGGGGTCAGAAAAAGTTCAAGCGGGCGCTGGTTTTGGCGCTGGCCATCGCGCTGGGAGTGGGCACCGCGTCCATCCCGGCCATCGGCGATGAGACGGTAGAAACCACCACCACACCAGTGGTCAGCGCGCCCAGCGGCGCGCCCACCGATGCGGCGACGGCGGAGGCCACCACGCCCGAACCCACCGACAGTGGGACGACTGCGCCCGCTGCTGAAACCGCCGAGCCTACCGACGCGCCCGAGCCGTCCGCCACCGCGAGCGAGCCCGCCGGCCCGAAAGCGAGCGCGCGCACCCGGCTCACCATGGACGTCGGCGACACCAACTCCAACCTGATCGTGGGCCTCTCGGTGGTGGGCGCGAGCACCATTGAGACGGGCAAGGCCGCCACCGTCAAGCTCGAAATCCAGGCCAAATGCGCCCTGGGGACGACCGACCCGTGCGTCTCCCAAGGCGCGGGCGCGGGCGTGCTGATCGTGCTGCCCGCCTATCTGGACGAAGATCACACCCTGGCCCCGCTTTCGGGCGACGCCTACACCGAAGTGGTCTCCAACTACACGATTCCGGGCACCACCACCACCCTCGCCCAGGCGCTGTTGATCTGGAAGGCGACCAGCGCGGGCGCCACCACCATCCCGAATCTGCCGGTGAACTACGTATTCGACAACGGCAGCACCCCCGACGGCACCACCATCTCGCTCCAGGCGTACATCTTCGAGGCCACCGGCATCACCTCGCCCGGCCAGCCCGGCACCGGCATCGTGGGCGCCACCGGCCATGGCGAGAGCGGCACCGTCACGCTCAGCGCAAAGGCGGACGAGACGTGGTCGGTGAGCAAATCCGTCACCAACCCGGCGCAGACCTCCGACCAGGTGTTCGGCGCGCTGCGGGCCCGCCCGTACGCGGACGTCACCACCGACGGCGACACCGAGGACGAATACTCCATCACCTACCGGCTGGCCATCCAGTCGTCCAAGAACTCCGAGGATTTCGGGCGGCTCTACATGGAGAAAATCCACGTCACCGACACCATCTCGGGCTACCTGGCCGGCAAGGGCCCGACGGCGATCACGGTGAGCCTGCGCACCGGCGCGAGCACGTACACGCCCATCGCGGCCACCATCACCGACGCCTCGTCCACCGCGAAGCTGATCAAGTTCGACATGCCGAACGTCTCCGACAGCGCCTTCTACGACAACCAAGAGGTGTACGTCACCGTCACGTATGACAAGGACGACTACACCAACCTGCGCGGCGCCACGGCGATCCTGCCCGGCCCGCAGACCATTAACAACGCGGCCGAGGTGAGCTACACCCCGGCCACCACGCACACCGCGGCCACCGGGGACGGCGACAGCATCGACGTGGCCTTCGGCTGGTACCAGGACGATCCGGTGCTGCCCACCCTGTACGTCTCCACCTCGCTGAAGGCCTCCGGGCAGACCCGCGCCTACACCAGCGCCCTCGCCCGCGCCTGGGAGAGTTCCGCGCTCACCGACGGGGACGCCTCCGCCGTCACCTATAAGCTCACCAAGGTCGATCCGGCGAACACCACCGTGGCGCTCAACCCGGAGAACACCGCCACCGCCACCGTCACCCTGGGGGCGGTGGAATCGCTGGCCGCCTTCACCGAAATCGAGCCGGGCACCTACCGGCTCTACCAGACCGGCTTGATCAACTCTGTCGTCACCTGGGGGCTGGATTACCCGGCCCTGGCGACCGGCGCGCTGGTGGTCGTCTCCGATCCGAGCCCCACCACCGGCCTGTCCACCGTCACCGTGCAGGGCACCGACTACACCGCCTCCACCGCGCGTTTCCCGGTGGTCAACGAGGCGCTCACCCACGGGTTCATCAAGGTGTACCCGAAGAAGCAGCGGCTCTTCGTCTACCCGGACGAATACGAGACGATGAACACCACCATCGGCCTGGTGGCCGCCACCAGCGATCCGGATTCGGCCGCCATCGACACCCAGACGTCCTCCTCGGCGCTCTCGGACGCGAACGGCCAATACGTGATCTTCGAGATGGTGCCGCTGAACACCACCCTGTACGTGCGCGACCTCACCAAGGACGTCAGCCTCGGGCTGTTCTCGGTGGAGCAGCAGACCGGCGCCACCCCCTCGTCCAGCTACCAGGCGACCCCTTCGGTGAACTCCGGTGACGGCACCAGCCTGAACGTCTACACCGCTTTTTATAAATCGAACTACGGCGGTTTCCGGGCCGCCGCGCTGCTGCAGCTCCCGGACGGCACCTTCCTGAACGAGAACGCGGACGGCAGCACCAAGGATCTGAACGGGACGGCCGCCGGCATGGGCGCTTTTGTGGCCACCTACAAGCTCTACCCGGTGGTCGCCGGGAACTGTTCCGCGACCGCGTTGAAGCAAAACCCCGACGATCCGCTGAGCGCCGACGTCACCTTCGGGCTGAACATCAACACCGTCGACTACATCAACATGCCCTTCCTGGGCGGCACCTACTGCGTGAAGCAGGTCGGTTTGACGCTCAACGGGGTGGACGCCACGGATCGCTTCGCGCTTTACACCGGCGATGATCTGCGGGTCACCATCGCGGCGAGCAGCTACGCGGGCGAGTTCACCTCGGTGGACACCACCATCGTCAATCCGCAGCCGAACATCTCCGCGGTGCGCTCCGAGAATGTGGGCGTGATGCGCCACGTGATCAAATCCAGCTATGGCGCGCTCGGCATCCAGAGCCTGAACGGCGACGGCTCGGGCAAGTCGGTGGTATACACCATCACCAAGACCGATTTCAACGCCACCTTTGACGGCGCCTGGGACGCGGACGGCGTGAAAGACGTGACGGTGCCCGCTGGCGGCACCTACAGCGAGTTCGTGCCCGACGGCACCTACACCATCGTGCCCAAGGCGCTGCCCACCGGCGGCTACCTGTGGGCCAGCATGGGCGGCGACAACACCCCCGCCCACCCCGGCACCACGGTGACGGTCGTGGTCGCCCAGAACACCAACGCGGCCTTGAACGCCACGGTTTCCGCGGGCACGATCACCCCGAACGCGTCGGTGCAGACGGGCGTGTTCGTCTACAAGTATCTGCCGAAGGTGACGGCCACCAAGATCCGCAAGGACAACAACGGCGTGCCGAAGACGGAGACGAAATCCGGCATGGCCAACACGGTCTTCACCCTCTACCAGCTGAACGGCACCGTCTATGAGAAGACCGCCATCACGCTGAGCGTGAACGGGACGTCCGGCGCGATCACGCTGCCGACCGCCAGCTATCTGACGGCGGGGGACTACGCGCTGGTGGAGACGAAGCTGCCCGACAACTCCACCACCGGCACGAACTACATCCCCCCGGCCTACTGGGATGATTTCTACACCGCCGGGGTGCTCAACGACACCGTCTCGGCCGCCGACGTGCCCGCCGCGATCAAGTTCGCCATCGGGGACAGCCAGTACCAGGACACCGCCTCCCAGACGATTGACCTGGGGCAGGTGCAAAACACGCCGAAGAACACGCTGAACCTCACCAAGGTGGAATCGGGCACCGGCACGCTGCTGAACGGCATCACCTTCAAGCTCTGCACCGATCTGGCGCTCAGCGCCAACTGCGTCACGCAGACCACCGCGGGCACCGGCACCAGCGCGGGCAAGGCCGCCTTCACCGGGTTGGAGCCGGGCACCTATTACGTCAAGGAGAGCGCGGCCGGATCGGATTATGTGTCCGGCGCGGCGCTGCTCAAGCTCGTCATCGACGCTGACGGCTGGCCCACCTACAGTTGGGTGAAGCCGGACGGCACGGCTGCCGCGTCCACCGACATCCAGCCGGACAGCTCGATTGGCACCCCGTCTTCCTCGAACGGGTCGACGCAGGTGGCCACCGCCGTCAAGGTGGCGAACGCGAAGAAGCCGTCGCTGGCGCTGGTGAAGCGCGGCCTGGTGAACTCCTGGAATGACGACGGGGATCGGCTCTCGCAGCAGTTGGGCAACGCCGGCTTCGTGCTCTACGATTCGGACGGCCTGTACTACGTGATCGATTCGGGCGCGGGCAACCTGGTGCTCAAGAACGGTGACGGCACCGGCTCCACGCCCACGGTCACCTTCGCCAACGACACCTCGCTGACTTGCGCCCAGGTGGCCGACATCTGCTCGGATGCCGACACCGGCTTCTTCGATTTCAACTCCATCGACCCGACGAAGAAATACACCCTGAAAGAGGTGTATGTGCCCGCGATTCCGGGCGCCTCGGTGCCCGCCGGGCTGGAGTACGAACCGGTCACCATTGAGTTCCGCTTCGAATGGGATGCGGATTTGGACGGCCTGCCCGCCACCAACGATCCGGGCTGGAAGGTGATCCGCTCCTGGGATCCGGATTACACCTACAGTTGGTCCACCACCGACGGCCGCCTGCTGGTGCAGAACGACATCGAATCGCACCACATCGAGCTGCACAAGCTCCCGATCCGGCTCACCGACGGCGTGAGCGCCGCCAACGGGTTTGACGCGAACCTGCAAACCCCGGAAATGACGTGGGATGACGCCAAAGTCGTCGACGCGATCTTCAAGGTCTTCAAGTATGAGCCGGACGGCACCCTCTACCCGTACCACGTTGATCTGGACAATCCGATCGACACCATCACCATCGGCAAGGGTGACGTGGCGGGCTCCAACCGGGGCTGGTCGCGCGAGCTGCCCCCCGGCCAGTACGTGGTGATGGAATACCGGCAGGCGATGCTGCACGCCCCGATGGACACCTGGCCGGTCGCCCCGTCCGCCTATGTGGCGCCGCCGCAGGGCGATCAGGTGACGTCCGTCTACTATCAGATCAAAGACCCCTCCGAGATCAGCTACACCGCCGACATGAACTGGGTGGCCGCTCCCGCCGTCAACACTGATCCGGCGACTTCGGTGACGCTGCCGCCGCACTCGGCGCTGATCACCATCCCGGTGGGCGCCGACGATCCGGACACCGGCGCGAACGAGGCGAACGTGCCCGTCAGCTTCGGCAACTCGAACCGGCTGGCGCCGGGGGACGGCTTCAACTCGGCGCGCTTCATCCGCTACTTCGCGGAGAAGGACGGCTACCAGTTGAACGTGGCCACTGGGCAATACGAGTTCGTCACCCGGCTGGGCGGCGTCGAGTTTGACGTCTACCCGGCCTATGTGGACGAGAATGGCCAGTACCACAAGCTGCCCACCATGCTCGCCGCCGACAACTCGGTCAAGAATGTGCCGATCACCACCGCGCATTCGAACGACTACAACGACGGCACCACCAAGCAGGGCCAGTTCCTCACCGACTATTTCGACATTTCCGGCGCCTTCTCGTACACCCCGCCGACCGCCACCGACGACTGGGGCGACATCGACTACTGCGAGGACACCAACAACAACTCGATTCTGTGTGACGCGGGCGACACCATCGTCTACAAGTACCTGCAGAACCCCGACGGCCAGCAGTTGAAGAACCCGGCCGCCGACGTGGTGGTGGATTGGGATGCGGTGGTCGCCGATCCGAGCCTGGGCGCGAGCGTGAAATACGCGCTGGCGAACAGCTATGGCACCTGGGCGGTGGTGTTGGTGGAGAAGCCGCGCACCACCGGCTGCCCCGGCGCCGCCACGCAATGCTCGCCGCTGCCGGACGCCTACGATTACGACGTGGCGCACCCGACCACCTTCGGGATCACGGTGATGAACTCCGGCTCGTCGATGACCTCCTACTACGAGAACGGCAACTCGGTGATCGGCACCCCCACCTGCACCTCCGGGGCGAACTGCGACAACGGGTACGAGGAGCCGTCGGCGTACATCCTGCGCAACTACAAGGGCACCGGCTGGCTGAGCTTGAGCAAGCAGAACTATGACGGCAGCGCCCTCTCCGCCCAATTCCGGCTCTATCTGGTGGACGCCGCCCACTCCGATTTCTCCTCGGCCGCCGGGCTGGCCGACGCGCTCGCCCACGCCACCGAGGTGGAGTATGACCGGCAGAGCACCCCGGTGGCCTTCCCGGTTTCGGCGGGCACCGCGGTGCAGTTGAAGTTGGCCGCGGGCGTCTATCTGCTCCGCGAGGTGAACCCGGCCGCCAATTACAACGACTATGGCCGTTTCACCTCGGATGCCACCGTGGACGGCACCGATCCGAACTCGGCCGCCAACCGGGCGTTGGACACCTCCGGGAACTTCAACCACGGCCAGGCCATCGGTCCGATCTATGTGCCCGAGAACGGCTCCCATCCCGAGCGCGCCACCGCGGTGGTGGTGCAGGACAAGCTGCGCCCGTCCGCGATCATCCAGAACACCTGGGCGGGCTATCCGGTGACGGACACCGCCTACACCGGCTCCTACACGGCCGCCTGCGCGTCCCCGTGCACTTGGGGGAGCACCACTTTGACTTCGGCGGGCAACGGCGATCCGAGCGGGAAGATCACCTTCCTGCAGGACGGCGACTACACCGTCAAGCTGACCGGGATCGGCTCCGCCCAAGCCGCCTATTTCTATGAGAACACCGCGGCGGGCACGGCGGCGACCACCGGCATCACCTTCACGGTGGCGGATTCGGCGGTCGTAGTGTCTTCGCTGAAGCTCAACGGGGCGGCGATGTCAGCTTCGGCAACGGCCGGTTTGGCGGCCGACGGGGTCTGGTACACGGTCGACACGGACGGGGTGGTCACCATCCACGTCAACCACACCCCGAAGGGCCAGCTGATCATCTACAAGCGCGGCATGGACATGTACGGCCAGCCCACCGACACCATGAGCGGGTTGACGTCCGCCACCTTCACTTACCAGTGCGTGGACGCGCTCGGCGCGAACGCCACCACCTGCGGCACCACCTTGAGCGGCACCGCCACCTGGACGCACGCCTCGAACACCGGCGGCGGGGTGCGCATCGGCCTCGACGACGGCATCTACAAGGTCACCGAGACGGCATTGAGCCCGGCGACCGGTTCGGGCTGGCTGATGGACACCAACCCCGTCTATGTGAAGATTGACGGGGCGGGTGCGGTCTGGCTGGTGAACCGGCCCGCGTCCCCGACGGCGGCTGGCTACACCGCGGCCGTCCCGCTGCTGCAGGGCACCACCGAGCAGTACTTCTACAACTCGTCCACCAAGGGCACTTTCGAGATCAAGAAGCTGGCCGCCCGCGCGGACACGGTGAACCTCACCGGGGCGCAGTTTGACGTCTACGCCTCCTGCGCTGCGGACACCCCGGTCGGCGCGGTGGTCGAGCACGTGGCGATCGGCTCGGACGGAAAGTACACCTTCACCGTCGACGCGGGCTCGTATGTGCTCAAAGAGACGCAGGCGCCTGCCGGATACGGGCTGCGCCAGGATTGCATCCCGATCACGGTGCTCGCCGGGCAGCAGCCGGTGTACGTCGGCTACCAAGACCCGGCCAACAAGAACGTGGTGGCGGTGCTCGATCCGCCGAAGCTGACGTTGGACGTCGCCAAGGAGATCACCTACAACGCGGTCGGCACGCCGGGCACGCCGGGCTACCTGGCCGCCCGCACCGCGCGGGTCGCCTCGCTGCCGATGTACCTGTGGGAGCGCACCACCGCGGGCACCAACTACGAGAAGCAGAACTTCACCATCGTGGCCCCCACCGCGGGCGGCTACATCACCACCCGGCCTTCCTCGCGGCCGGGCGCCGAGCCGGTCGGCGTGGCGCGCTTCACCGTCGAGCATCCGGGCGAGTATCGGGTCACCGAGCTGGTGACGGAGAACCACGCCTACGTGGAGACCAACCCGGCCTACAAGGTGCAGGATTCGTCCGGCACCGCCTATGCCTACCAGCAGGAGGACGACACCGCCGTGCCGGGCGACCAGTCCATCAACGGGGTGCCGGGCACCGCGCTGCTGGGCACGGCCACCACCATCACCGTCAAATATGACGAGGCCAGCAACCGGCTCTATGTCGCCAACGGCACCGAGGCGGATGGCGCGGGCTCCTACCGCTGCGTCACCGATTGGGCGGGCGACGGCTCCGGCTGGTCTTGCGCGGATCAGTTGCTCACCATCAACAACCCGTTCAAGGGGTATGTGATCACGGTGCAGAAGTTTGACGCGATCAGCGGGAAGCTGGTGGACGTTTCCGGGGCCAGCTTCGGCTGGTACGACACCGAGGCCCACGCCGAGGACAGCCTGACGACCGGGCAGCGCCAGGACGTCACCGACACCGCGGGCACTGGCGTCGTCTCCTTCGATCCGGACATCACCTCGCAGATCGACACCCGGCTGGTCTCCGATCCGAACAGCCCCGACTACGGCAAGCTGGTCTGGTGGATCAAGGAGGAGGCGCCGCCGACGGGCTACACCGCCGATCCGTGGTTCGACCCGCTGGTCAAGAAGGTGGTCATCGACCCGCTGGACACCACCAAGCATGAGTATGTGGTGACGTTCCGCAACGGCAAGGTGGCCGCGCCGAATCTCAACGTGGACAAGTCCGTCAAGTCGCCAACGACGGTGGCCAATCCGCTGAACCAGTCGGCGTTCACCGCCACCTACACGGTGCAGCCGTCCAGCCCTGGCAACGATCTGCCGATCTACCACTATGCGATCGCGGACGGCAGCGCCACCACTGCGGCGTTCACCTTCCGGGGCGCGGACACCGACACGTACCACACCGAGATCGACATTCCCTCCGACGCCTCCAACCCGGCGCCCGAGTATGCGATCACCGAGGTGCGGATCGCGGCCACCAGCGCCTACCATTCGCCGGACGACCAGGCTCTCGACGACACCGACCATGACGGGGTGCTGGACCGTACCACGAACCAAAAGCCGGTGTACGCGCGGGTGAACGGCTCCGCGTGGCAGCTGCTGGACGCCACCCGCACGTTCACGATTCCGTCCGCCTCGGCGGGGTATCTGCTGATCGAGTACTCCGATGCGATCCCGGCGGCGGGGGAGCAGCCCTATGTGGGCACCGAGTTCACGCCGGGCGCGATTGAGTTGGACGTCACGTTCGCCAAGTTCGTGCCCACCGCCGAGCAGCCCGAGGTCGCCAAGATCGTGAACACCGCGAAGGCCTCCGGCTGCCTGCGTTCCGGCCTGGACGCCACCGACGGGACGTGCAAGAGCGAGTATCTGCTCTCGGCCACCGACTCGGCCACCATTGAGGTGCCCGTCGATCCGCGTCCGGTGGTCGTCGCCGGAAAGCACTGCTCCGACGACAAGTGCACCGGGGTGGATCGGGTGACGGGCTTGCCGCTTTCCACGAATGACCGCAAGTTCTTCGCCGGGCAGACCACCGAGTTCACCATCTCGGCGACGAATTCCACCACTCCGGCGGTGCCTTTCAAGCATCCGATCCTGCTTGACTACATGGATCCGTCCGCGTTCTCGATGGCGCACGATTCCTCCGGCGCGGCCCGCTATTCCATCTTCGTCGATCCGGACGGCGATGGCGCGGCGGCCCCGGTGCCCTACACCGGCAGCGTCAGCTACAGCGAATCGGGCAACATCGCACTGTGGGAGTTCCCCGCGTCCTTCGCCTTAGCTCCGGGCGAGCGGCTCTTGATCGTCTATGTGGCGAAGATCGCCGACGTGGTGACGAACAACAACCCGACCAACGAGGTGTACGTCACCTCCGGCGTCACCCCGCTGCTCACCTCGAATCTGTACCCGACCGGGGCTTCCTTCACCGTGCCGTCGATGGCCTCCAACGACGCCGTCTACCACCAGACCTGGCCGGGGGTTCCGGAGCCCACCCGCGAGGCCAACTGGACCAAGGTGGACAACGCGCTGGGCGGAACGGCGGGCACACATGGCCTGTTCGCCCGCGCCGCCACCGCGCAGGTGCAGGTGAACTCGTCCGGTTCGATCAACCGCTCCAAGTCCGTCAAGGTGGGCAACGGGGAATTCACCTCCTCGGATGCCGCGCAGACCGTCTTCCTTGACGACGAGGTCACCTTCCGGCTCGCCCTGCAGAACGCGCAGAGCCCCTCGGTGGTCGCGCCCGAGAACAGCCTCGTCAACATCCGGATCGCCGACGTGCTGCCGTACTTCGACGACGACCGCGGCACCAACTTCTCCGCGTTGCTGCGCTCGCATTGGGATCTGGTACCGTCCTCGCTGAAGGTGTACACGCAGATGTATGGCGACGTCGCCGCGTCGGATTACGTGGTTTACTCGGACGAGGCCGCGTTGTCGACGCCGGCCGACATGGTCGCCAAGGTCAACGCCTGGTCCGCCGGGGCCACCGGCACTTCCGGTTTGACGGCCGACGCCACCAGTTTCGTGGTCAGCTTCGGCAATGCCGCCCCGAAGGATTCCGCGCCCACCGCCGGCTTCAAGCTGGAGCCGAACGACATCCTGTTCGTCGAGTACACGCTGAAGTTCACCGGCCTGACGGACGCCCTGAAGCACTCCTTCCTCGCGGACACCTCGGTGAAGCTGGCGGCGAACTCGTACACGCCATCCTTCCAGTCGATTGTGAACCAGGTGCTTTCCGACGACTATTCGTCCACGTCGAACGTCTCCAAGGTCACCTTGATCGGCTCGCTGATCTCCGGGTACATCTGGGAGGACGCGAACTACAACGGCATCCAGGAGGCGGCCGAGGCGCCGATTGCGGGCGTCACCGTCAACCTGCTGCATAGCGCGGACGGCGGCACCACCTGGGATGCCACGCCGATTGCTTCGATGGCTTCCGGAGTGGACGGGAAGTTCACCTTCACCGGGCCGGGCAACGACGGCTCCGGGCTGGATTTCACCGGCACCAACGTCTACAAGATCTCGGTGGCCACGCCGGTCGTCACCAGCGGGTCGGCGTGGTATTACACCGTCGCCGACGTCGGCTCCGATGCCACCGATTCGGACGTCACGCCGGTCAACCTGGTGGACGGCTGGGCGGCCAACGCGGAGTCCGGCCTGATCACCGTCGCGAACACCGCCTGGGACGCCGGGCTCTACCGGCTCAGCTCGGTCTCCGGGCTGGTCTGGGAGGATCTGGACGCTGACGGCATCCAAAACGACGCCACCATCGCCGGGCATGACCTCACCAAGATCACCGCCACTTTGACGGGCAACGCTTGGGTGGACGCGAATGGGGACGGCGTGGAAGACCCCGGCGAGTTGGTCGTGGTGAACCGCACCACCGCCGTCGCCGCCGATGGGACGTATTCCTTCACCGGGCTGCAGTTGGGCAAGTATGTGGTCACCTTCGACCGCACCGCGTTCGACGCCGCCTACAGCGCCTACGACTTCGAGTGGACCGCGCCGTTGCAGGGCACCTCCACCGCCCTGGATTCCGACGCGGTGGCTGCTGCCGTCACCGATCTCACCGCGAGTGTCGCCGAGTTCACCCTCGGCTATGCCGGGTCGGTAATCGATCTTGACGGCGGCTTCGTGCCCTTCCTGTCGATTCGCGGCTACGCCTGGCACGATGACAACCGTGACGGCGTGTGGCAGGGCGGCCCGTTCGGTACCGGCACCGAGTTGCCGTTCGACAACGTCACCGTGGAGCTGTGGAAGGCGGCCAAGGGGCCGAGTCCCGCGTCCAGCTTCCTGGGTGCGCCGCCAGCGGTCCCGACCGGTTTGACGGAGTCGTACGTCACCTCCACCATCACCGCCACCGACGGCTCGTACGTGTTCTCGCATCTGCCCTATGAGCCGGGCGTGTACTACAAGGTGGTGTTCGTCAATCCGAACGTGCTCACCTGGGTGTGGACGATCACCGGGCTGCACCACACCGCCATCTACTACGTGAACGAGTACGACGACTACAACTTCGACCACCGCTACTACGAGGCGCACACCGCCTACGACGTGGAGGCCGTGGCGGCGTCCGACGGCGAGCTGAACGCCGGCCTGTACTATCTGCCGTACATCGAGAAGCCAGTGCAGAGCCCGTACATCACGCCGACGCCCACCGAGTCCGAGACCGGCACGCCGACCCCGACCGACAGCAGCACGCCGACCGACAGCAGCACGCCGAGCGATTCTCCACACGGCCCCGAAATCTCCGACTGGCCCACCCTGGAGAACCCCACGCCGTCCACCTCCAAGACCCCCGCCAAGGATCCTGGCGATGACGACGATGACGACGACGACGACGACCTAGCCTTCACCGGCTTCTCCCCCTATGCCCCCGCCGCCGCCGCCGTCCTCCTGCTCACCCTCGGCGCCATCGCCGTCCGCCGCCGCCAGCGGTAGCGCCCCCAGGCCGTCATCCTCGACCGAAGGTCGGGGATCAATCGCGACGTGTGCGATAGCACACTTGGAGCGAAACAGAACGCGGGAGCGAAGCGACCACCATTTCGCGGGCCGGACCTCCCCGGCATGGCCGCCCGTCGGACCGACTTTTCCTGAAACTGGTCAGGCTGGTCGTCCCCGCAAGTTGAATGGTCGGGCTGGCCAGACGAGCATCAGTTCGCCACTGGGTGCCGGTCGGTGGCTGAGTCCCACAACCCCGTAATTGATGATTTCCATTAAACAAAGCAGCAAACGCAACCACGAGCACCGAGGGTTGTGGGAGGTGGGCCAACAGGCGGGTGGGCGATGGCCGCCCGCGAAGGCGAGTGGCAGGGCGACCACAAGCTCACGCGCCCCGACTCCTCGGTCAGCGCGGGCCGTAGCGTGAGCGAAGGTACGTTTGGCGCGTTAATCACGCGGGAGCGAGGCGCAAGCCGAAGCGACCACCGAGGCGGAGCCAGCGCGGTAGACTCGTTATGTGACCCGTACCAATGAGCGACCGAATGACGCGCTGCGTCCCATTACGTTTACCCGGCAGTGGCTGGAACATGCGGAGGGGAGTGTGCTGGTGGAGTTCGGGAATACGCGGGTGTTGGTGGCGGCGTCGGTCACCGAGGGGGTGCCGCGCTGGCGGAAGGGTTCCGGGTTGGGCTGGGTGAGCGCCGAGTATGCGATGCTGCCGCGGGCCACGAACGAGCGCAACGACCGGGAGGCCGTCAAAGGCAAGCTGGGCGGGCGCACCCATGAGATTTCGCGGCTGATCGGCCGCAGCCTGCGCGCAATCGTGGATTACAAGGCGCTGGGCGAGAACACCATCTTGATCGACTGCGACGTGCTGCAGGCGGACGGCGGCACCCGCACCGCCTCGATCACCGGGGCGTATCTGGCGCTCTATGACGCGGTCGGCTGGCTGCGCAACCAGGGGGCCTTGAAGAAAGAGCCGATTCTGGATTCGGTGGCGGCCGTCTCGGTGGGCATCGTGGACGGCGAGGAACTGCTCGATCTGGCCTACGACGAGGATTCGCGCGCCGAGGTGGATCTGAACGTGGTGATGACGGGCTCGGGCGATTTCATCGAGGTGCAGGGCACCGCCGAGGGCCAGCCGTTCGACCGCAAGGCGTTGGATCGGCTGCTGGATCTGGCGTTGCTCGGCTGCACCGAGTTGACGACCTTGCAGCTTGAGGCGCTCGCATGATCGTCATCGCGTCCTCGAATCCGCACAAGCTGGACGAGTTGCGGCGCATCTGGGCCGGCGCGGGCCTGGATTTGGAGCTCAAGTCGTTGGCGGATTTCCCGGGCTATGTGGAGCCGGTGGAGAACGGCCGGACGTTCGAGGCGAACGCGCTGATCAAGGCGCGGGCGGCGGCCGAGTTCACCGGGCTGCCCGCGGTGGCGGACGATTCCGGCATCGAGGTCGAGTTGTTGAATTGGATGCCTGGCGTGCGCTCGGCGCGGTGGGCCGGGGTGGGAGCCAGCCCGGCGGCCAGCCTGCAACTGCTCATCGACCAGTTGGCCGACACCGAATACGAAGACCGGGTGGCCCGTTTCACCTGCGCGATGGCGCTCGTCACCCCCGACGGGGAAGAACGGGTGGTCACCGGGGTGATGCCGGGGCATCTGGTGCTGGAGCCGCAGGGCAGCAACGGGTTCGGCTACGATCCGATCTTCGTCACCGACGGCCAGCAGGTTACCAACGGCATCTTGACGGACGCGCAGAAAGACGCGCTCTCGCATCGCGGCAAGGCGGCCCGGGCGATGGCCGAGTACTTGCGGAAACTCTGATGGAGCAGCTCTGGGCGATCGCCGCCGTGGCCCGCAATGGCGTCATCGGCAACCAGGGGCAACTGCCCTGGCACCTGCCCGAAGACCTGGCCCGCTACGCCCAGGTGACGGCGGGAGCCACCCTGATCATGGGCCGTACCACCTACGAGACTTTTGGGGAAATGCTCATCGGGCGGCGTTCCATCGTGATCACCCACCGGGAATTTGAGCCCACTGACGAGGCGGTGGCCGTCAGCTCGCTGGCCGAGGCTTTGGCGCTGGCCCGGCAGTACGGCCAAAAGACGTTCATCAACGGGGGCGCTTCCGTCTATCACGAGGCGTGGCCGTGGCTCACCGATCTGGATCTCACCGAAGTGGACGCCGAGCCCACTGGTGACGCCTTCTTCCCCGAGATCGACCCGGCCGAATGGGAGGAAGTCTCCCGCGAGCCCCACGATGGCTTCGCGTTCGTCCACTATCGACGCTACGGCACCGACTCCTGAATCAACTCTTACGCCAGCGGGACGGATTCCACCTCGTCGATATAGTCGCCGATCAGCCGTCGGCCCAGCTTGGCGAAGCGTTCCGGGTTGCCGGTGGTGAGGAAACGCAGCGTGCCGGTGCGCGGCGTGGGGGCGAGCAGCCCGTTGTTGGTTAGCTCCGCATACACCTCTTTGGCGCACTCCTCGGCGCTGGAGACCAGTGTGACGTCCGGGCCCATCACGTACGAGATGACGCCGGTGAGCAGCGGATAGTGGGTGCAGCCCAAGATCAGCGTGTCCACTCCCGCCTCGCGGATCGGCAGCAGATACTCGCGCGCCGCCGCCATCACCTCCGGGCCGCCGGTGATCCCCGCCTCCACGAAATCCACGAACAGCGGGCACGGGGTGGTGGTGAGCTGCACGCCGGGGACGGCCGCCAGCGCGTCATCGTAGCTCTGCGAGACTGCTGTGGCCGCGGTGCAGATCACGCCCACTTCGCCGTTCTTCGTCACCTTCGCCGCCCGCCGGGCCGCTGGCAGAATCACCTCGACGACCGGCATGTCATAGCGCTCCCGCGCGTCATGCAGCACCGCTGACGACGCCGAGTTGCAGGCGATCACCAACGCCTTCACGTCCTGCCCGGCCAAAAAATCCAGGCACTCCAGCGCATACTCGCGCACCTGCGGCAACGTCTTCGTCCCATAGGGCGCCCGCGCGGTGTCCCCCAGATAGAGAATGTCTTCCCCCGGCAGATTGTCAATGATGGCCCGCGCCACCGTCAACCCGCCAAACCCCGAATCAAACACGCCAATCGGATTGCTCACGCCCCGAGTCTACTCTGCCGGGCCGGTGAACTTGGTGCGCGAGAAGGGACTTGAACCCTCACGCCTTGCGGCACAGGAACCTAAATCCTGCGCGTCTGCCAATTCCGCCACTCGCGCGCGGCGACCAGTCTACTCGG
Organism: Propionibacteriaceae bacterium; assembly: GCA_031272505.1. Lineage (GTDB taxonomy): Bacteria > Actinomycetota > Actinomycetes > Propionibacteriales > Propionibacteriaceae > Propionicimonas. The sequence goes on from JAISTQ010000053.1 coordinate 55,629, forward strand.
TCTTCGCTACGCTCAGGCTCAGTGTGTTCGCTCCAAGTGCGCTATCGCACACGTCGCGCTGCTCGGCTTCGCCGGCCAGTAGGGCGGGGAAGAAGGGAGAGGGGTGGGTGTTTGGCGTTATCAGGGGAAGATGATGAAAAAATGTAAAGAAAGGCATTGCAAAATGGAAAGAAGGTGTCTAGAATCGGGGACGTTGAGGTGCTGTGTGGGTTAGCGGGCGTCCGGTGGGCGTGCTCTAAGGGGAAAGCATCTCCCGAGGTAGGGAGAGGATATGTTGAGTACCCGTGCTGCCCAGGTAGTGGGGAAGCTGATGCTGGCGTTCGCGATGCTGGCGGCGATGGCCGTCTGCCCGCAGGTGGCGCAGAGTTCGGCGGACCCGCAGTACGTCACCATCAGTTTCGTGGCGGAAGGGGCGACGGCCCCGGACCCGATCCAGGCGGAGAAGGGCCTCACCCTTGGTGATGTGACGCTGCCGCTGGCCACGCTGGTGAGCCGTCCGAACTACATCCCGAAGTATTGGTCGCTCTCCTCGGGCGGCGCGGAGGCCCCGCTGGATTACGTGCTCAACGATGACGTCACGCTGTACATGAAGTGGCAGGGCGTCGAGGGCGTCCCGTACCAGGTGGTCTACTGGGTGGAGAAGCCGAACTTGGGCGTCAACTTCACCCCGCGTCCGGGCAACCCAGAGCACTACGATTACGCCTACTCGGAGCCCATCGGCGGCTCCGGGGTGGCGGGCAGCCTGATCGGCGGCCCCGGCATCGAGGCCGACATCGAGATCACCAGCATCCCCGCCCCGTCATATTTTGACAAAGAGGACCCGATGCACTGGGCGAGCTGGCAGGCCACCGAGACGACCACGCTCACCGGCGACGGGCTCACCATCGTCAACGTCTATTGCGAACTGAAGACGTACCAGATCAACTTCCCCGTCGATCCCGACGGGGTGGGCCGCAAGCTGACCGGCGACGGAAACGGCGACGGCAAGGACGAGACGTACGATCAGAACCAGCCCTACACCCTGGATTTCAAGTTCGGCGAGAACGTGGCCGCCCGCTGGCCGCACCCGTCAATGGGCTGGGAGTTCTCTGATCCGACGGGGCTGGTCTATTCGTACTGGGAGCACCCGGAACTGGCGGTCTCCTCCGGCGACTGGCAGACCACCCGCACCGACATCACCGTCGCGATGATGCCCACCAACCCGGACACGGCCAGTTACACGCTGAAGCTGTACTGGACGGACGTCACCGAGAGCGTCACCATGCACTATTGGGGCGAGGAACTGGACGAGCAAAAGGGCGACAACTCGTTCACCCGGCGCGACTACCAGGGCACCACCTACGTGCTGCTCACCGACTACACCGCGGCGATCCCGCCCACCACCGACTTCCGCTCCAAGACGATCCCGGGCTTCCAGGCGGGCATCCAGGGCGACACCTCGGACACCACCACCGGCCCGGCCTTCGCGGCGCTGCAGGACGAGGACGGCAAATACCACAAGTACATCAACCACTACTACCGGCGGCTGGTGAACTCGGTCTATTTCGACACCCGCGGGCACGGCGACGCGGTGGCCACCCAAGAGGTGCCGTTCGGGGCCTCGCTGAAGTACCTGGAGGGCGCGGCCCGGCAGACGAAGCTGGCCGGCTGGACGTTCAAGGGCTGGTACGCGGACTCGGGCACCACGCTGTCGTTCGACTTCGACGCGAAGATGCCCGCCCACGACCTGACGATCTACGCGCGCTGGGAATCCACCGACTGGCAGGTGACGTTCGTGGACGAGGACGGCACCCCGCTCGCCGACGACGGCACCCAGACCCAGGGCGTCCAGAACCTGCACACCATTAATTTCGCGAACCTCACCATCGGCGGAAAACGCTATGTGGCCCGCGAGACGAACGACCCGGCGCACGGGGCGCTGGAAGGCTGGGATTACAAGCCCGCCCCGACCAGCCCGAAGGTGGCGTTCAACGCGGACACCCCGCTGCAGGGCGACATCACGCTGTACGCGCGCTGGAAATCCGAGGGCCTCACCATCGACTACCACACCACCGGCGGCACGCTGGTGCAGACTGACGACGCGGGCGGCGAGGGCTACCGCAACGGCACCTGGGCGGTGGTCGCGGACGGCTCGGATTCGTACTGCTCGACGGGCCGCCACTTCGTCGGTTGGCGGATTGACGGCGTGGGCGCGGTCTTTCTGCCGGGCGCCGCGATGCAGGTCTTCGGCGAACCCCACCTCTACCCGTACTGCCCGGTGATCGGCTCGGCGCTCACCGGCGTCGAATACGTCAAAGCCGACAAATACATCGTTTCTTTCCTCGACGGCTATGGGCAGGTGTTCCTCAGCCGTGTCGTGGAGCCGGGCCAGCCGGTGGAAGTTCCCACCCCGGCTGACCTGGCCTCCATGGCCTATCCGGGTGACAAGATCTTCGAATCGCAATGGACGCCGGACGGCTCCGAGGTGTTCAACTTCGGCGACCCCATCGAATCCAACTTGACGCTCCAGCCGGTGCTGCACGACACCGTCACCATCATCTTCTTCACCCAGGGCACGCCCGTCGAGCCGCTGCGGGTGCGCAAGGGCGCCTCCGCCTACGAGGTGGCCATCCCGGACGTCCACTCCATCGCCCGCGACGGCTACACCCCGAATTTCTGGAGCGTGGACGGCCCCACCCCGCTGCCCGCCGACTACCAGTTCAAGACCGACACCACCTTGAGCGTGAACTGGACGGCGGTGCCGAACGGGCTGCCCTACCAGGTGGTCTACTGGGTGGAGAAGCCGAACCTGGGCGTCAACTTCACCCCGGTGCCCGGCAACCCGGACCACTACGATTTCGCCTACGCCGAGCCCGCGCCCCGCTGGGCGACCGCCGGGCAGACCATCGGCGGGCCGGACGCGGACATCGTCATCGACACCCTGCCTTCCCCGGTGTTGGCGAGCGACCCGACCAAGGTGGACGTGGAGCACCCGCTGCGCTGGGCCTACTGGCAGCAGACCGAGACGAAGACGCTGGACGGCACCAAGACCGTCATCAACGTCTACGCCGCGCTGCGCACCTACAGCTACACCATGACCCTCAGCAACTCCACCGACACCATCGATTACGACCATGACCTGGACGGCGAGCCCACCACTTTCAAATACAAATTCACGCTGGTGTACAAGTTCGGCGAGCAGTTGGGCAAGCGCTGGCCGCACCCGGACAACGGCGCCGTCTTCCATATCTACCAAAGCCGGGAGTACAACTATTGGAAGGCGCCGGGCACCGGCATGGCGTCCACCTCGTCCGCCGTCTGGCAGACCCCGCGCACGGTGGTGACGGCCGCGATGATGCCCTCCAACCCGACGCGGAGCACCCCTATCGTGATCACATTGGTGAGCCAGCCGCCCACTTCCGGGGAGAAGCTGCACCTACGCTATTGGACCGAGGAGACCCCCGAGATCAAATGCGGTGACGAAGGGGTCACCTGCCGCGATTGGAACGGCTTCCCGTTCATCCTGATGGACTCCTTGAGCACGAACGTCACCCCGTCCGGCTCGTATGCGGCGAAGGCGCTGGAGGGGTTGACGCCGGTGGACAGCTACGGCGACTGGGCGGAAACGCTCACCGGGCCGGGTTCGATCAATGATATCTACACCGAACCCACCGAAGAGGAGTTGGCGGCCGGGGCGGTGAAGCAGCGGCTCACCACCTACCGGCATTTCTACTACACCCGCAACGAGGTGACGTTGCGTTACGACATGCGCGGCGAGGGCGAGCAGCTAGCCCCGGTGCCGCTGAAATACGGCTACTCGCTGGCCCAGTATGGGGGGCCGGCGCCAGATGTCGTCAACGAGGATGGGAGCGTGTCGGCGCGCTTCCGGGGCTGGTATGCGGACGCGAACCTGACCCTCCCGTTCAACTTCAACACCACCATCGGCAGCACCGACGTCACCGTCTTCGCGAAATGGGAGTCGACCGACCACCTGATCACCTTTCGGGACGCGGACGGCTCGGCCCTGGCCGTGGACGACAGCGACACCCAGGGCGTGGCGGACGGCGGCACCGTCGATTTCAACTCGCTCACCATCGGCGGGCTGCGCTTCATCGCGAACGGGCTGAACGACCCGATCCGGGGCCTGTTCACCGGTTGGGATTACGAGCCGAGCTTCGGCGGGCGGATGGCCTTCCCGACGGGCACCAAGATCTATCAGGATTACACGTTGTACGCCCGTTGGAAGACCTCCGGGCTGTTCGTCTACTACCACAATCCGAATGGCGCGCTGCTGGCCACCGACACCGGCGTGGACGCGGCCGGCTACTCGCAGGGCACCATGGTGGCCGCCCGCACCGCCGACGATCTGGAGGTCGGCTGCGGCGCCGGGCAGAGCTTCATCGGCTGGCGGGTCGGCGGGATCGGGGCGATCTACGCGCCCGGCTCGTCCTTCAAGATGTACGGTGAGCCGCACCTGTATCCGTTCTGCCTCGCCCCGGAGGATTCCGGGCTGCTGGTGACGCTCACCTACGCCTCGAACACCGGGGTGCAGATCGCCGAGGCCCTGGATTCGGACCAAGATGGCGTCACCGACCCGGATTATCTGATCGTGCGCGGCAACAACCCGAACACGCTGACCGCCCCAGAGGTGACGTTCACGCGGGTCGGCTACAAGCTGGTCGGCTGGAATACCTGCGCGGACCCGTCCACTTGCGAAAACCCGAAGGCCTACGCTTTGGGCCAGGCGTATGCGGCGGGCGCGGGCGCGCAGCAGACCCTCTACGCGCAATGGGAGGAGCTGTACACGCGGCTGGCCTACGAGGCGTCCCCGCGCGATTACGGCACCGTGCAGGGGGTCGAGGGAGGCCTGGCCAAGGCGCGGCACACCGAGGATGTGGCGCAGGTGACCGGCGTGCCCGAGGGTGCCACCGCCGTCCCAGCCGCCGAAGGCTACCTTTTCATGGGCTGGTACCTGGGCGACACTTTGCTCTCCCACGCGGCGACTTTCGTCCCCGAAAAGCCCGAAACTGACGTGGTGTGGCAGCCGACCGTCTACACCGCCAAGTTCGTCCCCATCTATTTCAAGGTGACGTTCATTCTGCATCTGCCCGACGGCAGCACCGAGGAGACGGTCCGCACCGTCGCCTACCGCGAGCCGGCCGCCGCCCCGAACATCCCCATCGAGGAGGGGTACACCTTCACCGGCTGGGACAACGCCTTCGGGATGATCACCGAGGACACGGTGGTGCACGGCTTCTATATCGAGCGGACGTTCACGGTAAAGTTCGTCGACCACGACGGCACGGTTCTGGATACCCAGATCGTCGGCTTCGGCAAAGACGCGGTCGCTCCCGAGCAGCCGTTCTGGGCCGGCCACTTCTTCACCGGCTGGGACAAGGAGTTCACGGACGTCAAGTCGAACCTGATCGTCTACGCGCTCTATGACGGTGCCCAACCCACGCCCACCAACACCCCCTCGGTCGTCCCCACCGACACACCCGATGACGACGTGTCGCCCACCCCGAGCCAGAGCGTCAGCAGCACCTCCTCGCCCTCGCCGACCTCCACCCGGTCCACCGACCCCACCGTCACCCCCACCGACCGCGACATCCCCGACCCCGACGACCCCGATGACCCCGATGACGACGACCTCGCCTTCACCGGCCCCGCCACCCTCCCCGTCATCCCGGCCCTCCTCCTCATCCTCTTTGGCTCCGCCCTCGTCCTAAAAAGACGTGAGTAGCGCCGCGAAATTGTCCTCGCACTTCGTGCTCGGGCACTATCTGTGCGGTTCGGGCTCCGCCCTATCAGGCTTCAATCGTGTCCGAATAGGAGCAAGCTCCTTATTCGTCCACTCAAAGCCCGCCGCACGATTGGTTGGCGCGCCAGCCGTGTGTGTTCTCTCCGGCGGGAGCGGCTGCTTATAGACATTTTTCTCAGAAAGCGGGGGCTCACGCTCCGCTTAGGAGCGACTGGCTTTCGCCTTATTGTCGCTCCACGCTCCACTGCGCGACCCGGCTTTACGC
>JAISTQ010000059.1 GCA_031272505.1 Propionibacteriaceae bacterium
TGGACCATCAAACAAGCAGAACAAGGGTCGCTTACGCTCAACCGTCCCACCGGATCCGGAGGAAACCGTCCACACTTTCCAAAAACCCCTTGATTTCACAAAAGTGTGGACGGTGACGCCACACAACACGTTGACGGAAAGCCCGAGCACAATAGCCGGCGCGGGCCAACAGACGGCCATGCCGGGCAGGCCGGGCCCGCGCAATGGGCGCAGCATCGAAGAAGGGGGTGCAGGGTGCGGGAGGTGGGAGTGTCGGCGCGGGCCAACAGACGGCCATGCCGGAGAGGGCCGGCCCGCGAAATGGTGGTCGCTTCGCTCCCGCACTCTTGGTTCGCTCCAAGTGTGCTACCGCACACGTCGCGATGCTCGGCTTCGCCTGTCAGACTCAATCGTCACGGTCGAATGAGCAAGCTCGCTCTCCCGCTCCTCAATCGTCTGTTCGCCTTCGCCTCCAGACTTCAATCGTCACGTGCGAATGAGCTTGAGCTCGCTCTCCCGCTCCTCAATCGTCTGGATCCCCGGCCTTCGGCCGGGGATGACGGCGAGGGGGCTACGGGGTGAGGGGTGAGGGGAAAGGCGAGGGGCTGCCGGGAAAGGGAGGGTGAGGGGAAAAGCGAGAGGCCGATGGAAAGGGAGGTGGGATGTCGGGGACAGACCACGGAATGCGGAGGCCGACCACGGAATGGGGAGGTAAGTTGCGAAAACCCAAGTTACTTCTCGATTCGGTGGAAAAAGGTGCCCGGGAACCACGGAATGGGGAGGTAAATGGCGAATCGGGCAACTTACCCCCTGATTCGGTGGTATCGGGGGTCAGAGTTTGGAGGTGAGGGTGTCGGGCGGGTGAAGAGGGTGAGGAGGAGCCGAAGGCACTCCGACGAACACACTGAGCCTGAGCGCGTGAAACGCGCGAAGACAGTTTCGCGGAGCCGAGCGAAACGAGGACAGTTTCGCGGAGGCGAGCGGAGCAGCGCGGTTAAACGATAGTGGCCGGCGCGCGGGCACCGGCCACTATCGCGAGTAACAACTACGCGAACTGGTAGTACTCGATTAGGACGCCGTCTTTAACAACGAACGCCATCTTGTCGCCGCCACCAGCGTCAATAGGACCAAAGACGACGCGGTCGGCTTCGGCGACATGCTTCTCGATTTCGCTTACCTTGTAAGCGACGTGCAACTGGAAGTGCATCTCCTCGGGGAACGGGCCACCCTCCTCAAAGCGGAGGTACTCAAACTTGTGGTCGGTCTCGTCGGGGTTGTTCAGCCAGAGCTTCATGCCATCGGCATAGTTCATGCCAGGGCGCTTTTCGGTCACTGGGACACCGATGTGCCAGAGTTCCAGAATTGCCATTTTTTGCCTTTCTTAGTGTTTAGGGGTGTTCAGTTTTTACGCGAACGGGGTGCCGATCAGGCCAGCCACGAAGACCGTCAGCCAACCAGCGGCCAAGCCGATGACGCAGTACACCAGCTCGCCGATGCCGGCGCTGGCGTAGTTCGCCCACTTCGAGGCCCCTTCGGGGAAGGAACCCGGAATCTGCGGGAAGTAGCTCATGATGCCAAAGAAGACGCCCGCGCCCACGAACAACGCCGGGACATACGCGAACGGCCAGGGGGCGATCATCAAGAAGATGACGACCGTCACCAAGATCACGAGGGAGAGCGGGGTGGCCCAGAAGCCGAGCTTGCCGAACGCGCCGGCGAGTTCGAAGATGGCGATCGAGGCGATGATGGCGATGATGTAGGACACCAGCGCCGACAGGCCACCGTTGACCCCGCCTTCGTTCGGGCCGCCGATGAGCACCGAGCCGCCGAGGAAATAGATGGCCCATGCCTGGAAGGCGATCCAGCCGCCACCGGACTTGATTGGGCCGACGATCTTGGTCTTCACCAAGAGCTGATCAATGACCTGCACCAGGGCGGCGATCACCGCGATGGGGAAAGCCCATTGAACTAAATGATTGAGTAGTTCCATTTTGATTATCTTTCAGTGTTAGGGTCTCAGTTGTGTCGCTGGCAGGGCATCCGACCCAGCCAGGGATATGGGGGACGGACTGTCGGTCTTTGCGATTCCCGGGCAGTCCGTCCCATCTTTTTTTACGATTTCACGTCCAAGTAGAACTCGTAGGCCCGCTTGTCGGTGAACGCCTCATGGACGACCTTGCCCACGGCTTGCGCCATGGCGTTCGGATCGTCCGCCTGGAAGATGTTGCGGCCCATATCGACGCCGCGGGCACCTTCGTTGATCGCCCGGTAGGCCATCGTCAACGCTTCGGATTCGGGAAGTTTCTTCCCGCCCGCGATCACGATGGGCACTGGGCAGGCATGGGTGACATGCTCGAAGCCGTCACAGTAGTACGACTTCACCACATGCGCGCCATTCTCAGCCAGCATCCGGGTGGCTAACAGGAAGAACTGCTCGGTACGGGCCATGTCCTTGCCGACGGCGACGACGCCGAGGGTCGGGATGCCGGCCTTGGTTCCGGCATCTACGGTCCGCGCCAGCAGTTCCAAAGAGCGGGCTTCGCCGGCCGACCCGATGAAGGTCTGCACGGCCACCGCCACCGCGTCCATCGCCACCGCGTTCTCCATGTCGATGGCAATGCCACCGCCCACCGTCATGTCCTCAAACAGGACGGAGGTGTCATAGGTGGAACGCAGGCAGATCGGCTTCTGGACGGTCGGCGGCACGCAGGTCTTGAAAGCCCCGCGCGTGCCCATCAGCACGTTGACGTAAGGAGCCAACGGAGGGATGACGAGGTCGAGCCGCTCCAGCCCGGAAGTCGGGCCCATGATGTAGCCGTGGTCGAACGCCAACATCACGGTGTTGCCCGAGGCAGGTGAGAACATCTGCGCGAGCCGATGCTGCATCCCCCAATCCAGATGGCCAGCCCCCTTGATGGGGAAACCGCCCGAATCTGGCGGCGGGACGCCCACGCCGTAATCCTTCGAGGCCTTGTTGCCGACAGCATCCGCCATGACTACACCTGCTTGTAATACGGGGTGTTGCAGGGCGCCTTCCAGTAGTGCAGCAGCTCGTCATCCATGCGGGCGACGAAGAGCTGGAAGCCAGCCTGCTCCTGGACGGTGAGCATCTCGCCGACGAAGTTGGCGACGATCTCGATGTTCTTGCCAGCCAGATACTGCACGCAGCGCCGGTAGATCACCAGCAGCTCCATCAGCGTGGTGGCGCCGGAGCCGTTCAGGATCAGCATGATCTTCTCGCCGTCCTGGATGTCCAGGTCGTTGAGCAGGCCCTGCACCATGATGTCGGCGGTCTCATCGGCGGACTTCATCGGCTGACGGCCACCGCCGCCTTCACCGTGCTGCCCCATGCCGATCTCCATGTCGTCATCGCCCAGATCGCCGAACGGCATCCCGGTCTGCGGGTGCGTGGCGGTGCGGACGGCGACGGCCAGGGTGGCCATGTTGTCAGCGAAACGCTGGGCCAATGCGGCGACCTCTTCGAGGGACTTGCCCTCAGCGGCGGCAGCGCCGGCGATCTTGTACAGCGGGACGCAGCCGACCAGGCCGCGGCGGTCGTCAGAGTTCGAGCGCGGCGCGTTCGAGACGTCTTCCTGGGTGACCACCTTGATGCACTTGACGCCGGGCTCGTTTTCGAGCGTCCGCATCGTCAATTTGCCGGTGATCATGTCGCCAGCGTGGTTCAGCACGACGTAGAGGACGCCTTTGCCCTTCTCCGCCAGCTTGATGGCATCCACGCAGGCTTCGGGGCCGGGGGCGGCGAAAATGTCGCCGACGACCGAGATGTCGATCATGCCCTCACCGACGAACCCCGACAGCGCCGGCTCATGCCCGGCTCCGCCCTGGGTGACGATGGTGACGCGATCTGCGCTGGCCAGCTTCTTGTTGATGACCTTGTTGTCCGGGCCGAGCTCGACGAGGTCCTGATGCGCGAGGGCGAGGCCTTCGAGCACTTCGGCGGTCAAGTTGGCTGGATCATTGATGAACTTCTTCATCTTCATTAGCTAGAACCTCCTTGTTTGTTCTTGGATCTGTGTTCGTTCTTGGGTCTGAATATCGCAGGAATTAAGTTGTGTGCGGTGCTCCCAGGCTCAGCCCCTGGAAAAACGCGGCGGTGCTCATCGCACCGGCGTCGGGGGTGCCGAGCGTCCGTTCTCCGTATACCCGCGCCCTTCCGAAATGCGAAACCATCTCGGTGGTGGCTTGGGCTCCGGCGGTGGCGGCTGCTGCGGCAACCGCCAGTATCTCGGGGATGTCGCCTTCGCAGTCTTCCGCGGCTGCGACGGCGGGTAACAATGCGTCCATCATCGTTTTTTCGCCCACTTGGGCCTTGGTGACGGATTGCATCGCGGCCCGGCTGCCGACGAACATCGCCTTCAGCAGCCCGGCGTCAATCTCCTCGGTTTCGGCGTCCAGCGGATCACTCAACCCCTCCACGAGCATTCCGTAGAGCGGCCCGGCCGAACCGCCGCCGACCCCCATCACCGCGCTGGACAGGCTTTTCAAGAACGGCTTGAAGGGCTGGTCCGTCCAGGCTTCGACTGCTTGGCGGAAGGTCTTGGCGATTTTGCCGATGGTGATGCCGTGGTCGCCGTCACCGAAGGTGGAATCGATTTCGTTGTAGGTGGGTACGTTCTCTTCCCAGGTGTCTGCCACGGAGAGCAGGAGAAGGCCGAACCCCTTCCTGTCTAGTAACATTAGTAACCTCCATTGGCTACAGCGGTACATTCCGTCTACAAGCCTAAACACTGGCCGAACCAAAGAAAAAAGCACATTTGTTACAGTTTTTCGACCCCTCTGGCGGGTTTGAGGCTCAAACGTGCTAGTATCGCCGGGTGCGAGACGCCCGCTTGAAGCGATTGGAAGCGGTGGCCCGGCTCTACTACGAACAGGATTTGAGCCAGGAGGCCATCGCCCGTCGGCTGCGCATTTCCCGTCCGTACGTCTCCCGGATGCTCTCCCAGGCGAAGGAGGCGGGCATCGTCAAGATCAGCATCCTCTCCCAGGCGCCGCCGGACGAGGTGGTGGAGGCGGACGTCCGGGAAACCTTCCAACTCAACAGCGTCGCTTTGGTCGAAGACGGGCCGCAGGACAGCGTCACCAACGAGTCGCTGGGCAAGGCCGCGCTGCAGTTGATCGACGCCATCGGCGGCGGACGGCTGGGGCTGGGCTGGGGGAATGTGATTGGCACCTTGGTCGCCGGGCTGGAGCGTCGTCCGTCATTCCCCTCAAAGGTGACGGACGTGACGCCGCTGGTCGGCAATCGCGGCATCCCGATCCGGCACTACCACTCGAACGAGAACGCCCGCATTGCCGCCACCCAACTCCAAGCCCAGGCGCACTACCTGCACGCCCCCTCGCTGGCGGAGACGAAGCACGAGCTGGATCTGCTGCGGCAGACCGAGCACTACAAGGCGGTGCTGGCCGAATGGCAGCAGTTGGACGTCGCGCTGGTGAACATCGGGAACCACCCGTCCACCCCGGACTTCGCCACCGCCGCCCGCTACGGGAACCTGCTCACCCAGCGGCACGCGGTGGGCCGGCTGATCGCCTATTACTACGACGTCTTCGGGGAGATCATCCACTCCGAGCAGGATTACGCCATCCAGATCCCGCTGGAGATCCTGGGCGCCGTCCCGCGGGTGATCGGGATCGTGAGCGCGAACGTCAGCACCGACGCTTTGATGGGGGCGCTGCGCACCGGGCAACTGACTGACATCGTCGTCCACCAATCTCTGATGGCTTCGGTGATGTCGCTGGCGGCCGCCGAAGGTGTGGCGGCGGACGCCGGGTGAGTGAGCCTCCAATCGGATTCGAACCGATGACCTTCCGCTTACAAGGCGGGAGCTCTACCACTGAGCTATAGAGGCAGGAGAACCAGTTTACTGCGCATCGGAGCTTTGCGCCTTGGCGTTCTTCCGGGCGTTGATGACCGCGATCGCGATGATGACGACCAGCAGGCCGATGGAGATGTACCACATGTACTGGATGTACACCTCCAGGATGCCGATCACCGTTTCGCCGAAGCAGAAGCCCAGGTAGATGTAGATGCCGGAGAACACCACCGAGGAGAGATAGTCGACGATCAGGAACTTCTTCAGCGTGGTGCCCGCCTCGCCGAGCACCGCGTAGATGACGCCCACCGGGATCGGGATCGGCAGATAGGAGATGAAGATGGCCACCGTCTCGTATTTCCGGGCGATCTTCTCGGCCCGCTCGTTGCGCCGCCGGGCGCGTTCGGACTTGCCCGACCACACTTCGATGATGCCGCGGCCCCAGAGCTTGCCGGCCCACCAGTAGACCCAGTCGAACTTCATGCCCATGGCGGAGCCGATGATCAACACCAACGGCCACCAGGTGTCACCCTGCGAAGCCAAAGCGCCGGTGCCCACCATGCCGAGCCGGTAGCCCAGCGCGCCGGAAATCTGCGGCGCCAACCCCAGGATCACCGGCTGCAGCGGGAGCATCACCAGCGAGTAGATGGCCACGAACGAGATCATCCCGATGCAGGTGAAATCCTTCTTCGTCGGCTTCTGCCGCCAGGGCAAACCGGGATCGTCCCACCATTCCCGCGCCTCAATCACTTCGCCTTCGACGACCTCCGCGTCTTCGGGCAGCGCGACGGGAGCTTCCACCTTGTCAGCTAGGGGAATCTCCAGATGTGGTGGCTCATCCCCCTCAAATAACTGCTCGTCCGACACCCGTACAACGTATCAGAGTTTTTCTGGTTCCAGTTTGACTACTGGCGAAACCGTGCAACAATGGGAGTGCATTTATTCCACTACGGATCGTCGGGCACGTACCTGCCCGTGGAAGGAGTTGTGGCCATGGCCACTGTTTCATTTCATGATGCCACGCGGGTTTATCCCGGGGCTGATCGCCCAGCAGTAGACAAGTTCAATCTCGAAATCGGAGATGGCGAGTTCATGGTGCTGGTAGGCCCCTCAGGTTGTGGCAAGTCAACTACCCTACGGATGCTCGCCGGGCTTGAAGATGTCAACTCGGGGAGCATTTTTATTGGTGACCGCGATGTCACCACCCTGCCCCCGAAAGACCGCGACATCGCGATGGTCTTCCAGAACTACGCGCTCTACCCGCACATGTCGGTCGCCGACAACATGGGTTTCGCGCTGAAGATGGCGGGCGTCCCCAAGGCGGAGCGTGACCAGCGGGTCAACGAGGCCGCCAAGCTGCTCGGTTTGGAGGAGTTCCTGGCCCGCAAGCCCAAGGCGCTCTCCGGCGGCCAGCGGCAGCGCGTCGCCATGGGCCGCGCGATCGTCCGCAAGCCCCAGGTCTTCCTGATGGACGAGCCGCTGTCCAACCTGGACGCCAAGCTGCGCGTCTCCACCCGCACCCAGATCGCCGCTCTGCAGGCGAGGTTGGGCGTCACCACCGTCTACGTCACCCACGACCAGGTGGAGGCGATGACGATGGGTGATCGGATCGCGGTGATGAAGGACGGCTTGCTGCAGCAGGTGGACACCCCGCTGACGCTCTACGACGCCCCGGTCAACCTTTTCGTGGCTGGCTTCATCGGCTCACCGGCGATGAACCTGATGCCCGCGAAGATCGTGGACGGCGGCGCGCAGATCGGCGACTACACCGTCCCCGTCTCCCGTGACGTACTGGCCAAGGCCACTGGTGAGGACACCGTCGTGATCGGCATCCGCCCGGAAAACTTCGCCGTCTCTACCACCGGCATTTCGGTGGACGTGGCGGTGGTGGAGGAACTCGGCGCGGACGGCTACCTCTACGGCACCATCACCGGCTCTGGCGACGATGCGATCACCGCCCAGCAGATCGTGGCGCACATCTCGGCCCGGACGGCCCCGCAGCGCGGCACCACCATCCGGCTGAACGCGGCTGATCCCGCGGGCGTGCACGTCTTCTCCGAAAAGACGGGCTTGCGGATTTCGTAAAGGATCGGGCAGATGCCCCACTTCCTGTCGTCCCGGCCGGATTCCCGGTTGATTCCGCTGCCGTGGCAGGTGCCACTGGCGGAATGGCCCGCTGACTACTTGGTCGCGCTCCCGCGCGGTATCTCGCGGCACGTGGTCCGTTTCGTCGCCGTCGGCCAATCGATCTATGCCGCCAAAGAGGTGGTCGAGGAGTTGGCGCTGCACGAATACCGGATGCTTGCCGAGCTGCATCGGCTGGGGGCGCCGGCGGTGGAGGCGGTCGCGGTGGTCACCGACCGGATTGACGAGGCGGGCCAGCCGCTGGATCCGGTGCTGATCACCCGGCACCTGGAGTTCTCGCTGCCGTACCGGACCCTGTTTGACCGCGGGGTCCGGCCGGAGACCGTCACCCGGCTGATTGACGCCCTGGTGGTGCTCTTCGTGCGGCTGCACCTGATCGGCTTCCTGTGGGGCGACGTGTCGCTCTCGAACGTGCTCTTCCGCCGCGACGCCGGGGAGTTCGCCGCCTATCTGGTCGACGCCGAGACCTCCGAGATCCATCCGTCGCTCTCCGACGGCCAGCGCGAGCACGACCTGCAGATCGCGCACGTCAACCTCTACGGGGAGTTCCTCGACCTGGAGGCGGGCGGGGTGCTCGATCCCTGGCTGCAGCCGCAGGTGCTCGCCGATTCGGTGGTGAGCCGCTACCACGACCTGTGGAATGAGCTGACCGGCATGGAGGAGTTTTCCGGCTCGGAGCCTTTCCGCATCGAGAATCGGGTGCGGCGGCTGAACGCGCTCGGTTTTGACGTCGCCGAACTCGACATCGACATGGACGGCTCGAAGATCAAGATCCAGCCGAAGGTGGTGGAGGCGGGCTACCATTCGCGGCGGCTGATGCGGCTCACCGGCATCGACGCGGAGGAGAACCAGGCGCGGCGGCTGCTCAACGACCTGGACACCTACCGGGCCAGCCACGGGCTGCAGCACATGGACGAGTCGGTGGTCGGTTCGAAGTGGATGCGCAACTGCTACCAGCCGGTGCTGGAAGCGGTGCCCTTCGAGCTGCGCGGCAAGCGCGAGCCGGTGCAGATCTACCACGAGGTGCTCGAACACCGCTGGTACCTCTCGGAGCGGCAGCATCGCGAGGTGCCGCTGCTGGAGGCGGCGCAAGCCTACGTCCACGACATCTTGGAAGGGCTGCCCGACGAGAAAGTCTCCGCCCTGGACGAGCCCAGTGTCGAGTTGCGCAAGCTGGCCAATCCCTTCGATCCCTCGCAGGGCTATGTCGATGACGACGGGCCGCCGCCGTTCGACCCGTGGGAGGCGGCAGCCGAGGACGTGCCGGCGCCGGATTTCCTGGACATCAACGCGCTGCGGGCCAAAGCCCAGCCGTCTGAATGAGCCGTCAGGACTGGTTTTTGGCCGATTCGAGCGTCTCGACGTACCAAGTCGTCCACTGCTCGATGTCGGCGGGATCGGGCTCGGTGGTGCTGGCGGCCGCCTGCAACGCGGCGATGCCCTTTTCGCGCCCCAGCTCTTCGAGGATCGTCTCCACCGCCACCTTGGCGAGCACCGTGCCGTCAAACGCGGAGCCGCAGTTGATGCCGGAATCCGGCGGCAACGTGGTGGGGATGGGGCAGTCGCGCAGGAATTTCCGCAAAGCGGTGGCGTCCTCGTCGGCCACTTCGGGCAGCACCTCGGCGGTGATCATCTCGGCGAAACCCTCGGTGATCCACTGCGGGCCGGGCTGGAAGCAGGCCGAATGGGTGATGAAATGCACTCCCTCGTGGACCAGCATCGGCATGATGGTGGCCTCGTTCGCCTGGAACATCAGCGGATTGACGACGATGGCCTCATGCGGGCCGCACGGGGTGGCCGCCTGGTAGACCTCGGCTGACTTGTCCGTCAAGTATTCGAAGCTCTCGCTGTTCACCGGGAAATCGATGATCAACTCGCCGTTCCACTCTTCCTCCGCCATGGAGCCCAAATCGGCCTCCCGCAGGTAAGTCTGGGCGGCCAGCGCGTAATCCTGCCAGGCGTAGACGTCGATGGTGACGTCGGTGTTGGTGACTTCCGTCCAAATCGCGTCGGATTCGTCCTTGAAATCCAAGGAGACGAACTCGGGCATGAACTCGGTGCTGGACGGCGAAGGCGAGGCGGAGGCCGACGCGCTGGGCGAGGATGTGGCTGAAGGGGTGGGTGTGGTGGCGGGGCCGGTGCAACCAGCCAGCAGCAGCGCGGCGCTGAGCGCGAGCACGCCACTTCGCCAATTTGTTTTTGTTCTCATACCAGTGCCCCCCAGCAAGTGTTTAACCGATTACCCGCCGCGCGCCAGCGTATGGGGCCGGATAGCTGCCCAGCGACTGGATCACGATGTCGTTGCGCGGATTCCGGGCGTGGGCGATCTTGCCGTTGCCGATGTAGAGGGCGACGTGGTGGATGGGATGGTAGTAGAAGACCAGATCGCCGGGCTTGAGCTCGTTGCGGGCGACCGGCCGCCCCACCGAGAACTGCGAGCGCGAGGAGTGCGGCAGCGAGATGCCGGCGGCCCGATAGGAGGCCAGGGTGAAACCTGAGCAGTCGAACGCTTTCGGCCCGGAGGCGCCGCGCACATACTGCGAGCCGTCCACATGCGAGATCGCGTACGAGATGACCTTCTTGATCCGCTCGGAGACTTCGCCCGCCTCGGTGATGTTATAGGTGGTGGAGCCGCCGTCCGAGGTGTACATCGCGGCCAACTCCTGCGCGGTGAGCGTCTTCACCAACTGGTTGGCCTCGTCGAGCTTGTCGTTGATCTCCTTGTCCAGGGCGGCGAGCTTCTTTTCCTCGGCGGCCAGGGATTTGACCTCCGCGGCGAGCACCCGCTGCATGTCGGCCAGGTTCGCCTGCTCGACCAGATGTTGCTGCAGCGTGTTGTTCATGTTTTCGTCCACCTTCGCGGAGGTGGAAAGCTGGCCGAGGAAAGTATCTGGATCGGAGGCGGTGACCAACTGGACGGTGGTGTCAATCCCGTTGCTCTGGAAGCGCATCAGGGCGATGGCGCGGGCTTGGCTGCTGAGCTGATCCACCTTGGCCTGCTGGGCGTCCACATCGGCCTGCAGCACCTTTACCTTGCTCTTGCTCTCTTCGAGCTTGAGCTTGGCCTCTTCGTAGTCTTCCTCGATCTGCGCAGCCTGCTCTTCGAGCTCCTTGACCAGCGCCTTCGCGTCTTTGGAGGTGGTCGGCGTGGCGGTGGTAGTGGGTGACGGGTTGGGAGACGGTGCCGGAGTGGGCGTCGGCGGGACCGGATCGGCCAGGGAGATCTGCGGCGAGAGGATGACGGACAGAGTCACCAGCGCAGCGGCGATGCTACGAGCGGTAGCCCGCATGTCTCCTCCAGACACAACTTGAGAAATTTCTTATGAAAATCTTAGACTACACCCGCCATTCAAGCAAATGGATGCCGGATACTGGGCACACTAGTTTTCAGCACTGCTTGAGGGGGCTCAAGCCGCGATCCAGCGCAGGGGAGGCACGAGCTCGGCACCAGCGAGCACCCGCAACGCCACCACCTCGTCTTTCGCCAGCGGCACATCGGCCGCCACCTCCGGCGCCATGGGCGGGGACGCGCCGCCGTCAAAACCGAACTCCGCCGGCCCGAGCAGCAGCGAGACCACGCAATCCGCGCACCCGGCGCCGCGCACCAGGCAGGTGCCGCAATCTATCCGCATCTTTTCCATATCTTCCATATCTCCATTGTGACGAGGGGGTACGACATTTATTCGCGCTAGGGAGAGAATCAGTAGATCAGGGTTAAACTGTGGCTGTGCGCATCGTGATGCGAGCGGGAAAGGCCCCGCATACCGTCTTGCCGCCGGAGGCGACGGGTGCCTTCGGGCGCGTCGGCACCTTTGCCACCAACACCGGCAACCAGCTCTTCGCCAACGCCGTCTATCGGCACCTGAACACGCCCGACACGCAGATTTTGACCGACGGGATGAGCCTGCAACAGCCGGGTGTCACCCCCGCTGACGTAGAGCGCCTGAATGCCGAGGCGCACGCGGTCGCGCTGCCCCTGGCGAACGCCTTCCGGCCCGATTTCCTCGAACACCTGAACCGGCTGGCTGACCTCGTCGAACAGTTGACCATCCCGGTGACCGTCATCGGAGTTGGCGGACAAGCGCCGCTCGGCGTGTCGCTCAAAGACGTTAACGACGAAGTGAACCAGGCCACCACCCGTTTCGTGCGGGCCATCTTGGACCATTCGGCCAGCATCGGCGTGCGCGGCGCGTTGACGGCCCAGTACCTCGTCGATCTCGGCTTTCCCGCCGACCAGATCGACCAGATCGGCTGCCCGTCCCTTTACGATTACGACGCCCGGCCCGCCAAAGCCCCGGTGGCGCCCGCCGCGCAGGCCAGCTTCGCCGTCACCTTGACGCCCACCATCGCCGCCGACGCCCGGCTGCTCGCCCAAAACCGCGAACGCTACCCCGACCTGCTCTACATCGCCCAGGACTACAAGGACCTGCGGCTGCTGCTCTGGGGCGAGCCGGTGCCCAGCTACCCCGAGGGGATTCCGGCCACTCCCGACCATCCGGTTTACCAGGCTGGCCAGATGGCGATGTGCCTCGATCCGCGCACCTGGTACGAGCTGCTCGCCCAGCGGGATTTCGGCTTCGGCACCCGCTTCCACGGCATCGTCGCCGCGTTGAACGCGGGCATTCCGGCGATGCTGCTCGCCCACGATTCGCGCACCTTGGAACTGGCCGAGTACCACTCCATCCCGTACCTTCCGCTCGACCCGGCCCAGGACTACGACGCGCTGGCCCTGTGGGAGCAAACCGACATGGCCCCGTTCCACGCCAATCTGGAGGCTGGACGGCAGGCGTACATTGCCTTCTTGGAGCGCAACGGCTTCGCCCACACCTTCGCCGAGCCGAATCCCGAATACGAGGAAATGCTGGCCGGCCTGGAGTACCCGCCGCCGGTCTTCCCGCTCGGCACCACCGCGCAAACCTTCGCCGAACGGCTGCATTGGCTCTGGCAGGGCCCCGGCCCGGACGCCCGCCGCGCCGCCCGCTGGCACCAGCCCGAATTCCGCGTCGGCACCGGCGAGCCCCCCTACCGCCCTGTCGAAGCCGCCATCGACCGCCTCACCCGCCTCGTCGAAAAACAAGCCGAAACCATCAAAGAGCAACGCAAAACCATCGCCGCCCTCGAACACCGCGTCACCAACCACCATAACCTCCTCACCTTCCGCTGGCTCCGCCTCCTCCGCCGCAAGACAAAGTAGCGCCCGAGCGCAGCGAGGACAATTACGGAGGCTGACACATTAGACTCGGGGCATGAAGAAGACGTGGATTGCGGTGGTGGCCGTGGTGTTGGCGGTGTCGGGGTGTGCGATCGCGGAGCCGGTGGAGAGTGAGAGCCCGGCCCCGGTGGTGAGCGACAGCGCCGGGGTGACGGTCGCGGCGAACGATCCGGCGACAGCACCGGGCACCGAGACCACGGCGCCAGCGGCCGACTTCTTGATTGCCACCGGCAGCACGTCGGCGGAACAGGCGCTGGCCGGGGTGGCGTGCGCGGCGGTGGTCCGCGCGGGCACTACCTGCGCCACTACGCCGGCGCCCACCAGCAGCTACGATCTGGTGGCCGATCTGTCCACGCAGGAGTATCAGTTGGCGGTGGTGTTCTCCACTTCGACGGTGCTGGGCCTCAATGACGGCTCAGAGCCGCCCGCTCCCGGTGACGCGCTCGCGCAGTTGGCCGAGTTGGTTTCCCCCGATGTGGCGGTGATGGACGTGTCGCAGTTGGACGGCAAAATCGTCTGGGCGGCGAGCCCGGCCACCCGCTTCACCTGGTCGAACGCCGAGAACCTGGAAGGCATTGGCCTCGTCCCTTCATGGCTGCACAACCGGATTGACGGCGTGCCCTCCCTGGAATCGGTCTACGGCATCAAGGCGATCACCTGGCAGGACGAGGATTCTCCGCTGTTGCGCGCCGAGCGCCTCAACAACGAGGAGGCGGTCATCGGCGCCTTCCGCAACCTCGACTACTACGAGCTCGAAGGGCTGTCGGTCGTCGAAGACCCCTCCGAGATCACCCTCCCCGACCAGGTCGCCATCCTGATCCCAGCCGCGCTGCAGGACAGCTCCCCGATCCAGATCGCCGCCGTCCAAGACGCTTTCGCCGCGCTCACCGACGAAACCCTCGCCCCCCTCGAATCAGCCGTCGCCACCGGCTCCGACCCGATCACCACCGCGCAAACCTGGCTCGACTCCGTCCGCTGACACCGCAAATGTTGAGAATCGTCAACATTTCACAATGTTGAGAATCGTCAACACCTGCTATGTCTGCTCGCGGAGGTACGTGCCGAGGTAGGGGAGAACGAACTCGATTTCGCCGCGGGCGGTGGAGGCGATGAGGCCGGCTTCGAGGAGGCGGGCGCGGTATTGCTGGGCGTTGGCGCGGCTCATCTGAGCGCGGGCGGCGACATCTTTGATTTGGCTGGAGCCGTCGTCTACGGCCATCGCGTTCAGGAAGGCGAGATCGCGTGCGGAGAGCTGTTTGAGTGCGGGCGCGTAGACGTCGTCCGCCAACTCACGTCGAGCGTTGCCGATGGCCAACTCCACCGTGGTGGCGGTGAGTTCAAGCTCGTCTCCCAACAGTTGCTGTGCGTGGTACCCAATCAGCTGGAGCAAGTACGGGTAACCGAAGGAGGCTTCCGTCATCTGCTGGATTACCTCGGCTGAGAAAGTCTTCCCAAGCCGAGTAAAAGCCTGCGTGTAGAAGACGGCGACGTCGTTCAGCCTGATGGGGCCGAGCTGCACCTTGTGGGCGCGATTCAAGAAGGTGAGCACTTCGTCGTTCAACACTGACGACATGGAAGCTGGGAGCGCCGCCATGGCGATGGCGATGTCTTTGCGTTCGCCGCGAAGCTGCTGGAAGGTGGCGCTCAACTCGCGCATCTGCGGCGAGGTGGAGACCACTTCGTCAACCAGGATCAGCACCCCGTGGCCTGCGCCAGCCAGCGCGTCGCAAAGCAGTGAGAGCTTCACCCGAAAGCCATAATCGCGCCGGACCTCGTCAGTGAACGTCAAACCCAAGCTGAACCCCAAAGCGGAGGCCGAGAATCCCTTGACTCGCTTGCCTTTCGGGATGTACTTGGCACCACCAAGCTGGATCAACTCGATGATTTCGTCGAGCATCCGCTCATGCACCAAGACTTGCGCCACCACGAACCCGGCTGCCGCCGCTTGCTCAGCCAATTCCAGCAGCAACGCCGTTTTCCCCATGCCTCGATTCCCGATGTACAGGCTGGCCCGATTAGGGTGGCCCACCGGTCCCTCCAACGCTTCCAGGAACTCGGCAACCTCAGCTTCCCGGCCCACCAACTGCGCCGGGCGACTCCCAAAGCTGGGGGAGAACGTCTCATCCATCATCCCCCTAGCCTATCACTACTTATGACTACTTATAACAAGTTATTTACTTCTATTTACATCTATTTACTTCTATTACTTTGGGGCGCCGAGGGGCCGAAGTCGGCCTCCAGGAGGGCGGTGTAGCTCCATCGGGTCATCATGTTGGCCTGGTTCGCTCCAAGACGCGGTGCAGGGCGAGATCGATGTCGGTTCACATCTGACGGCATCTACGGCGACAGTCCTGCCCCTGTTGCGGGCACAGGACTGGACGCCCCGGAGAACGGGGAATCCCATCCTCCGGGGCGGCAATCATAGGTTCAGTTCATTCAATTATTTACTGCGTTAACAACGCCACTCGATGCCGATTGTGGCAGTAGACGATTTCCCGTTGTTAGTTTTGGCTGTGAGTTTAACGTCGCTATAATTCTTCCCCTCCTTACAGTACGAGTGACTCTGAAGAGTTAGGCTGATGTAATCGCCAGTTTGATATATAGTGGCATTTTTGCACCAGGTATAGGAGGAACAATTTGCTTCCGCAGTATAACCATGGCCTGTCGTGTTGGTCACATAGAATATCATTGGACTCGTGATCCCCGTACTACCCCACTGCAGCAAGCTAGCGGTGGCGGATTGTGGCGAAATGGAAAACGTCGGCTCCCCTGTAGCTGGCTTCCCTTTTTGGATGGCCTCAATCTCTGCCTTCAGAGTAGTAGCACACCTCCGTATATCGCAAACAGTTACTATGATTTTGCCTTTCTTAGGTGTGCTCTTTTCGTTTTGGGATGCAGCCTTAATTGAACGGCAAGAATATCCGGTTGGACAGTTCGAATCAGTAGGCCCCCCATCTTTCAACCACTGGCCGTCTGTATTGCTGTTGTACGAAAAGCCGACACTCTTGAGTTGATAGCCGTTGGGTGGTAAAATCTTAATGATCTCGGTATCGGAGGCGTTGGCCTCAAAGATGACTTGGGCAGGCGATACCTGCAAGATATTAGAAGTAGCTCCCTGCGTTATGGTAAAGACTTTCGATATTCCGCTACATTCCCCAATTACATCAGGCCAATACCCCTTTTTTGGTGGGACGGTGCAGGCGGCTAACCGATAACTGTAAGTAGCGGGAGTACTAACGTTATGAAGTGCAGTAATTCGTAGAGTATTAGTACCCTCAATTCGCTGTAAAGAGATGTCTTCGTCAACATATTCTGTTCCGTAGCTATAATCCCAGTAAGGAGCATTAGTTTCCACGGTAACGACGACAGAACTGTTTGCCTCTTTTAGATAGTCAAAACCAGTATTAGCAAAAATCC
Organism: Propionibacteriaceae bacterium; assembly: GCA_031272505.1. Taxonomy (GTDB): domain Bacteria; phylum Actinomycetota; class Actinomycetes; order Propionibacteriales; family Propionibacteriaceae; genus Propionicimonas. Next base: position 16,588 of record JAISTQ010000059.1, read on the forward strand.
AATAATCTATGGCAGGATCCGGATCTCCCGCCCGATAGACCCCTGAATCCCATTCTTTCCCGGTCTTGGAATCTATTATTCTCATATAGCCGTATTGAGCGTATGAAGTGCTTGGACCTAAGGTAGTTACTCTCACACAATCGTATCCAGGGATAAAACATTCAGTGTCTACGCTGAACTGATCGGCGCCGCTTACCATCTCGTAGGTGAACTTTCCATATTCAGATGAAGTGGTCGTAACCTTTAGGTACTGCTCTCCGCCTTTCTGGGGAAAAGCTAGCAAGGTATCTACCTCAAGAGAACTTTTTACGATCTTCTTTGTTTGCTGCTTAACGCTGACAGAGCGGACCATGTCGCCGTAGACGTATACCAGGGAGGCCGCGTAGACGTTATCGGAGGTGTTGGCTTTTGCTACGACACGCATGCAGTCATAGCCAACGACGCTGCAAGTCTTGTCTACGGTGAGGGCCCCGCTGGGGAAGGTGGTGGAGTTCGTCTGGTAGTAGTACTTCCCGTATTCTGCTGCCGGAGTGGCGATCTTGATGATCTGGGTACCGCCGCTGGGGCCGAAGGAGATTGTCTCGGGAGTTACTTCCAAGCTACTGGGTTGGGCTTTGGCGGCATTCTGGCTGAACTCAAGGAGGCGGCTCTGTCCGGAAGACTTGACCGTGAAATAGCTCTCCAGGGTTACCTGTTTGGTGTTTGGCTTGGCGGTGAGCCGCAAGCAGTCTCTGCCGGCGACGTAGCATTCGGTGTCCACCGTGAGCCCGATGCTTCCGGCCGCGCTGTAGGTGAAATCCCCATACGTGGCGGAAGGGGTAGCGATGGTGACCACGACACTTCCGCCGGAGCTCTGGAACACATCATCACTTGCGGAGATGGTGAGGCTGCTCGGTCGGTACTTCGCATTGCCGAGGTAGTCTACCTCGAGATAGGCGGTGTAGACGGTGTTACTGCAAACACGCTGGACGGACACCGTGGCCTCACGCGACGTGTTGCTGGGCGTTTTCGCTTTCACGATCAGGGTGCTGCCGGAGATGGAATAGCTCATCCAGCTTGGAACGCCAGCGCGCGGTGCGGTGCAGTTGGTGGCAGAGCCCAGCAGGGAAATGCTGTAGCTGTTGGTGCCCGTCATGGTGATGTAGCTCGGAGATAGATAGAACGGAGGAGCCACGGCTCCGGAGTTCGTGGGGCTAAGGAAAGAGGCCGTCAGCGCCATCGCGATGGCGGCACAGGTGGCGGCGAAGGGCATTCGCCTGGAATGGTTGTGCATGATTTCTCGCTTTTTTTAGGGTACGGGGGGAGCTTCTATGCTCCCCGCTAGTCGGTATTATGGCAAAGGTCAGACCATTTACGACACACCCTTGCAGATATGGACAACAAACGTGGGCTATCTGCTTCCCGCAGCAACTCTTGCAACCATCTTGAGAGCCACGGGACCTTACTGAACAGCTGCGTCACTGCCGGGGGTGGCAGGAGTGGGGAAGTCGGCCTCCAGGAGGGCGGTGTAGACGGGTTGGGTGTGGAGGAGTTCGGCGGTGATGTAGGCGGTGATGCAGACCAGGGTGAGGGGGAGGAGGTGGACGAAGGAGCCGGTCATTTCGAGGAGCAGCACGATGCCGGTGATCGGGGCGCGGACGATGGCGGCGAAGCAGCCGGCCATGGCGACGATGATGAAGCCGTCGAAGCCGGAGGCGTCGATGCCGAACCAGGTGATGGCGACGTTGGCGGTGATCGCGCCGGTGATGCCGCCGAGGATCAGCAGCGGGAAGAGGATGCCGCCGGGCAGGCTGCCCGAGAAGCTCACAATCGAGAAGACGAAGCGGACGGCCAAGAGCAGCGCCAGGAAGCCGAGTGAGGCGGTGGGCAGCAGCGAGTCCAGGGCCCGCTGGCCGGAGCCGAGCGCCGCCGGGAAGCACAGGCCGACGGGCACCGCGAGCAGCATCACCGGGATCGGGCGGAAGATCGCCCAACGCTCCGAGACGCGCTGGTACCACCCTTTCAGCCAGACCAGCAGCCGGTTGTAGCTGGCCCCGATCAGACCCAGCGCCACCCCGAGCACCAGCAGCATCCAATAGGCGTTCAGCGGGAGGGCGACGGGTACCGTCAGGTCGAAGATCGGCTCGGTGCCCAGCAGCAGCGCCGTCACATAATCGGAGGCCACCGCCGCCAGCGTGGTCGCCATCAACGTCAGCGGGTCCAGTTTCTTGAAGATCTCCTCGAAGGCGAAGATGGTGCCCGCCAGCGGCGCCCCGAAAGCGGCCGAAAGCCCGGCGCTCGCCCCGCCCGCGATCAGCATCATCTTTTCCGGCTCTTGTTTGGAGAAGTGACGGCCCATCCCGTCGCCGATGCAGGCGCCCATCTGGATGCATGGCCCCTCGCGGCCCAGCGCCAAGCCGGAGGCCATCGCGCCCGCGCCGCCGACGAATTTGGCCACCAACGTCGAAACCCAGGTGTCACGCAGCCGCCCTTGCACGATCGCCACCACCGCCGGGATGCCCGAGCCGCCGATCAGCGGATACCGCTTCCCCAGCCAGCCCAACGCCACCGCCAGCACCGCCAGCCCCACCACCAACAGCGGCAGATACCCCAGCGCCTGCCCGATGAACGCATACGCCTGGCTGGAGCCGTGCTCAATCGTGCCGAGCAGCCAGCGGTACCCCGAGACCACCACGCCGGTCAGCACTCCCACCACCAGGCTCTTCGCCAACAGTGGAATGGTCGTTACCCGCATATCGACAGTCTACGAGTAGTGTTCGCTTCGCTCACGCGTTTTTGTTCGCTCCAAATGCCTTTGGCATGTCGCGCGATGGATTCCGGGGCTGCGGTCGAGGATGACGATCTGTCTATTGGGTTTTGGGGAGGCGGACGGTGAAGAGGGTGGTGCCGGGTTTGGAGGAGAGGGCGACGTAGCCGTGGTGGGCTTCGACGACGGCGGCGACGATGGCGAGGCCGAGGCCGGTGGATTTCACCCCTTCCATGCGGGTGCGGGAGGAGTCGGCGCGGGAGAAGCGCTCGAAGATGGTGGGCCGGACCTCTTCGGGCACGCCGGGGCCGTTGTCGGCCACCGTGATCCGCACCCAGGCGGCCTCGTCGACCAACTCGGCTTTGACGGTGGTGCCCGCCGGAGTGTGCGTGCGGGCGTTGGCAAGCAGGTTCGCCACCACCTGGTGCAACTGGAAGGCGTTTCCGGGCACAATCAGCGGGGCATCTGGGACGTCCAGAATCCAGTTGTGATCGGGGCCGGCCACCCGCGCGTCGCTCAAGGCGTTCAGCACGATCTCGGTGACGTCGGTGGGCTCGAACTCCAGCACCGGGCCGGAATCCAACCGGGCGAGCAACAGCAGGTCGTCCACCAGGGCGCTCATCCGATTCGCCTCGGATTCGATCCGGGAGAGCGCGTAGGCCGTCTCCTCGGGAAGCTCATCGCGATTCCGCTTCGTCAACTCGGCATAGCCGCGGATGGACGCCAGCGGGTTGCGCAGCTCGTGGGAGGCGTCGGCGACGAACTGGCGCACCTTCGTCTCCGATTCGTGCCGGGCGGCCAAAGCCCGGTCGATGTTGTCGAGCATGTGGTTGAACGCCGAACCGACCCGGCCGACTTCGCTCTCCGGGGCCACCCCGGTGGGGTTGAAGCGCACCGACACCGTCTCCTCAGAGGAGGCCAACGGCATCTGCGAAACATGGGCGGCGGTGTAGGTGAGCCGGTGCAGCGGGTTCATCGCGTGGGTGACCACCCGGCGGGTCAACAGGTAGGTGGCGCCGATGGCCAACAGTGTGAAGAGGGACAACGCGATCAGTTGCCAAGCCAGCGGGTTGGTCACCTCGGAAAGCGGCAGCGCCACCACCGAGAACTCCACCTCGTTGCGGCTGGACGCCATCACCCGGTAGTAGCCCTCGCCTTGCAGGTTGATGGTCTCGATCGGTGCCCCCACCACGGTGTTGAAGAGTTGCTGCAAACCCGCGTCAGTCAACTTGAAAGGGCAGGAGATCGGCATGTACTGCAGGCTGATGAGATTCACTTCCACCCGGACCAGCCCGGCGCCGAAATCCGCGCAGGTCGTCGACTCGTTGAAGCTGCCCCGGCTGAATCCCTGGTTCGCCGCCGAGCGGAGCCGATCGTCAAGGTGTTGCGAGAGAATCTGGAAGGAAGCCACCGCCGAGAAGGTGGAGAGCATGATCGTCACCACGCCCACCAGAATCGTGACCCGCCAGACAATCCGGCGGGCCATCGAGCCTTTGGGCAGCTTGGAGACTTTCGGCAGTTTCGCCATCACGCCTCGGTTTGTTTAGGCGCCAAGGGCAGGCTTCAGCACATAGCCGACGCCGCGGACGGTGTGGATCATTGGGGTGCGGCCGGCGTCAATCTTCTTGCGCAAATAGGAGATGTAAAGCTCCACCACATTGTCCTGACCGCCGAAATCGTATTCCCATACCCGATCCAGGATTTGCGCCTTGGAAAGCACCCGGCGCGGATTGCGCATCAAATAGCGCAGCAGCTTGAACTCAGTGGCCGTCAGCTCTACCAACTCTCCACCGCGAGTCACCTCGTGGGCGTCCTCATCCATAACCAAATCGCCTACTACCAACTGAGTGTCCTCTCGAACGGTCGTCGCCCCCGAGCGCCGCAGCAGTGAGCGCAGCCGAGCGACCAGTTCCTCCAAAGAAAAAGGTTTGGTGACGTAGTCGTCACCACCAGCCGTCAACCCAATCACCCGGTCGTTGACGGCGTCTTTCGCGGTCAAGAAGATGACGGGCACATCCGGATCATCGACCCGGATGCGCCGCATCACCTCTAGCCCATCGAAATCAGGAAGCATGATGTCCAACACGATCGCGTTTGGCTGAAACGAGCGGGCCAAGGAGACGGCATCCTTGCCGGAGGCGGCCGTTTTGACCTCCCAGCCTTCATAGCGCAGCGCCAGGGAGAGCAATTCGGTGATGCTCGACTCGTCATCGACGGCGAGAATCCGGATTGGGGTGCCATCCGGGCGGGTGAGCTGTTCGCGATTCGCGTTCATATTGAAATCCTTGTGGGTGTGACGTGGCGGGCGGTGTGTTCTTACTGTGAATAAGCTATCAATCTTTTCCATTGTTGGTGCGGCTTGTACACTGGCGCTGTGGAAACGACGGGATTTCCGGATGGAATATATCGGGATGAGGAACCGTTGGTTTCCAATGTGGAGGTACCGGAGCCTGTGGTGGCAACGAGGGAGACTGCTCGGGCTGCCGGGCCCCCACGACATGCTCTACCGCCCGAACCCACCCGCAAACCACGCAGCGTCGTCCGCGAGATCATCGGGCTTTTCGGCGAGATTTTGGTGACGTTGGGAGCCTTCCTGCTGCTCTTCGTGGGCTGGCAGCTCTGGTGGACGGACGTGGTCGCCGACGCCGACGCCGAAGAGGTGGTCACCGCGATGGAGGTGGTCTGGGACGACCCGGATTCGCCGGAAGCGCAGGCGTTGATCAAGGACAAGAAAATTCCCCAAGAGGCCTGGGGCCTGGTGCGCATCCCCCGTTTTGGGTTGAAATACGCCAAGCCGCTCTATGAGGGCACCGACCGAGCCACCCTGCGCCGCGGGGTGGGACACTATACCGGGACGGTGATGCCCGGCGAGATCGGCAACTTCTCGATGGCCGGCCACCGCACCACCTATGGCAAGCCCTTCAACAAGATCCACACGCTCAAGAAGGGCGACTACGTGATCATCGAGACCCAGGAGAGCTACTTCGTCTACCAGATCACCGAGCATGAGATCGTGCTGCCCAGCGAGAACGCGGTGATCGCCCCGGTGCCTGACGAGAAAGGGGTGGAGCCGACCGAGGCGATGATGACGATGACGAGCTGTCACCCCGAGTTCTCCTCGCGGCAACGTTATGTGCAGCACGGCGTCTTCGTCACCGAACTGCCCCGCATCAAGGGCGGCAACCCGGATCTGAACCCCTACCTGGAGGTGGCAGAATGAGACTTTCGTTCTATGGCTTGATCTGGCGGCTGCTGCCCGGCCCGAAATGGCTCAAGGCCATCGAGGCGCTCGCCCTCATCGCCGCCATCGTCTGGGCCCTCTTCACCTTCGTCTTCCCCGTCATCGCCGACTACATGCCCTTCAACGACGTCACAATCGACGAATAGCCAATTTTGAGCGCCCGGCGCAACTCCTTGGAAATCGTGAAACACTGGGGGGGACGTTGTGGTCGGACCATTCGCCTCTCGCCCGACCTGTAATACAAGGAGTGTTGAAATGGCTGTGTTTGCTATCGCCCGCGGAATCCTACTCTGGGCGGCAGATCGCAAGACCTTGAAGAAGCTCGTCGTCAAGATGCCCGTCACGAAGTCCGTGGTGAAGCGCTTCATCTCCGGCGAGAAGCTCGATGACGCGATCGGCGTCATCAAGGATCTGAAGGCCAAAGGCATCAAGACCACGATCGATTTCCTCGGTGAGTTCACCGACACCGTCGATCAGGCGTACGTGGTGCGCGATGCCTACCTGGAGTTGTTGCAGCGGGTCAAGGACGAGGGGTTGGCCGATTCCGTAGAAGTTTCCATCAAGCTCACCGCGCTGGGCCTCGGGCTCCCGAATGGGCAGGAGATCGCCTATTCGGTGGCCGAATCCATCCTCAAGGTGGCTGACGAGCTGGGCACCACCGCCACCGTCGACATGGAGGATCACACCGCCACCGACGTCACCCTGGCGGTGGTGAAGCGGCTGCGCGAGAAGTATCCGCGCACCGGCACGGTGTTGCAGTCGTACCTCTATCGCACCGTGGACGATTGCAAGGAGTTCAACGGCAAGGAAAGCCGGATTCGGCTCTGCAAGGGCGCGTACAAGGAGCCCGCCTCGGTGGCCTACCAGTCCCGGGACGACATCGATTCGTCGTATTTGAAGTGCCTGCAGGTGCTGATCGAAGGGGAGGGGCGGCCAATGGTGGCCAGCCACGATCCGAAGATCATCGAAGCCGCAAAGAAGGCGTTCGAGGAATCCGGCCGCAGCCGCGACACCTTCGAGTTCCAGATGCTCTACGGCATCCGCCAAGACGCCCAGTTGGAGTTGGCCAATGCCGGCTACAACATGACGGTCTACGTCCCCTACGGCGTGGATTGGTGGGGCTACTTCGTGCGTCGGCTCGCCGAGAAGCCGGCGAACCTGAAGTTCTTCATTCGCGCGCTCTTCGGCAAGTAGTCCTCGCTTCGCTCGGCCGCTCTTGGTTCGTCGGAGTGCCTCCGGCTCCTCCTCACTGTTCAGGCTTCGCCCTTCAGACTCAATCGTCGCGTGAGAATGAGCAAGCTCACTCTCCCCGCTACTCAATCGTCTGGATTCCCGGGCTGCGCCCGAGAATGACGGGTGTGGGTGCGCTTTTCCCTGAGCGCTAGCGAAGGCCGATCCGGGCGAGGCCGGAGTGGATGTCCGCGAGCAGGTCGCCTAAGTCTTCGATGCCGACGGAGAGGCGGAGCAGGCCGTCGGTGATGCCAGCGGCGGCGCGCACATCGTCGGGCATAGCCGAGTGGGTCATGGTGGCCGGGTGGGCGATGAGCGTCTCCACCCCGCCGAGGGATTCGGCGAGCGACATGGTGGTGAGCCCATCAGTGAAGGCGCGGACGGCGTCGGTATCCGCCAACTCGAAGCTGACGATGGCCCCGAAGCCGGGGTAGTAAACCTGCTGCACCTCGGGCTGGCCGCGCAAGTCGGCGGCGATGGCCTGGGCGTTGGCTTCGGCAGCCGGGAAGCGCAGATGCAGGGTGCGCAGGCCGCGCAACCCCAGGTAGCAGTCGATGGGCCCGGCCGTCACCCCGATGTTCTTGCCCCAGAAGGCCAACTCCTCGTGCAACTCCGCGCGCGCCGAGACCACCGCGCCGAGCACCACGTCGGAATGCCCGGCGAGGTATTTCGTCGCCGAATGCACCACCAAATCCACCCCCAGGCTGATCGGCTGGCAGTTCATTGGGGTGGCGAAGGTGTTGTCCGCCAACACCAAGGCCCCCTGTGCGTGTGCCGCCGCCGTCACCGCCGCGATGTCCGTCAGCCGCAACAGCGGGTTGGACGGCGATTCCACAATCACCAGCGCCGCCGGGGGAATGTCCGCTGGCGTCGCCAAATCCAAAAACTCCACCTGCAGCCGCCCTTTGCGGGCGTAGGAATCCAACAGCCGCCAGGTGCCGCCGTAGCAGTCATGCGGGGCGACCACCAGCGAGCCGACCGGCACGAAAGCCTCGATCACCATCGCGATGGCGGCCATTCCCGAGGCGGTGACCACCGCGTCATAGCCTCCCTCCAGATCGGCGATGGCCCGCCCCAACAGCGCGCGGGTGGGATTGGAGGCGCGGGTGTAATCGTGTTCGGGCACCTCGGCGAACTCTTTGAAGGCGAAAGTCGTGGAGAGGTGGACGGGCGCCACCACGTCACCAAAAAGCGGCTCCGAGTTGATCCCAGCTCGCACAGTTTTGGTAGCCGAGGGTTTGAAAGGCATGTGACTAGCTTAGCGCCCGGTAAGGTCACATTGTATACACAGGTATATTGCCATCGGCTGAAAAGCGTTTCAGCTAGTATTAACGCGCTTTAGGAGAGCGACACCGTGGATCGATTAGTAGACCCTTTACCCGAGCACGTCCGGCTATTCCACATCGGGCCGCCGAAGACGGGCACCACTTCGGTGCAAGCCGCCGGTGCGGTGAGCCGCGCGGTGCTGCTGGAACACGGCGTGTATTACCCCGGCAAGGGGCTGAACCACCGGGAGGCGGTGAGCGCGCTGGTGGAACGGCCGGTTCCTCGCCGTCAAACACACCACCGTGTGGGCGCGGGTGAAGATCAAGGAGATCGTCTACAAGATGGACGTGAACACCCTGCACCGCGACGAAACCGCCACTTCGCTGAAGCTGAACGAGATCGGCCGGGTGCGGATGCGCGCCACCCGTCCGCTCTTCTTGGACGAATACGACCGCAACCGGGAGACCGGGGCGTTGATCCTCGTCGACGAAGCCACCAACCGCACTGTGGGCGCGGCGGTGGTGAGTACGCTAGGCCGCTAGATAGGTTGTCGCCACCTCGGCGGCGGAGGCCGCATCGGGGGCATAGCCGTCCGCCCCGATCTCAGCGCCGAACCCAGGCGTGATCGGAGCCCCGCCCACCATGATCTTTACCTGCTCGCGCAGCCCGGCGTCGGCCACGGCCTTGATCACCGAGCCCTGCTGCTGCATGGTGGTGGTGAGCAGCGCGGAAAGCAGCAACACGTCAGGCTGGTGTTCGCTGACCGCGGCGACGAATTTGTCGTCGGGCACGTCCACCCCCAGATCGATCACCTCGAAGCCGGCGCCTTCCAGCATCAGCTTCACCAGGTTCTTGCCGATGTCGTGCAGATCGCCCTTGACGGTGCCGATCACCGCCCGCCCGCGAGCCGACACGCCCGCCTCGATCAACTGCGGTTTGAGCAACTCGGTGCCCTTGTTCAGCGCCCGGGCGGCGAGCAGCACCTGCGGCACGAACACCTCGTTGTTCTTGAAGCGCACCCCGAGCAGGCTCAGGCCGTGCAACAGCCCGTCATCCAACAATTGCTGCGCCGCAATCCCCTCGTCGAGGCCTTGCGAGAGCAGCTCCAGCACTGCCTGTACCTGCCCCTTTTGGACGGCTTCGGACACTTCGTCGATGATCGACATCTGTCTCACCCCTTCTCGCCATTGAACACCGGTATCGTATCGGACTTGTCCGGCGGGCGTGCGGACGTCTGCGTTCCAATAAACGACAGCTATCACAAAGTAAACATCTCAAAACCAGCGTGTCCATATAAAATCCACAGGTTTGCGCGTTTTGCTGGAAGGTGTGATTGAACTTAGCCATATCGTCAAGAAGTATGGGCAGCGGACGGTCGTCCAAGACCTCAACTTGACTATCGAACCCGGTCGGATTTACGGCTTCCTCGGCCCGAACGGCGCCGGGAAGACCACCACCATGAACATCATCACCGGTTACCTGGCCGCCACCAGCGGCACGGTGACGGTAAACGGCATGGACGTGCTCGCGGAGCCGGAGAAGGTGAAACGCCTGATCGGCTACCTGCCCGAGCAGCCGCCGCTGTACCTGGACATGAAGGTGAAGGAGTATCTGGATTTCGCCGCCGCAATCAAGCAGATACCCAAGGCCGAGCGGGCCGCGCAGGTGGAACAGGCGATGGAAAAGGCGACCGTTTCCGACGTCGCCGGTCGCTTGATCCGCAACCTCTCCAAAGGCTACCGGCAGCGCGTCGGCGTGGCGCAGGCGATCCTTGGCGATCCGGAGATCATCATCCTGGACGAGCCGACCGTCGGCCTCGACCCCTCCCAAATCGTCGAGATCCGCGAGCTGGTGAAGACGCTGGGCGCGAATCACACCGTCATCTTGAGCTCGCACATCCTCTCCGAAGTCACCGAGATCTGCGATTACATCTTCATCATCGCGAACGGCATCCTGGTCGCCAGCGACACCACCGCCAGCCTGCTCACCGCGCGGCGGGGCGCCGCCAAGGAGATCGAGGTGCTGGTGAAGGGCAGCGGCAAGAAGGAGCGGGAGGCGTTGAAGCTCTTCGGCACCCAGATCAAGTCGGTGGAAATCCGGCCGGCCTCCCGCGGCCAGAGCCTGATCCACATTCGGGTGGCCGGGCGCGTTGATCGGCGGCAAGCCTTCCTCAAAGAGCTGATGAACCAAGGCAGCGAGGTGCTCGAGTACCGGGCCATCGCGAAGTCGCTGGAAGAGACGTTCTTGGAGTTGACGAACCAGGCCGCCCAAGACAGGGCATTGGAAGTGGCCCGCGAGTTGGCTGCCGAGAAGGCCGCGCCCGCTGATGCGACGGAGGAGCCGGAAGCGGTTGACGCTGCCGCCCCGGTTGAAGAGCCGGTCGCCACCGCGGAGCCCGAGCCGGAGCCTGAGCCCGAGCCGGATCCAGAGCCCGAGCCGGAGCCGGAACCCGAGCCAGAGCCGGAGCCCGAGCCCGAGCCCGAGCCCGAACCGGAGCCCGAAGAAGAACTGGAACCGGAACCCGAGCCGGAGCCCGATGCAGAGGAAGAACCGAAGACCGACAAGAAGGGCGGTGACGCGAAATGATCGCCATCTTAAAGCGCGAGACCCTCGCCCTGCTGCAAACCGTCACCGGTTGGCTCTACATCGCCGCCACCATCGCCCTGATGGGCCTGTATTTCTACGCCATCAACCTTGGCTATGGCGATCCGAAATTTGCCGACACGCTCGGCATGTTCCCCTACCTGATTCTGATCACCGCACCGGTGCTCACCATGCGGGCGTTCTCCGAGGAACGCCGCTCCAAGACGGATCAGTTGCTGCTCACCTCCCCGATCTCCATCTGGAAGATCGTGGTGGCCAAATATCTGGCCCCGGCCATCGTCCACACCGCCACCATGGTGATCATGGCCTTCGTCCCGTTGATCATCCTCGCCAATGGCGGCACCGCCGTCGCCGAGAACTATGTGGCCTGGCTGGGCTTCTGGTTCTACGGCCTGTGCGCGCTGGCGATCGGCGTCTTCGCCTCGTCGCTGTCTGAAAGCCAGGTGATTGCGGCGGTGGTGGGCTTCGTGATGCTCTTCCTGGGCTTCATGATGCCGAACATCACCTCCTTGATCACGGATACCGGCTGGTTCGGCACCGGGCTGAAGAAGATATTGGGCAGCTTCGATCTGATCACTCCGCTGCTTTCGTTCTTTGACGGCTGCATCTCGCTCACCGGCATTATCTATTACGTCACCATCATCGCGCTGTTCCTCTTCCTCACCACCCAGGTGATCCAGAAGCGGCGTTGGACGGTCTCGTCGAATCGTTTCTCACTCGGCGCCTTCTCGATTGGCGGCATCATCATCGCGATCGCGCTGGCCGTCTTTGTGAACCTCGCCGCCGGCGAGCTGCCGTCCACCATCTCCCAGATCGACGTCACCGCGTCCGGCCTGTATTCGATGACGGACACCACGAAGGATTTCCTGAGCAAGCTGGACAAGGACGTGACGATCTACGTGATCGGCACCGAGGACAATGTGGACACCACCGTCAAACAGACGTTGAGCAAGTATCAGGATTCGTCCAGCCACATCAAGGTGGAGTACATCGATCCGTACGTCAACCCGACGTTCTTCCAGCAATACACCTCGGACAACATCTCGATGGGTTCTTTGATCGTGGTCTGCGGCGACGTTTCGAAGGTGATTGATTACTCGCTGATGTTCACCTCCGAATTCGACCAAACCACCTACCAGTCCACCGTGACGGGTTATGACGGCGAAGGCCAGCTCACCAGCGCCATCCAGTTCGTCACCTCCGACAGCCTGCCGGTGATCTATGAGCTCACCGGCCATAATGAGACGGCGTTGGCGGGCGAATTCCTCTCCGTGGTGCAGAAGGCGAACGCCACCTTGGGCAGCCTGGAGTTGCTCACCAGTGAAGCGGTGCCCGACGATGCCGGGCTGGTCATCATCAACGGGCCGCAATCCGATCTCTCCGAAGACGACGCGCAGAAGCTGATTGACTACATCGCCACCGGCGGAGACCTGTTGGTGACCTTGAACTACGAGGCTCCCAGCAGCTTGCCGAACCTGGAGAAGGTGCTGGCGGAGTACGAAGTCTCTATGGTGCCCGGCCTGGTGTTCGAGAACGATGCGAACATGTACTATCAAAGCCCGCTGTTCATGATTCCCTATGTTGAGGCCACCACGTACACCTCGACTTCCGGAAGCTCGCGGGTCTTCGATCCGTATTCGAAGGCGGTGTCCTACCCCGAAGCGGCCAGCGGCGTCGCTTTCACTCCGTTGCTGATGTCGTCCGCGTCGGCGGTCGCCAAGGCGGATCTCACCAACGTCACCTCCGCTGAATACGAGGAGGGGGACGTCCAAGGCCCGCTCACCCTCGGCTTGGAGGCCACCAAGACCGTCACCGCAGCGGACAGCACCGAAGGCGGGACGGAGTCTGCGGGGGTGAATTCCGAGTTGATCATCTTCGGCTCCGACCTGATGTTCACCGACGAAGCCGACCAGATGGTTCCCGGCGCGAACACCACGCTGTTCACAGATGCCGTCAATTCGCTTTCGTCTGCCACCGACACCGTGGTGATTCCGGCGAAGGCCTACGACGTCTCGCAGGTGACGATCACGCAGGCGACGGCCTTGATCTGGGGCATCCTCTTCATGGCGGTCATCCCGTTGCTCTGCCTGGGGGCCGGCGTGTTCATCTGGTATCGAAGGAGGAAGTCGTGAAAAAGCAGACCCGCAATCTGATCATCGCGGGCGGGGCGCTGGTGTTGGCCGTCGTCGCCTACTTCTCGCTGAGCGCCTACAACGCGCAGCAGGAGGAAGAGCAGGCGGTCAAGGATGCCGAGTCGATCATCTTCGTGATGGATCAGGCGACGGTCGACGTCACCGCGTTCTCGTACACGGTGGCGGGGGAAACCCTCTCTTTCACCCGTGACGGGGATAGCTGGGTGTACGACGCTGATCCCACCCTCGACATCGACGAGGATGTGATCACCAACATGCTCTCCACCATGCACCCGCTGATGGCCACGCAGAAACTCGCCCCGGACGAGGCGGTGGATTACGGCTTCAACCAGCCCACCACCGTCATCAAGTGCACCACTGCGGCCGGCACCGCCTCGCTCACTGTCGGCATGATGAACTCGATCACCGGGGATTACTACCTGCATACCGGCAGCCTTGACGAGATCTACATGGTGAGCTACGACTTCCCCGACGCTTTCTCGCAGACCGTGGACGCGCTGACGGTCACCACCAGTGCGACGCCGACTGCGGCCGAGTAGGGGCCCGCATATCTAGTTGCTAATGAGAGTCATTTGCAATAGTATGTGCATGTGGCTTTTACCAAGAGAGTGCTTTGCGGGTTCGCGGGCTTGGCGACCGCGCTGGCGTTGACGGGCTGCGCGGGTGGCGGATCGACACCTTCGAGCGATTCGGATGGGTTGGCGCACATCGTCGCGTCCACCAACGTGTACGGCGACATCGCCACCGCCATCGCCGGGGATCGGGCTGACGTCGTCAGCTTTATCAACAGCCCGAGCCAAGACCCGCACGAGTACGAGGCCAGCGCCCAAGACCGGCTGGCTGTCGAGGATGCCGACATCGTAATCGAGAACGGGGCGGGTTACGACCACTTCGTCGACCTGCTGCTCGACGGGGCCGAATCCCAGCCTGTGGTGCTCACCGCCGTCGTCGCTGCCGACCTGGTTCCTGAAGCCGAGGCGCACGGGGAGGCCGAGATTGAGGGCTTCAACGAGCACGTCTGGTATTCCTTCGACGCGATGGAGGCCTTAGCGCAACAACTCGCCACCGCGCTGGCTGACGTCGATCCGCAGGGAGCGGATGCCTATACGGCCAACTATCAGGCGTTCGCCGCGCAACTGGCCGAGCTGGAAAGCGCGGCCACGCAGTTGCAGGCGTCCGCGCAAGGCAAAGGCGTGGCGATCACCGAGCCCGTCCCGCTCTATCTGCTGGAGGCGGTCGGGTTGGTGAACCAGACGCCGGAGGAGTTCAGCGAGGCGGTCGAGGAGGGCGAGGACGTCCCACCCCGGGCGCTGCAGGAGACCTTGGATCTGTTCGGCTCCGGGCAGGTGGCGCTGTTGGCGTACAACGAGCAGACCGCCGACAACACCACCGAGCAGGTGCGCGCGGCAGCGCAGACAGCGGGGATTCCGGTGGTCGATTTCACCGAGACGCTGCCCGAGGGGCAGACATACATTGAGTGGCAGCGGGCCAACTTGGCAAACTTGGAGGCGGCGCTGTCATGACGGATGCGGAGCAGGCGGTACCCGTCCTGCAGTTGCGCGATGCCACGCTCGCGTTTGACGAGCGGGTGCTGTGGGAAGGGCTGAACTTGGACGTCCAGCCCGGCGATTTCATCACCGTGATCGGGGCCAATGGCTCCGGCAAGTCGTCGCTGCTGAAGGCGATCCTGGGGATGCGGAAACTCACCGCCGGCGAAATCCGGTTGGGTGGCCAGCCGGTGCGGCGCGGAGACAGCCGGATCGGTTACATTCCACAGCAGCGGCTGATCCCCCGCGGCACCCCGATGCGCGGGCGCGATCTGGTGTCCATGGGGATCGACGGGCATCGCTGGGGGATGCGGATCACCGGGCGTCCGGCGGCGCGGGCCCGGGTTGCCGCCGCCATCGAATCCGTGGGGGCGTCCAGCTTCGCCGCGCAACCGGTGGGGATGCTCTCCGGCGGGGAACAGCAGCGGTTGCGCACTGCCCAGGCGCTGGTCTCCGATCCGGTGTTGCTGCTCTGCGACGAGCCGTTGAGCAGCTTGGATTTGAATTACCAGCAGTCGGTGGCCAACCTGATCGCGCAGCAATGCCGGGATCGCGGGACGCCGGTGCTTTTCGTCACCCATGACATCAACCCGGTGCTGCCTTTCACGGATCGGGTGCTTTACCTGGCGGCCGGGCGGCACCTGCTGGGTTCGCCCGATGAAATCCTGCGCTCCGAGGTGCTTTCCGATCTCTATCAGACGCCGGTGGAAGTGACCCGCGTGGGCGATCAGGTGATCGTCATCGGCGCTCCCGAGCATCACGAGCCCCACCACCTGGAGGTGCGTTCATGAGCGTGCTGGAGACTACCGCCTGGTGGAGCCGGATTTTGAATTTTGACGATTATGGCCGGCTACTCGGGCTGGTGCAATACTCGCTGTTGGCCGCCCTGATTCTGGGGATCGTCGGCGGGGTGATCGGGGTGTTCGTGATGCAGCGCGACATGGCCTTCGCGGTGCATGGGATCTCGGAGATGTCGTTCGCCGGGGCGGCCGCCGCGCTGTTGGCCGGGGGCTCGGTGGTGGCTGGCTCCCTGATCGGCTCGTTGGTCGCCGCCGCCGTGATCGGGTTGCTGGGCGCCAAGGCCCGGGATCGCAATTCCGCCATCGGGGTGTTGATGCCCTTCGGGCTGGGCTTGGGCATCTTGTTCCTGGCCCTCTATGAAGGCCGCGCCTCCAGCAAATTCAGCCTGCTCACCGGGCAGATCATCTCGGTTGACGGCCCCCAGTTGGGCTGGTTGATCGGCATCTCCGCCCTCTCCCTGGCGCTGCTGGTCTTCATGTGGCGGCCCCTCGTCTTCAACAGCCTCGACGCGGAAGTCGCCGCCGCCCGCGGAGTGCCGAGCCGGTTCATCTCGCTGCTCTTCATGCTCACTCTCGGCATGATCGTTTCCGTCGCCGTCCAAATCATCGGAGCCCTGCTGGTGCTGGCCCTCCTGGTGACGCCCGCCGCCTCCGCCCTGCGCGTCTCCTCCTCCCCCGTCGTAGTGCCGCTGCTCGCCGCTGGTTTTGGCACCCTCGCCGCCGTCGGCGGCATTCTCCTCGCCCTCGGCGGCGCCCTCCCCATCAGCCCCTACATCACCACCATCTCCTTCCTCACCTACCTCCTCTGCCGCCTCTTCGGCAAACGCCCCTAACCTCCCCCGGTCGCGATGGTGGACTCGCTGATTCCGTCTGCCGCCTCTTCGGCAAACGCCACTAACCTCCCCCCCATAGCCGTCGATTCATCACCCCCACCCACCCCTTCCCCCAAATCCGCCGGAATCGCTCATTCTTCAGTGGCCGACGCGGGCCGTTGGGTGTGCATGGCGGGCAGCCTGGCCCGCAGGAATGAGAGCGCCGGGGAAAGAAGGGGTGCGGAGGTGGGAGGTGTGGAGGTGAGGGGCGAAAAGGGTGAGAGAACGGATAGCGGCGCGCAATGCGGATACATGAGGTATGATTTACATGTAATGCATGAAAGAGCGGGAGGGTTAACATGCAATTGGATGTGGTGAAGGATTGGGCGCGGGCCAAGGCGTACTTGGAAAAGGCGATGGACAAGGCGTTTTACGTGTCGTTCGCCACGGTCGGGGCTGATGGGGTGCCCACGGTGACGCCGATCGGTTCGCTGGTGCTCAACGACGATCAGACCGGTTTCTACATGGAGCGTTTCCCGCGCAGTATTCCGGCGAACGCTGCGCACAACCCAAACTTCTGCCTGCTGGCGGAGAACATGAAGCTGCGGTCGGCCATCAAGGAGTTCCGCAATGGCGGCTGGGGCGGCCTGCGCCTCTTCGGCACGCTGGGCGAGAAACGCGAGGCAAGCGCGGCCGAAATCGGGCGCATCCGCGACCGTCTCCCATTCGGTCACTTCAAACGCGGCGGTGGCCTGCTGCTCGCCAACACCGTCTACGTGCGCGACCTCAGCTTCCGCCGCGCCGAAGCCCTCGTCGCCCACTTCGACCGCTCCTCCCAAACCTTCACCATCTTATGAAATCCAAACTCGTCATCGCCGCATCCGTGCTCATGGGCATGGTCGGCATCGGCAACCTCTGGTGCATTTTCGATCCGAACGCTTGGATCAAGAACACAGGTGTTGGAAAGCCGGGTTTGCTCGGCCTATTGGGAGACAGTTGGCCTTGGGGAATTGACGGATTGCTCCTGGTGATCGGAGTGGTTTTCCTGGTGATCGCTGCTGGCGCGCTGCTCATCCACCCAAGAATCGCCGCGAGGCTCCCCAAGCGAGCGATCCGCCCCATTCGCGCCATCGGATGGATCGGTGGAGTGGCCGTCGCCATGATGATGGTGGGAATGCTGCCACTTGTGTTACAGGCGGCCATGACACACCCACTTGACGGCATGGTCGGAGGCGGCTTCGCTGGCCTCGCCTTCTGTCCTGTCTGGTTCATCGCCCTCTGGCAAACCCGAAACCCAAAGTGACTTCACACTAAGGCCCGGAACGGCTTGGCTAGAGGTCGGCTAGGTTTCAAAAAGGCGACCGCGTGGCAAATCACCGCTAAGTTGGTGTCATGAGAGCGTTCGTGTTTGACGAGGTGGGCGGGCCGATCACCTGCCGGGAGGTGCCCGAGTTGGTTTGCCCGGCGGATGGGGTGTTGGTGGACGTGCGGGCGACGGGGGTCTGCCGATCAGATTGGCACGCCTGGCGCGGGCATGATCCGGTGGCGTTGCCGCATACGCCGGGGCATGAGTTCGCGGGTGTGGTGGCCGCGGTGGGTGAACGGGTGGTCGGTCACCAAGTCGGCGCGCGGGTGACGGCACCTTTCGTGCAAGGTTGCGGGGCGTGCGCATATTGCGAATCGGGCAATGCCCAGGTGTGTCCGCACCAAGCGCAGCCCGGTTTCACCTTCGCTGGGTCTTTCGCCCAGCAGGTGGTGGTGCACCAGGCCGATCTCAACCTGGTGCCGCTCCCGGACGAGATTGATTTCGTGACGGCCGCGTCGCTGGGCTGCCGTTTCGCCACCGCCTTCCACGCGCTCACCCGACAGGGCGAGCTGCAACCGGGGGAGTGGCTGGCGGTTTACGGCTGTGGCGGGGTGGGGCTGTCCGCGATCATGATTGCCAAGGCTTTGGGTGCCCGGGTGGTGGCGGTGGATCGGGCTGAGCCGGCGTTGGCCCGCGCGGCCGAGGTAGGCGCGGACGTGGTGTTGCGCAGCGGCACTGCGGAGCAAGTCAAAGACGTCACCGAAGGTGGAGCCCACGTTTCACTGGACGCGGTCGGCTCACCGGCAACTTCGTCGTCAGCCATCCATTCGCTGCGCCGCCGGGGCCGCCACGTACAAGTCGGGCTGATGTTGCTCGATAACGCCACCGCCCCGCTGCCGTGGGACATCGTCATCGCCTGGGAGTTGACGGTCGCCGGCTCACACGGGATGGCCGCAGCCGCCTACCCGGAGATGCTCGCCCTCATCACCTCCGGCAAGCTCGATCCCAAGCGCCTTGTCGGCGAGGTGATCAGCTTTGACGCGCTGGGCTCGGCCTTGATGGCGATGGATCAACCGGTGCTCGGCTCGGGGGGCTTGACCGTCGCCGCCATCGGCGAGCCCGCGCCTGCGGTTCACCCCCAATAGCCGTCGTTTATGAGTTGACGGCGGACAGCAGCGCGGTGAGCAATTCCCGGGACTTTGCGCCGGGGGCGGTCTCGACGCCGCTGAGCACATCGATGTGGCTGGCGCCGGTAGCGTGGACCAGCGCTGCCGCGTTCGCCGGGGTGATGCCGCCCGCCAGGATGACGGGCTTGCCTGCTGCGGCGGCTGCCACCCGCCGATAAAGGCCCGGGTCGGCTGGCCCACCGGTGGCCGCGTTTTCCGGAGTGCGGGGATCGATCAGGATGGCATGGACGGCGGTGGCGCTGAGGGCGGCGACGGTTTCGTCCAAGTCGGGGGTGTCGGGGAAGACCGTTTGGATGGTACCGATCCCGGACTTTGCGAGCTGATCGGTGATCGTGGCTGTCTGCGCGATCGGGTAGGGGACGTGCAGTTGGACGAAGCTGGGTTGGAGCGCCTCGCCCAAGGCGACGACATCGTCCGGCGGCCCGCCGACGACGATGGCTGAAGCCTGGCCTGTGGGCAGCGCGGTGATCAGTTGCCGCGCCTGGTCGGGGCCGATGTTCCACGGGACGGGCGTGGGATAGTTGACGACAAAGCCGATGACGTCGACGCCAAGTTCGGCGCAAAGGGCGGCGTCAGTGTGGTTCATGACACCGCAGACTTTGACGCGGGGAGCGCTCATGCCGACTCCCCGGTGGTGGCCGCGGCGAAGGCGCGATAGCAGGCCACCGGATCTGCGGCCTGCCAGATGGCGGTGCCGACGAGCACCGCGTGAGCGCCAGCGGCGAGCGCGGCGGCGGCATCAGCCGGGGTGGCGATGCCCGATTCCGAGACGACGACGGCTGAGGCGGGAGCGAGCGCGGCCAGGGAAGCCGTCCGGGCGACGGTGCCGTCGTCAACCTCCAAGGCGGTGATGTCGCGGTTGTTGATGCCGACCAGGGTGGCGCCGAGGGCGCGGGCCCATTCCATCTCGGTGGCGTCATGGGTTTCGACGAACGGTTCGAGCCCGACGGCCAGGGCGCGGGCATGGAGTTCCGCGACAGTGTCGCGTCCGACGGTGGCGTACATCAGCAACACCGCCCGGACGCCGAGGGCGGCGCTTTCGTCGATGTCCGCTGGTGAGGTCAAGAAGTCCTTGCGGAGCACGGGGAGGCTGGTGGCCTGGGCGATTTCACGCGCGAGGGCGGTCGAGCCGCCGAAGCTGTCCGGTTCAGTCACCACGGACAGGGCAGGTGCGCCAGCCTGCGCCAGCGCCACCGCTTGGGCAATCGGGTCGCGGCCAGCCATGAGGTCGCCCTCCTTGGGCGAGCGGAGCTTGACGTCCGGGATGACGGGAACCTCGCCCCGGCGGCGGGCAGCGAGCAGGGCGGCGGCGAACGGACCGGAGCCCATGTCAGGCGGCGAAGGTCTGGGAGGTGGCGCGGAGTTCGGCGAGCTTGTCGCGGGCGGCACCCGAGGCGATGAGATCGCGGGCCAGCTGGACGCCGTCTGCCAAGGTGTCCACTTTCCCGCCCACCAGTAGCGCGCCGGCGGCGTTGATGGCGATGGCGTCGTGGCGGGGCCCGGAGATCTCCCCGGCGAAGACGCCGTTGATGGTGGCGGCGTTTTCCTCGGGCGTGCCGGTCTTGATCTCCTCCAGGGTGCAGCGGTTCAGCCCGACATCCTCAGGTTCGATCTCGTACGACGTGATCTGCCCGTCCTTGAGTTCGTTGACCCGGGTCGTCCCGAGCAGCGAAACCTCGTCGAGGCCGTCCAACCCGTGGACGAACAAAGCCTTGGTGTAGCCCAGCTCCCGGGCCACGTAGGCGACCGTGTCGAGCAGTTCGGGCTTGTAGACGCCCAGCAGGTGGCGGGGGGCGAAGGCGGGGTTGATGAGCGGGCCGATGATCGTGTAGAAGATCGTCTTGATCCCCAGCTCGGTTTCCGGGGGGAGGACCTTGCCCATGACGGGGTGGAAGAGCGGCGCGTAGAGGAACGCGATTCCGGTGCGTTCGATCAATTCCTCAGCCTGCGCGGGCGTCAACATGATGTTGACGCCGAGGGCTTCGAGGACGTCAGCCGAGCCGGACAGCGAGGCAATCGAACGGGAGCCATGCTTGGCCACCGGGATGCCCGCGGCGGCGGCGACGATGGCGGTGGCCGTGGAAATGTTGAAGGTCGAAAGGCCTCCGCCGGTGCCGCAGGTGTCCATCATCTCGTCGGAAACCTTCGGCCGCAGCGGGACGCAGTTGTCGCGCATAGCCTTGGCGATATAGGCGATCTCCGGCAGGGATGCGCCTTTCATGAGGAGAGCTACCTGAAAACCGGCGATCTGGACGTCAGAGACGTCGCCGGTGTTGATAGCGCCGATGAGGCCGGAAACCTCTGCTTGGGTGAGTTCTTGATGGGTGGTGACTTTACTGAGGACGTCTTGATACATATTTGGCTCCGTCGATGGGGGCGGACGGGGAAGCCCCCGTCAACCATCGCTGAGTCTACTCCCCGCACAAAGATGACAGTGAACGTCTTCACCGAGAAGTATCCGGGGACACGGTGTTTCCTTAATCAATGATCGTGATTTCGACGCGGCGATTCAGTCTGCGGGCGTTTTCGAGGTCTTTCCCGTTCAGACCTGTCTCCTTGACCCGCGGGTCCTTTTCGCCCTTGCCGTCCGTCTCGAAGGTCCAACCAGAGCCCAGGCGCTGCTTCAGGGCGTCTGCGACGGCCTTGGCCCGGCGCTTCGACAGATCCAGGTTGTGGGAATCGCTGCCGGTGGAGTCAGTGTGCCCCACGATGCGCAGCTTCCGCCCGTCCTGCGCCTTGAGGATCTTCGCTGCCTTGTCGAGGGTCTTGCTGGCCGACTTGCTCAAAGTTGCCTTGTCCGTGGCGAACAACACCGTGGTGTCCAGTTCGATCTTCTCCGCCGCCCGCAACCCAGGCGATGTCTGCGCAAAGTAGTACTCAAAAACATCCTCAGTGGCCTTTGTGGGCGTTCCCTCCACCGTCCGGGGCGAGAACAGCCAACCCACGGTTCCCCCGAAAAGCAGGTCTTGGGTGCCAGGATCGGGTGACGTGATCTCGATTTCGACTCCCTCGCCCACCTTCGGCCCATAGGCGTCGGTGCAGGATGGGCACTGGGCCGTTTCGTTGGCGGGCTGCCAACCGCCCCAAACCCCGTCGGCATCTACTGCCAGGAGGTTCTCGAACACTGTCTGCGAGAAGTGCTTGCTGTCCCAGGGGCTGGCTCCGTCGAGCTGACCCAGCAGGCGGTTGGGGCCATCGGCCGGGCGTTCGACGGCTACGCGTGCTGTCACCGTCCCTGCGGCGGCGCGCTCCAGGCTCACCAGACGCAACTGATAGCCGGCGAACGCCGGCACGAGGTCCCGTTGCGGCAGCGACGGCTCGATCGCGACGTTTTCGAATGAGCCGACGTACGGAATGGTCAGCGTCACCGTGCTGGCGCCCTCCGGGGCCGACATGACGACGTAGGCGGGATAATCCCCACCTCCGCCGAAATCGTATTCCTTCATGTTCGCGTTGTTCATGGAGCAGAGGCAGAAGTTCGTCTCCGTCCGCACGGCCCGGTAGCTGGTGTCATCGCCGGCGACTGTCAGCTTGACATCGGAAAACTCGTAGGGCGCTCCTGCGTATCCGCCGTTGTCCCGGTCGTTCAGGTGGACCCACCAACTGAAATCAGGATCCGCGAGAGCGCTCAGATCGGGCACCGCCGCTTCGTCGGCGTTGAGGCGCACCTCTACCAGAACTCGGTCACTACCGAGCCGGTAGACCCCCATCAAATCGATCCGCCACCCCTCGCGGGAGAGGTTTTCGTTCTTGGGATCGACACCACCAGTCAGCGTTCCGATCGGATCGGCGTAGGCATAGGGCTGAGCAGCCCCCAACTCATAGGTCTCACCCAAGGTGTGGCTCTCCACAGTCGGCTCGGCAGCAGGCGTAGGCGAGTCCGCCGGGCTCGTGAGGCTACTCCCTGGTGCGGTCTCGCTCGGAGTCGGCGGCTCGGTGACGCATCCGGTAAGCACAGTCACCGCAATCAGGGACATCGCTAGAACGGTAAGACCCTTCGTCACAATCTTCTCCAGCTCTCTTCGGGGATATGGGGGGTACACCTACCCATAGTATCGTGATCCGAAGACTGCACCATCGAGCACACCTTCGAGGACGGGTACGAGACGATCATGCAACCCGAAAACCGACTCCGCGCCGACTACTGCTCCTCGCGCGCTCCTTCAGTACCCGCTGAAACCGGTAATCGTCGATGAAACAATGGATGCCTCGGTTCTCGCAGTTGATATCGTTCCGTGGCAGTGACGAGAGCCCCACCAACTCCACGCCCTCAAGGTCCACGGGACCGCCGCGAACCATCGCAAAACCGTACTCTCCTTCTGCTGGAAACTCATTCTTCAGGACGCGCCTACGTCGGATCGGGCTTAGCCTACCGACACCAGCTTTCTGTTCAGATGAGCGGCTCATAGCGCCTCCATTCTTCATCGGCCAGACGGAGATTTCCCGCCGTTCCAGCTTCGTGTCCAAACCACGGACTGTTGTCCGCCTCGAACGCGGCGATACTGTCGAAACAAGCCAGTGTCC
>JAISTQ010000022.1 GCA_031272505.1 Propionibacteriaceae bacterium
GGGGACGCAAACGGTCGACATCGAGGGCGTCGTCCCCCGTGAAACCATCTCGGGTACCGCATGGGTTCCCGAAGGCCGCGATCCAACCAGTTACTTCGTCTATGTGACGGCTAGCCAGACCCATGTCGAGGGTAGCTTCTCCCATTATGCCTCTCAGTATCTAGCCACAGATGGAACCTTCTCCATCCCGACCTACCCGGGCGTGAACTACACGGTTTCCTTGCGCAGCTACACCTATTCCGACGCGAGCACATCCATAATCCAGGACGGCACAGTGCGTACCGGTTATACCCACACAATCGCATCCGGCACCGAGATTGAGTTGCTGCGTCCGGCACCATCGATTTCCTTCGGCGTGACCGGCACCGCGCGCGTCGGCGAGCAGTTGTCGCCGTCAGCAGACACAATTGCAGGCGCGATGGCCCTTGTTGCTGCGGGGTGGGATGTGTCCTTCCAATGGGGGACGGATACGGATCGCGAACCCATCGAAGGAGCGTGGCTTTGGGCGTACACACCCACAACCACGGCGAGCGTCACTCTGGATTTCTCAGCCACAAAGGAAGGCTATGCGCCGATCAGTAAGGCTTATGGGCCCGCAACCGTGCTTCCTGGGTTCGCTGTCAGCTTTGCCCCGACGTTGCTGGGCACTCCCGAGGTTGGTGAAACGCTCAGCGTCGAATGGGACGAAGACACTGAGGGTTGGACGGCCTACTACAACTGGAAGCGCGACGGCTATTCGGTTGGCAACGGCTCGACGTACGAACTCACTGCCGCCGACGCGGGGCACGCGATTTCAGTTTCCGTCACCTTGTCGCGGCCTTATTACACATCCTCGACGCAGACGACCGCTTCCGTCGACGTCCCGCTATTACCTGGCCCTGAGTTCACGCTTGGTATCGACGGTTCAGGCCGAGTCGGCGAACAGTTGGAAGTCACCGGTATCGGCGGGCTAATAGACGAAGGCTGGGCAGCCAGCTACAAGTGGTATGCCGACGGAGCCCTGCTATCAGGCCAGACGCAGTCCCACTACAGGCCAATAACAACGGATTTGGTTACTGTTGAGGTCACGCTTACCAAGCTCGGTCACCAGTCCGGAACCCAGATCACCAGCACAGCGATCACGTCTGGAGTGGCCATCGAGTTTACGCCTGCGATCACCGGCACGGTATTGCACGGCGAGACGCTCGCCGTCTCTGGGCTTGATGAAGCCACCAGCCTCGGTTGGCTGGCTGCCTACGAATGGCAGCGCGATGAGGAAGCCATCACGGGTGCCGATTCGGCGACGTACACGATCACCGGCGATGACGCCGGACATGAGCTGTCCGTTCAGGTCACCTTGACAAGGCAGTACTACGACACTTCCGTGGCAACCTCGGCAAGCGTCGAGGTTCCGAACCGCGCTCCCGAGTTCACCGTAGCCGCGACCGGCAGCTTCCGTGTCGGCGAAGAACTCGAAGCTGAGGCAACCGCGACGATTCCGGGCAGCCTCGACGAGTGGACTGTCAGCTTCCAGTGGCTGCGCGGCGAGACCCAAGTCGGTAGCGGCGCAACCTACACGCCGACAACCACCGACAACATCACTCTGCGCGGCACCATCACCCGCGAAGGCTACGAATCGCGCACGGTGGATGCGATCTACCCGATCTCCGAGGGTGTCTTCCCGGGAGCTACCCTGACGATCTCCGGTACGGCACTCGGCGGCAACACCCTGCACGCCAGCGCCGCGCCTTCAGGTTGGAACGCCAGCTACCAGTGGCTGCTTGACGGCTCGCCGATTACGGGTGCCACCAACTCCAGTTACTCCGTCGCCTACTCTGATGCCGAGCACGACATCGCCGTCACGGCTAGCTATACCCGTCAGTATTACCAGAGCGGTGCGGCCACGTCGGCCAGCGTGAGCGTACCGCTGCACCCGGCGGTCAGTTTCGTTCCACACCTGGAAAGTGGCTATGTCGCGGGAGACAGCGTTTCCCTGTACAACGCAATCCCGGAGGGCTGGAACGCCAGCTACCAGTGGATGCTGGACGACGAAGACATCCCGGGCGCGACCTCAGCCACGTACGCGACCAGCTTGACCGACACCGAGAAGAAACTGAAGGTGAAGGTGACCCTCACCCGACAGTACTTCGAGTCGACAACTGTGACATCCAACGAAACCACGCTGCTGCATCCGGCCCCATCTGTAAGTGTGGCAATCAGCGGCCAGCCCACGGTAGGCGCGGCCCAGAGCGTCAGCGTCACCGGCGTCAGCTTGAGCGACTGGCACGCCAGCTACGAGTGGAAGCTGGACGGCACGGTCGTCGGGCACAGCGCCACCTACACGCCGAACGCCGCAGGCCAGTTGACAGTGAAAGTGACGTTCTCCCGTACCAACTGGCTCG
Source organism: Propionibacteriaceae bacterium (assembly GCA_031272505.1). Lineage (GTDB taxonomy): Bacteria > Actinomycetota > Actinomycetes > Propionibacteriales > Propionibacteriaceae > Propionicimonas. Next base: position 2,382 of record JAISTQ010000022.1, read on the forward strand.
GCACACAGGCCGAGTCAGCGGCGGTGAGCATCACTCCGAACGCGGCCCCGACCGTGAGTCTTGACGTACCGACCGCGGTGAACGTCACCGAGAGCTTCACCGTCAACATCACAGCCTCCGACGCGGAAGGCTCCCCGCTGACGTACGAGGTCGACTTCGGTGACGGCTCAGCCAAAGCCACCGGCAGCTACACCTCCGCACTGAGCCTCACACACTCGTATCCAACGGCCAAGAGCTATCTCGTTTCTGTCACGATTAGCGATTCGCTGCTCAAGACTGTAAAGATCGCAACGACAAGGGCGGTGTTGCCTTCGCCGCTCACTTCAGAGATTTCGGATATTTCACTGGCCTATGCAACGGAGCCGGTGGCGTTCGACGGCTCTGCCTCCAGCCCGTCGGTGCTCATCGACTCTTACACTTGGGATTTTGGAGACGGGCAGAGCGCCACGGGCAAGAGCGTGACTCATACCTACGCCTCCGAGGGTGATTACTCGGTTATACTCACTGTCCGTTCTGGTGATGAAACCGACGAATCAAGCCAGGTAATCTCCGTCCAGAAGAAGCCGACAGTTCCTGGAGTGAGGATCACCGTCAAGAATGGTGATTTCCTTGTATCCGGTGCGCAAGCTGTCATCGCGCTTCCTGATGGAGGAAAGGTGACCGCAATATCAAATTCTGAAGGCGTCGCCACACTGTTCGGGATTCCTGACGGAACTGCTGCGGTGGACGTCTGGGCCAGCGGCTTCCAGACGGTCAGAGCGGAGGTCGAAGTGGTAGACGGTTCCGGCCAGGCAGTCGCCAGCCTCGTTTCGGGCAGTTTTGCGGCCTCTACTCTGAGCAGTCATCAGCTCACATTCGAAGAGATCGTAGAGCGTGGCCTAGATCCTGATGACCCCGACAACCGGTGGGTCTTTGAAGCTGAGATCCGGGTGCATTTTGTCGTCGGAGAAGACGGAGAAGAGGAGTGCGACCCAGAGGAAGAACAGTGTGAATGCGAAGAGAACTGCACTCCGCCTAATGGCGATTGCAAAGTAACGGCCACACCTTCCGGACTCTTCATAGAGTGCGCGGGCCAGCCGGACCGGTATTTCGTACCGCTCGGGGGCTGGGGCGGGGGCGGGGGCACAGATTCATGCCTGTATCAGGATCCGGAAGAGTGTAAGCCTCCACCATGGGACAGCCACGGTGTTTATCCGACCTACGAAGTTGTTGAGGGGATACCCATCATCGAATGGCTCGTGATCCCAGTCAAAGGCTCGTTCTTGAAAGAGTTCTTCGATGTGACAATGGTGGTACAAAACCTCTCCAATGTGGCGACTTTCACCGATGGAATCGCAACGCTTGATGCTCCTAGTGGGTTGTCACGCATGCCCGTGTACGGCGCTGGTATGGCCTCCAGTGAAACAGTATCCGTCCCCGATATCGCTCCGATGAGTTCAGAGAGTATCTCGTGGACTCTGCGCGGCGACGCGGAGGGCGAGTACGACATCAGTGCCCAATACAACGGTGTGCTTTCGCCGTTCGACGCCCCCTTCACACTGAAAGCTCAGCTTGAGGAACCGCTGAAGGTTTGGGCTGGGTCAGCCTTAGAACTGAGCGTAGCCGTGGAACCGGACATCGACCGCTGGGCGCCGTTCCAAGTTACCCTGACCTTGAAAAATGTCTCAGAGGGGCAGCAAGCGACGACGGTCCATAATCTAATGATCGAGATGGGAGAACGGCGTGTGGACGCCGAAGACACCGATGCCCGGTACGTCTGGGCACCAGACACAAAACACGCCTCGGGCCTTATACCGTCCTTGGCCCCTGGCGAATCGGTGGTGCTTCCGGGCGTTCTCTACGCCGGCATCGGCACCGATTTCGATCAGGGCTTGGGCAAAGTGCTTTCTGAAGACTTAACCCCAGGCTATGTCACTCGAATGATCACCGACTATGGAGAGTCCTCCCTCGCCCAGGTCAGCGGGGTAGAGATCAACATCGTCCAAGAGGTTGGGCAAGCGCCCCGTACGACAACGCGCGAACCGGTCTTTGCGACGCTAGGAAGCCAGATGGTAGATGGTGAGGAGCATGACTATCTGCAACTCTGGTGGGAGCCTGTCGTCGGTGCCCGTAGTTACAAGGTCTATACACTCGATAAGCTCGTTGACTACACATGGACAGAACTAGAGACAACATCCGAGACCACAGTCCGGTTCGGTCCGGAAAACGCTTCACTGGGTGGCTATTTCACCGTGTTAGCCCTCACGGATGATGGCTGGGAGCCGTACTACAAGCTCATCCCAGGTGCGGCACGCTACGTCTCCCTTGGGGATGGGTACGCATCCGGTGAAGGCGTAGAGGAATTCGAGAACGGAACCGCAACCGACCTTGCCGCATTCGACGAACGGGCGATCAATTTGATTCAAGACGCCGCCCGTGATCTAATCATGGACACCATCGGATCGTTAGACGTTACTGACCAAGTTGGTGACATACTTGAAGATGTCGGTTTAGGCGCGAACGATAACACCTGCCACAGGTCGTTTGGTTCGTACGGAAGGTTATTAGCCCAAGACCCCGAAGTTCGGGAGGAGCTTTCACCTGCGCTTTATGCTGGCTGTTCTGGTGCGTTACTGAAAGACATCTACTCAGAAAACCCTGCTCAGATAAATGAACCCGCGCAGGTGGACAACCTGTCACAGTTCACGGAGACCGTCACTCTCTCGGCGGGCGCTAGTGACGTCGGGCTGAGCGATATTTTCGACCTGTGCTTCAAAATGCCTGAGGGGATTTGCGAAGCAGACATGGTAGTGGACGAGTTCCTGGGTTCGGCCGGTTATAGCTCCGGCTGGGGGAGCTTGTGGGCTGTGAAAGTCAAGGCGACAGATATCGCGGAAGCTGTGGTGGACACTGCCGTTGACTGTCTCCTGGAGTTCAAGGGAACGCCTGCGAAAGCTGTGAAGTGCCTTAAGTCCATTGTTAAACTGAAGAAAGCAATGGTCAGTTTGATGCACTACGACCTGGAACGTGTCTCGTCGCCAGCAGTTTTATCTTCGGGTGTTCTTCGAAGCCGGATGGTCACAGCACTCAACCACATAGTGGCCAAGGCTCCAAGGGCGAAAGTATACGTTTCCACGTATCCGAAATACTTCGATGGGTCCGAGTGCCCCGGCTCTGTGATTTTCACTTTGCCAATCTCCAAGCGGGAGGTGGCGAAGGTGAATGCACTTATCGACCTGTTGAATCAGGAGATTGTCGAGGCGGTACACCAATTTAACCTGGCTGACGGCAGGAGTGGGACATGGGTGTATGTCGTGTCGACCGACCAAGAGTTCGAGTCCAAACGGATGTGCCTGAATGGTGAACGCAACGAGGACACTGGGTTCAACCCATACATTTTGGAGTACATCGACACTTGGACGACCGGATACCGTTCCACCACCTACTCGATGTATCCAAACGCCGAAGGGCAACGGGCTTTGGAGAAGGCGTTCGCTAAGGCGATCAAGGACAACAACACCGTTGACGTCACCCTTGTTCCTGGGGAGGGGGCTATCCAAGTATTCCGCGTGTCAACAGGAGTTAGTTCGATCAGCGCAAGAGCGAATGGGGTGCCCACTGGGTACAAGTTGATACTCGAAGACCCTGATGGTGTGGTACACGATGGTACTGAAGGGCAGGGGTGTTTCTTGTTCTGGTGCAAGAACTTCTTCGGTGAGTGGTATGCCTACGTTGAGGGCCCGAAGGTTGGTGATTGGGTTGCGAAAGTCGTGCCAGTGGGTTACTCGAGCGGTCGTTTGGGAGCGGCAGTAGCAGGGGAAAGCGTCAGGTTTAGCATCACCACGGATTCTTCTGTTCTGCCGCTCGAAGTCTCTGGCACGGCCACAGTTGCGGGTTCAACTTGGGTTTTCAACACCGATCTCACGGAAGGCCAAAACGCCTCCTGGGTGTTCGCTGATAATCAGGTGCTCACGGGCGCAAGTGTTACCAGGCAAGCTATCGAAGGACAGCCACCGGTAGCGATCCTGACAGTCACAGATGCAAGCGGCATGAGCGTGTCCGTCGACGTTGCTGCGGCAAGCGTTGACTTGAGGCCACAAATCCCGGTGATCGCCGAGCCGACGGTCGAAGGACTACAAGGGGATGGCCCCGTGCTGACTGGTGCGAGCCTTACAGTAACGATAGATGGATGGTTTGCTGATCCAACAACGGTCACCTACCAATGGTTGCGCGACGGGATGCCTATCTCAGGTGAAACTGGCTCCAGCTACACAATCGGCGATGCAGACGCAGAGCATGAAATCTCCGTGAAGATGACCGCGACGTTCAGTGCCTACAGAGACTTCGTGTACACGAGTGATTCGATTGAGGTGCCACTGCAGCCCGCGCCCTCCTTCTCGCTGGCAATCAGCGGCACTCCGAAGGTCGGACTGATCCTTACTGCGCTCACGTCTGGGGACAGCCTGGATGGCTGGACGAAGAGTTATCAGTGGTTGCGCGGTGGCGTGTCGATTCCTGGTGCCACCGGGTCTACCTACACGGTGGTCGCGGACGACGCCGAGCGCAACCTTTCGGTGCAGCTCACCGTCAGTCGCGTCGGATACGTGGGCACGACCGTCATCAGTGAAACGGTCGCAGTGCCGAAGGTGGAGACTGAGCCGAGTCCGTCTCCGAGTCCAACGACGCCGCCGACGACGACTCCAACGACGACTCCGACGACCACTCCGACAACGACGCCTACACCTACGCCGACTCCGACGTCGAACCCGACGCCGACCTCGTCGACCACTCCGACGCCTACGCCGACTCTGACGACGACTTCTTCTCCGTCGCCGAGCCCAAGTGATTCCAACCCGAAGCTCGACCCGACGCCGCCCGCAACCAAGCCGGTCGCCAAGGCAACGGATACCGACACGTTGACTTCGGGGAGCACGCTGAGCGCAGGAGAGACCCCGGCTGGGTGGGATGCGTCGTATCAGTGGTACCGCGACGGAGTTGCGATTCCGGGTGCCACCGGCGCCAACTACACGTTGACCACTGCCGACGTCGGCTCCAACGTGTCGCTGAAGGTGACGTTGACGCAGGCCGGATACGAGCCGTACGAGTACACTGCGGGCTCATTCTCGGTTCCAAAGAACACTGTTAGCTTCAAGCCGAAACTCACTGGCACACTGAAGGTCGGCAAGACGCTCAAGGTCGGCTCACTTCCGAAGGGCTGGACGGTCAAGTACCAGTGGTTGCGCGACGGGAAGTCGATCAAGAAGGCGACCAAGGCGTCGTACAAGCTCACCGCTGCTGACGCCGGCCACAAGATCTCTGTGAAGGTCACGGCCTCAAAGGCTGGTTCGACGACCACGGTCAAGACATCGGCGGCGAAGAAAGCCGCCCAACTGACCGGCAAGCTGACCGCTAAGTTCGCAAAGTCGTCAATCAAGCCGGGCCAGAAGGTGAAGCTGACGGTCACCGTCAAGGCGACCGGGCTCAAGCCGTCGGGCACCTTGAAGGTCAAAGTCGGTTCCAAGACGTTCACCGGAAAGGTGAAGTCCGGCAAGGGCACGGTGAAGATCTCCGGGCTGAAGCAGGGCAAGTACAAGATCTCGATATCCTTCTCAGGCACCGAGGTCAAAGCCAAGACTGTGAAGGTGGCGCTTACCGTCAAGTAGCTGGATCCGGTTGATTTCCCCGTCACCCCTCTCCTTGAACGGGCAACTCTTAGACCGGTGGATCGGGGTAGACCGTGTCAACGAGGGTTTTCGATGAGTCAGGTCTGGGACGGTTTTCGTGCTTGAGCGGTGTGATAGGCCGAGCGGCGGGCACGGCGGCCGATCACCCAAATGACGATACGGCGGTCATCGAGCATCTCGAAGATCACCCGGAATCGCATGGGAGTACGGCCAGGGAGATCGAATCGTTGCCGGTACATGCCGGAGAGGTCACCTGTGCTCTCGCGGACTCCGAGTGCTTTTCCGGTCTGTCGGCGATGAGCCAAGTCATCGATTGCGGCCAGGGCAGCGTCCGCCAGCGCGGGCTCTTCATCGTTCAGAGCCAAGAGGTCTTGCAATGCGTCAGGACGCCACTCGATGGCGAGTGTTTGTCGGTATTTCATTTACCTGCTCGGTGTTCCGCCAATGCCTGGTCCACTTGCTGGGAAGTTAGTGATGGGGCGGAATCCCGAGCACGTTGCGCGACGAGCGCCAAGTCTGCGGCGTCTTCGTTGGAGGCCAAGTATTCGTGGATGAGGCGGCGCACGATGCCGGTCATGGTGGAACCTCGTCCCCCGGCGGCCGCGACCAGTTTTAACCCGGCGTAATCCTGCGCGGGAAGGTCTATGGTAATCCGCTCGGTCTTGGGAGCTACCGTCACTACTGTCATATCACTAGAATACCTCATTTCATGAAATCCGTAAACCTTGAAACAGCATCTCTTCCATTGCTGGAAGGCGGTTCGGAAGCAGCCCTACCCCGTCACATGTCGCCCACCCGCTGCGGCTCACTGGCGGGAAACACCACTCGTCGCTTGGTAGCTGGCCTCCAACCGCCCTCCACCCGCTGCGGCGGGGTGACCCAAACACTCGGGCGTCGCGTCGGACGGTTCGGGTTTTGCGTCACGTGCAATAGGTTACTCGACCACTGCGAAACTGTTCTCGACAAGCCCCGTCCCTCCGCGCCCGGGGAGGTGGCGGTGAGTTGACGTCCAAGGGGATCAGGCGTATTTCACGATTTCGTCGAGGGGGCGGCGGGTGCGGGCTCGGGACGGTTCTTCGTAGCGGAAGCCGAAGGCGACGGCTACGGCGATGGCGTCGGTGTCTGGGTTCAGCACCCCGGCCTCGGTGAGCACGTAGGTGGCCTCCGCGTAGTTGAAGCCCTCCAGGGCGCACGAATCAATGCCGATCAGCGCTGCGGCCGTCATCATGTTGCCGAGCACGATATAAGCCTGGCGTTTCGCCCATTCGCCGAGCAGCACATCGTCGGTGATGCCGAGCTTATCCTTCAAGAAGCCCTGGAAGTTCTTCTCCCACTTGGGGAAGTCCTTTTCCGCAAAGCCCTGCACGTCCAGTTTCATATGCCGCAAGAATGCCGAGCCCTTGCGCAGCTCACTGCCCTGCTTGGTGGTGATCACAATGACGTGCGAGGCGTCCACCCACTGCGGCCCGCCTCCCGCTTCGGCCACCAGTTTCGCCCGCAGGCCCGGTGATTGCAGCACCAACAGATTGAACGGCTCCAGCCCATTCGACGTTGGGGTGAGCTGGGCGGCTTCGAGAATCGTGTCGAAGTCCGTCTTGGAGATGATCCGGTCTGGATCGAATTTCTTCGTGGCCCGGCGATACTTGAACGCATTCAACGTAGCCTGACGCGCGTGCTCATGTACATCAAATTCTTCATCTACCATGTGCGAACTATACGGCACCAACATTACGAACGAAAATCTGCGGGGGATTGGTGGTCGCTAACGCTCCCGCGTGTTTGACGCGCTCCAAATGCCTTCGGCATGTCGCGCGATGGATCCCCGAGCCTTCGGCTCGAGGATGACGGCCAGCGGGGTGCGGGGAGACTTGGGTTTCGGGCTGCCGGTCAGGTCTGGAATGACGGCGGTGGGGTGCGGGGAGAGTCCTCCTCCGGGCTGCATCGCCTTCGCTTCGCTCAGGCACTCTTTGTCCTCCGAAGGCGCAAGGCGCCCGTCGGACTGGATCCCCGAGCCTTCGGCTCGAGGATGACGCCAGCGGGGTGCCGATAGGTTGGGTTTCGGGCTGCGCTTGGAGCGAACACACTGAGCCTGGGCGAACGAAGTGAGTGAAGACCATTGCCGGAAACAATTTCGTGGGGGTTTGGAGGAATTTCGTGGACATAGTGAGGCAGATTAGGCTGGGGTTGGCCGGGCATTGGTGCCTGTGTCCGGGGGCAACGCCCGCCCCCGAGCCCAACTATCGGGGAGCGTCCGCCCTCGGGCTCTCCTCAAAGGAGAAACTATGTCAACTTTTGACAATCAACGCACTCGGAAGGGGATGATCGTCGGTTTGATTACCATCGGTCTGATCTCTTCGAGTGCGCTCGCATTCACCACTACGGGAGGAGGCGTCGCCAGCGCCGATCCTCCGCTTCCGTATCAAGACGTCACGCTGCCGTTCAGTGTCCGTGCGGCAGACCTCGTCTCGCGGATGACCCGTGATGAGAAGATCCAACAGTTCCGCGCGGAGCGGCAGTATCAATCTGGCATCGCGCCCCGGATTGCCCGTCTCGGCGTCGAACCGTACAACTACTGGAATGAGGCCATGCACGGCGTCGCCCACGCCGGGCGCACCACTGGTGCCAACATCACCACCTTCAACATGGGTGGCTGGGCGACGGAGTTCCCGTCGCCGATCGCGATGGCCGCCTCCTGGGATCGGGATTTGATCGAAGCGGCTGGCGACATCGTCTCCACCGAAGGCCGCATCATGTCCAACTACAACAACACCAACTCCGAGGGCTATGCCCCGCACAAAGGTTTGACGTATTGGACGCCGACGATCAACATGGCGCGCGACCCGCGCTGGGGCCGCACCGAGGAAACCTGGGGTGAGGACCCGTACCTGACCGGCAACATGGCCGGCGCCTACGCGGACGGCCTGCAAGGCCACGACGCCACCTATCTGAAGGTCGCCGCCACCCCGAAGCACTACTTCGCGAACAACTCCGAGAACGACCGCCGCTGGGCTTCCGAGGAAGTCTCCGAGCGCGAGATCCGCGAGTACTACACCTGGGCGTTCGCCGATTTGGCCGCCAACCACCAGACCCGCTCGCTGATGACGGCCTACAACGCCGTCAACGGGGTGCCGATGTCCGCCAGCGAGTACTCCTTGGAGACGTTGGCCCGGCGCACCTGGGGCTTCACCGGCACTGTGGTGTCCGACTGCGGCGCCGTCGGTGACGTGTACGCCTCCAACAAGCACGCTTTCGCCCCGGCCGAGCTGGGCCACGCGGCCAGCAACGCCGAAGCCGTCGCCTACACCTTGAAGGCGGGCACCGACCTCGCCTGCTCCGGCGGCGAGTACGCGCTTTCCGCGGGCTTCCCGACCAGCATCTCCAACGGCTACATCACCGACGAGGACATGGACGTCGCGCTCACCCGCGCCTTCACGCTGCGCATGGAGACCGGCGAGTTCGACCCAATCGAGACGGTTCCGTACCGTTCCGCCGCCGAATACAACACCGCCACCAATGAGACCGAGTGGAAGTCCTACCTGGAGACGCACAAGGACGAGGCCGAGAATGTTTCGGATCAATCCGTGGTGCTGCTCAAGAATGACACCCGCCAGGGCTCCACCAACAAGATGTTGCCAATCAAGGCCGCGAACTCGTCCAAGATCGTGATCCTCGGCCCGCAGGCCCAGATCTCGGTACACGGCAACTATTCGCCGACCCGCCGCATCTTCGAGACCCCGCCGGTGACCGCGATCACGAATGCCGCCAAAGCCATTAACCCGGCGGCGGATGTGAAGTTCTACCCCGGCATCTCCGGCGATCCGAAGATCGGCAGCAGCACCCGTGGCGACTGGGCGCGCACCAAGCCAGCCATCGGCGGCACCGTCGGCGGCAGCTCCACCGCGATCCGCTTCCTCGACGCCTCAGACACTGAACTGGGCCGGGTGACCGTCCCGGAGATCGTGCAGCAGCGCGACTTCATCGGCTGGACGGCGGGCACCAACAACCCGACCACTATCACCTCGAATAACTCCTGGGAGGGCTGGCTGGGCTTCACCAAGGAGATCCCGGTGGGTACCACCCAGATCGAGCTGCGGATGACGGGCGCTGCGGGTACCAACTACCTCACCGACGGCTACTTCGACCTGCGCGTCGATTCGCCGACCGGCGGCATCATGAGCACCATCCCGGGCATTGGCATCAGCTCTTCCAATGCCTATCAGCGGGCCGCCTACAATGGCCCGACCGGCGTGGAGCAGCACCTCTACTTCGTGTACCGCTCCGAGTTCTACCACACCACCTTGAACGAGGACATCGACTCGGACAACCCGGGCAACACCTGGGCGAACGAGGTGGCCAGCGCGGATGCCGTCATCGTCTATGTGGGCACGCTGTGCTCGAACAACCAGACGCAGCCGGTACTCGCCAACAACCCGGCCGACGGCCGTGAGGACGAGGACCGCGCCTCCTACGAGCTGGCCCGCGCCCAAGGCGAGCTGGCTGCCGAGGCGGCCGCGTTGAACCCGAACACCGTGGTCTACATGGCCACCACCAACGCCGTCGACGTGACCTCATTCGTGGATCAGGCGAAGGCGCTGGTGTGGACGGCCTACAACGGCCAGTCGCAGTCTGAAGTCGCCGGGCGCATCCTGTTCGGCCAGGCGAACCCCACCGGCAAGCTGCCGGTCACCTGGTACAAGAACCTGGACGGCTACCAGAACATCTTCGACTACTCGCTGGCTCCGGTGGACGGCAAACTCGGCCGTACCTACCAGTACTACACCGGCGACGTCACCTTCCCGTTCGGCTACGGCTTGAGCTACTCGACGTACCAGTACTCGAACCTGCAGCTCGACACCTCCAGCCTGAACGTGAACGGCACGCTGACGGCCAGCGTGGATGTGAAGAACACCTCCACCGTCGACGGCAAGGAGACGGTCGAGTTGTATGTCTCCAGCCCGCTCGCCGCCGACCCGATGTATCCCGACATCCAGTTGAAGGGCTTCGAGAAGGTCCCGATTGCCGCCGGGCAGACGGTCAACGTCGCCATTGAGCTGAAGGGCGAAGACCTGTGGTTCTGGGATGACGTGGCGATGAAGGAGTACTACCCGCTGGGCACCTGGAACATCCTGGTCGGCCCGTCGAGTGACGCCGCCGCTGGCCTGACGAGCACCTTCCAGCTCCACGGCACCCTCACCCCGCGGGTGGAGACGGTGGCCACGGTGCCGGACGGCGTGCTGCTCAACCTGCAGACGCCTGGCAACGCCATCCACGCGAACCTGTCGGCGACCCGGAACGACCAGTCGTTCTATGATCTTGACGAGGTACAGGTCTCCTACACCAGCTCCAACCCGGCGGTCGCCGCGGTTTCCGGCTCTGGTGCGGTCACCCCGGTGGGGGTGGGCACCGCGGAGATCACCGCCACGGTTACCGCTGACGGCACCTCCGGCTCGTCCAGCTTCCCGGTCATCGTCCGCAATGGCCCGTTGGTCACCGAGTACAACTCGGCCACCACCACCATTGACGGCATCGACGTGAACTTCCCGGATCAGTGGGCGGATTCCGCGCTCGCTCTGGGTGCTCCGGCCGGTTCGGGTGCGGGCGTCGCGCTGCAGGCTGAAGTCGTCCCGGCTGATCCGTCTGCCACCTATGTGTACTCGATCGCGATGGCCGAGGAGAACTCGGCAGGGGCCTCCATTGACGGCGCCGGCAAGCTGCACGCCACTGGCGAGGGCATCGTGCGGGTGACGGTGGTGGCCACCTCCGGCTCCACCAAGGTCTCGCATACCGCGACCGTCCGCGTCGGCGACGCCCCGATTGACACCGCGGCGCTGGCCAAGCGCATCGACAACATCGAGAACGCCATCGATTCGGATCTGCTCGTCGAGGAGAACTACACCGCCGATTCCTGGGAGGATCTGCAAGACGCGCTCGCCGCTGGCGAGGCCGCGTTGAGCGCCACCGACCAGGCCGTGGTGGATCAGGCGCTGGCGGACATCAACGCCGCCTACGCGAACCTGGTGCCGCGTGGTGACACCGCTCCGCTGGCCGCGCTGGTGGACGCTGTCGACGGCTTGGCTGACGCTGCCGCCACCTACACCCCGGCAAGCTGGGCGGATCTTGAGGATGCGATTGACGACGCCAAGGCTTTGATCGCGCATCCGGAGAACGTCACCCAGCCGGTGGTGGATGCCGCGCTGGATGCCATCACCGACGCGCTGGCCGCTTTGGAGATCGCGGTGGTGAAGGCCTCGCTGATCTCGCTGATCGACTCGGTGGACGCCCAGATTGCGGGCAACTCGCTGGTGCCGGGGAACTACACCTCGTCCAGTTGGTCCGCGTTGACGTCCGCGCTGACGGCGGCGAAGGCAGCCCGCGATTCGGCGACCGCCACCCAGGCGGACGTGGATACCGCGCAGGGCAACCTGCAGACGGCCGTGGCCGGCCTGACGACGCTCACCGCCACCGATCAGCTCGCCTCGCTGGTGGACACCATCACCGCGATGGGCATGGCCGAGACCGACTACACCGCCGCTTCCTGGAACAACTACCAGGCGGCTTTGGCGGCGGCGCAGGCGTTGATCGCCACCCCGACCTCGCAGACGGCCATTGACGCCGCCCGCGATCAGTTGGCGCAGGCGATCGCGGCGCTGGTGCTCGATCCGAACCGCAACGCTCCCGCGGAGCTGGCGGCGATGGTGAACGCGGTTGACAAGCTGAAGGCCACCCAGGCTACCTACACGGCAGCCTCGTGGGCGGCTTTGGAGACGGCGCTCGCGCAGGCTCGCAGCGCGGTCAGCACCGGCACGAACGCGGATGCCGCCCAGGCGTTGACCCGCCTGGAGAACGCGGTTGCCGGGTTGCAGGCGCGGGCCAGCACCCAGGGGCTGCTCTCCACCATCGGTTCGGCGGAGGGCATCGACACCTCGATCTACTCGCCGGAAAGCGTCGCCGCGCTGGCTTCGGCGCTGACGGTGGCGCGGGCGCTGCTCGACGTCAATCCGGATTCGCTGACGGCCACGCAGATCAACAACGCGATCCAGACGGTGAACCAGGCGGTGGCCGGGCTGACGCCCAAGGAAGCCGCCCCGGTGGAGCCGGACAAGACCGCGTTGGCGGGCTCGCTGAGCACGTTGATCAAGAACACCGAGGCGATCACCCCGTCGAAGTACACCGAGCTGTCCTATGCGAAGGTGGCCGCCGAGCTGGCGACCGCGAAGACGGTGTTGGCGAATCCGTCCGCCACCCCGGCGCAGTATCAGGCCGCGATCACCGCGGTGGCGAACGCGATCCTGGCGCTGCAGGCCGCCGAGGTGGTGACGCCGACGCCGACGCCGACTGACGATAGCGACACCAAGACCGCCCCGGTCACGGTGACCACCAAGTCCGTCACGGTTACCGGCAAGGCCTTCAAGAAGAAGACCAAGCCGAAGGTGACCGTCACCATCACGCTGTCCAGTGGCACCGCGGTGGGCAAGGTGACGCTCTATGTCGCGGGCAAGAAGGTGAAGTCCTTCAACGCCATCAAGGCGAAGACCACCGTCACGCTGCCGAAGAAGTACGCCAAGGCCATCAAGGTGAAGGCAAAGTACACGCCGAAGTCCGCCGCCTACGGCAAGGCCAAGACTTCCGCCACCAAGACCATCAAGGTCAAAAAGTAACTCTTGAATAGCAGGGGGGTGACGGGTTCGCTCGTCACCCCTCTTTATACCTCTAATCCCGGATACAGCGGGAAGTCGGCGAGCAACTCCGCGCAGGCCGCCTTGGTGCGGGCGGCGACGCCGTCGGCGATGGTGTACTTCGCCTTGCTCGCCCCTTCCGGGCTGGTGTTTTTCAGCACCTCGACCATCAGGGCGGCGACCGCGTCAAACTCCGCCTCGCCCAGGCCCCGGGTGGTCAACGCCGGGGTGCCGATCCGGATGCCGGAGGTATACCAGGCCCCGTTCGGATCGCGCGGGATGGAGTTGCGGTTGGTGACGATGCCCGAATCCAGCAACGCCGATTCCGCCTGCCGCCCGCTCAGCCCGAAGCTGGTGGCCACATCGAGCAGCACCAGGTGGTTATCGGTGCCGCCGGTGACCAGCCGCACCCCGCGCTTGAGCAGCCCGTCGGCCAGTGCCTTCGCGTTGCGGGCCACCTGCTGGGCATACTCGCGGAAGGACGGCTGCCGCGCCTCGGCCAACGCCACCGCCTTGGCGGCCATCACATGCCCCAGCGGCCCGCCGAGCACCATCGGGCAGCCTTTGTCGACCGCGTCCTTGTATTCGTCATTGCACAGCACCAGCCCACCGCGCGGCCCGCGCAGCGACTTGTGCGTGGTGGTGGCCACCACCTGGGCGTGCGGCACCGGGTCCTCGTCGCCGGTGAACACCTTCCCGGCCACCAACCCGGCGAAATGCGCCATGTCCACGAACAGGGTGGCGCCCACCTCGTCGGCGATCTCGCGCATCTTGGCGAAGTTGATCCGGCGCGGATAGGCCGAATAGCCGGCCACCAGGATCAGCGGCTTGAACTCCTTGGCGGCTTGACGCAACTGGGCGTAATCGATCAGCTCGGTCGTCTCGTCGGTGCCATAGGAACGCTGGTGGAACATCTTTCCGGAGATATTCGGACGGAAACCGTGGGTGAGATGGCCCCCGACGTCCAGGCTCATCCCCATCACCCGCTGCTTGGCGAACTCGAAACGCAAATCCTCCCAATCGGCTTCGGAAAGATCATTGACGGTCTTCGCGCCCAGGCGTGCCAGCGTCGGCGACTCCACCCGGTGATTCAGGATCGCCCAATAGGCGACCAGATTGGCGTCGATGCCCGAGTGCGGCTGCGCGTAGGCGTGCGCGGCCCCGAACAGCTCGCGGGCGTGCTCGTCCGCCACCGATTCGACGGTGTCCACATTCCGGCAGCCGGCATAGAAGCGGTGCCCGGGCGTCCCCTCCGCGTATTTGTCGGAAAGCCAGTTCCCCATCGCCAACAGGGTAGGCAACGAGGCGTAGTTTTCCGACGCGATCAGCTTCAACGAGGCCCGCTGATCCGCCAACTCCTGGGCGATCGCGCCCGCCACCCGCGGCTCCACTGCGCCGATGAGCGACAGCGCCGAACCAAACACTTCCGATACCGAGATTTCTGCCATGAGAGAGAGTTTAAGCCATTGCATCCCGCAACCATTTCGATTTCATTGCCGAGCCCAAGCGGGACTCTTGAGCCCTGATCCACCGATTATCGGCGTATCGAACGGCACCAGACGGATGTGATGACAAGGCGACGATACGAAAGCAGGCTGGACCGCCTGGTGAGTGTCGTCAACGATGTCAGCGCGTTCGGATGGGGTCGTTGGGTAGGCGAGAATCGGTGGATCAGGGTTAAACTGGAAACGTGGATTACGACGTGATTGTGATTGGGGGCGGTCCGGGCGGCTATCTGGCGGCTGAGCGCCTGGGCCATGCGGGCAAGAAAGTGCTGCTCGCCGAAAAGGAGACGCTGGGAGGCACCTGCCTGAACGTCGGCTGCATCCCCACCAAGAGCCTGCTGAACTCGGCCAAGCTCTACGCCCACGCCCGCGACGCCGAGCCGTTCGGGGTGACCGCCACCGAAGTGAGCTTCGACTGGGCCAGGGTGCAGGCCTGGAAAGACCGGGTGGTGAAGACGCTGGTGGCTGGCGTCACCGCCACCGAAAAGAAGGCGAAGGTGGAGGTCGTGAAGGCGGCCGCCACGCTGCTCGGGCCGGGCCAAGTCACCGTCGACGGGCAGACGTACTCCTGCGAGCATGTGATCATCGCCACCGGTTCCATCCCGGCTTCCCCGCCGATTCCAGGGCTGGCGGGCAATCCGGCGGTGGTGGATTCCACCGGCATGTTGGCCATTGACCACGTCCCCGAGAAGCTGGCCGTGATCGGCGGCGGGGTGATCGGCGTGGAGTTCGCCTCGCTGTTCGCCGCCTTCGGGGCGCAGGTGGACGTCATCGAGATGCTCGACGAGATCATCCCGTTCATGGATGACGATCTTTCCGCCCTGCTGCGCAAGGGCATGTCCGCGGTGAACTTCCACCTCTCCGCCAAGGTGACGGCCATCGAGGGCAACACCGTGGTGTTTGAGAACGCCGCGGGCCAGCAACGCCTGGAGGCCGAGGTGATCCTGGAGGCCGTCGGTCGCCGTCCGCTGTTGGAAGGCTGGGGCGCGCAGGAAGCGGGGGTGGCCACCAACCGGCAGGGCGTGATCGTGGACGCCACCATGCGCACCAACCTGCCGAACGTCTGGGCGGTCGGTGACGTCACCGGCCGGGTGCCGCTCGCCCACGCGGCCTATCGGATGGCCGAGATCGCCGTCGCCCACATCCTCGATCCCGCCGCCGCCACCCAAGATGGGCAAATCTTCCGCCGCGAATCCGTCCCGTGGGCGGTGTACTCCATTCCGGAAGCCGCCGGCGTCGGATTGACGGAGGCGCAATGCGCCGAACAGGGGATTGACGTGGTGGCCAAAACCGTCCCGCTCACCCTTTCGGGCCGCTTCATCGCCGAAAACGGGGTGCGCGCTCCCGGCGCCGTCAAACTGATTTCCGAACGCGAATCCGGATTGGTGCGCGGCATTTTCATGGTCGGCCCCTACGCCCCCGAAACCATCTGGGGTGCCGCCACCACCTTGGAAACCGAACTCACCGTCGCCGATCTGCGCCAAATCGTCTTCCCCCACCCCACCGTCTCCGAAGGCATCCGCGAAGCCGCCTGGGCCTAAGTTAAGGCATGGTGATCTCGGTGGTCGCGCCGAGGGCGGCGGCGCTGTGCCGGGCCAAGTTCGTCAAGGTGGGGGCGGTGGGCATACCGATTTCGGTGTAGCGGTCGGCGAGTGAAAAAAGCAGGGCTTGGATTTTGATCCAGGGGACGGGGGCGGCCAGTTGCGCGGAGAGCAGGGTGAGCAGCCGTTCGCGCACCGGAACGTCATTTGCGGTGAAGAGTTCGCCGGTGAGGTTGGGGACGTAGCGGCCATCCAAAGGGGCGGAGTCGATCTCGAAGGGCAGGCGGGCGTCCAGAATCGCGCGGAACTGCGGCACCCCTGGGCGCAACACCGTCGAGTGGAAGGGGATGTCGATGCCTTCGATCTCCAGGTAGGGCGGCATTCCCCGGTACGGCCGAGCGCGCGCGAACACCACCTCGCGCAGGCGGGCCAGGGCGGCTTTGGTGCCGGCGGCGACGAATTGGCGGCGCGGGATGTTGAAGTTGACGACCTCCAGCAGCTCCCCGCACTGCTCGGCAATCTCCGCCACGAATCCGGGCAGCGCCGCGTCGTCAACCCCAAAAAGCTCGGGGCACAGCGCCGCGAGCCGATAGTTGGTATCCCCAGTGGCGTCCCGAGGCACCAGATCGCGCATCACCAGCCCGCGCTCCCAGCCGATCTGCAGGGTGTCGGGCAGCGTGGCCACTCCGGCATAGGCGGCCAGCGCGTTCAACTCGCCCAGCGACTGCCCGGCGAAATACGCCCGCTCGGGCAACGTGCCGGCTTTCCGCCGTTCACCCACCTGCGCGAAAGCCAACGCGCTCAAGGCCACCTGCGCGAACTGCGTCAGGTAGAGCAGCCCCAGCGGGTGCTGGACCGTCTCGCCGTCAAGCTGCAACTCGGGGGGATTGCCGCGCACGATGTGCAGCAGCGAGAAACCTAGCGCGTCACGGGTGTAGGTGTCCGCCTCCGCCCAGACGGCCGGGTCGCCGAACTGGTCCATGCCGTCGCGCTGCACCCCCTGGCCGGGGAAGACGATCGCCTCGCTCATATGAAGAGGCGCAGCACCAAGGCCGCGAGGATCAGCGCCCCGAAGGCCGTCAGGTAGATGATCTGCTGCCGCTCCCGCGGGGCGGCGGTGCCGTAGGTGCGGGAGATGGTGGTGGTGTAGGCGAGGATCGCGCCGATGACCAGCCCGCCGACCAGCCCGCCCAGGTGCCCCTGCCAGGAGATGCCGGATTGGTAATTCGCCACCGTGAAGATGACGTTGATGCCCACCCAGAACAGGATGGAACGGACGTCCGCCTTCAGTTTCAGCGCGATCACCAGCAGCCCGCCCATCAGGCCGAACACCGCTCCCGAAGCGCCGAGGGTGGAGGTCGTCGGGCCCGCCAGCCAAAGGATGGCGGCCGAGCCCGCCAGCCCGGAAAGCAGATAGAGCGCCAGGAAGCGGCCCCGTCCCACAATCCGCTCCAACTGCGGGCCGAGGAACCACAGCGCCAGCATGTTGAACGCCAGGTGCAGGAAGCCCTCGTGGGCGAACATTGAGGTGATCGGCTGCCAGTACGCGCCGTTCAGAAAGCCGGGTACGAACACGCCGTCGTCGGTCATCGCGCACATTGCGGCCGTGCTGGCGGTGGGGTAGTAGTGCGTCGGATCGCCGATCACATTGCACTGCCCCTGCAAGGACAGCGCCAGCCAACTGGAGAGGTTGAGCCGCGCCAGATACGTGCAGATCGTGATGGACAGGAAGACCACCACGTTGATGCCGATCAGGGTGACGGAGCTGACCGTCGGGTCTGACGAAAGCAGCCCCCCGAACGGCCCCCTTCCCGTCCGCGAGGCTTTTGAGCCTTTCTTCACACAATCCGGGCACTGATACCCGACCGCCGCCGACACCATGCATTCGGGGCAGATCCCCCGCCCACACCGTTGGCAGCGCACATAGGTGACCCGGTCCTTATGCCGGTAGCACCGTAGCTGCGTCCCCGAATAATTCGCTTCACTCACACCCAATAGGGTACCGTCCCGCGCTTGCCGAAGTTGGAGCTTACTCGTCGTCCTCGAAGTCCGGGTTCTTCAATTCGGTGCCGATCTGTTCGGCGTCCAGCTCCTTGAGGGCGATGTTCAACAGCCTGGACGGGTACTGGCCCTCGTCGCGGATCTGCAGCAACTGATCCCGTTGCGCCTCAATTAGGGCCATCCGCAGCTCGTTCACCTCGGCGCGCAGCTCCGAAGACTGGCAGTAGTCGATCTCGGCCAGATGCACGTTGATGAGGATGTGTTCGCGGGCGCTCTCGCGCACCCCTTGGGAGTACTCCGAGCCGTCCGCGCGGCGCAAATCCGGGTTTTCCAGCTGGGCGATGGCGGCGGCCGCCAACTCGGCGCGCAGATCCGTCATCTGTTGATCCCGGATGTCCGTGGGCGCGCCGGAGACTTTCAGCCGACGGGTCAGGAAGGGCAGCAAGCCGCCCTGGAGCACCAGCGTCCCGCCCGCGACGATGAAGGCGGTGGTCACCAACAGCGGCCGGTATTCGATGTCGAACGGCAGCGACTGGGCGGCTGCCAAAGTGACCGCTCCGCGCATCCCCGCCCAGACCAGCACCGTGCCGTCCTTCCAGTTGAACCGTTCGGCGGCCAAGTAATCCAGGTCGTTGATGCGGCGTTTGAGCTTCTTCTTCACCTGGTTCACGCGCGCGGCCTGCGCGGCCGGATGCATTCCGCGGGCGAGCGCCTCCTGGTAGTGCGGATACTGGGTGATGTCCTCGGTGTCGAAATCGTCGAGTTTCTGCTGCAGCTCGCTGAGCCGCTCGCGCAGATGCGGATGCCGTCGATAGATGATGGAGAGCCGCCAGATCGAGAAGGCCACGAAGATGCCGCGCACCAAGATGATCACGGTGGCGGCAATCGCGCCCAGCCAGACCGCCTCCCACAGGGTGCGTTGGGCATAGTGCAGCTGGCCGATGTGCTGGGTGAGCTGCAAGCCCATCAGCAGGAACACCATCGATTCGAGCAGCAGCTCGATCACCCGCCACACCGATTCTTCGTGGAGGCGCACCGAGGCGTCAATCTTCTGCGCCGAATGGTGCCCGTAGACCAGCCCGGCCACCACCGCGGCCACCAGCCCGGAGGCGTTCAGGTGCTCACAGGGGATGTAGGCGACGAAGGGGATCACAATCGCCATCGCCACCGACGGAATCTCCTGGTGGATGCGCTTGCGGATCCAGACATTCAACTGGCCCACGATCCAGCCAACCGCCACCGCGACCACCACCGCGTAGACGAAATCCAACGCGATCTCCCACAGGGTGACGGAGGCAGCGGCCGCGGCGACCGCCGAGCGCAGCAGCACCAAGGCGGACGCGTCGTTGAGCATGGCTTCGCCCTCCAGCACGGTGACGATCCGGTTCGACACCCCGGCGCGACGCACGATGCTGGTAGCCACCGCGTCGGTGGGGGAGAGGATCGCGCCCAGGGCGATGCCCAAGGGCAGCGGCAGGCCGGGCACCAGCCACGTCATCAAAAAGCCGATGATCACCGCGGTGGCGATCACCAGGATCACCGAGAAAGTGGAGATGGTGCGGAAATCGCGGCGGAATTCCATGATCGGGGTGTTCACGGCGGTGGAATAGAGCAACGGGGGCAGGATGCCGCCCAGAATCCACTCCGGATCGACGCCGGTGAACTCTGAAGCGAACGGCAGAAAGCTGGCCCCCACGCCGAGCGCGAGCAGCAGCAGCGGGGCGGCGACGCCGAGTTTTGGCGCGGCGGTGTTCACCAACACCACTACCAGCACGCCAATGACCGCGATCGTCAGGATTTCCACGCGTTTACCCTACTGAAATGGCAGGTGCGGTAATGGTCGATCCAAAAACTATTCGAAGAGTAATCCGGTGGTGTCGGCGGGACATTCGGCAGGTGGGGCGGCGCGGGAGACGAGATAGGCGTCGATGGCGGAGGTGGCGCATTCGGAGTAGCCGTAGGAGGTGTGGCCGAAGGTGTTCGTTTTCATCAGGTAGGCGTTCGGCAGCCGGGCGGCGGTGGTGGCGGCCGCGTCATAATTCGTCGCCGCGTCATACGGGGAGCCCACCAGCAGCAGCGGGTTGCGGGTGGCTTTGTTGAACGGGCCGCGATAGGCGTCCTCGTCCTTGCCCGTCCAATACTTGGTGGCGCACACCGCGCTCTCCCAGAGCCAGATCCGGCCAAAGTGCGGGGAGGCGGCATCGGCGCGCGCGACGTTCTTCGCCCAGGAACTCTGCCAGGTGGGGTTGCGGCTGTCGGTGCAGAGCACCGCCGAGAACGACTCCACCGAGTTGTTGTAGCCGAACGCCGCCTTGGAGTTGATCCGCTGCAGCTTCGCCAAAGCCACCTTGGAGGCTGTCAACGCCTTCATCTTCAGGCTCGGGTTCTGTTTCGGATCGGTGCTCACCAGCAGATTCGCCGTCAACGTCGCCCACGATTCGATGCCCGCCGGGGTGTAGAGCGATTCCAGCGTCAACTGCTCATAGGCCTGCCAGGAATCCAAGCTCACAATCGGCAGCGGCTTGACCTTGATCCGCTCCACCAACGTGTTGAAGCTGGTGGCGGGATCGGGTGCCAGCGGGCAAGCCGGGGCACCCACTTCGACGCAGCGGGTGAACACCGCCTCCAGCGTCTGCTGGGCGGCTTTCGCGGCGCCGATGCGGATGGTGGACGGGATGTATTTCGTGGCTTTGGTGCCCGCCCAGGCCACCGGTTCGACCACGCCGTCCATCACGATCGCGCGCACCCGATCCGGGTAGAGGCTGGCGTACACCGAGCCGATGTACGAGCCGTAGGAGAAGCCGAGGTAAGTCAGATAGGGCTGGTGGAAGGCCCGGCGCAGCACATCCAGATCGCGGGCCACCTCCGCTGTCGACATTGATTTCGCCAAGGCGTTCTTCGAGCAATTCACCGCAATCGCCTTCGCGGAGGCCAGGAATTTCTTCTGCTGCGTCGCGCCCACCGGAAAGGCCGTCCCCATGCCCGAGCCGACCGACTTGTATTGCTGCGAACTGCTCGCGAAGCACTGCAACGACGTCGATTTCCCGATCCCGCGCGGATCAAAGCCGACGATGTCGAAATAGGTGCGCAGCGTCTTGGAGAACATGGACTTCGATTGGTACAGCAGCGTGATCCCCGAGGAGCCTGGCCCGCCCGGATTGACGAACAGCACGCCGATCTTCTTCGCCTGGTTCGTCGCCTTCAGCCGCACCAACGCGATGGAGACCTGGGTGCCTTTCGGGTCGTCATAATCCAGCGGCACCTTCACCGTCCCGCACGAAAACCCCTTCTTGCACGACTTCGCCCACACCACTTTCGGATTCTTGACGCCCGCCGAGCGCTTTTGCTCCTTGGTGGACGTGGTGGCGGCCTTGACGGCGGGGGCGCTGACGGTGGAGACGCTGGGCGCTGCGACTGGCTCTGCCGCGGCGCTGGTGCAGGACATGACCAGCGCCGTCAACAGAGTGAATACCCCCACTAACGTACGTCCACTCATTGCCATCAAACATAGCAGGCTTACCCTAGAAGCAGACTGCCGATTACCAATCGGTGGGTGCGCGCGTAGACTGGGTTTATGGGTATTTCGACTTATCAGGTGAAGGGGATCAGTTGCGGGCATTGCGTGGCCGCGATCAAGGAAGAGGTGGGTGCGATTCCGGGGGTCACCGAGGTGGCGTTGGACACCACGGGCGTGTTGCAGATCACCTCGGATGCGCCGGTGGACGCGGCGGCGTTGCAGGCGGCTTTGGCTGAGGCCGGGGACGACTACGCGCTCGCGTAGCGCTCATTCGACGGTGACGCTCTTGGCCAGGTTGCGCGGCTGATCCACGTCGTAGCCGCGCAGGGTGGCTAGTTCGCAGGCGAAGATCTGCAGCGGGACGGAGGCCACCAGCGGCTGCAGGATGGTGGGCAGTTGCGGCAGCGGAATCAAGACGTCGGCCAGCTCGGTGCCATCGGCGTCACCTTGCTCGGCGAGCACCACGGTGTACGCGCCGCGCGCCTGCACCTCTTTGATGTTGGAGATCACCTTCTCGTGCAGCCGGTCGCGCCCTTGCGGGGGCACGATCACGAAGACCGGCAGCCCCTCTTCCACCAAGGCTATCGGCCCGTGTTTGAGCTCGCCGGCGGGGAAGCCTTCGGCGTGCAGGTAGGAGATTTCCTTTAGCTTGAGCGCGCCCTCCAAGGCTGTCGGGTAGCCGACGTGACGGCCCAGGAAGAGCACCGACTTGGATTCCAGCAGCGACTTCGCGAGATCCAGGACGGGGGCGGAATCGTCCAACACCTGCTGGATCTTCGCCGGGGTGGCCTCCAGATCGCGCATCACGGCGGCGATCTCGTCCGCATAGAGGGTGCCGCGCACCTGCGCCAGATAGAGGCCGAGCAGATAGCAGGCGGCCAACTGCGTCAAGAATGCCTTGGTGGAGGCGACGCCGATCTCCGGGCCCGCGTGGGTGTAGAGCACCGCGTCGGCCTCGCGCGGAATGGTGGCGCCCACGGTGTTGCAGATCGCGATCACTTTCGCGCCCTGCTCCTTGGCGTGCTCCTGGGCGCCGCGGGTGTCGGCCGTCTCCCCGGATTGGCTGATGGTGATCACCAGCGTGTCCGAGGTGATGATCGGATCGCGGTAGCGGAACTCGGAGGCGATCTCCACCTCGCAGGCGATCCGCGTCCAATGCTCGATGGCGTATTTGGCCACCAGCCCGGCGTGATACGCGCTGCCGCAGGCGATGATGATGATCTTGTCGATCACCCGCAGCCGCTCGACCGGGATGCGCAACTCGTCAAGCTGCAGCTCGCCGTTCACCGAATAGCGGCCCAGCAGCGTGTCCGAGATGGCTTGGGGCTGCTCGAAGATTTCTTTGCGCATGAACCAGTCATAGCCGCCCTTTTCGGCGGCGGAGACGTCCCACGTCACCTCGTAGGCGCGGCCCTGGGCGGGGTTGCCGTCAAAATCGGTGATGGTGATCGAATCGGTCGTCACCTCGACGACCTGGCCCTGGCCCATCTCGATGGCCCGGTTGGTGTGCTCGATGAACGCGGCTACATCGGAGGCGACGAAATTCTCGCCCTCGCCGACGCCCACCACCAGCGGCGAGTTCCGGCGGGCGGCCACCAGTAGTTGCGGATCTTCGCTGTCGATGGCGACCAGCGTGAACGCCCCCTCCAACTGGCGGCAGATGGTGCGCATCGCCTCGGCCAAGCCGACGCCGCGGGCCACTTCGAGGCCGAGCAGCTGGGCGGCCACCTCGGTGTCCGTCTGTGACGTGAAACGCACCCCTTGGGCTTCCAGCATCGGCTTCAGGGTGGCGAAGTTTTCGATGATGCCGTTGTGGATCAGCGCGATCCGGCCATTCGCCGAGGTGTGCGGGTGCGCGTTCACATCCGTGGGGCTGCCGTGCGTCGCCCACCGGGTGTGCCCGATCCCGATATGCGCCTCCGGCAGCGGCCGCTCCTCCAGCTCCCCACACAGATTGGCGATCTTCCCCGACTTCTTCCGGACCTGCAACTCCCCATCCGAAATCGTGGCCACGCCGGCTGAGTCGTACCCGCGATACTCCATCCGCCGCAACCCGGAGACCAATACCTCCCGAGCATCCCGCGGCCCGACGTACCCGATAATTCCGCACATGCCCCCCATTGTACGGGTGCAACGTCGTGGTCGCTGCCCGCGTATCGGTGCTCGCTTCGAAATAAGATAGGCGTATGCGAATTGTGTTGCAGCGGGCGTCGCGCGCCGAGGTGCGGGTGGACGGCGAGGTGGTGGGGCGGCTGCCGAGTCTGGGGCTGGTGTTGTTGGTGGGGGTGACGCACGACGACGGGCCGGCGCAGATCGAGAAGCTGGCCGACAAGGTGCTCGGGCTGCGGATCATTGACGCGGGCGCGCTGAGCCTGGACGAGCACTTGGACCAAGGGTGGTCGAAGGGGGACGTGTCGGCGTCGGAGATCAACGCGCCGATCCTGGTGGTTTCGCAGTTCACGTTGTACGCGGACACCCGCAAGGGCCGGCGGCCGAGTTGGTCGAATGCCGCCCCCGCCGAGGTCGCGGAGCCGATCATTGACGCCTTCGTCGCCGCGTTGCGAGCCCGGGGCGCGCACGTGGAGACGGGCAGCTTCGGCGCGTTGATGGAGGTGGAACTCGTCAACGCGGGCCCGGTGACCTTGATCCTCGAAGCCTGATCAGGCCGCGTTAATTAACGTGACGGTGCCGCCAGCGCCGTCAACCTGGACGCGGTCGCCGGTGCGCAGCCGGGTGGTGGCGTTGCCACAGCCGACCACGGCGGGGACGCCGAGCTCCCGGGCCACGATGGCGGCGTGCGAGAGGGCGGCCCCGATGTCGGTGACGATGGCGGCCGCCCGCGGAAAGACGGGCGTCCAGCCGATGTTCGTCAGGTGGGTGACCAGAATCTCACCGGGCTGGAGCTGGTCGGCCTCGGCGATGGTGTCGAGACGGCGGACCACCCCTGCCACCACCCCTTTGGCACCGGGCACCCCCCGGATCACCGCGTCGGTGGCGGCCACTTCGGGCACCGTGCCGCTGGTGTCCAGCGACGGGTCGATGTAGTAGTCGGCGCGGCGATTCGGATCGGCCGCCCAGGCGAACGGGTCGAAGCTGCCCGCGATCAGGCCGGGCAGCGGGGGCAACTCCAAGTGCTTTTGATGGGTCTGACGGCGCAGCTCAAGGTACGCGAACGCGCTCGTCTCCCCAGCCAGCGCGGCAGGCAACTCCTCGGCGGTGAGATAGAAGACGCCGTCCCCGATCCCGAGCAACTCGCCAGCCCGCAGCGCGAACGCGCGCACCACGCCCAGCCAGCGGATCGCCTCGGAACGCACCGCCTCCCGACGCGCCGCCGCCGTGGCCCGTTTCTGCAGCTTCTCCTCGATCTTTTTGGCTTCCTTGGGGTGCGCCGCCCGCAGCCGGCGCAGCGCCGCCGCGAAATCTTCGGTGGACGACTTGGGTGCCGCCGCCGCGCCCGCCGCCGCCAACTGGGCATCCAGCCAACTTGGGTCTTCCGCCGGACGCGGCCAGGCCAACTCCACCTCGTTGTAGCCCCGGTGCCCATACAACCGCAGATACTCCGCGCGAGAGAGCCGTCCAGCCAACACCTCCTGCAGCCCGGCCGCCGGGCCCAGCGAAGCCAAGCCACCGGCCAACTGGTTGACGGAGGCGAGCAGGATCGCCGCG
Organism: Propionibacteriaceae bacterium; assembly: GCA_031272505.1. Lineage (GTDB taxonomy): Bacteria > Actinomycetota > Actinomycetes > Propionibacteriales > Propionibacteriaceae > Propionicimonas. The sequence continues at coordinate 27,951 of JAISTQ010000022.1, forward strand.
TCTTCCGGCCCCGCGAGCGCGCGCACTTCGGCGTCAATCGGAGACGATTCGGCGGTGGCCGCGATCACCGACCAGAACGACTCCCGGTAGGCGGGAAAGACCCGCTCAATCCAGAGTTTCCCCAGTTCCGGCGCTTTATCCACTGCGGCGACGGCGTTCGTCAGGTTTTCGCAAGCTGCCAAACTGCCCGCCAGCCAGTCTTTCAGCCGCCGCCGCGCCCCGAGTAGCTTGGGCAGCGTGTACAGCATCGTCAAGCCTTCGGCCTGCAAATCGGCCTTGGAGAGCGGCAGCGTCAACACCGGGACGGCATCGGGCACCGCCCCCCAGAGATCAGCCAGCTTGCGCAACTCGGCACGGGGTTGCTCGGCCACTTTCGGGCCCCGCGCCGCCAACTGCACCGAGAGGTTGTTGTAGGTGCGGCCCCCGATGTAGCCGGACATCTGCCGCCCGCGCACCCGCACCGACGGGCCGCCATGGGCCATCACGTAATCGGCCAGCGTGATCGTCAACGGGGTCTGCGGCTCGGGATTGGCTTCGACAAGATTCGTCGCCGACCACAGGCAGTTGCCCGCCAAGGTGTCGTTGCGCTCGCCGGTGCGCGGATCGGAGCCGACCATGGTGGTGATCGGCCGCCCCTGCAGCAGCCACACCTTCTTGCCGACCACCGCCCACTCCAAATCCTGCGGCAAGCCGCCCAACTCCTTTTCGGCTTGGTGGGCTTCCCGGTGCAGCGACTTCGCCGCCGGGGCCAACGCCTCCGGGCCGGTGTAATCGCCTTTCGGACGGCTAAAGCGGAACTCGAAAGCGTTCGCCGCCCCCGAGACCAGCGCCTCGCCCAGCCCGGCCACCGCGTTGCCCGTCATCACGCCCAGATTCCCGGTGAGCGGATCGGCGGTGAACAGCACCCCCGCGTAATCGGCCGCCACCATCTTCTGCACCACCACCGCCACCTCGCCGATGTCCGCCACCCCGCGCGCTCCCGCGTAGGCGCCCACCCGGACGTCCTCCGCAGAATGGCGCACGGTGGCCACCGCCTGCGCCACCTCGGCGGCGGGCACGTTCAACACCGATTCGTAGGCGCCCGCGAACGAGGCTTGCGCGGAATCTTCGGCCAGCGCCGACGAGCGAACCGCGAACAGCGCGTCCTTGCCCAGCTTGGGGAGCATTTTCGTCAACTCCGCCGCCGCCTCCGGCCGCAAAGCCTCCCCGTCAAACGCCCGCGGCAACAACACCAACGCCTTGGGAACCGGTTGCCCGGCCCGCAGCAGCTTGTCCAGCGCCACCGCCTTGCCGCCCGCGTTTGCGTACTCTTCCGGGGCCAGCCGACCCAGCCGATACAGCGATTTGCCCGGCTTCGGCTTGCGGATTACCCGGATCAGGCTGACGATCAGCTTCGCCAACCCCCACCCCAAGGCGTAACCCAGCGTGCCCACCACAAACGCCAGTGGGATCTTCACCCCCCACGGCCATGGGCTCGCCACTATGAAACTGACCGCGCATCCCGCCGATGCGCTATTCGCGAACGACGTCTTAAACGCCCGTGCCCCCCGCTCATGCATTCTCCTAGCCTAGTGGCATCAATCACTTGGCCTCCAACGGGCCGCGAGTTCTGCTGCCGCCAGAGCGAGCCCCACGCGCCCTCTCACCAGACAAAATGACAGATATATTTGACAAGGTGACGGGTTTGTGTTACGTTGTGTCTGGAGGTGATGACATGAAGAACCTGAAGTTGAAGGCGGCGAGGGCCGCCAAGGACATGTCTCAACAGCAGCTTGCGGATGCGGTGGATGTGGCTCGGCAGACGATCAACGCCATTGAGATGGGCGATTACAACCCGTCGCTGAATCTCTGCATAGCCATCTGCAAAGCGCTCAACACCACACTCAACGATCTGTTCTGGAAGGAGAACGACAATGCTTAACAAATACGATTACGACGAGCGTCAACTCGCCGCCCAGAGCATCATGTGGCGCAACACCTACATCTTGCTCGTCGCGCTACTTCTCATCGATGCCTGCTTGGTCTCAAACATCTACCCGTGGACGATCTACCCCGAAGACCGCGTCTTCATCCTGGTGATGACCTCGGCCATCGTGGGCATCTTCATCCAAATCAAGACCGAATCGCTGTTCCCGAAGGGCAAGGTCTTCTGGCCGGTGATCATCGCACTCGGGCTTTGTACGGTGTCCTGCTTCGTCATGATGGGCGTCTCGATCGCCCGCAACGAGCCGTTTATCACCAATGGCCAACTCGATACCGGTGCGCTGTTCGCCGTGTTGGCTGGGCTGTCCCTGATCGGATTCCTGGCTTGCCTGATCGCGGGGATTCAGGAAATCAGGCAGCGGAACCACAACTCTTAATCGGTGACGGCTTCGAACTCGGAGTCGGCGACCACCTTGGGGTCTTTGCGGACCAGCAGGTCGTAGACGATGGGGACGACGAAGAGCGTCATCAAGGTGCCATAGAGTAGGCCGCCAACGCAGACGATCGCCATCGGCTGCATCATCCCGGAGCCCTCCCGGATACCGAGGGCCATCACCAGCAACGCGAAGACGGTGGCCAGCGCCGTCATCAGGATCGGCCGCATCCTGGTGGCGGTGCCTTCGCGGATTGCCGTCAGCCGATCCGCCCCCTCGCGGCGCAATCGGTTGATGTAGTCGATGAGCACGATGCCGTTGGAGACGATCACGCCCAGCAGCATCGCGAAGCCGATCATGGAGATCACCGAAAGCACCTTCCCGGTGATCAGCAGCGCCAGCAGGCCGCCGGTGAAGGCGAGCGGCACCGTGAACATGATGATGAACGGGCTGAGCAAGGATTGGAACTGGCCCACCATGATCAGATAGACGAGCAGCAGTCCGAGCAGCATCATCAAGCCCAACTGGGTGAACGAATCCATGATGGTGGAGTTCTCGCCGGAGATCTCATAGGTGACGTCTTCGGGCAGTTGCAGCCCCGCAATCGCCTGCTCCACGTCATTCGTCACCAACGTGATGTTGCTGTCTTCGTCGATGGTGATGGTGATCGGCAGCACCCGCCGCTGGTCCTCGCGCTGGATCATCGGCAGCGTCTCGTCCTCGGAGAAGGTGGAGATGTCGGCGAGCTTCACTTCTTCGACGGTGCCGTCCCGCTGGGTGACGTTCAGCACCAGTTCCTTGATGTGGTCGGGGGTGAGGGTGTCGTCCTCGAAGTATTGGTTCACCACCAGCACGTCCAGGGTGTCGCCATTGAAGCTGACGTCGGTGGCCGTCTTGCTCTCGGTGAGCGCCGCCTGCACCAACTGGTAGGCCTGCGCGGTGGTGAGCGCCTTCTCGGCCGCTTTGTCGCGGTCGATGGTGAAATGCAGCACCGGCTCGGCGTCCTCCAAGCCGTCGTCCACTTCGGCTATCCCGTCGATGCTTTCCACCGCCTGCGAGACGAGCTCCGCCCCGTCCATCATCGCCTCGATGTCATTCGAATAGAGGTTGACGGTGATACCGCCCGTCCCCAGGAACGTCGACGACATGCTCGAATCGCCTACCGATGCGGTGGTGTTCAGATCCGCCAGCGCCGCCTCGACGTCGGCGGTGAGTTGCTCCGCGTCCAAGCTCTCTTCGGCCAGGGCATAGACGGCGATGGTGCTCAGGTCGTCACCCCCGGCCAGACCCGCGAGGGCGCCCATGCCGCTGCCGCTCATCGCCGAGCCATAGGGCATCGCGCCCACTTCCAGCACCCCGTCGATGGCTTGAATCCGGGCCACCGCCTCGTTGGCGATCTCCTTGCGTTCGCTGGTCGTGGTCTCGTCGGGCATCTCCAGCGTGATGCTCATCTCGCCGGTGCTCACATTCGGCATGTAGGCGAACCCGTTCCCCCAGACCAGCGCCGCGCTGCCCGCGAGCAGCGCCACCGCGAGGGCGAGCACCGCCCACTTGAAGCGCAGGGCGAGCAGCAGCAGCTTGTCGTAGCCGCGCAACATCGCGTCAAACCACTTGTGTTCCTTGGGCTCCATCTTGCGGAACACCCCGGAGGCCACCACCGGCACCAAGGTGACCGATACCGCCAGCGAGGCCAGCAGCGCGTAGGCGAAAGTGAGCGCGAAGTCGGTGAAGAGCTGCCGCGTCAGGCCGGTGACGAAGACGATGGGCACAAAGACGCACACGGTGGTGAGGGTGGACGCCGCCACCGCTCCGGCCACCTGTTTCGCGCCCGCGACCGCCGCCCGGGTGGCCGAATAGCCCAAGGATCGTAATCGGAAGATGTTCTCCATCACCACCACCGAGTCGTCCACCAAGCGGCCGACGGCGATGGCCAGGCCGCCGATGGAGAGCACGTTCAGCGTCACCCCGGAGAAATACATCGCCACCAAGGCGGCCACCAGCGAAATCGGGATGGAGCACAGCGTGATCAGCGTGGGCCGGAAATCGCGCAGGAAGATCAGCAGGATGACGATGGCGAAGACCGCCCCCCAGATCAGGTCGGAGCCGAGCGCGCTGATCACCATGTAGATGTAGTCGCCCTGGTTCATCAACTCGATGAAGCGCAGGCCGTCGTAGGTTTGCTGCAGCTCGGCGAACTTGGCCGAGATGGCGTTGGTGACGTCCGTGGTGGCGTGCTGCGACTGCTTGGTGAAGGTGATCAGCACCCCGTCGTGGCCGTTGATGTTGGTGTAGGCCGTCTCCAGATTGTCGCTCATGAAGACGTCCGCGACATCGGAGAGCCGAATCGGATCGACGCCCTCGATGCCCGGATCCATCAGCACCATGTTTTGCAGTTCTTCGAGCGAGCCCACCTCGTCGCCGACGCGCACCAGATAATCCTGGAACTCCTGGTGGACGTAGCCGGCTGGCATGGAGAAGTTCTGCGCGGTGAGCAGCCCGGAGACGGTCTCCATGGTGAGCTGCGCGCCCACGTTCGCCTGCTTCAGCGCGGTCTTCCGGGCCTCCTTGATCTGATCGAGGCCCTGGTCGACCTGGGTGAGCGCCAGATTCAGCGTCGCCTTGCCCGCCTGGAGCTGCGCCGAGCCGTCCGCCAACTTATATAGGTTTGACGCGAGCTGTTCCGTCATCGTGCCTTGGCCCTTGGCCAGCTTCGTCTGGTTCTCCTCGACGGTCTTGATGCCCGCCTTCAGCTTTTTCACGCCCGAATCGAGCTGTTTGAGGCCCTTTTTGATCTTGGCCAGGCCGTCGTCAAGCTGTTTCAGGCCGGATTTCGCGGTGGGCAGGTTGGCGTTGATGGTGTCCAGATTGGTCTGCATCTCGGCGATCTGGGCGGTGAGGGTGGCGATCTGGGTGTCGATGGTGGAGCAGTCCACGCCGGGCGGGGGAGTGCCCGCGTCACAGGCGGCTTTGGCCTGCCCCAAGGCGGCCAGCCCGGCCTGCGCGGTGGGCAGCGCCTCCTCGATCTGGGCCTTCGCCGTCGTCATCGCGGAGATTTGGGAGGCCAACTCGTCACGCTGCTTTTGCAGGGTGTCGCGCTGGGAGACGATGTCGGGGCGCTTGGCCTGCAAGTCGGCCAGTTGGGCCTTCAGGTCGGCCGAGGTGGTAGTGAGCGCGGTGGTGCCGGTGGCCAGTTGCGTCGCCCCTTTGCCCATCCCCTTGGCGAGCTGGTTGGCGCCGTTGGTGAGCTGTTGTTCGCCGCTCTCGACGTCATCCAGCTTGTCCTCCAGGTCGGCCTGGGTGTCGCGGAGTTCGTCTTTCTGCTCGTCAATCTTGTCGTTGATGGCCTGTTCGACCGTCTCGTCCAGCGCGTCCAGCTTGTCTTGGCGGATGACGACGTTCACCTGCTCCTCGATGATGCCGGTGACGTTCAGCGAGGCGACGCCGGTGATGCCCTCCAGGCGCGTCTCCAAATTGTCTTTGACGAAGGTGGACAGCTCGGTGGCGTCCGCCCCCTCCTTTTCGACAGCCGCCACCATCACCGGCAGCATGTTCGGGTTGATCTTCATCAACACCGGGGTGCCGATCATCTCGTTCCAGCCGTAGGACACCTGCTCGATTTTCTGGCTGAGATCGAGCATGGCGGTATCCATGGAAACCCCGTCGGAGAACTCCATGATCAGCATTGAGTAGTTCTCGTTGGAGCGGCTGGTGAGCGTCTGCATTCCGTCGATGGTGGCGAAACTCTCCTCCATCGGGCGGGTGATCTCGGCCTCCACGTTTTCCGGCGAGGCGCCGGGGTAGCTGGTGACGGCGATGACGTATGGCAGATCCAGATTGGGGAGCAGCTCGGGCGTCATCGAGGTGAAGCTGGTGATGCCCAACGCGAACACCAGCACGACCCCGACCAACACCAAGTACGGCTTCCGGACCAGAGATTTGATCATTGTGCCCCTCTAACACTCGTTGCGGTACCAGTATGCACGGTTAAAGATTATTGCGCAACTGCAATCTTGCACTTGCGCAGAAGTTCCACATATTGGCATACTTGCTACATGGACCAAGGGGCGACCGAGGAGCTCGGGCTGCGGCAGCGCAAGAAGCGCGAGACGCTGGTAGCGTTGCACGAGGCGGCTTTGAGCTTGGCCATGGAGCGGGGCTTGGACGGGGTGACGGTGCAGGACATCGCCACCCGCGCGGATGTCTCGCCGCGCACCTTCTTTAATTACTTTGAGAACAAGGATGACGCGGTGCTGGGCATCTCGGCGTTGGCGACTGCCGAGGTGTTGGCCAGCTTTGCCGCGCAGGAGCCGGTGAAGCCGTTGGATCTGGACACCATCGTGCAGTTGATCTGGCAGTTGCTGGTGAGTTCGATCCTGTCGGAGAGCACCCTGGAAGACCGGATGGCTTTGCTGCAGGCCAATCCGTCGTTGGCGCGGCATTCGTTCGATCAGCTCGGCAGGCTGGAGGGGCGGCTGATTGACGCTCTGGACGCCCGGCTGGCGGTGGAGCCCGGGTTTGCCTCGGCCGCCGAGCGGCGCGACCACCTGATGGTGCTGCTGTCGACCAGCATGGGCGTGTGGCGCTACATCCTGCACAAGCTGCTGGACATGGGCGTGACGGAGGCCGGCCTCCCCGTCGACCACGACTACTTCACCCAGCCCATCCGCGCCTTCATCTCCGCCCGCCAAACCGAACCCGGCGGCTGGATCCCCGACTCCGACCTCATCCGCACCCTCCAATCCGAATACCTCTCCACCCTCCACACCATCCTCCCGTAGCCTTAAACCATGAACATCGAGGCAATCCAAGGCGACATCACCAAGGAGACGACCGACGCGATCGTCAACGCGGCCAACTCCACGCTACTGGGCGGCGGAGGAGTGGACGGCGCCATCCATCGGGCGGCGGGGCCAGGACTGCTGGCGGAGTGCCGCCAGGTGCGCGAGGCCTACCCGCAGGGGCTCCCGGTGGGAAAGGCGGTGGCAACCGGCGCCTACGACCTGCCCTGCAAGTGGGTGATCCACACCGTCGGCCCGAACGCCCACCGCGGCCAAACCAACCCCGCCGATCTGGCCAGTTGCTTCACCGAATCCCTGCGCGTCGCCGCCGAAGTCGGTGCCACCTCCATCTCCTTCCCGGCCATCAGCGCCGGCGCCTACGGCTGGGACCCCGCCGACGTCGCCCGCATCGCCGTCACCGCCGTCACCTCCCACCCCACCCCCCTCACCCTGATCCGCTTCGTCCTCTTCTCCACCCCCCTCCTCCAACTCTTCTCCGCCGCGCTGACACACTAACCGCGTCATCCTCTAGCTACCTTTCCCGTCGTTCTCGGACGAAGTCCCGGAATTCAAACGTGCGTGGTTGACTTTTCCCCGTCATCCTCGAGCCGCAGGCTCGGGGATCCAGTGCGACGGGTGCGGACGCACCTTCGGAGCACCAAGAACGCGTGAGCGAAGCGAACGCCACACTCTTATGCACTCTTATGCACTCTTATATGCTCTTAAGTGCTCTTAAGTTTTCTGATATGCTCTTAAGCAATCTGATACGGGCTGATACGCTCTGAAGCGGAGTGATGGAGAGGAGGCAAAGCGATGCCGGAAGATCGTTCGTTTGTGCCGGCTTTTGGAAACAAGCCAAGGCGGCTGGTTGGGCGTGATGAGGAGATCGCTGGTTTCTTGCGTGGGCTGGCGGGGCCGCCGGGGCATCGGGATCGCGCCACGTTGTGTCTGGGACAACGCGGCATGGGAAAGACGGCGCTGCTGTTGAAGTTCGCGGAATTGGCCGAAAGCCACGGGTTTGTGGCGGCGAAAGCGACAGCGGGGGTGGATCTGCTGGTGCAGTTGATCGAGGGCATCCAGGCCGCCGGATCGAAATACGTTCCGTCGAATCGCAGGTTTACCGGGGTGAGCGTGGGGGCGTTGGGGTTTTCCGTCGGGTTGAGTTTCACTGATGACACCGAGCGCAAGGCCAGTTTCCGGGCCAAGCTGTCGCTGCTCTGCCAGGCGTTGGAGAATCACGAGAAAGGCGTGCTGCTGCTGGTGGACGAGGTGACGGCCGACGATGAGCAGATCCGTCAGCTTGCCACCGCCTACCAGGAGTTGGTGGGGGAGGGGCGGAACATCGCGATTGCGATGGCTGGGCTGCCGGCGGCCGTGTCGTCGGTCTTGAACGATAAGGTGCTCACGTTTTTGAATCGAGCTCGGAAGATACAGCTCGGCCCGTTGCCACTGGCGGACGTCACCGTCGATTATTTCAACACGTTCAAGGAGTTAGGCAAGTCGATCAGTGTTGACGATCTGGGGCGCGCGGTCGCGGCGACGATGGGGTATCCGTATTTGTTGCAGTTGATCGGGTATTACCTTTTGGAGTTCACCGGCGCGGACAGCGAGATCTCCAGCGCCACGGTTGATCTGGCCATCAACACTTCGCGGACCGCGATGGTCGATGGCATCTTCACCCCGAGCCTGAGCCCGCTCTCGAAGCGTGATCGCGAATTCCTCGAAGCCATGAGCCTTGATGACGAGACCAGCGACATCGCCGACATCACCCAGCGCCTCGGCGTCACCGCCGCCAGTGCCCAACAAACCCGCCGCCGCCTCATCGCCTCCGGCGTGATCATCCCGTCGGGCACCGGCCAACTCCAATACGCCCTCCCCTACTTGGGCCCATTTTTTCGCGGCACCCTGTAGCCGTCCTCCTCGAACACCTCCTCCAAAAGTGCCTCGACGACCCCGCCAACGCCCGCCGCTACGCGAGCCTCGTCCTGGACATCGACCCCACCAACACCGTCGCCCGCCAGTACTTGTAGCTGCTACCTGGCATCAAGACAACTCCCACAACCCCTAGACCCAAAACTGAGTCACCGAAATCAACCTCCCGGTCACTTGACGGACTCTTCGGTGGCCTGCCCTTGGGCGATATCATCCTCTTCTCCGAAGACTTCCTCCCAGAGTCTGCGCAACTCGGCGACACTCGGGACGAGCGGAGCGCCTCCTTGGGCGTTATCTTCCATGTAGCCATACCAATCGGCTTGAGCGATGCCCTGCGCGGTGATAAGCCACGGCCCGGTGATGGGCTCGCCGTCTGCGGCGATGACCTTGCTCATCTCGTCGTCCATTCCTTCGGCACCGACAGCAGCATCGAGCCCCGGAAGTCACAGCGTCCCTTTGCGGTGACAGCAACTGTCTCAGGCGTGCTTGTACCAACTTTAGTACCGCTGACATGCAGCAAAGCCCCTAGCTGGAGCCGCATTGGTGGTGGCCGAAGCCGAAAAGCTGCCTAAGTTGGTTTTAGGGTTCTCGACCTGTTGCCACCACCATGCGGACGCCGACGCTCGATATGGCGCACTGTCGTCCGCTCAGCACCAGTAGACCGGGGTGTCGGTTTCGATCGACGCCTGGAAAAGCTCACGGAGCGGCTTGACGCACGGGATGTCGTCTTGCACTAGGGGACGCGCGACAACCTTCAAGTCTAGATCGTCCCGCCCGAAGCCCATGCCGTCGAAGGTGAACTGGCTGCCGTCGTCGCCGATGAAAGTGACGACGTCGCGGTCATCTTCGTACTTGACGCGCTGCTGCACTGCCATAGACCGGAAGACTTCGACATCGTCTTTACGGACAAAGATGCCAGCCGGATCGAACCCGCAACTGATGCCTCCATGTGAGAATGCCCAATTGCCACCCCAGCGTGGGTTGTAGTCGTACTCCTCTTCACCGGTGTCGGCATCTACCAAGAACCATCCGGGGCAACCGACCGCCCGTTCGCAAAGCAAATCAAGCTCACTTAACACCGCAGAGGCCTGCTCCGGAGAAACGCTACCGCTGTTCCGATGAGGTAGCAGATTCCTGAGTGTCGAGAGCTGGCCATCATCGAACCGCGAAACGTAGCTCCGGAAGACGCTGACCTCAGGCCAGCTGCCCACCCGTGCCGAGCAGATTTCCATCCCCCAATGCTGGCAACTCGCCTCCCGCCAGTCGCAGAGCTTTTCGTACAGTGCCCACCATTTCCTGTCTGTGTCTTCGTCGCGCTCTTCCCCTAGACAATCCCGCTTCAGATAGGGAAGGCCCCCTGCAGTCCCCAACATGGACCACGGCACCGGCGGATCCTCCACCAACCCCTCGGCCAAACAACGACAAGGTACATACGCATCGAGCCCCATTGCTCCTCCTATCAGTAGCCGTCGAGCCCCTGCGACCCGACACCTCCCATTCTGCTCAGCCCCTCCGACATTTATCCCAGAAACACGCCCTGACAAGGGGAAACGTCAGCAGCGGGTGCGTTCCAACCCTGCAAAGACACTCCTTCCGCACCCGGCAACGCCAGCACCTCCTCGCCAACCCCAAGGTCAGAATTCGAGCGCCGGGGGAGGGTCAATGGTGAGCCGTCGTCGGCAGGCTTGACTGAAGATGACGATACTTGGGGTGTTATTGTCTGTGTTCCGGTTCCTGTGCTAAGAGCTTTCTCATAACCCGGTTTTGATCCGTCGTGGCCGTGGTGTCTTGTTGTACGCTGACGACATGGTCACGCGCGCTCAGGTTCAGTTGCCGGGGACGGGACTGCCATCAGCCAGACCAGTACTCAAGTGGGCTGGCGGAAAGTCACAACTAGTACCTGAGCTGCTTGAGAGGGTTCCGCGAAGGTTCGGGAAGTACATCGAACCGTTCTTTGGAGGGGGCGCGCTCTTCTTTGCGCTACAACCGGGGGCTGGTGTGATCGCGGACATTAACCCTGAGCTAGGCAATCTATATGTGGCGATACGCGACAATGTGGATGAAGTAATCCGGTACCTTGCTGCCCACAAGAACGAGGAGTCTCACTTCTACGAGGTGCGCTCGCAGGACTGGCAGTCGATGTCGTCGGCAGAAGCCGCAGCTCGCACCATCTTCCTGAACCGAACCTGCTTCAATGGTTTGTATCGCGTAAACAGGGCAGGAAGATTCAACGTCCCCTTCGGGGGCTACAAGAACCCAAGGATCTTGGATACGGACAACCTGTTCGCAGTCTCACAGAGCCTCCAGGGAGTACAGATCCTTGTCGGAGACTACAAGACAGTACTTGCCGGGCAGGCAAAGCCCGGGGATCTTGTCTTCCTTGACCCTCCCTACTTGCCTGTCTCCGAATATTCAGATTTCAAGCGATACACCAAGGAGCAATTCTTCGAAGAGGATCATGTAGAACTTGCCGCAGAAGTGCGGCGTCTACACGAGCTTGGGTGCTTTGTCATCCTGACGAACTCCAATCATCCCCTTGTCCACGATCTATACAAGGGCTTTAGGATCGACGTCTTCCAAACCAAACGCCACATTTCCTCTCGTGCAGATCGCCGTAATGGTGAAGATGTCGTAGTCACCATCCCACCCAAACAGCGTTTCAGTCTCCGTCTCCTGCCTGAGCCGCTTGATGATCAGACCTTGTTGTTCCCAACTACTCGATTCATGGGCTCTAAGAGTAAGTTGCTCACCGACATTTGGTCTGTCGCAAGCCAGTTCGACTACCAGAACGTTGTTGACCTCTTCGCAGGCTCGGGCATCGTCTCGTACATGTTCAAGGCCAAAGGTAAGAACGTCCTTGCCAACGACTACATGGCTTTTAGTGCCAACACCGCCAAGGCTCTTGTGGAGAACAGCTGCGAGACACTTCCGATTGCCAAAGCTAAGCAGCTCGTGAGCACACGCTTTGACAATGATAGCTTCGTAGAAACCACCTTTGCCGGGCTCTATTACACCGACGAAGACAATCGGTTCATCGATTCAATGCGGGCAGGGATTTCCAAGATTCGCAACCCGCATCAACGGGCTATCGCCATGGCAGCTCTCATCCGCGCTTGTTTGAAGAAGCGCCCACGGGGGATCTTCACTTACACAGGTACTCGGTACGACGATGGTCGGCGAGATCTTCAAATCTCGTTTGCCGAGCATTTCCTTGAGGCTGTACAACTGCTGAATGCTGCCGTTTTCGATAATGGAGGGCTCTCCTGGTCGCGGTTGGGGGATGCGATGGCAGTCCCGACTAAGGAAGACGCTCTTGTGTACATCGACCCGCCGTACTATTCGCCTCTATCGGACAACGAGTATGTCAGGCGCTATCATTTCGTCGAAGGTTTGGCCAGAGACTGGCAGGGTGTTGAGATCCAGCGGCACACCTTGACGAAGAAGTTCAAGTCGTATCCGACGCCGTTCTCGTCCCGAACTGGGGCACATGAGGCTTTTGATCGGCTCTTCAGGCGTCATCGCAACTCAGTGTTGGTGGTGTCTTACTCTTCGAACTCGCTTCCTACTTTGGATGAGATGGTTACCTTGATGAGCAGACACAAACGGCACGTAGAAGTCATCCCCGTCAATCACAGGTACTCGTTCGGAAACCAAGCCCACAAGGTTGGCAACAACCGGAACGAAGTGCTTGAGTACTTGTTTGTAGGATTCTGATGGCCGAACTGAGCTTCCCTGTCCGCGTTAGGCCATGGCATCTCGCAAACACTACCGTTAGAAACCCCGGCAGGCTTCAAGCGGGGCTTAGAGCCTTAATAGATCGCGGCTATGCAGGCAATATGAATAGGGATATGGAGGAGAAGATTGCTCGTGCACTGCATGAAGAGAGCATCATTTCGCTCTCGGACAGCACGAAGGATGTCACCTCGATCGCCCGGAAGTGGCGGAGCGCATTGGTGCAACTCGGATTCTTATGGCCCGATGTGGATATGCGACCAAGAATCCGTGACGTTCGCCAGAGCGAATTAGGCGCTGCATTTACGCTGACACCCAACGGCGAAAGACTTTTAGAGGCCCAGTCATTTCTCGGTGTGCAAGAAGTGCTACTTAGATCGATTGCGGCGCTGACTCTCCCTAGCCCACTGGAACCAGCCTACGACTTTTCGCCGTTCTCTCCGCTGCGGCACGTGATTCGAATCATTAGGGAGCTAGAACGATCCGGGAATGGACGGTTCCTGACTCGACTGGAGATTGCTTCGATTGTCATATTCTCCGTCGGAAGTGACCGGCTTGACAGCGTTGTGAAGAAGATTATACGGCAGAGAGACGAGCGTGCTATAGTGATAGGGAAGCGACGTTTCGAATCGGAGACAATTGAAACGAAAGCGGGATCCACAGGCAACAAGCGTCAAACTCTTTACGACTATCAGGATGTAGTCTGTCGCTACTTGAAGGCCACTGGCCTTTTCCAATCCTGTGGCAGGGGAATTGAGCTAGCTCCCGAACTAGAGGCAGCGGCCAAGTCATTGGCGGACGAGCCTGACGAACAGTTGCCAAGAGTCGAGTATCTCGTCCGTCTTGCTAATGGGTCTGCATTGCCGACCGATACTCTCGCAGGAGCGGTAGGAGTTTTAGATGGCCTGCTCGACATCGCATCCGATTCAGGAGTTTCCTTCGACAGTGCTGGTTACGATCTCAGTACTACTGAAGGATTATCGCTAGCTCGCCACGATCTTCTTGATCTCGTCTTCCAGCAGAAGGAGCTTGAGTACTCCAAGAATCAACGCAACAAGATGGAAGAGATTCTGGCTTATCTCCGCATGTTGGACGAGGGGAAAGACAAGATTAAACTTGCTGGTGAGCAACTGACAATACCCAAAGCTGAACGAGCGGCATATTTCGAATGGTTGTTGTGGCGGGTGCTGCTCGCGCTGAATCAGCTCGAGGTACCTCCGGATAAGGTGCGACGGTTCAACGCTGACAATGATTTCCTGCCGATAGGTACCGCTCCAGGCGGGGGTGCAGATGTGATCGGCGTGTACCGCGACTCAGTGATCGTAGTGGAAGTCACTCTCACGTCTGGATCCCGCCAAGTAGCAGCAGAGGGTGAACCCGTCAGACGACACGTCGCCGATGTACTAGAAAAGTATGAGCCATTGGGCAAAGCCGTCTATGGGCTCTTTATCGCTAGGCAAATCGACACTAATACCGCTGAGACCTTCAGGACGAGCGTCTGGTACAAGCACAACGACGAGAGGGTTGTACTAAGCATTGTGCCGCTCACCCTGCGTCAACTCATAGTGGTGTTGGAGCGCGGTGTCAAGAAGGGAAACTTGGAGCCGTCACTACTGATCGATACTATCGTGGAGCTGGCGGAGTTGCGAGCCGACACCGATGGAGCCCCGGATTGGAAGGAGAAGATCGAGAAGCGGTTGAGCTGAACCGCGATTGTGGCGGGACGAGCATTGATTCATGCCTCCAAGGATTCAGCCGAAGCCAAGCTGCCCGGCCAGAGGAGGCGGACGCCGACTGATTTGCAGACGTCTATCCAGCACGTCTATGCGGGGGACTAGCCCGTCTCGTCCTTCTTCGTAGGGGGCCGATAGCTCGATCTCGCTCTGCGCGACGCCAGCGGCGAGCAGTCCGCGCGGCTCATCGCCTACTTTGAGCAGGAAGATTCGATCCCCCGACTCGATGCCTTGGCGTCGGGTGCCGGTGGTCCAGGGTTCGCTGTAGCCGCCGGTGGTACGGATCTGCTCGGTGACGGTGCCGTCATCAAATTCAGTCCAGATCCACTTGGCTGGGTTCCAGAGTAGGAAAAACGTAGCCATTCGATCTGCCTCCTCGCCGTCCCACTTGCGTCAGGACAAGCCTACGGGAACCGTCAACTCAGAAGCTACGAAAACTCGCCCCCTTCCGGTAGGCTTGTCTCATCCCTGCGACCTGGAGGATTAATGGACGACTGCGGTTCCGTCAAGTAGAGCCGGGTCTGCCGTGACGGCGGCCTTACCAGCCCGGCTATGCCCGACGACTGGAGGTACGCCCATGAATAATCCTGTTTCCCTTATTGATGTGAGTTTGCGTGGCCGGATGGCGCGGCGGCGCTGTCGCACGTCAGCGGCGCGTTTTCCGCCGGGCGGACGGCGCTGGTGGGGGCGAATGGCTGCGGGAAGACGACGTTGTTGCGCCTCATCGCGGGCACGCTGCGGCCCTCGGCGGGGAAGATAACGGTGGCCGGCCGGGTGGATTGGTTGCCGCAGGATCTCACGCTCGACCCAACCCAGACGGTGGCCGACGTCCTGGGGATCGCGCCCAAGCTCGACGCGCTCCGGGCCATCGAAGCTGGCGATGCTTCCTCCCGGCACTTCGACACCCTGGCCGACGATTGGGACGTGGAGACGCGGGCCCTTGCCGCCCTCCGCCAGGTGCGCGAGACCCTCGGCGGGCCGGGGTTCTTGGATCGCGCGGTGGCCATGCTCTCCGGCGGCGAGGTGGTGCTGTGCGCGCTCGCCGGCCTCATCGTGCGACGCGCCCCCATCGCGCTGCTTGACGAGCCCACCAACAACCTCGACCAGGCCGCCAAGGCCGCGGTGCGCGAAGTGGTGCGCAACTGGCGCGGGACGCTGATCGTCGTCAGCCACGATCTCGATCTGCTCGAAGCGGTGGACGCGACGGCGGAGCTTTATGACGGCGAGTTGCGCTTTTTTGCCGGTCCCTACCACGTCTACCGCGAAGCCATCGACGCCGAGCAGCAGACCGCCGCCGACCAGGCCGCCAGCGCGAAGGCGGCCATCCGCAAGGAGCGGCGCCAGCGTCAGGAGGCGGAGACGCGCCTCGCCCACCGGGCCGCCCAGGCCAAGAAGCAGAGCCAGCAGGGCATCCCGCACGGCGCGGTCGACTACCTCACCAACCGTTCCGAGAAAGCCACCGCGAAGCTGCGCGGCAAACTCGACAGCCGATTGGCGGACGCTCAGGAAGTGGCCGCCCACGCCGCCGCCAAAGTACGCAAGCGCGAACACATTTCAATCGACCTGCCCGATCCGCAGGTGCCTGCCGGGCGTCAGATCGCCACGCTGCGTGACGGCCAATCCGAGTATCTGCTCCAAGGGCCCGAACGGATCATCCTCACCGGCCCGAACGGTTCCGGCAAGACCACTCTGCTGGAGCACCTGCTTGGCCAGCGTCCTGCCGTCGGGCCCACGGGCACGCTGCACCTTGATCGGGTGGGCTATCTGCCGCAACGTTGGGAGCTCGATCCGCGCCTCTCCGCCCTCGCCTTGGTGCAGCAGGTGGCTCCCGCCGTCCCCGAAACCGCGCTGCGCAACCAGTTGGCCCGGCTGCTGCTCCGTGGTGACGCGGCCCTGCGTCCCACCGCCGCGCTCTCTGGCGGGGAACGCTTCCGGGTGGCGCTCGCCCGACTGCTGCTCGCCGATCCGCCCGCGCAACTGCTCATCCTCGACGAGCCCACCAACAACCTCGATCTCGACTCGGTGCAGCAACTCGTCGAAGCCCTGTCCGCCTACCACGGAGCCCTATTAATAGTGACGCACGACGCCCGCTTTGCCGCCGCCCTCACCCCACACCTGGTGCTGGAACTCACTTCGGATGGCCGATTGCGGCGCGCAGATTGACTCTGGCCCGCTATTCAAACGCCTCAGCCAGGGCGTCGAGACTGCCGCATGGCAGATCGTCGGGTTGCGCTCTGGAGAGGTAGATGGTTGCGTTTGCTATCGGCTAAGTTTCGAAACTGGAGAACCATTAGTAGGAACAATGATTCTGGAGAACATGGCGACGAGAGGGCCCCTGTCATCCCGTTCCGCTGCCGCGGCACACGCGCGGTCGTTTTCATCTCCCACCACGGCGTCCCAAATGATTTGGTAACCAGCGTTGGCAAGATCGAGTTCGTTGGCGAAAACTGCCTGAGCTTCCAAGTGTTTCAGTTCACTAGCAGAGTGCGCTCCGAGCAGGTTTCGAAGATCTCCTATAGCTGGGTCGAGGTAGGGGTCAACGAACGTCATGGTTCGGGGATGTTGTATCGTTGCCGAATCTTCGCTGCGGCTTGTTCGGCGGACAGTTCGCCCACAACGTAACGATCAGCAATGCTCCGAGACTCTGCGGAGACCGCCAGCCCTTCCAAGCGTTCATTGGCGATGGCTTGGGTAACGGTGAACTCCCGCTCCGCTTGCGTTTGATCCATGAAATTGATTCTACTGGGTGTGAGCTTTGCTTGGTGAACGGGACGTCATCTCGAGTGATGTGAGAATCACGGCATTTACGCGTAGCGAGCGGCCCAAGTGCGGAGTTGTTCGCGGGTGGCGGTGGCGTCAATCCGGGTGGCGGGGTGCCAGATGGCTGCGCCGGGGCAGGAGGCCCGGAGTTGTTTGTCCGTCAAGCCGACGGGGCTGGAGCCTGAAGTGACGAACGGGACGACCGTCTTGCCAGACAGATCGATGCCTTCCAAGAAGGTGTTGACGACGGTGGGCGGCACGCCCCACCAGATCGGGGCCCCGACGAACACCACTTGGTATTTTCTGAAATCGACCTCGGGCGGGATGATCGCTGGCCGCGACGACAGGTCGCGCATCTCGACGGAGCTGCGCGAGTGTTCGTCATGCCAATCCAGGTCGACCTCGGTGTACGGCAACGCCGGCTCGATTCGGCACAAGTCTGCCCCCACCGCCGCCGCGATCTCCTCCGCGATCCGCTTCGTGGTGCCCGTGCACGAGAAATAGACCACCAACTTTGCGATTTCGGGCAATGCTGAACTCATTCATCCTCCTTCGTCGTCGCCCAGTCTACAAACCCTGCCCAGTCGATGTGGAGGTATCACTGTGTCAGGTTGCGGGGTGGGGGTGGGAGATGGAAGACCTGGCCGCAGGCAACCGCCATGCGGTCAAGCGGATCCGGCAAGGATCCCGAGCCGGAAGGAAGTGCCATGAGCACCCGCGCCCAACTGCTCGCCATGCCCATCGCCCGCTTCATTGCCGCCTGGCTGGGGTGACGCGCTACCCGCCGAGATAGGCGAGGACGGCGAGGATGCGGCGGTGGTCGTCGGGGTGGTCGGCGAGGTCGAGTTTGGTGAAGATGCTGGCCACGTTTTTCTCAACGGCGCCGGTGCCAATGTAGAGGGCGGCGGCGATCGCCTGGTTGGAGCGGCCTTGGGCCATCAGGGCGAGCACCTCGCGCTCGCGCGGAGTGAGGCGCTCCAGGCGGACGTCCTTTTTGACGAGCAACTGCTTGATCACCTCGGGATCGACCACCGTCCCGCCGTCGGCGATGGTGTTGATGGCCTGCTGCACCATGTTGATGTCCTGCACCCGATCCTTCAGCAGGTAGCCGAAACGCCCCTGCGAATCGGCGAGCAGATCGGCCGCGTACGCCGCCTCCACCCACTGCGAGAGCACCAAGACCCCCAGCCCCGGATGCCGCTTGCGCAACTCCAACGCGGCGCGCAACCCGTCGTCGGTCATCGTGGGGGGCATCCGCACATCGGTGATCACCACCTCCGGCGGCTGGGCATCGACGGCGGCGATCAGTGACGGCGCGTCGCCCACCGCTTCCACCTCGTGGCCCAACTCGGACAACAGCCGCACCAGACCCTCGCGCAGCAGCACGGAGTCTTCGGCGAGAGTCAGACGCATGGCTCCATCCTAGATGGCGTCGCCACGAGAGCGGGGACGGTGGCCACGTTACCTACAGCGGCAGCGAGACGGTGATGTGGGTGCCCGCGATGCTGGTGACGTCAAAGTCGCCCTCCAAGCCCGCCACCCGCTCGGTCAACCCGGCGAGGCCATGGCCGGGCACCACCTGGGCGCCGCCCACCCCGTTGTCGCTCACGATTACCTTGAGAGCCGACTCGTCAGCCCAGACATTGGCGGTGACGTGGGTGGCCTGCGAGTATTTCGCTGCGTTGGCCAATGCCTCGGCGACCACGTAATAGGCGCCGGTAGCCACCGGTTCGGGCAGATCGGCCGGAACCTGCACCGACAAATCCACCGGGATGACGGAGGTGGCGGCCAACGTCGTCAACGCCGCTTCCAAGCCGCGTTCGCGCAGAATCGGCGGGGCAATGCCGCGCGAGAGCGCCCGCAGATCGGCGATGATCCCGTCGTTGAGCTTCCGCGCCCCGGAGAGCAACTCCGACGCCTGTTCCGGATCGCCCTCGGCGAGACGCCGTTCGGCGGCAGCCAAATCCATGCCCATCCGGATCAGCGCCTGTTGCGGCCCATCGTGGATGTCGCGCTCCAGCCGACGCAGCGCGTCCGCCTCGGCGTTGTCCTGGTGCTGCCGGGCTACGGCGAGTTCGCGCACCCGCTTGGCCATCTCGGCCTTGGTGGGCTCCAGCAGCGCCCGCGCCAGCCCAATGTGGATGGCGGCCATCGCCTTGGTGATGAACGGCAGCGTCAACAGCGCGAAAATCGCGATCACAAAATGGAAGAGCGCCTCCGGGATCGGCAGGCCGAGCAGCCCCATAATCCCCCGGTTGTCGGGCACAAAGCGGTCGACGATGGGGGTGTAGATCCACGACGTCAGCCCGCCGAGGATCATCGCCCACCAAGCGAGCGTCACCGACCAGGTGAAAACGCAAACCGGCAGATAGAGGATGCCGTGCGCCACCTCGCGCCAGCGCCGCGAGTTCCCCCACACCGCGAGGAAGCGCCGGGCGGGATTGCCCTGCAGGCTGGGTACGGGCTCCAGCTCGCTGATCTCGACGCCGAGGGGCCGCAGCCGCAGCTTGTCGAGCTCCGCGAAGCCATGGGCGATGTGCAAGGTGGCCGCCATCAGCGGAATGCCCACCCAGACGATGAGCAAACCCGCCGACACCGCGACCATGGTGACCAGCAGGATGAAAGCCGCCAGCCCGATCGGGAAAGTGAGCAGCAGATAGCCGGATTCGCGGGCCACCCTTTCGGCGATCTCGCGAATGTCTTGTGCGGTAAAAGTAGTCATGCCTCAAGCCTGCCCGGCGCCTGCCCCCCTCCACATTGGTGCGCACCCCCAAATCTAGTAGGGGGGATAACCCCCGCCTGACCGCGTCCAGTTATGATTTCTCGAATTTGACGCGGGCAGTTTCCCGGCCGTGGAAGCGGGCGTATTGGTTGGCGGCGGCGGCAAGGGAGTCGGGGTCGGGGGGTTTGACGCCGTCAAACCACTCAATGGTGATGGGCACCGGATGATCGGGGCGGAGTCTCCTCAGCTGGGCCTGGGCGGCCGGTTTCCAGACGCCCACGCACTTCCCGTCCGACACCACGGTGGGCCGGAACACGCCGTTGCCGCCGGGGCACCAGGCCGCGTTGTGGGCTGGGTTGAGCATCGCGTCCCGATCTTGGTAGCCCAGCAGATGCTCGTCGTACGCGGGCAGCAGGATCGTGCCGGATGCCGGCTTGCGGTCCGCCACTTCGGGAGACATCCACAGCGGCTGGCCGTGTTCGTCCTCCACTTTGGTGACGCGATCCCCGGCGGACTCCAGCGCCTGGGCGGCCTCGCGCTTGCCCAGCCCCGCCCACCAGGCCAGATCCGCCACCGTCGCCGGGCCATGGGCGGCTACATACCTGGCGGCCAACTCCGCCAGCGGGTCTTCAGGTTCGGATTGACGGGTGTGGGCCAGCCACTCGTCCGTCAGCGCTATCAATTGCTGCCCCGCGGCCACCGGGCCGAACACGATCGTCCCGGTCTGGGCGAGCACCCAGAGCAGATGGTATTTCCAGTGCTTCTCGATCCGGATGCCCCGCCCGGCCACTGCTTCGATCAGCGCGTCCCGGCCCAGCCGCCGATCACCCGCGAGGGTCTCGATCACCCCGATCCGCACCGTCTCGATGTGGTCTTGGCTCAGCCCCAGCCGCTCACGCCACCGTTTGGCTGAAGTGGCCCGTTGCATCGCCTTTACCCGCAGCAGCCAAGTGAGATCCGCGGCGGGCACCGCGTGCAACGTGCCGCGCAACGGCCAAGACCGCACGATCTGACGGTCGTTGAAGGCCTGCTCCACCTGGGCCTGGGTGGCCCCGCTGCGCACCCCCAGCGCCCATCGCGAACTCGGAAAATCCTGGGCCTGCATCGCCAGAAAATGGCTGGCCACTCCGACCGGCCCGCCTGCGGCACCCTCCGTCAACAACAGCGAGCGCAGCCGCAACGACCGAATCTCACGGGTTCCCAACATGGCGCCGACTCTACCCACCTGATCGCGGCCCTGCGCGGGTTTTAATGATTCCTGCTCACTCAGGGCGCGGTTTTGCATCCGTGTCGACATGGTGACGCTCTTCTTGCCCAAAGAATGAGCGATTCCGGAGGCGAAAACTGCCCGGATCGCACCGGAACTGCTCAATCTTCGAGGGCTGACGGTGGGAGCGGCTGGGACTGGCGGCTGACGCGGGAAAAACTCGCCTCGTCTCATTTTATGTAAGCGCTTGCATTTAGGTGATGTAAGCGCTTACACTAGTAGTGCGAGGACACTCGCGGGAGACAGTCTTTACACTGAATACAAAGGAGTGACATGTTTCGTTCAACTCGAACACTGGCGGCCCTGGCTGCCTTCGTCTGCCTGGCGGGTCTCACCGCCTGCGGATCAACCCCCACCACCGACGGATCGTCAACCCCGGCTCCGGCTGGCAGCACTGACGACGCCTGCGCCAGCTACGCCCAATACGGGGATCTCGCCGGAAAGAAGGTGACGGTCTACGCCACCTTCATCGACCAGGAGGGCACCGAATACGAGAGCTCATGGGCGCAATTCGCCGAATGCACCGGCGCCGAGATCGCCTATGAGGGCTCGCGCGACTTCGAGGCCCAGCTTCCGGTCCGCGTCGAGGCGGGTGCCGCCCCGGACATCGCGATCCTGCCGCAGCCCGGCCTGCTGCGCACCATGGTCGCCACCGGCAAAGTGAAGCCCGCGCCGGATACCGTGGCCGCGAACGTCGATCAGTACTGGTCGGCGTCATGGAAGGCCTACGGCACCGTGGACGGCACCTTCTATGCCGCGCCGCTGGGCGCCTCAGCCAAGTCGTTCGTCTGGTATTCCCCGGCGATGTTCGCCGATGCCGGCTACACCGTCCCCACCACCTGGGACGAACTCACCGCGCTCACCGAGCAGATCGCCGCTGACGGAGTGGCGAAGCCCTGGTGCGTCGGCATCGAATCCGGCACCGGCACCGGCTGGCCGGCCACCGACTGGCTCGAAGACGTGGTGCTGCGCTTCGCCGGCGGGGAGAACTACGACAAGTGGATTTCGCACGAGATTCCGTTCAACGATCCGTCCATCCTCGAATCCCTCAACGAGATGGGCAAGCTCATCCACGACGACCGTTACGTCAACGCCGGAATTGGCGACATCCAGTCCATTGCGGCCGAGCCGTGGACGGACGCGGGCTACCCCATCGTCGACGGCCAGTGCTACCTGCATCGCGCCGCGTCGTTCTACCAGACCAACTGGACCACCCTCGACGAAAGCCTGGTGGTCGGAGAAGACGGCGACGTCTGGGCGTTCCCGCTGCCCGGTTTGACCGCCGACTCCAAGCCGGTGATCGGCGGCGGCGATTTCGTGGCCGCCTTTGACGACCGTCCCGAAGTGCAGGCGTTCCAGGCATTCCTGGCCAGCCCGGAGTGGGCGAACGCCAAGGCCACCGCCACCCCGCAGGGCTGGGTCACCGCCAACAGCGGGCTCGATGCTTCGCTGCTGAAATCCCCGATGGACCAGCTCGCCTTCTCGGTGTTGTCCGATCCGGGCGTCGAATTCCGCTTTGACGGCTCCGATCTGATGCCCTCCGAAGTGGGCGCGGGCTCCTTCTGGAAAGAAATGACGGCCTACTTCGCGCAGGACAAGTCGGCTGCCGATGTCCTCGCCGCGATTGAAGCCACCTGGCCCAAGTAAACCCAGGTAGACACGAGGAAAACTGGCCATGGAACTCTTCCTCCACCCGGAGAGCCCCGGTGAGAAGCTGCTGCTGATGGTGATCGCCATTGCGATCTTCGTCGCAGTCACCGGGGCCATCCTGGGCCTGCTCAGCCTTCCCAAACGGGCGCCACGCTGGTTGACGCCCTTGGGTTTCCTGGCGCCGGCGGTGGTCGCCGTCTGTTTCGGGCTGGTCTATCCGGCCGCGGTGACCGTCGGCAACTCGTTCAAGGATCGGACGGGGCAGGAGTTCGTCGGCCTGGACAACTACGCCCAGGCTTTCACTGAAGGCCAGTTCCTGATTGTGCTGCGCAACTCGGTGCTCTGGGTGGTGCTGGTCCCGCTGCTGGCCACCGCCATGGGGTTGCTGTACGCCGCGCTGGTGGATCGCACCCGCTTCGAGAAAACCGCCAAGACGCTGATGTTCCTGCCGATGGCGATCTCGATGGTGGGCGCGTCGATCATCTGGAAATTCGTCTACGACAACAAGGTCGGCCTGCTCTCCCAGGCGTACGTCTGGGTGGCTTCGCTCTTCGGACAGGAGGTGACGGCCCCGCAGTGGCTGATGAACGCCCCCGCGAACACCGCGTTCCTGATCGTGGTGATGGTCTGGATCCAGGCCGGATTCGCGATGACGGTGCTGTCGGCAGCGATCAAGGCGATCCCGGACGAGATCAACGAGGCGGCGCTGCTGGACGGGCTGTCGCAATGGCAGCTCTTTCGCACCATCACCATCCCGATGATCCGCCCGTCCATCGTGGTGGTGTTGACGACGGTGGCGATGACGTCGCTAAAAGCCTTTGACGTGGTCCGCACCATGACCGGCGGCAACTTCGACACCTCGGTGATCGCCAACGAGTTCTACACCCAGTCGTTCACCAACCAGAACAAGGGGATGGGGGCGGCGCTGGCCGTGCTGCTGTTCGTGATCATCATCCCGGTGATCGTCTACAACGTGCGGCAACTGCGCAAATCCGAGGAGGTGCGCCGATGAGCACCGCCAAATCCACACCGCGCGAGCGTCGGCTCACCCGCGTCGAACGCCGCCTGATCGCCTCTAAAAACCGGCTCAGCTCGCCGTGGGCTTCGGGGATCGCGCTGGTGATCGCGATGCTGTGGACCGTCCCCACCATCGGGCTGCTGGTGACCAGCTTCCGCGGCAACCGCCGTCAGATCACGTCAAGTGGCTGGTGGGAGGCGCTCGCCCCGGCCAATTGGGGGAGTTTCTCGCTCGTCAACTATGAGACCGCCCTCGGCGCGCAAAACAAGCTGGGCGACTATTTCACCAACTCGCTGGTGGTGACGCTGCCGTCGGTGCTGATCCCGATCACGCTGGCGCTGCTCGCCGCCTACGCCTTCGCCTGGACGGAATTCCGGGGCCGCAACATCTTGTTCATCGCCATCTTCTCGCTGCAGGTGGTCCCCATCCAGGTGACCATGATCCCGCTGCTCACCCAATATGTGAACTGGGGGCTGGAAGGCACTTTCTGGGTGCTCTGGCTCTCCCACGCCATGTTCGGCCTGCCGCTGGCGATCTTCCTGCTGCACAACTTCATGCGGGAGATCCCGCGCGAGTTGATCGAGGCCGCCCGCGTCGACGGGGCGGGGCACGTCCAGGTCTTCCTGCGGGTGGTGATGCCGCTGATGACCCCGGCTATCGCCTCGTTTGCGATCTTCCAGTTCCTCTGGGTCTGGAACGACCTGCTCGTCGCCTTGGCCTTCGCTGGCAACACCCCGGAGGTGGCCCCGCTCACCGCCCGGCTCTCCGACATGGTGGGCTCCCGCGGCTCGGCTTGGCATCTGCTTTCCGCCGGGGCGTTCATCTCGATGGTGGTGCCGGTGGCGGTCTTCCTGGCGTTGCAGCGGTTCTTCGTGCGCGGGCTGCTGGCCGGATCGGTGAAAGGCTGACATGGACGGCTATCTATTTGACTTGGACGGCGTCCTGGTCCCCACCGCCGCGCTGCACCAACAGGCGTGGCGCCGGATGTTCGAAGAATGCTTCGCCTCCCAAACCCATCCGCCCGCCAGCTACGCCGATGACGACTACTATCGCTGCCTCGATGGCCGTCCGCGCTATGACGGCGTGGCCGACGTGCTGGCCTCGCGCGGGATCGCCCTGCCGTGGGGCTCCCCGGACGATGCGCCCGCCGCCGAGACCGTCTGCGGGCTGGGCAACCGCAAGGACGCCTACTTCCGCGACCTGTTGGCCGCGGGCGAACTGCAACCGTACCCGGAGACCGTCGGGGTGCTGCAAACCCTGCGCGAGCGCGGGGCGGTATTCGCGGTGGTCAGCTCTTCGGAGAACGCGCGGCAGGTGTTGCAGCGCGCGGGCCTCGGCGAGTGGTTCACGCACATCGTTGACGGCCGTTACCGATCTGATCATGGGTTGCGCGGCAAACCCGCCCCCGATACCTTCCTGGCCGGGGCCGACCTGCTCGGGTTGGCGGCATCGCGCTGCGCGGTGGTGGAGGACGCGCTCTCCGGGGTGGCGGCCGGACGGGCGGGCGGATTCGGCCTGGTGGCCGGGGTGGATCGCGAAACCCAGGCGCAGCCGCTGTATGACGCCGGGGCTGACGTGGTGATCGATTCGCTGGAGGGGCTGTTATGACGTGGGTTGATCCGCTGGACCGCGGGCGTTTCCCCGCTGACGAATGGGCTTTGCTCGAAGTGAGCGGCCCCGATTCGCCCGCCCGCGAAAACCACGCGCAGACGCTATTTAATGTGGCCAACGGCTACCTGGGCATCCGTCCGGGCAGCGGGTTGACGTTCATCAACGGCTTCCACGAGACCTACCGCATCCGCCACGCGGAGAACGCCTACGCGCTGGCCCGGGTCGGCCAAGTGATGGTGCCGGTGCCGGATGGCACTTGCTTCGAGGTGACGGTGGCAGGCGTCCCCCTGCGCGATTGCGAGTTGGTGAGCCGGACGCGGCGGCTGGATTTCCGTGATGGCGAGCTGATCCAGGACGAGGTGTGGCGGCTCCCGGACGGCCTGGAGATCCAAATCCGGCAGACTTGGCTGGCGTGCCTGTCCCGCCCAGGGTTGGCCGTCACCACTCTCCAGGTGGACGCCGGGGGAGCGCCGGTGGAGATCGCCGGCCCCTTGCGCGTCGGTTTCGCGCCGGCGGAATCACCCGAAGCGGGCGACCCGCGTCAAGCCGAACTCCCCATCGATGGCGGTCTGGAGTTGATCGACGACGCGGGCCCACTGGCCGCCTACCGGTGCCGCAATTCGCGGCTCGCAGTGGTCGTCGGTCGGCGCGATACGGCCACTGCGGCGAGGTTGACGCGCTACCTGAGTTACGCCACTACGCCTTTTGGCCCGGACGGGGTGGCCGACGGCTTGGCCGTCACCCTTGATGAAGACTTGGCTGGGCTGAAGGCCGAATGTGCGCGAACCTTGGCTGCGGCTCCGGATTTGGCCGGGCTGCGCGCCGAGCAACGCGCCTGGCTGGCCGCCTTTTGGGAGCGCGGCGACGTGCGGGTGGAGTTGGATTCCCCGTCCAAACAATTGGCCATCCAGCAGGCGATCCGGTTCGAGCTGTTCCAGCTCGCCCAGGCGACGGCCGCTCCCGGCGAGCAGGGCATTCCGGCGAAGGGACTGAGCGGCAGCGGCTATTCGGGGCATTATTTCTGGGACGAGGAGCTCTTCATCCTGCCCTTCCTTACTTACAGCGATCCGGGCCGGGCCCGGCAGGTGTTGCGCTTCCGGCATCGGATGCTGGGCGCGGCCAAGCGGCGGGCCGCCGAGTTGGAGCTGGCGGGGGCGCTCTACCCGTGGCGGACCATCAACGGCGAGGAGGCGTCCGCCTATTTCCCGGCGGGCACGGCGCAGTATCACATCTCGGCGGATGTCGCCTATGCGGTGCAGCAGTATGTGAACGCCACCGGGGATCGCGGTTTCCTGGCCGACGGTGGGGCGGAGATTTTGGCCGAGACCGCCCGGATGTGGGCCGATCTGGGTTTTTGGGGTGACGACGGCAGCTTCCACATCCACGGCGTCACCGGGCCGGACGAATACTCCGCGCTGGTGGACGACAACTACTACACCAACGCGATGGCCCGGCATAATCTGCGCAGCGCGATCAGCGCGTGGCAGGCACTGGGCGACGCGGGTGAGCTCCAGGAATGGCGGCGGATCGCCGACGCGATGCACCTGGGGTTTGACGAGCGGCGGGGAGTGCATCCCCAGGACGCCCAGTTCTTGCATCGGGAGCCGTGGCCGGCTCAAGAGCAACGCCGACCGCTGCTGCTGCACTACCACCCGTTGGTGATCTATCGGCATCAGGTCGTCAAACAGGCGGACGTGGTGTTGGCGCTGCACCTGCTCAGCCACGAGTTCACCGCCGCCGAGAAACGCGCCGATTTCGCCTACTACGACCCGCTCACCACCGGAGATTCCACCCTTTCGGCGGCAACCCAGGCGATCATCGCGGCCGAGGTGGGCGCGGCGGAACTGGCGGAACGCTATTTCGAGCAGGCCCTCTTCGTCGACCTCGCGGATCTGCACCACAACACGGCTGACGGCGTCCACCTGGCTTCGGCGGGCGGCGTCTGGCTGGCCCTGGTCGCCGGTTTCGCCGGGATGCGGGACAGTGACGGCGAGATCCGCTTCGATCCGCACTTGCCGCCGGGCTGGAAGTCGCTGATGTTCTCCCTCACCGTGGGCGGCGAACCCACCCAATACGTCTTTACTTAAGGCTTAGGCAGCTTCGGCCCGGTCGAGGTACGCGCCACCAATTCGGTCTCAAACAGGGTTTGCTCCGGCATCGCTTGGCCGGCGGTGGCCTCCAACACCAGCCGGGCGGCTTCGGCACCTTGCCGGTAGGCCGGTTGGGAGACGGTGCTCAAGCCCATGATTTCGCCCAGGTTGTGGCCGTCAAGGCCGATCACGGAGACCTCCGCGCCGGGGGTGATTCCGCGTTGGCGCAGCGCCAACATCACGCCCATCGCGGTCTCGTCCGAGGCGGCGAAGATGGCGGTGACGTCCGGGCGGCGGTCCAGCAGCGCGTTGGCGGCCCGATGGCCGCCCACCGCCGTCATGTCAGCGGGGGAGTCCAGATCGTCGTCGGGAGCCAACCCGTGATCCAGCATGGCTTGCCGCCAGCCGCTGCGGCGGCGCATCGTGGGGGCGGCCGGATTGCGGTCGGTCGCCGATCCGGAGACGTGCCCGATCACGGTGTGCCCGAGGCTGACGAGGTGGGAGACGGCCAGCGCGGCCGCGGCTTGGTCGTCAATCCCGACGTGCGGGAATCCGGGCTGCTGCACCGAGATGAACACCGCCGGCACATTCAGCGAACGCAGCTGCTCGACTTCGTCGTCCGCGAAGAACATCGAGGCCACCACCACCGCGTCCACCCGCCGGGCGAGCACGTCCGCGTCGAAGGTCTTGCGGGGCAGCACGCTGTCGGGCAGCGAGTAGAGCAGCGCGTCGAAATCCGCCTCCCGCAACGTGTGCTCCGCCCCTTCGAGGGCGGTGGCGAAGAACCAACGTGAGATCGCCGGGGCCACCAACCCGACGCTCCGGGTGCGCCCGCTGGCCAGGGCCGCCGCGCTTGGGGAGGGCACATAGCCCAACTCGCTGGCCGCCGCCTGCACCGCCGCCGCCGTGGCCGGCGCCACACTCGGCAACCCCCGCAACGCCCGCGACACCGTAGCCGTCGACACCCCGACCGCCTTGGCCACTTCTTCGATACTCACACTCACACGCCCTATTCTGCCCCAAAACCCCCACCTTGATGCAAGCGTTTACACCGCGATCCCGATCCACAGCCTCACCTTTCCGTAGAGTCGGTCAGTCCGGAGATTGCGGCGGCTTGGGAAAAATACTATAGTATCTCTTATGGTATCGAGTTCGGGGTTTTCTGACCTGGTGTGGCAGGTCGGGCAGGGGCCGACGCGGCCGGTTTCGGTCACGGTCACCCAGGGGACGTTCGCGGCAGCCAAAGAGATGGCGGGCGAGCGGGGGTTGTCGTCGTTTGTGGAGGAGGCGCTGCAGCGGCAAATACGCCGGGTCAAGTTGCGCGAGTTGGTCGATTGGATGGCCGAAGGCCAGGAAGATCCCATCGATTGGGAGGACGTTGATCGCAAGGCCGAGATCCTGCGTAAGCATGAGGCTTTTGTGCGCGAGCTGGAGGAACAGGCGCCGGCCCAGTCGTCGAAGCCGGGAACGGAACACCAATCCAAGGAGGCGGCGTGAGCACCGATCCCACCATCGTCTTGGATGCTGAGGGTTTCTCGCGGGTCGTCCGGCGCGACCGGGACATGCTGCACTGGCTGGTGAGCGCGCTCAAATGCGATTGGGAGGTTTTCGTTTCGGCTGCCACCTTGGTGGAGGCGGTCGATCCGCAGATCTCGCGGGCGGCGGCTCGCTGGAGCGAATCAAAGCTGGACGTCGTGTCAGTGTCTGCCGACACGTCACACACGGCCACCGACATGCTGCGTACCGCCCGGCTCCACGGTCACACCCACGCACTCGATGCCCTCGTCGCCGCGACCGCGGCCGAGCTAAGCCGTCCCGTCACCATCCTGACGTCAGACCCGGCCGATCTCACCCAACTCACCCAAGACCACCCCAAAATCCTCGTCCAACCCCTCACGTAGCTTCCCCGCTACGAATACTGACTGAATCGAACAACAGGTAAAGACCTTGACTCTGGAGCCAGGTTGAAAAACAGCGGACAGATCAAGTCGCGGTAAGCTAGCCGTGTGCGGAGTGTGGGGATACTGGGGGGCTCAGGGGTGGTTGGCACGGTGGTGGCTGAGATTTTGTGTCGGCGCGAGGACGTCCAGGTGGTGCTGCTGGGGCGGAATGTTGACCGGTTGACGGAGACGGCTGCCGCGCTGGGCGGTGAGCGGGTGAGTATCGTCCAGACGGACGCCACGGATCCGGTTTCGTTGCGCGCGGCTTTCGCGCCCCTCGACTTGGTGGTGGTGGCGGCGCCGCTGCTGGATCGGCTGGAACCGGTGGTCCAAGCCGCGTTGGATACCGGCACCGACTGGGTGGACGTGCTGCTCGACACCCCAGAGAAGTGGGAGATGTTTGATTCGTTGGCTTCGAGGTTCGAGGCCGATGGGCGGATCGGGTTGGTGGGTTCGGGCATCCATCCGGGGTTGCCAGCGGTGCTGATCCGGGCGGCTGCGGCACGCAAACCGCTCACCAAGGCCGAGGTGGGCATGATCGTGAGCATGGATTGGTCGCGGGGGATTCCGCCCGAAACCGCGAAAGAGTTCACGCTGGAGATGGCGAACATGAAGGCCGGGAAGCTCAGCGGCGGCCAATGGCGCAAACTCTCGTGGATGAGCCCCAAGACCGTCACCAAGATCGATTTCGGGGAGCACGGAAAACGCAGTTGCGCGTACATGGCGCTCGAGGAGATTCGCCGCCTGCCCAGCGTCCTGCCTCAGCTTCGCGACGCGGGCCTGGCCGTATCCGGTTTCTCACCGCTGGTCGATTACTTGCTGATGCCGCTGGCCATGGTGATGACCGCCATCTCAAAACGGCTGGCCGGTCCGGCCGCCCGGATGATGGTGTGGGGGCTGGTGAAGACGGGCAAACCGCCGTACGACACGATTCTGCGCCTTGACGCGGACGGAGTGTCGGCCTCCGTGACCCACGCGGATTCCTATTGGCTCACCGCGGCCGTGGCAGCACTCACCGCAACCCAAATCCTCGACGGACACGTACCCCCAGGCGTCCAACCCGCCGCCCTCGCCGTCAACCCCGAACAACTCCTGGACGACCTCGCCGCCCTAGGCACCACCGTCAATTGGAGCTGACGGGGCGTCGGCGGATTCAGGGCCCACTACACATGGGTTTGTGATGAGCCCGTTAACGGCAGCGGCCCCGAGTTTCCCCGAGGCCGCCCGCCCTATTCAACTGTAGACAGAGGGTCATTTAACTTTGACGGTCTTTACCGCGGAGGTCTTGGCGGTGCCATTCTTCGCGGTGGACTTCGGAATGTACTTGGCCTTTACCTTGATCGCCTTGGAGTACTTCTTCGGCAGGGTGATAACGGTGTTCTTGTTGATCACCTTCACCGTCTTCACCTTCTTGCCGTTCACATACACCGCGATCTTGCCCTTCGCGACCCC
>JAISTQ010000038.1 GCA_031272505.1 Propionibacteriaceae bacterium
CTCACCTCCGAGGATTTCCGGACGAATCCGGAAGTCCTGATCATGCAGGCTGAGGTGGCGGAATCCGTCGGACGCGACGCCTTCGGGCGCAACCTGCGTCGGGCGGCCGAACTCACCGCTGTCCCCGATGCCGAGCTGCTCGCTGTGTACAACGCGCTGCGTCCGTACCGTTCGACGAAGGCCGAATTGCTGGCCATTGCCGACAAGTTGGATACGCAGTACGGTTGCAAGATTTCCGCCGACTTCATCCGTGAGGCCGTCGGTGTCTACGAAGCACGCAACCGTCTCAAGGCCGAGTAACAAAGAGGTTCGTGATGGGTCTGATCGCAGGCGTTGACATCGGCAACGCCACTACCGAAGTTGCGCTGGCACGCGTCGGCGCCACCCAGGAGTTCCTCGCGGATGCGATCATTCCCACCACGGGCATCAAAGGTACAAAACAGAATCTGCAGGGCGTGTTTCACGCCCTGCATACCGCTTTGGAGTTAGCCGGATTGCGGCTCCAGGATCTCGACCTCATCCGCATCAACGAGGCCGCCCCCGTCATCGGCGACGTGGCGATGGAGACGATTACCGAAACCATCATCACCGAGTCCACGATGATCGGGCACAACCCATCCACTCCCGGCGGTCTGGGCATCGGGGTGGGCATCACCGTCAACATTGACGCCCTGCCCACCGCCGATCCGTCCGTCGAATACATCGTGGTGGCGGATCGCTCCCACGATTTCGAGCAGGTGGCGCAGACCATCAACGCCGCCAAGGCGCGGGTCACCGGCGCGATCCTGCAGCGCGACGACGGGACGCTGGTTCACAACCGGCTCACCCACAAGATTCCCATCGTGGACGAGGTGGGCCTGATCGAGAAGGTTCCGCTCGGCATGTTGGCCGCCATCGAGGTGGCCGAGGCCGGGAAGATCATCGAGACCCTCTCCAATCCCTTTGGCATCGCCACCCTGTTCAACCTGGAGGCCGAAGACACCAAATCCGTGGTGCCGATGGCCCGTTCGCTGGTCGGCAACCGCTCCGCGGTGGTCATCAAGACTCCGAAAGGCGACGTCACCGAGCGGCGGATCCCGGCCGGCAAGCTCACTTTCGTCGGCCCGGTGCGTTCGGCTACGGTCGACGTGGAGCGTGGCGCTGACGAGATCATGGACGCGGCCGCCGCCGTCGGGACGATTGAGGAAATCCGCGGCGAGTCGGGCACGAACGTCGGTGGAATGTTGGAGAAGGTGCGGGTGGTGATGGCCAACCTCACCGACCGGCAGCCTTCCGACATCTCCGTCACCGATCTGCTCGCCGTCGACACCCTGGTGCCGCAGAAGGTATCAGGTGGGGTCGCGGACGAATTCTCCCTGGAGGCCGCCGTCGGCATCGCCGCGATGGTGAAGGCCGACCGCCTGCAGATGCAGCGCATCGCGCAGGGCATGGCCGAAGAGCTGGGAGTGCCGGTGGAAGTCGGGGGCGTCGAGGCCGACATGGCCATTCTCGGAGCGCTGACCACGCCGGGCACTTCGCCGCCAATCGCCATCCTCGACATGGGGGCCGGTTCCACCGACGCTTCGGTGATGCGCCACGACGGCGAGGTCCACTCGGTGCATCTGGCTGGCGCCGGCAACATGGTGACGCTGATGATCCAGTCCGAGCTGGGGCTGGACGACGCGGATCTGGCGGAGAACATCAAGAAGTATCCGCTGGCGAAGGTCGAATCGCTGTTCAACATCCGGCATGAGGACGGCTCGGTGCAGTTCTTTGACGAACCGCTGCCGCCGCATGTCTTCGCCCGCGTGGTGGTCATGCATCCGGACGCCATGATTCCGCTGCCAATCGAGAAGCCGATTGAGTTGATCCGCCAGGTGCGGATCAAGGCCAAGCGGCAGGTGTTCGTCACCAACGCGATCCGGGCGCTCCGCGCGGTTTCCCCTACGCAGAACGTGCGGGACATCGACTTTGTGGTGTTGGTGGGCGGTTCCGCCCTCGATTTCGAGATCCCACAACTCGTCACCACCGCGCTTTCGGATTACCACGTGGTAGCCGGGCGCGCCAACATCCGCGGCGTGGCCGGGCCCCGCAACGCCGTGGCGACCGGGCTGGTGCTCACTGGAGGCAAGTGATGGACCGGCCTGAGATCCTAGTTTTCGCGGACAGTGATTCGCGAGTGAAGCTTTCCGAGGTGCTCTATGGCATCGAGGAAGAGGGCGTTCCCTATCGTGTCGTCGAGGCCACTGGGGACGCCGGGACCATCGCCCACCAGGCGGCGGTCGAATCAAGGCTGGGGGTTGGCGTCGGCGCCGCCTCCGGACGGGTGGCCGTCACCACGGAGAAGCTCGTCGCTGCCGCCCCTTACATTTCCATAAATCTGAACGCATCCCGAGCTGTGGATCGCGCCGTGGGCGCGAACGCCGCCCGGTTGGTGAAACGTATTCCGCTCAAGGCGCTGTAAAAGGAGAAACAATGAAGAGTCTGTGTCTCGGTGAGATCGAGGTGGTGGGCCTGGTGGCCGCCATTGAGGCCGCCGACGTGGCAGTGAAGACGGCCAATGTGGAGTTGCTCGGCTACGAACTAGCCGGCGGCGGTGGCTTGGTGTCCGTCAAAGTGAAAGGCCAAGTGGGCGCGGTCCGCGCCGCGATCACCGCGGCCGCCGAGGCTGCCGCCCAGGTCAACAAGGTGGTCTCCACCCAGATCATCCCCAGGCCGTCGGAGCAGATCGATCCGATGGTCATCTCCAAGGAGACCGTGGGCGTCGGGGGCTACTTCCCGAACCCATATGGGGATGCTCCAGTGCCCAAGCCGGAACCCGAACCGGAGCCTGCGCCTGAACCGGAGCCGGCGCCCGAGCCTGCGCCTGCACCGGCACCCGAGCCCGAACCGGTGCCCGAGCCCGAGCCGGAGCCTGCTCCGGTGGTCGAGGCGCCCCCAGCCGCAGCAGAGACCCCACCGGTGGTCGCGGAGGCCGCAGTGGCCGCGGAGAAGCCGATTCTCCCGGAGCCGCCAGCCGCCAAGCAGCCGCCTGCCCCGAAGCGGGCGCCCGCCAAGAAGGCCCCGGCCGCCAAGAAGGCTCCCGCCGTCAAGAAGACTCCGGTCGTCAAGCCGGAACCGGCAGCGGAACCCAAAGTGGAACCACCGGCTGAGCCCGCCCCAGAACCTCCGGCTGAGCCCACTCCGGAACCCCCGGCCAAGGCCGCCCCGAAACCGAAGACCACGCGCAAGCCGCCGGCGAAGCGCCCAACCCCGAGGAGTAAGAAATGAACCAGGA
Organism: Propionibacteriaceae bacterium; assembly: GCA_031272505.1. GTDB lineage: Bacteria > Actinomycetota > Actinomycetes > Propionibacteriales > Propionibacteriaceae > Propionicimonas. The sequence goes on from JAISTQ010000038.1 coordinate 3,257, forward strand.
CGCACTGGGATTGATCGAGACTAAAGGCTACGTCGGAGCGGTCGAGGCCGCCGACGCGGCAACCAAGGCCGCCAACGTGGTCTTCATCGGCTACGACAAGGTAGGCGCCGGGCTGGTCACCGTGATGGTCCGCGGCGACGTAGGCGCGGTGCAGGCCGCGGTGCTGGCCGGTTCCGAAGCCGCCAAGGAGGTTGGCGAGTTGGTGTCCAGCCACGTCATCCCCCGCCCGCACAACTTCGTGGAAAAGCTGCTGCCGTAAGGGAAGAACATGCTCGTCGATATTGAGAAAGTAGCCGCGATCACGGCCGAAGTGTGCCGTCGGATGCTGGCGCTTGACCCTGCCCGGGTTCCCATCGGGGTCTCAAATCGGCATGTCCATCTCGACCAAGCGGATCTCTACACGCTGTTCGGCTTGGACGCTTTCGAGGTGCTCAAGCCGGTGCGGCAGCCGGGGGAGTTCGCCGCGGTGCAGCGCGTGGACGTGATCGGCCCGCGCGCCACCTTCAAGAACGTGCGCTGCATGGGGCCGTGCCGCAAGGCATCCCAGGTGGAGCTCTCGCTCACCGACGCCCGCGCGCTCGGCATCCAGGCGCCCGTCACCCAGTCCGGCCATCTCGAAAACGCCGCCTGGGTGGAGATCGTCGGCCCGCACGGGACGGTGCGCCGACAGGCCGCCATCGCCGCCGCCCGGCACATCCACATGGGGGATCGGCACGCCGCCGCCTTGGGCTTGCAGAACCAGGATCTGGTCCGCGTCGCCTTCGAAGGGACGCGGGGCGGGGTGCTGGACAATTTCATCATCCGCACCAAACCCGAATGGGTGCCGGAGATCCACCTGGACACCGACGAGGCCAACGCGCTGGGCGTCACCTCCGAAGACTTCGGAAGGATCGTCCGATGAGCTACGAAGACAAGATCACTAGCTTCGCCGCCCAGGTGCGCGAGGGGAAAGTGGCTGAGCCGACGGGTGAGCTGCGCTTGGGCGTCGACTTGGGCACCGCGAACATCGTGCTCTCGGTGATCGACGCGGAGGATCAGCCGGTCGCCGGGGCGTGGGAGCATTCCACCGTGGTGCGCGACGGCATCGTGGTGGATTGGGCCGGGGCCGTCAAGGCGGTCTGCGGGTTGAAGGAGATCTTGGAGAACCGGCTGCGCTGCCGCTTCACCGCAGCGGCGGTCGACATCCCGCCCGGTATTTCCGAGGGGACGATCAAAGTCTTCCGCAACGTGTTGACGGCCGCTGATCTGGCGGTCAGCCAAATCGTGGATGAGCCGGTCGCGGCATCCCGGGTACTCGGCATCGCGGACGGCTGCGTGATCGACATCGGGCACGGCACCACCGGCGTCTCCATCCTCAAAGGCGGGGAAGTGGTGCAATCGGTGGACGAGCCCACCGGCGGCCACCACATGAACCTGGTGCTCGCCGGGGCCTACCAGGTGAGCTACGACGAAGCCGAGGATCTGAAGAAGGATCCGAAGCGCACCGACGACGTCTTCGGCGTCATCCGCCCGACTCTGGAAAAGATGGCGACCATCGCCCAGCGCGCCATCGCCGGGCATCGGCTGGAAATGGTCCACCTGGTCGGAGGCGCGGCATCGCTGCCCGACGCTCCCGACGTCTTTTCGGCGGTCCTCGGGCTCCCTGTCGTCAGGCCGCTGGAACCGCTGTTCGTCACCCCGCTGGGAGTGGCCATGGGAGGTAAGAAATGAACGAAACTGAATTGCGCCGGATCATCGAGATCGTCATCGAGGCGGTCAACGAGGTGCTGCATCCGAAACGCACCCTGGTGCTCTTCACCGGGGCGCTGCTCGGCTTCGAGGATTCCCTGGCGGCGCTCAGTCGGCTCCAAGGGGCGGTGGAGCTGGAGTTGGTGCAGACTCCGGCGGCTAAGCGGGTGCTGGATCAGGGCAAGATCGCGGCATTGGGCATCCCAGAGGCGGGCGAGCACCTGATCGCCAACCACGACCAGCTCGTCGTCCCCACCTTGACGGCGAACACCGCGGCCAAGGCCGCTTACAACATGGCCGATTCGCTGGCCACCAATCTCATCTCAGAATTCCTGATGACGGGCAAGCGGGTGGTGGCGGCGGCTACCGCCGCCGATCCGGATTCCCCGGACAAACGCCAGTGGTTCCCGCTGATGCCGCCCGGACAGGCGGCGGTGCTGCGCGACAATTTGGCCCGGTTGAAGTCCATGGGGGTGGAGCTTTGCGAGGCCCGCGAGTTGGACGTCGCGGTGACGGGGCGGCCGCCCTCCCCGTGCTGCGCGGCCTCCAGCCAGCCGGAAAACTGCTGCGCTCCGCGTCCCACCAAGTCTTTGCTTTCCGCCGCCGAGGTCCAGACCTTCGCGCCCGGCAGCACCCTGGTCGTCAGCTCCGGGACTATCGTCACCCAGGCGGCCCAGGATCTCGCGTCCATCAAACACATCACCATCGAAAGGCGTTGACATGTTCCTTGCGAAAGTACGCGGCACCGTCGTCTCCACCCAGAAGGACGAGCGGCTGGTCGGCACCAAACTGCTCATCACCCAGCGCATCGACGTCGAGGGAAACTACCTCTCGCGTCCCAATGTGAGCGTCGACACGGTCGGTGCGGGCGTCGGTGAGACCGTGATCGTCGCCGAAGGCTCTTCGGCGCGGGTGGCCTCGGGACGCACCGATTCACCCATCGACTCGGCCATCGTCGGCATCGTCGACACCACGGAAGTCGAGGCGTAAACGATGGGCAACGTGTACACCCGCTCCGGCGACAAAGGCCTCACCGGCCTGCTGGGGGGAACACGTCTGCCCAAAGACGACGTCCGCGTCGAGGCCTACGGCACCATCGACGAAGCCAATTCGGCGATTGGCGCCGCCAAGGTCTGGCTGGACGAACCGCGCGAAACGCTGCATCACATCCAGACCCGGCTTTTCGCCCTCGCCTCCGAGGTGGCCAGTGACGAAAAGGGGCTGGCCACGCTCAAAGACACCGTCTCCCAGGCCGACATTGACGCCTTGGAGCGGCTCATCGACCGCTGCCTGGAGTTCACCGGGCCGCAGCACCGTTTCGTCATTCCCGGCACCGACTTCGGCTCGGCGGCGCTGCATCAGGCCCGCACCATCACCCGCCGGGCGGAGCGCCGGGTGATCACGCTGGCGGGGATCGCCGCCGTCCGGCCGGAAGTGATCAAGTATCTGAACCGGCTCTCCGACGCGCTCTTCGCGCTGGCCCGCGTCGAAGAGGTGAAGCAGGAGCGCCGGAAGTTGGAATTGCTGGTGCGCCGCGAGGTGGGGAAGCTGTTCGCGCCTGAGCCAACTGCCGTCGTCCTCGATCTGCCCACCGCCAAACGCCTGGCTGAACACGCCGAACACCAGGCTGATCAGATGGGTGTGCCCATCGTCTTCGCCGCCGTGGACGCCGCCGGCAACCTGATTTTGACGGAACGCCAACCCGGTTCGCTGCTGGCGTCCATCCGGATCGCCCAGGGCAAGGCCTACACTGCTGCGGCGCTGAAGGCCCCCACCGACGGTTTGGCGCAGCTCGCCGGGCCGGGAGGGCCGCTCTACGGGATTGAGGGGACGGACGAGCGCATCGTGCTTTTCGGCGGCGGCCTGCCGGTGTTTGCGGGCGAGACGCTGCTGGGCGGGGTGGGCATCTCAGGCGGGACTGTCGAAGAAGACATCGAAATCATCCAATACGCATTTGACAAGGTATACGGGAGCTAGCATGGAAATCACCGCTGAACTCATCGCGCAGACCGTCGCGAAAGTAATGGCCGCGGGGGCAACGAAGCCGACCGCCTCGGGTATGGGAATCTTCGAGGATGTGGATTCGGCCGTCACCGCCGCCCGCAAGGCCTACAAGGAGTACTTGGGCTGCTCGCTGAAATTCCGTGGCGAGGTGGTGCAGGCCATCCGCGACCTGGCGTGTGTTGAGGAAAACCTGCGCTACATGGCCGAGCAGGGCGTTGCGCAGACCGGCATGGGCAACGTCCCGGACAAGATCCTCAAGAACCGTTTGGCGGCGCTGCTGACCCCTGGGGTGGAGGAGTTGGTCACCGGCGCCTGGTCCGGCGACGACGGGCTGACGACCATCGAGCTTTCGCCCTTCGGCGTCATTGGGGCGATCACCCCGACGACCAACCCCACCGAGACCATCATCAACAACTCGATTGGGATGCTGGCGGCCGGCAACGCGGTCGTCTTCAGCCCCCATCCGCGCGCGAAGGATCTGTCCATCTGGCTGGTCACCAAGATCAACGAGGCGTTGGACGCGGTGGGCGCGCCCGCCAACTTGGTCACCATGGTGCGCGAGCCTTCCATCGAGCACACCAACGAGCTGATGTGCCACCCGGAGGTCAACATGTTGGTGGCCACCGGCGGCCCCGGCATCGTGAAGACGGTGCTCTCTTCGGGCAAGAAGGCCATCGGCGCGGGCGCGGGCAATCCGCCGGTCGTCGTCGACGAGACGGCCAACATCGAGAAGGCCGCCAAGGACATCATCGACGGCTGCACCTTTGACAACAACCTGCCGTGCACCTCCGAGAAGGAGGTCATCGCCGTCGATTCCATCTGTGACCTGCTGATCTTCAACATGCAGAAGCACGGGGCGCTGTTGCTCACCGATCCCGAGGTACTGGATCGGCTGCAGGAGCTGGTCATCAAGGACGGCCATCCGCGCACCGAATGGGTGGGGAAGTCGGCGAACGCGATCTTGGAAGGCCTCGGCATCACACCCCCGCCGGGCATCCGCTGCCTGATCATGGAGGTGGAGCTGATGCACCCCTTCGTGCAGACCGAGCTGATGATGCCCGTGCTGCCGGTGGTGCGGGCCAAGAACGTCGACGAGGCCATCGACTGGGCCGTCATCTGCGAACACGGCAACCGGCACACCGGCATCATGCACTCCACGAACGTCAACTCGTTGACGCGGATGGGCAAGCTGCTGCAGACCACCATTTTCGTCAAGAACGGCCCCAGCTTCGCGGGCATCGGCGTCGGCGGTGAAGGCTATATCTGCTTCACCATCGCCGGGCCGACGGGTGAGGGCTTGACTTCGACGTCAACCTTCACCCGCAAGCGCCGGTGCGTGCTCGTCGGTGGCTTGAACGTGCGGTGATGCCATGGCGCTCATCGACGACATCTTCACAGCTGGCGTGATCGGCGCCGGTGGAGCGGGCTTCCCCACCCACAAGAAGCTGGTGCCCTGCGAGCTGCTCATCATCAACGCCGCCGAATGCGAGCCGCTGCTCGCCTCCGACCGCTACGTGATGCGCAACTTCGCCGCCGAGCTGGTCGCGGGGGCGAAGCTGGTGGCCGAGTCGCTGGGAATCGGCCGGGTCGTGGTGGGCACAAAACGCAAGTACACCGAGGAGATCGCGGCGTTGCGATCCGAGATTGACACCCAGCGCGCGGCGGTCGAGGTGTGCGAGTTGGATTCGTTCTACCCGCTGGGGGATGAGCAGGTGCTGATCTATGAGATCACCGGCAAGACCGTCCCGCCGGGCGGCATCCCCATCGCGCTCGGGATCGTGGTGGTGAACGTCACCACGCTGCTGAACATTTTCCGGGCCTCCCAGGGCACCCCGGTGACCAGGCGTTTCGTCACCGTCAACGGCGAGGTCGGCCACCCGTGCGTGGTGGACGCCCCCGTCGGCGCTTCCCCCGAGGATCTGATCGCGGCGGCGGGCGGGGCGCGCGTTGCCAGCTATTCGCTGGTGCGCGGCGGGCCGATGATGGGCCGGCAGTATCCGGGGGGCGTTACCGGCCTGGGGTTTGGGAAGGCTGACGGTGGGCTGTTGGTGCTGCCGTCAAACAACAAAATCTTCACCTTGGCGGCCCAGCCAATCGAGCATGTGGTGCTGCAGGCCCGCTCCACCTGCATCCAGTGCACCCTGTGCACCGAGTTGTGCCCGCGTTATCTGATCGGGCATGTGATGCGGCCGCACCGGGTGATGCGTTCGATCGCCGTCCCGGACAGTGCCGCCAACACTGCCGGGGCGGTCGACGCGCTTTTGTGTTGCGAGTGCGGCATCTGCGAGCTGTTCTCCTGCCCGATGGGGCTTTCGCCGCGCCGTATGAACGTCCTGATGAAAGGGCAGTTGCGCGCCTCGGGCACCAAGCCGAACACCGAGATCCGCCCCGAGCAGAGCCGCAGCCGCGAGTATCGGCGCATCGCGCAGTCGCGTTTCATCGAACGGCTGGATCTGGGCGGCTACAGCGACCATCTCTACGATTGCGTCCGGCTTGATCCGCAGCAGGTGAAGATCCCGCTCAAACACGGGGTTGGGCGGCCTTCCGCGGCGTGCGTGGCGGAGGGTAGCGAAGTGGCGGTCGGTGACGTGATCGGCTACGTGGAGCAAAACGACGTGGGCTGTCTGGTGCACGCATCTATCCCCGGGGTGGTCACCGCTGTGGACGCCGAGTACATCACGATCAGGAGGGCCTCATGACAACCGCAATCGGCCTCATTGAAATGACCAGCATCGCGCGCGGCATTGAGGTTTCCGACACGATGTTGAAAGCTGGACGCGTCGAGCTGGATTTCGCCAAGCCCGTCTGTCCGGGGAAGTTCATCGTCATGGTGCATGGTGACGTGGGCGCGGTGCAGGCGTCCGTCAAAGCCGGTCTGGAGACTGGTAAGGGCGTGGTGGTGAACCAGTTGGTGATCCCGCGGGTGCACCCGTCGGTGCTGCCGGCGGTGAACGCCGCCCTGGAGGTGCCAGCGAAGGTGGCGGCCTTGGGCGTGGTGGAGTATTTCGACATCGCCTCGGCCATCGTCGGCGCGGACGCGGCGGTGAAAGCGGCCAAGATCCAACTCATCGAGGTCCGGCTCGGCGTCGGCATCGGGGGGAAGAGTTTCGTGAAGCTTACCGGACAGGTCTCGGATGTGCGCTCGGCGGTGAAGGAGTGCCTGGAGCTGGCGAAGGTGCGCGGCACGGTGGTCTCCACCTGCGTCGTCCCGTCGCCGAACCCCGCGCTTTTCAGGGAGATGCTTTGAGCTTTGACGATCTCACTCCCGCACTAGCCGCCCACTATGCGCGCGAACAGGGTTTTTTCGCGCCGGGGACGGCCTTGTGCGTGCACGAGATCGACAACCTGGAGGGTGAAGGCTTCGTAAACCACCTCTACCGGGTCTCGGGCAATTCCCGAGCCGTCATCATCAAACAGGCCAAACCATACCTGAGCTTCTGGGGGCCCGCCGAGTACGTGCCGTTGACGGTCTCCCGTTCGGCGATCGAAGCCAACTCCTACCTGCTGCGCGCGCCGATCACCGGGGAACACCAGTTGCCGGTGCTGCTCGTCGATCCGGAGAACAACCTGTTTGTGCAGGAATGCTGGCAGCGGCCCACGGTGCGCTCCTGGTGGAAGCGGGGCATCGAGTTGCCGCGATTCCCGGTCCAGATCGGCTCCTACATCGCGCGGAACTCCTTCTTCACCTCCGCCGCCTACGTGGGGCCTGACGCCCACCGGCAACTGGACGCCGCCTTCACCAACTCGCCGATGCGCTCGCTGATGGAGGGCATCCTGTTCGACTTCGACAACCTGCATCCGGTGGCGGACGCTTTCGAGAAGATCACTGACTTTCGTCCCGTAGTGCTGTCGGATCCTGAGCTGCGCGGCCAACTGGAGGCGCTCCGCGACATCTACAACGGACGGGCGGAATGCCTGGTGCACGGCGATCTGCACACCTCGAACATCATGTACGAAGGCGAGCGGATGATCGTCTTCGACATGGAGTACACCCACATGGGCGCCTTCTCGACTGATTTGGGCTACCTGCTGGGCGGCTTCATCTCGCCCTACCTGGCCGTTCCCTACCGCCACGACCTGCCACTGGACGCGCGGCGGTCATTCGGCCGCCGGGTGTTGGCATCTATGACGACGGTCGTGGACACCTACCTGCGCGTGTTCAGCTCGCTGTTCGCGGCGTACGCCCAGCCCGGCTATCGCGACCAACCCGGCTATCTCGATCAGCTTTTCGCGGATCTGGTCCCCAACGTCATCGGCTTGGCCGGGACGCAACTGCTCTCCCGGGTGATGGTCCCAGGCGCGGACCAAGACTACGAACCCATCCACGACCCCCAAGCCCACGAAGAACTCCGCCACCTCACCGTCGCCGTCGGCATCGCCCTCCTCAAAGCCCACCGCACCCTCCCCACCATGCGCGACGCCACCTCCCTCATCGAATCCGTCGCCACCGCCTTCCACACCGCCAAACGCCCCACCCTCGCCGCCTGAGGAAAACGATCTCGTAAGATACTCAAGGAAAGAGATTCGGAGACGAGATGAACACGACACCTTTGGAAGAACTCCAGCGGCAGCGCTGGGAGTCTTGGACGGAAGAGCAGCGGGCTGCGTACACCGACAGCCTCGACGAAGCTGAGTGGCGCCTTGACCAAGCGGAGACAGACAGCGCCGCATCACCGCCATCAGATCGCCTTGGATCTGATCGACCATGAGGTAGAAGCCGCAACCGTTGCCGAAGAACTGCTGTTGGTAGTATGGTACGATTATTGTACGGGAAACCGGTACGGGAACAGGAGGATAGTCATGACGCTCACGGCAACTGAGGCTCGGCAGCGGCTTTTTCCGTTGATTGCGGAGGTGAATGAGGATCGCCAGGCGGTGCGGATCACGTCGAAGCAGGGGAACGCGGTGCTGGTGGCGGAGGCGGATTACGATTCGCTGCTGGAGACGGCCTACCTGTTCCGTTCTCCGGCCAACGCCCGACGGCTGCTGGCTGCGGATGCGGCGCTGCGGGCCGGCGAGGGTGTGGCAGTGGAGTTGGATCGGGGCTGAATGGACGTCATCTTCGCCCCGCAGGCGTTCGAGGATTACCGCTATTGGCAGGCGAACGACCGCGCGATGCTGAAGCGCGTGAACCGCCTGATTGACGACATCATGCGTGGCGATCCATACGCGGGCATCGGCAAACCCGAGGCGCTGAAATATCTGGACGCATGGTCGCGACGAATCGACCAGGAACACCGGCTGGTCTACCGCATCGTCGACGGCCAACTGCAGATCCTCCAAGCCCGGTTCCACTACGGCGAATAACCTGACTGGGTTTAGGTGCAGCTGACCAGTTCCTCGAAGAAGCGACTTGGCGCTGGGTTGAAGCCCGGCAGCTTACTGGGCGCGGTCGGTGTGACGGCCCTTGAAGTCGCCCATCGAGGCGTTGATGCCGAAGAAGTCGGCGACGGCGTCCATCCAGGGGATGGGGATGAGGCGGAGCAGGTAGATGGTGTAGACGAACCAAGGCATCAGGATCAGCCTGCGGCCGCTTTCCACGCCGTCCAGCACCTTCTCGATGACCTTTTGCGGATCGAGCAGCGGGAGCAGCAGCGGCACCTTCGTCTTCACCCCTTCGAACATGCCGGTGTTCGTGTAGTACGGCGCGGCGACCAGCGTTCCCACCCGCGAGCCCGCCATCCGCAACTCGTTGCGCAGCGCTTCGGTGAAGCCCATGGCGCCGAACTTGGAGGCGGCGTAATCGGTCATCTTCGCGCCGGCCATCACCCCCGAGGCGCTGGCCATGATCACGATGTGGCCGTGATCCCGCTCCAGCATCCCGGGCAGGAAGGCCTTCGTCACCCAGAACAGCGCCTTCAGGTTGACGTCGATGGTACGGTTGACGGCCGAGTCAGGCTCCTCCAGCAGCGGACGGCCCCCGACCACCCCGGCGGAGTGGATCAGGATGTCCACCTCGCCGCTCTGCGCGGCGGCGGCAGCCACCGATTCCGGGCTGCTCACGTCCACCGAGAACGACTGGGCGGTGCCGCCCCGGGCGGTGATCTCGGCGGCCACGGCGGCAGCCCGCTCGGCGGACAGATCCCACACGGTGACGCGGGCAGCTCCCCGCGCGGTGGCGCTGAGGGCCATCAGCCGTCCCATCCCCGAACCCCCGCCGGTGATCAACACCCGCGCGCCCTGGAAGGGGACACCCGGCTGTGACGGGGCCAGCTTCAGCCCGGCGAACGGGTTAGCTCGCTTGGGGGCGGAGGCGACGCGTGGGGGAGTGGGACGCTTCGAGGCCGGTTTGGCGATCAGCCGCGCCAACGAGTGCGGGGTGACGTACAGGAAGCGCGACATCAGCGTCATCGCCTTCGCGTACGTCTCCCGGCTCAGCCCCGCCGGCGGACCGATGTTGAGCAGCCGCTGGGTGGAGATGGTCTGCGGTTCGGTATAGCCCCGCAGCCCCTCCGGACCATGGCGGCGGCCCAGCCCGGAGATGCCCATGCCGCCCATCGGCGCGGCCAGCGAGCCGAAGCTGGCCATGAAGCCTTCGTTGATGTTCACCGAACCGGCGTGGAGTTGGGCGGCCACCGCCTTGGCGGCGCTTCCGCCCCAGACGCAGGCGTTCAGCCCATACTCGGTGTCGTTCGCAGCCGCGATCGCGTCGGCCACATCGGTGTAGCGGTAGACGGAAACCACCGGCCCGAACGTCTCCGCCCGGGAGACGGTCATCGAATCGTCCACCCCCTCCAAGATGGTCGGCTCGAAATAGTTCGGCCCCAGGTCTTCGCGCACCTTCCCGCCAGCGAGCACCCGCGCGCCCTTGGCCACCGCATCGTCGACGTGGGAGCGCACCTTCTCCAGGTGCGCGACGCTGATCAACGGGCCCAGGTCGACGTCAAAGCCGTCCCCGCCGCCGAGCTTGAGCCGCTTGGTGCGTTCCACGAGCGCCAGCAGGAAACGCTCGTAGATCGAATCGTGGATGAAGATCCGCTCGATCGAGACGCACAACTGCCCGGAGGTGGAGAAGCACGCCGTCATCGCGCATTCGACGGCCCGTTCCAGATCGGCGTCGGCGAGCACGATCATCGGGTTCTTGCCGCCGAGTTCGGCCGAGCACGACTTGAGCTGGGCGGTGCAGGCCGCCGTCACCTTGCGGCCGGTGGCTGACGATCCGGTGAACATCAGGTGGTCGCAGGCGTTGATGAGCGGATCGCCGAGCTTGGCACCAGGGCCGGGCACCACCTGGAAGACGCCCTCGGGCAGCCCCGCCTGGGCGAGCAGCTTGGCCACGTAGAGGGCGGTGAACGGCGTCAGCGAATCGGGCTTGAGCACCACCGCGTTGCCAGCCAAAAGCGCCGGAATCGCATCGGAGGCCGAAAGCGTGAGCGGAAAATTCCAAGGCGTGATCATCCCCACCACGCCCTTCGGCTGATAACGCACCTGGGTGGAGGTGAGGAACGGGATCGCCCCGCGCCGCCGCCGCGGCTTGAGCAGCTTGGCGGCATTGGAGGCGAAATATGACGCGGTGAGCAGCACGTCCAGCACCTCGTCCAGCGCGTGGATGCGGGACTTGCCGTTCTCCGCATGGATCAAATCGAGCAGCTCATCCGAGTTCGCCTGCACCTCGGCCGCAAAATGCGCGATGACGTCCGCGCGTTCCCACACCGTCAACGCCGCCCAAGCCGGTTGCGCCGCCCGCGCCCGGGCCACCGCCGCCTCCACATCGGCGGGGGTCGCTGCCGGCACTTGGCCGATCTCAGCGCGGTCAATTGGCGACGTGACTAGGAACTTTGCCCGTTTCGACGGAACGGCGGCATAGCTAACAAGGGATTCAAACTGGGGCATGATCGCAGTCTAACCGCACCCCGCCCCACCCCCTAGCCCAACTCCCATTATGAGAAACCCGGGCGATACGGCAGCTCCGTTAAGCCTTGATCCACCGAGAATTGGTGGATCCGGGTTAAAAAAGAAAACGCCGGGGGCGAACCCGGCATTTTCTAACTAGCTCATGCCTTCGGCAGGAAGCGGGTGAGGTTGGTGCCGCAAACGGGGCACTTGGCCTTGGCGATGCGGGTCCCCTTGGCGTTGACCTCGATCTTGCCTTCGCCCTCACGCTTTGCCTTGCACTTTACACAGTAGAACTCACCCTTGTAGGTATCTGCCATTGTTCTCTCCTCGGGATAGACGATCCTGGGGTGCCCCCAGGCCTGATTTCTCTCCACCTTACCGCCTCTGCGCCAGTTATTCGTGATTACTGGGGGATTTGTCTCAAATTCGTGTTCGCTTCGCTCACACGTGCTTTGTTCGTCGGAGTGCCTACGGCTTCCTCCTCACTGGATCCCCGACCTGCGGTCGAGGATGACGGGGGGAGGGGGCGCTCGCACGTGCTTTGTTCGCCGGAGGGGGTGGGGGCGGGGTACGGGGGTGTCACCGGGATGACGGGGGAAGGGGCCGGGGTAGCAAGAACCCGGGAGCTGGATTCGTCTTCCCCTCCGAATCGCGCTACCGGGTCCTTGGGTAACAGAGTAGTTTTCGCCGCGCCGCAGGTCAAGGGAAACGCCGAGATGAAACGCAACTTTCAAGCTCACGGTCGCATCCGGGTGCCAAACGTCAACCTGGTGTTGGGGTTGTCGCCGGTGTCGGGCTGCTCACCGTCGGCATCCGGGCCCCAGGATCAACGTTTTTTGACCTTTACCGCCTTGGAGGTCTTGGTGAGGGTGCTGTAGCCGAGCGCCTTGCCCGTCACCCGCACCTTGATCTGCTTGCCTTGGTCGCGCTTGGTGGGCCGGTAGCTGGCTTTGGTGGCGCCTTTGATCGGCTTGCCGTTGCGGTACCACTGGTAGGAGAAGCGCGGTTTCACCGGGGACCAATGGCCCAGCTTCACCTGCAAACGCTTGCCGACCTTCGCGGTGCCGGTGATCTTCGGGGTGTCTGCGCGCAAGGCGGCCCCGGCCACCTTCACCGTGGACGAGGAATGCGTCACCGACGTCAGATAGCGGGCCCGGCGGCCGGTCACCTTCACGCAGAGTCGCGTGCCGGCGTCCGCCGTCACCACCAGATACCCCTCGGTGTTGGCGCCCGGAATCGGCTGCTCGTTGCGGTACCACTGGTAGCTCAACTGCACCGGATCGGGGGACCAAGTGCCCGCAACGGCCTTCAACACCGCGCCCACCTTTGCCGTCCCGATGATCGTCGGCTGTGACGGGGTGAGTTCGCCGATGCCCACCTCCTCGGTGGGGACGGCCTTCCGCCCGCGACACGGACGGCCGTCCTGGCAGCCGATCACCACCACCGCGATGGTGTGCCCGACGTACTCGGAACGCACGGTCAGGAACTGGTTGGACGCCCCTTCGATGGGCTGGTGCAGGTCGTCGAGGAACCAGCGGTAGCGCATCCGCACCGTGCCCGGCCCCCAGGTGCCGATGTTGACGCTCAGTTGCGTGCCCACCTTGGGCTTGCCGACGATGGTGGGCACCGAACTGGTCAACCCGACGTTGCCGCGCGGATCGGGGTCTTGGCTGTCGATGAGGCCGTCGCCGTCGGTGTCCGGCACCAGCTGGTAGGTGCCCTCCAGCAGCTCCTTATAGTCGTCCCAGCCGTCCTCGTCGGTGTCCGCCTTGTTGGGATCGGTGCCATATTCGGAAATCTCCTGACGGTCGGGCAACTGGTCGCCGTCGGAGTCGATCTCCCGCCAGAGCCGGGCCAGCTTGTTGGCCAGCACCCCGTTCACCCTGGTGAACAGGCCGCCCACCACCATCGCCTCGGTGGATGGCGCGTCGGGCGTCTTCCGGTTGTCGCCGGCGAAGATGATCGAGTTGACGTAGGTGCCTCCCGAGCTCGGATCGGCGATCCCGCCCCGCTGCAGCGAGTTCGAGAACGAGGTGTCCGGGGTGCCGTCCGGATTGAGCCGGGCGATATTCGCCGAAGCCACCGAACGGACTTTGGTGAACGAGCCGCCCACCACGATGTCGCCGTTCAGCGGATTGACGGAGACCACCTCCACCTTCGCGCCGCCCGCGCCCGACACCCCCGAACCGAGGTTCTTGTTGAAGTCCTTGTCGAAGGTGCCATCCTCATTGAAGCGGGCCACCCGGCCCGCGTAGTTTCCGTTGAAGTTGGTGAACCGCCCGCCGATCACATAGCCGTTTTCCAACTTGGAGTGGAGGTCCTCGTCATAGGCGGTGCTGCCGTCCACCGTCAGCGCCACCGAGAAAGTCTTGTAGTTGAAACCGGATGAGGCGCAGCCCGCGTTGTTCAGGAAGGCGAAGTCCAGCGAGCCGTCCGGTTTGATCCGGGAGATGCCGCGCAGCGCGCAGCCCTTGGAAGTGATCGAGCCCGCCACCACGATCTTGCCGTGCTGGTCGACCACTAGGCTCATCACGCCTCCGTCATCGCCGTCGAAGATGCCGGTGCCCAATTTGGCCGAGAAGTCCTTGTTGAACTCGCCGTCATGGCTGAGCCGGGCCAGCTCGTAGGCGACCTGCCCGTTGAATTTGGTGAAGTCGCCGCCCACCAGGATGTCGCCGGTGGTTTCGTCAATGTCGATGGCGTTCACGAAGTCGGAAAATCCGGAGCCCACGGCCGTGGTGAACAGCGGTTCCTGGACGCCGTCCGGCCGCAGTTTGACGATGTAGCCGACCGGTTTCTCGTTGAAGCTGGTGAACTGCCCTCCCACCAGGAGATCACCGTCATTCTCGACCGCCAAGGCCATCACCGACTGGTTGAAGCCGCTGCCCAGCGCCGCCGAGAACGCGGCGTCCGGCTCCCAGAGGCCGGTGGCCGCGTTGATGCGCAGCCGCGCCAGCCCGGGAGCCGGGACACCGTTCACGCTCGTGAAGTCCCCACCGACATAGATGCCGGCCTGCGGCTCCTCCGCGATCGCGTAGACATTGCCGTTGAACCCCGTACCCAACTCCGCGGCGAATTCGACGTCCTCGATCACCGCCGGGGTCAAAGCCGACGCGCCGGGCAACTGCTGTTGGCTGTCTGCCACCAGCAGTGCCGCGGTCAGCGTGGCTGCACACACCATCCCAACCGTCTTGTGGACCTTCGAGCTCACCATCTCCTTCTCCTAACCTTTGAGCTATCGAACCACAAAAAGTCAAGTTCAGGGGCAAAAATAGAAAAAATAGTTCGTCGAACTTACCAAAATATGAAAGACAAGGGCAGATGTTGCCAAATTTATGGGGTCAAAATTACTCAGTCGATGGCATTTGGCGGCTGACGGCCACCTGACGCGGGGCTGTTGGTCAGCTGATGGTGACCGGGGCGGAGGTCTTCGAAACCGGCTTCAAACCGTCGGCGGTAGCGGTCACTTTCACCGTAATAGCCTTCCCGACGTCCCCAGCCTGGACGACGTAGGTGGCCTTGGTGGCGCCGCTGATGGCCTTGCCGTTCGCATACCACTGCACCTTGAACTTCGGCTTCGGCGACCAATCGGCCGTCTGCGCGTGCAACTCGGAGCCGACCACCGGATCGCCGGTGATCACCACCGGCTTGGAGACGAAGGCGCCCTTGGCCACCTTCTTCGCCGCCGAGGTCTTCGAAGCCGACTTCACCCCGGACTTCTTGCCGGTCACCGTCACCGAGAGCTTGTGGCCCAGATCCGCGCCCTTGATGGTGTATGTGGACTTCGTGGCACCCTTGATGGCTTTGCCGTCCCGATGCCACTGGTAGGAGAATTTCACCGGCGAGGGCGTCCAGGTGGCGGTTTTCACCTTCACCGTATTCCCGACCTTCACCGAGCCGGAGATCGACACCGCCTTCGCGTTCATCACGCCGCCGGCGATGGTCTTGGTGGACTTGGAGAAGATCGACGTCTGGGCGTAGTTCGCCCGCGTGCCGGTCACCCGCACCCGCAGTTCGTAGCCTTTGTCGGCCGCCTTGATGGTGTAGGTGGACTTCGTGGCTCCCTTGATCGTCTGATCCCCGCGATACCACTGGTAGTGGAAGTTGCTGGGTGTGACCGGCTTCCAGGTGCCGGTCTTCACGGTGAGCTTCTTGCCCACCTTGAGGGTGCCGCTGATCGAAATCGTGCCCGCCTTGAACGTCTGCTGGCCGACGATGCCGGTGGGGGCGGAGTATTCGGTGGTGGTCTTGTAGCCGTCTTTCTGCCCGGTGGTGGAGCACTTCAGCGTGTGGCCGTAGTCCTCCTGCACCACCACGTGCACGTCGTCGGTGTCGGTGTCGATATGGGTGTCGTCGCGATACCAATCGTGCTGCAGGTCGACCGGAGCGGGGCCCCAGGTGCCGTCGGTGCACTGCAACTGCTGGCCCAGCGAGAGGGTGCCGTGGATCACCGGGATCGAGCTGGTGAGCCGACCGGCGCCGATCACGTCGGTGGCGGCGGACTTGCGCGCGAAGTTGGGCAGCCCGGCCTTCTGGCCGACCACCACCACCGAGATGGTGTGGCCATAGTGCTCCGGGCGAATCACCAGCCAGGAGTTGTGGCTCTCGATCGGCTGGTTCAAGTCGTCGATGTACCAGCGGTACAGGAAGGTGACGCCGCTGGGCACCCAGGTGCCGGTCTGCACGGTGAGTTTGGCACCCAGAGACAGTGATCCCACGATCACCGGTATCGGCCCGTCGATGTAGCTGTTCGGCTCATCCGAGCGGGGCTGGCGGTCGATGGAGTCGATGATGCCGTCGCCGTCGGTGTCCGGGTTCATCGCGTCGGTGCCGGCCACCAACTCCTGGGTGTCCGACAGGCCGTCGTCGTCGGAGTCGTATTTATAGGGATTGCAGAAGAGGAAGTACATCTCCACGCGGTCCATCAACCCGTCCCCGTCGGTGTCGATCTCGCGGAATAATCGCGCCAAATACGGGAAGGAGGTGCCGTTCACCGAGGTAAACGAGCCGCCCACGATCATGTGCTCGGCCGACGGGTCGTCCGCCCGGTAGGTGGCGGCCTCGTCGTCAAACACGATTGCCTGCACCCACGGATTGTCCTTGTTCGGGTTGGCGAAGCCGCCGCGCTCCAACGAGTTGGCGAAGCTGAGGTCGAAGGTGCCCGAAGTGGCCAGCCGCACGATGTTGCGCACCGGCATGGAGCGGAATGTCTCGAAGGAGCCGCCCACGTAGAGATCGCCGTTCGCCGGATTGACGGCGACCACCTCCACCTGTCCGCCCATTGGACCGCCCGCTCCCGAGCCGATCTTCCCGGAGAAGACGGTGTCGAAGGTGCCGTCCAGGTTGAAGCGGGCCACCCGGCCGGCGTAGATGCCGTTGTAGCTGGTGAAGATGCCGCCCACGATGATGCCGTCCGGATTCTTCTGCTGCCAGTCGTAGTTGTACTCGGAGTATTGGTCCAGCGTCATCGACAGGGTGAGCACCTTGTTGTTGAAGCCCTCTTTGGAGCAGCCGAAGTTGTTCATGAAGGCGGTGTTGACGGTGCCGTCCGCCTTGATCGCCGCCAACCCCTGGCTGGCGCAACCGGCCACCGTGATCGCCCCGCCGGCGTAGATGTTGCCCGCCGTGTCGATGTCGAGGCCCATCACCCCGCCGTCGTTGCCGTCGAAGATCCGGGTGCCCAGCGTGGTGGCGAACGGGGTGTCGAGGGTGCCGTCGTTGTGCAGGCGGGTCAGCTCGTAAGCCTTCTGCCCGTTGTAGGACAGGAAATCGCCGCCCACCACGATGTCGCCGGTGATCGGGTTGGAGCGCAGGGCGCGCACGGTGTTGTCGAATCCGGCGCCCATATGGCTGTGGAACACCGGGTCCATCAAACCGTCGATGGTGACCTGGGCGATGTAGTTTGACGAGACCCCGTTGAGGCTGGTGAACTCGCCGCCGACGGTGATGTCACCGTCCACCGCCACCGCGATGTCGTAGATGTCGTTGTCGAAGCCGGTGCCCAGGTTTGCCGAGAAGTTGCGATCCAACTGCCATACCTTCGTGGATTCGTTGTAGACGAGCCGGGCCAGCCTGCCGGTGTAGACGCCGTTGAAGCTGGTGAAGCCGCCACCGGCGATGATGCCGCCCTTCGGGCCGATCGCCAGCGCGTATACGCCGCCGTTGAAGCCGCTGCCCAACATCGCGGAGAAGTTCGTGTCCTCAATGACGCGGGGGAGCACCACCGTCGGGTTCTCCACGTCCGACTCGGCAGGGGTGACGTCCGGAGCAGCGCACAGCGCACCGGCGGCTAAGCCAAGGGCGAACAGCGCCGTCGCCACACGTGACTTTCTTGATCCTCTCACGACCACGTCCCACTACCTGTCTTATTGGTCGTACCAATGCTACTGAAAAAAGACGCGAATTCAAACAGTTTTTCCCCAAACTGCGTGGTTTTCACTCTCAACCAGTGAGACGGCTGTGAGAAGAGCAAGAGTTGATTCACGAGTCAGGTTCGTAGCGAGGATGGGCTATGGGAGCCGCATCGTAAGGCGGAAGGTCGCCTGGATACTGGTGGTATCCCGGCTGACCTGACAACGACACGAGGTGGTTTCCAGAGGCCACCAAAGTAGGACGGGACTTGTGAATCAACTCTTTAGTCAGACTGAGGGTCGGATTGGGAGAGCAGCTTGTCGAGGGCCGCGTCCATGTCGTCTTGGGCGGGGGTGGCCGGGCCGTGCTTGGCGTAGCCGATCGGATCGTCCAGATCGGCGGCGGTGGGGATGAAATCCGGATGGCTCCAGCAGTCGTCCCGGGCGGCGGCGCTGCGGAATTCCCGGATCGCCCCCCACAGCGAGCGGGCGTCGCGGACCCGGCGGGGGCGCAACTCCAGGTTGAACAGCTCGTGCAGCGCCTCGTTCATCGGGGTGGCGGAGGCGCGACGGCGGGAGATCAGCTCGTTCAGCACGCCCGCCTGCGGCATCCGCTCCTTGGTGACCTGGCCGACCACCGCGTCCACCCAGCCTTCGATGAGGGCGAGCAGCACCTCCAGCCGATCCAGAATCTCGCGCTGTTCGTCGGTGACGGTGGGGGAGAAGAGCGAACCGGCCAACGACTGCCCGATCTGCTGCAGCTTGTTTGGATCCATCGCGCCTTCGAGCTGGTCGTCCAAGGCCCGGTGCAGCGCCTCGGCATCGAAGGTGATGCCGCGGGCGTAATGCTCCACGTAGGCCAGCAACTGCGGGGCCAGCCAGCCCACTGCGCGGAAGAGCCGTTGCCGGGCGCATTCGCGCAACGTCAAATAGAGCAGCACGTCGGAGTACTCGATCTCCAGCCCCACGCAGAACATCTCCACGTTGCGCGGCAGCAAGGCCACCACCGGCGGCTCGGTGAGCGGCAGCCCGACGTCCGAGGAACTCAGCGCCTCCTGGGCGATCCGGGCCAGCGCCCGTCCGATCTGCGAGGCGAACACGCCGGCGCCGGCCATCCGCAGCATCGGGGCCATCGCGCCCGCCATTGGATCGTCCGGGTCGGACGCCAAAGTCGGCAAAGCCGTCGAAAGCGAGGTGACGATCGCGGACGTCAACCGCTGCCAGACCGGGAAAGTCTGCTCCAGCCAATCCAGCCGCGACCACACCTGGGGCAGCCGCAGCAGCGCGTCAAAGGCGATCTCCTCGTCCAACCACATGTTGGCCAAGGTGGTGGCGTCCAACACCGCCTTCGAATCCTCCGGCGTGGGCTTGGCGTCATACTGGGTGCTCTCCAGGGTGCGCTTGGCGATGTCCAGGGTGAAATTCCAGTTGATGCCCGCCGGATCGGAGGGGCCATAGCCGGCCATCTGGGTGTTGTAGTTGCTCATCAACTGCTGCAGGTGGCTCATCAGCTGGTTCGGATCAATGCTGCCATCCGGCCCAGGGGTGATCCCGAACATAGCCAGGAAACGCATCATCGCGTCGTCGTCTTCAAACGGCAGGAAGCTCACCGGATCAGTCTAATGCCTGTGCTGGCTGGTAGGCTGGTGGCTTCGCAAGGAAGGCGGGTAAATGCAGCGCACCAGGACGATCATCGTCGCCAGCGTGATGGCGGTCATGCTCGCAGTCACCGCTGCCCTGCTGCCCACCCCATACGTGATCTGGTCTCCCGGCGAGGCGTTGGCCTTCAACGGCGATTCCCCGTTGGCGATCACCATCAAAGGGGCCGCCACCTATCCCACCAGCACCGACATCCGCTATACCGAGGTGACGTCTTCAGCCGCCCAGGCGCGTTTGGTGAAGGTGCTGCTGGCGCATCAATCCGCCAATGAGGAGGCGCTGCCCGCCGAGTGGGTGCAAGCCAGCCCCGAGCCGCAGATGATCAACCCTGGCAAGGAGGCGGACACCTCCGCCACCGCCACCACCACCAACGCCATGGTGGCCGCGCTTCGCGAAGCCCGAATCCAAGTCCAACCGATGCCGATGGTGGTCACCATCTCCGCCGGCGGCCCTTCCGCGGGCGTGCTCGAGGTGGGTGATCTGGTCGCCATGGTGGACGGCCAGTCGGTCTCCAGCCCCGAGGAAGTCCGGACCGCGATCTCGGAGGGCTTCGCGAGCGAGAAGCGCAAGGTCGGCGACGCAGTCGTCATCGACTACATCCGGAACAACGTCGCTTTGAGCGCCACCATCACCACCAAGGAGGCCAGCGCGTCCAACAACGCTCCCGGCACCCCGGGCATCGGCGTCACTTTCACCCAGGGGTACCAGCACCAACCGCAGTTGGAGTTCGCCGACGTGGACGATGGCGACGGCGAAGACGATGAGGTAACTCTGTTGGGCACCTCCGAGGGGCTGATGCTGGCGCTCGCCATCTACGACCAGCTCACCGTGGATTCGCTGGCTGGCGAACGGATGATCGCCGGCGCCGGGGTGATCGACATCAATGGGCAAGTCACCGCGGTGGACGGCATCAAGCAACGGATCGCGGCCGCCCAACAAGCTGGCGCGAGCCTGATGATCGTGCCGCGCGAAAACTGCGAAGCTATCGGCCAAAGCGCGGGGATTCCGCTGCTGGCCGTCGAAAACCTGCACGAGGCGGTCACCGGGCTGTCCGCCGATCTGTCTGAACTGAAAGGCTGCTGATGAGCCAACCATTCTCGTTACCGAAACTGCCGAAGATCAACTTCAAGCATCCGGCGGTCCTCACCATCCTGGGGGTGCTGGTGCTGCTGGCGCTCTTCTATCTGTTCACCGAGATCTGGACGACCAAGCTCTGGTTCGACTCCGTGGGCTACACCCAGGTGTTCGGCACCCTGCTGGGCACCCAGGTGCTGCTTTTCGCCATCTTCTTCGTGGTGATGGCGGCAGGCGTGGCCTTGAACATCTGGGTCGCCACCCGGGCCGAGCCGGTCATCGCCCGCACCCCGGCCGCCGCCTCCCTCTCCGAGGGGTTGCAGCGGCGGAAGGGTCTGACGATCATCCTGCCCGCGCTGCTGCTCGGCCTGCTGTCCGGCGCGGCCGCCCCTTCGTCAGCTTTGACGTACGTGTCCTGGGCGAACCGGCAGCCGTTCGGGGACGCCGATCCGTACTTCGGGCTGGATTCGTCCTTCTACGTTTTCGAGTACCCGGTGTGGCGCGAGCTGGTCTCTTTCGGCCAAGGCGTGGTCTTCTTCGGCGCGCTGGTGGCGCTGCTGTTCTACGCCATGTCCGGCAACCTGATGCAGCCCTCCAAGGGCCGCTGGCCTTCCCTGGCGAGCGCCCCGCGCACCCACCTGTCGGTGCTGGCCGGCCTGTGGCTGGTCGGTTTTGGCGTCCAATGCCTGCTGGACCGCTTCGGCTACCTGGTCTCCGAGGGCACGCTGTTCACCGGCGTCCATTTCACCGACGCGAACGCCCGGATGGGCTCGAAGCTGATCCTGGCGGTGATCGCCTTCATCTGCGCGGCGCTGTTCTTCGCGAACCTGTTCATCAAACGCTGGATACTGCCCTTGACGGCGGTGGTGCTGATGGTGATCGCCGGCCTGATCCTGCAGTTGGCCTACCCGATGATCATCCAGACTTTCGAGGTGAAGCCGAACGAGCCCGACAAAGAGAGCACCTTCATCGCCAAACACATTGACGCCACCCGAAAGGCGTTCGGCATCGACGAGGTGGAGGTGACGGAATACACCGCCGTCTCCACCGTGGAGCCCGGCCAGCTCAAGAATGACGCCGAGGCGCTGCCCGGCATTCGGCTGGTCGACCCGGCGGTGGTCGGCCCCACCTTCGAGCAGCAGCAGCAGGTGCGCGGCTACTACGCCTTCCCGTCCACCTTGGACGTCGACCGTTACATAATCGACGGCAAAGAGACCGACGCGGTGGTCGCCGCCCGCGAGCTGAACCAGGCGGGCATCCCGGAGCAGAACTGGAACAACATCCACACCGTCTACACCCACGGCTACGGGCTGGCGGCAGCCTACGGCAACCGGCGGCAGGCCGGCGGGCTGGATTGGATCGAGAAGGATCTGCCCAGCGTCGGCGAGCTGGGGGAGTACGAAGGCCGGATCTACTTCGGCGAGAAATCCACCGACTTCGCCATCGTGGGCCGCGAGGAAGGCCAGGCGGCCATCGAGCTGGACACCCCCGGCGGCGGCGAGGGTGGCGGCGAGGTCACCAATATCTATGCGGGCTCCGGCGGCGTGCCGATGGGGAATTTCTTCACCCGGCTGCTCTACGCCGTCCACTTCGGCGACATCAACATCATGCTCTCCGACCGGGTGAACTCGAACTCCAAGCTGCTCTACGACCGCACCCCGAAGCAGCGGGTGCAGCAGGTGGCCCCGTGGCTCACCCTGGACCAGAACATCTACCCGGCGGTGGTCGACGGGCGGCTGGTGTGGATCGTGGACTGCTACACGTCCACGAATTACTACCCGAACAGCCAGTCGGTCTCGCTGGGCAACGCCGCCTCCGATTCGGAGCGCTCCGCCGATACTTTCGGCGACACCTCGGTGAATTACCTGCGCAACTCGGTGAAGGCGGTGGTGGACGCCACTGACGGCACCGTCACCCTCTATGCCTGGGAGCCCGACGATCCGATCCTGGGCGCCTACATGAAGGCCTTCCCCGGCATCTTCACCGCCAAGGACCAAATCTCCGATTCGCTGCTCGCGCACCTGCGCTACCCGGAGGATCTCTTCAAGGTGCAGCGGCAGATCCTCTCCCGCTACCACATGACCACCCCGTCGCTGTGGTATCAGCAATCCGACCTGTGGGAGATTCCCGACGATCCGGTGGCTGAGGCGGGCGGCAAGGAACCGCCGTACTACCTGTCCATCAAGTGGCCCACGGACACCACCGCGGTCTTCTCGCTGACGGCCGTGTACGTGCCGAAGAACCGTTCGAACCTGGCCTCGTATTTCGCGGTGGTCGCCGAGGCGGCCAGCCCCGATTACGGCAAGCTGCGGGTGCTGCGGATGAGCGACACCCAGCAGATTGACGGCCCCGGCCAGACGTTCAACGCCATCAACACCGACACCAGGGTGGCCGAGGAGCTGCGCCCCTTCCTGAACCAGGGCTCGGCGGCGGCCTCGTATGGGAACCTGCTCACCTTGCCGATGGGCTCCGGGCTGCTCTATGTGCTGCCCGTCTACACCCAGCGGCAGGGGACCACCGGCTCGTATCCGGCGTTGACGTCGGTGGTGGTGCGCTTCGGCGAGCATGTCGGCATCGGCGAGACGCTGCAGGCCGCCTTGGACGAGGTGTTCGCCGGTGACGCCGGCGCGGACACCGGTGAAGGCGACAGCGGCAACGGCGGGGAGACTCCCACGCCCACACCCACCCCGGTGCCGACGCCCACCCCGACCGTCGCGCCCACACCCAGCGCGTCCCCGCTGCCCACTCCGACAGGCACCGACACGGAGCAGGCGACGCAATACCTGGAGCAGGCGGAGGCGGCCTTCACCGCCGCCGACACCGCGCTGCGCAACGGCGATCTGGCCACTTACCAGCAGCAGGTGGAGGTGGCCCGCGCCGCCTTGGGCGCGGCGCTGGAGAAGATGGGTCGTTAAGCTCCCGGTTCGTGTAGGGTTTCCTTAATGTAGCTGGGGGGCGCATTTCCGCTTCCCCCATGACGTTTGGGAGGAACCATGGGCAACATTGAGGCAGTCAAGGCCAAGGTACAGCAGTATCTGTTCGCGGTCGCGGACACCGTCGGCATCGACAAAGACGGCGATTTCACCATCCGGAACGGCTCTTCGCGGGCGTTCATCTGGGTGAACTCGAAGGGCGAGGATGACCCGACGCACGTTTTCATCCAGGTGCCGCTGCTCTACGGGGTGAACGAGAGCCCGGCCTTGCACGAGTACATCGCCTACCACGCCGACGACTACATCTTCGGGCACCTGTCGCTGCGCAAGCGCGATGACGGCATCGTTTGCGTCGACCTGACGCACCGGCTGCTCGGCGACTATCTGGACGAGGCGGAGCTGGCCTGGGCGGTCGGCGGGATGCTCTCCAGCGCCGACGAGCTGGATGACGAGATGCAGTCGCGGTTCGGCGGGCAGCGCTTCCACGAGGAGTAATCATGCAGGCGCCTTCGTGGGCGGAAGCCCTACTTGACCGTGCCCGCTCGGAGACGAAACTCTGGGGCGGTGACGAGCCGACGCTCACCCATGCCGCCTGGGTGCTGGCCGAACACTGGGAGGACGAGTTCAACCAGGTTTTCGGCGAGCAGGCCAAGCCGGTGATCAAGCAGTTGCTCACCCAGCAGCGGTTCATCGGCACCGCGGCCGAGCTGCGCGAGCTGCTGGAGCGAAGCGACGACGTCGTCGCGGCGGCCAAAGCCCTGCGCGAGAAGCTGCAACCGGCGTTGCAGGCGGTCGAAAGCGGCGAAGATTTGCCCGCTCCCGAAGCCCAGTCGGCGGATCCCGATGCGGAGGCCCCCGCGGCGGCTCCGGCGGAAGGCGCTGCCGAGGCGGCCCCGGCCGAGGCTGAGGAGACCGGCGGGCTGCCCAAGGAGATCGCGGACATCGTCGAGCTGGTCACCCCCGCCGAAGGCGAATTGCTGCGCCCTGCCGAGGCGGCCGAGATCGCCGCCCAGGCGCTGCGTTCCATCCCCACCATCCCGGCGCTGATCGGCAAGACCGGCGTGGGCAAGACCTCGCTGCTGCACGAAGTGGCCGCCAAGCTGGCGGCGCTGCCCGAACCCGTCCCGATGTGGCGGATCGGCACCGACACCATCATCGCGAATCCGTATGCGTCCCTGCGTCGGGTGCTGGAGCAGGTGAAGCAGCCCACTGTCGTCGTCGTCGACGATCTGGACGGCTTGGCCAACATCGCCACCCACCATCCGGATGTGGATTTCCTCTCCCAGATCATCACCACCAAGGCGCACGAGTTCGCCCGCGTGGTGGTGGTGCTGAACGCCCAGTACGCCCCCAAGGTGGACATCATCTCCCAGGCTTTCGGGGACGCGCTCACCCGCATCGCGGTGCCGCAGCTCCCGCCCGCGCAGGTGGATCGGATCGTCCGCGAGGCCGCCGCGAAGCTGGCCGCCCAGCACGATCTGGAGTTGGCCGAGGAGACGATCACCGCCGCCTTGGCCCCGCCGCTGCAGACCGAGCACGCCGCCCATCCGGGGCTGGCCATCGCCCGGCTGGATGTCGCCTGCGCCCGCGCCTACGTCTCCCGCGTCCCGTCCGTCGGGGTGGAGCAATTGGCTTCCGCCGACGAGCAGGACACCATCGAGTTGGCCGCCGAGAACCTGGTGGCGGTGCTCAAGGATCGGGTGAAGGGCCAGGACGAGGCCATCGAGAAGGTGGCGAAGCGGCTCACCTTGACGCGCGCCCACCTGGATCTGCGCCCGGACCGCCCGAACGGCGTGTTCCTGTTCATCGGCCCCACCGGCGTCGGCAAGACGCAGTTGGCCCGCGAGATCGCGGCCGCGGAATTCGGCGGCGAGGACCGGCTGATCCGGCTGGACATGAGCGAGTTCGCCCAGGAATGGTCGCTGTCGCGCATCGCCGGCCCGATGCCCGGCTTCGTCGGCTCGGATGAGCCCGAACAGTGGCTGACGACGAAGGTGGCCGCCATGCCCCGCTCGGTGGTGCTGCTGGACGAGATCGAAAAGGCCCACCCACGGGTGTGGAACCTCTTCCTGCAGGTCTTCGACTCCGGCCGGCTCACCGATTCGCGCGGCTCCACGGCCGACTTCTCGGAGACGGTGATCGTGATGACGTCCAACATGGGCGTGCGCGACGCGCTGCAGTCCAACGTCGGCTTCGGGCACACCGACAAGAAGGTGGACGCGGCCAAGCTGGTCAGCGCGGTGAAGGAGCAGATGGCGCCCGAGTTGCTGAACCGGATGGACGACATCATCGTCTTCAACTCACTCGGCCTGGATGCCATCGAGGAGATCGCCAACTATGAGTTGAACACCCAGCGCTCGCGGCTTTCGGCCGCCGGCTGGACGATTGCCTGGACGGGCGAGGTTCCCAAGTGGCTCGCCAACAACGGCTACGATCCGGCTTTTGGCGCCCGGCACCTGCAGCGCAACATCGAGAAGGAGTTCCTGATGCTGCTCACCACCGCGGAGAGCCGCCGGGTGACCTTCGACGTCGCCGACAACTCGCTGGTGTTGGATCAGTGATCAATCGATGACTTCGACGGGCCAACCGTCGTCGGCCAAAGGGCGGGCCAGCGCGGAAGCGTCGCCGACCACCACCAGCGTCGGTTCCTTCCAGAGCCGCAGGTAGGCGGCGGTGGCGCTGTCGGCCGTCACTTGCGTCAAAGCCTCGTTGAAGAGGTTCACATACTCGTAGCCGAGCCCGACGCCCACCAGGTTGGCCACCGAGTCGACCAGTTGGGAGGCGGTCTGGTAGTTGGCCGGGTTGGAGCCGGCCGCGTAGTTCTTCGCGTCGGTGATCTCGGCGGTGGTGAACGGGCGCTCCCGGATGTCGCAGATGCGCCGCATGTCGGCAATCGCCTCCACCGCGACCTCGGTGCGGAAGGAGCCCGCCGCCTGCAGCAGCCCGCCGGAACGGCCCGGGCTGTTCTGCATCCGCACGCCGTAGCTGTAGCCCTTCTCCTCGCGCAGCACCGAGTTCAGGCGGCTCAGGAAGGCCCCGCCGAGCGCGTAGGTGGCGGTCCACAGATTCGCCGAATCCGGATCGGCGTAGTCGAGGCCGAAGACGCCGTAGCGGACGTCCGCCTGCACCGAACCGGGCCGGTCCACCACCACGCAGCGCGGCGGCAAAGGCTCGGGTTTCTCGAAGGGCGGATGCTCATAGGGATGCTGCAAGCCCGACTCGGTGAGCTTGGCCGCCAGCGGCAGCGGATCTTCGGCGAAATCCCCTCCGAAAACCACGGTGGCCGCCTGCGCGTGGGTGTAGCGGGAGCTGAAGTCGCGCACTTCGTCCCCGGTGACCGTGGCGATCTTGTCCGGATCGCCCCAGCGCGGCCGCGAGGCCCGGTATTTCGGATTGATCAGCGCCGCCCGGAACGCGGTGTCCGCCCGATATGACGAGCGGGCGTTCGCCTGCTCCAAAGACTGGATGCGCAGTTGCTTGTGCCGGTTGATGTCCTCGTCAAGCTGCAACGGCTCCAGGAAGGCCCCGGAGACCACCTTCAACGCCTCGATCAGGTTCTGCGCGGGGACGTCCATCACGAAAATCTCGGACCAGTAGCCGATGTGCCCGCCAGCGGTGGCCCCGAGTTCTTCGAGCCGGGTGGCGTATTCGGTGCCCGGATAGGTTTTCGTGCCCTCGTCCACGATTGAATAGACGATCCCGGCGATGCCCTCCTTGTCGACCGGTTCCACCGAGAGCGGCAGGTCGAAGATGATCGCGGCGGCGGCCATGTGCTGGCCGGGCAGGTTGAACGCCTGCAGCTTCGAGCCGGTGGCCGAGACCATCTCCCGTGGCGGCTTGATCTTCCACGGTTGCGGCGGTTGGACGCTCGGACGGCGGCGCAGCTTCATTCGGGCACCTCCGCGGCCATCGCCGTCAACGGCACCTCGGTGGCGCCCATCGGGAAGGTGGGCGCGGATTCGTCCATCAGGTAGCGCAACTGGCCGGAGAACTGCGGCAGCAGATATTTGGCGGTGGCGGCGCGCACCTGCTCGGCGGTCATCGCGATGATTTGGTTGATGCGGGTGTTCACCAGATCCGGGTCGTCGAACAGGGTGGCGTACTCGCTGAAATCGTCCGCCCGCGTCTCCAAGGTGGCCAGGGCGGCCAGCCAGTCGGCCTGCGAGCGCACCTTCGCGCGGCGCAGTTCGTTCTCCGTCGGGCCTTGGTCGGCCAGCCGCTCCAACTGCTCGTTGAGCTGTACCGCCAGCGAATCCAGGCTCACCTGCGGCATCGCCAACAGGGAGATCAACGCCAGCGAGTTGCCGCCGATCAAATCCATCACCCCGCCGGAAACCCCGGCCGCCTCGATTTTTTCGCGCACCAGCAAGGTCTCCAGCCGGGAGACCGGCCCGTCGGCGAGCACCGAGATGCCGATGGTGCAGGCGTCGAATTCCACGGTGTCGCGCTTCGGGATCCGGAAGACGTACTGCAGGCAGTCAGCGGGGACGGAGGCGCGCAGCTCCTTGTAGGGGTGGTCTTGCAGCGGCGGCAGCTTGCGATGGTGCTTCCGTTTGCGGCGCGGGCCGGATTCGATGCCGCCGAAATAGTATTCGACGCGGGAAAAGGCGTAATCCGGATCGACATCGCCCACCAGCGAGATCACCGCGTTGGCGGGAATGTAGTTCTTTTTGAAGAATTTCCCGGCCGCTTTCGGGTTGGCCGCGTCCACGTCCGCCATGGAACCGATAACCGAATGCGAGTATTCATGGCCGGGCGGGAAAGTCAACTCCAGCAAATGCTCAATCGCGTCGCCGTAAGGGACGTTGTCGTAGCGCTGCCGCCGTTCTTCCTTGACGACCTCCTGCTGGGTGGCCACGCTCTCGGCGGTCAGGCTGTCGGCCAGGGTGGCCAGCCGATCCGCCTCCAGCCACAGCGCCAGATCCAGCGCGCCGACGGGCACCGTCTCGAAGTAGTTCGTCCGGTCAAAACTGGTAGTCGCGTTGGCATTGCCGCCCACCGACTGCAGCAAGTTCAGGTGCTCGCCGCTGGCCACCTGCTTCGAGCCTTGGAACATCAGGTGTTCGAAGAGGTGCGCCCAGCCGGTCTGGCCGGGTTTTTCGTCACGCGATCCGACGTCGTACCAGATGTTGAGCGCGACCATGGGGACGTTGTGATCAGGATTGACTACGACCCGCATCCCGTTCGACAACGTGTGGGTCTGCAACTCATACCCGAAAGTCAGCACGCCCGCTTCACCGTTCTCGCTAGAAAGCCATCAATGATTCTGTGGATAGCCTTCAGGATACACGGTAACTTCCTGGTTCCGAACCAGGAATACCGCTGACGCTGCCAATCCCCCCCAAATGATAAACATTGAAATAGCCATCAAAGCTATGGCAATAGGGCTCATCTCACCCCTCCCTTCGTCGTCTCGGTGGACACCGGCGGGAAGGCGGGCCACGGGGTGAAACCTTCCGGGTTGAACTTCCACTTGGTGAGGTAGGTGAGCCCGAGGGCGCCGATCACCATCACGGCTACCGCGCCCCAGCCGAAGGTGGCCACGTAGAACTCGGGGTAGCCGCCATAGGGCTTTTCAATCAGGTCCTTGACGGTGATCACCAGCATGTAGCCCAGCATCAGCGGCGAGATCACGCCGACCAGCAGCTTCCAGGTGAAGCCCACCTTGAAGGTGGAGATGGACGAGAGGTGGTAGGCCAGCTCGTTGCCCTTGCGGGCGATCCAGATCACGGTGACGATGGTGAGCACCGCCGAGGTCACCACGCCGATGTTGTTGGTGAAGTTGTCCACAATGTCGAGGTTGTAGAGGCCGGAGACCGAGCCGAACAACCCGATGGAGATGGCGGCGGCCGGGATGCCGATCGTCAACGCGGCGCGCACCCGGGACCAGCCGAACTTGTCCGTGAAGCCCGCCGAGACCACCTCGAAGATGGACAGCATCGAGGTGAAGCCGGCCAGCAGCAGCGAGAGGAAGAACATCGCGCCGAAGAACGGGCCGAACGGCATCTGCGAGATCGCGGTCGGGAAGGTGACGAAGGAGAGCATCGGGCCGGTGAGGTTGTCTAGCTTGTCCACCGTCGTCCCCGCCTGGTTGGCCATGAAGCCGAGCACCGAGAAGACGCCGAGGCCGGCCAGCAGTTCGAACGACGAGTTCGCGAAGCCGACCACCAGGCCCGGCGAGGTCAGGTTCGCCCGACGCCGCCGGTATGACGAGTAGGTGAGCATGATGCCAAAGGCGATGGAGAGCGAGAAGAAGATCTGCGAATAGGCGGCGATCCACACGTTCGGCTCCATGATCGCCGAGAAATCCGGAGTGAAGAGGGCGTTCAGGCCGTCCACCGCGCCGGGCAGGAAGAGCGCGCCGACCACCAAGATCCCGAAGGTGACGCAGAGCATCGGCATGAAGAAGATGTTCGCCTTTTCCAAGCCTTTGGAGAGGTTCAGCGCCATCACCGCGATGGCGGCGATCCAGATCAGCAGCAGCGGCACGAACACGCCCCAGGCGGGCGCGAAGTTGAACGGCAGCGCGCTTCCGTCGTCGGCGGTGAGCGCGGGGAGTTGCAGGTAGCTCTGGGTGAGGAAGGCGCCCGCGTCGTCACCCCAAGCGAGGGTGAACGAGAAGACGAAATACGAGGCCGCCCAAGCCAGGATGGCGGCGTAATACAGGAAGATGAAGCAGCAGATGATCACTTGGAACCAGCCCAGGGATTCCAGCCAGCGTTTGATCCGGCGGAAGGCCAGCGGGGCCGAGCCGCGCCAGCGGTGGCCGATGGAATAGTCCAGGAAGAGGATCGGGATGCCGGCGGTCAACAGCGCCACCAGATAGGGGATCATGAAGGCGCCGCCGCCGTTCTCGTACGCGACGCCGGGGAAGCGCCAGATGTTGCCCAGGCCGACCGCCGAACCAATCGCGGAGATGATGAATCCCCACTGCCCGCTCCATTGCTGGCGTTTCGGTCGCTTGTGCGCCGACTCAGCGCTTTGTGTTTCAATAGTGCTCATTCGCTGAAGATTAGCACTCATATCCACAAAGTGGTAGACTCTCTCCTTGCGTCTGCGCTCCCGCGCGGGCGACTTCGCACACGGCAATCACACGCTGGGGCCCTCGGTCCGAAAGGTGGCTGCCAGCAGCCGTGTCAGGGAGGCTGGAAAGGCTCCAGCCTCGTCAACCGAGAGCAGGCGTGAGCCTGCGTGAGGAGTACGGCCATGGCCCTCGTCACCACCCGTCAATTGCTCGATGCCGGCGTGCATTTCGGGCATCAGACCCGCCGTTGGAACCCGAAGATGAAGCGGTTCATCTTTGGTGAGCGCAACGGCATCTACATCATTGATCTGCAGCAGTCGCTCGGCTACATCGATGCCGCCTACGAGTTCGTCAAGGACATCGTCTCGCGTGGCGGGCAGATCCTCTTCATCGGCACCAAGAAGCAGGCCCAGGAGGCTATCGCCAAGGAGGCGACGCGGGTTGGGATGCCGTATGTGAACCAGCGTTGGCTGGGCGGTATGCTCACCAACTTCCAGACGATCTCCAAGCGGATCGCCAAGATGAAGGAACTGGAGGGCATCAACTTTGAGGATGTCGCCGCCTCCGGTTTGACGAAGAAGGAATTGCTGCAGTTGCAGCGCAAGAAGGAGAAGCTGGCCAAGGTGCTCTCCGGTATCCGCGACATGATCCGCACCCCGCAGGCGGTCTGGATTGTGGACACCAACAAAGAGCATCTGGCCATCGATGAGGCCCGCAAGCTGGGCATTCCGATCATCGGCATCCTGGATACGAACTGCGATCCGGACGAGGTGGATTACCCGATTCCGGGCAACGATGACGCGATCCGCGCCGTCGGGATCCTCACCAAGGTGATCGCGGATGCGGTGGCGGACGGCCTGTTGGCCCGTTCGCAGGCCGCCACTGAGTCTGACGAAGCGGCCGAGCCGCTCGCCGATTGGGAAAAGGAGCTTTTGGAAGCTGGCTCCGACGTGGTGGAGCAGCCAGCGTCCGAAGCGGCGGATCCCGAGCCCGTCGCCGCCGCGGCGCTCGCCGAGCCGGTGGTGGAGCCGGTGGCCGAGCCGGTGGTCGAAGAGCTGCAGGCCGAGGAGCCGGTCGTCGAGCCGGAGCCGGTCGCGGTCGTCGAGCCGGAGCCCGCGCCGGAGCCTGAGCCGGAGCCGGAGCCCGAACCGGAACCTGAGCCTGAGCCCGAGCCGGAACCTGAGCCGGAGCCGGCCCCTGAGCCGGCCCCTGAGCCGGAGCCTGAGCCGGAGCCGGAGCCCGCTCCCGAGCCCGAGCCGGAGCCGGAGCCGGAGCCGGAGCCCGTCGTCGAAGAGCCGAAGGCTGCGGAACCGGCCCCCGAGCCGGAAGCCAAGCCGAAGCGGAAGATCATTCGCAAGAAGAAGGAGGAGGCGCCCGAGGCGGCTCCTGCCGAAGAGAAGCTCGCCCGCAAGAGCCGGGCGAAGAAGTCTGAAGAAACTGTAGAAGAGCCTAAAGAAGAGAAGTGAGGAAAAACACATGGCTATTACTGCTGCTGATGTAAAGAAGCTGCGCGATCGCACTGGCGCCGGCATGATGGACGCCAAGAACGCGCTCACCGAGGCGAACGGCGATTTCGACGCCGCCATCGAGCTGCTCCGGGTTTCCGGCGCCGCCAAGATGGCCAAGCGCGCTGATCGCGATGCCAACAACGGCGTCGTGGCCGCCTCCGGCAAGACGGTGATCCAGCTTGCCGCCGAGACGGATTTCGTCGCCAAGAACGCCGAGTTCGTGGCGCTGGCCCAGGCCATCGCCGACGCCGCCGACGCCGAGCACGCCAACGGCGCCGAGGCTGCCAACGGCGTCACCCTGGCTAACAGCCAGTTCGCCAAGGACGCGGTCGACGAGTTGGCCGCCAAGATCGGCGAGAAGCTGGAGATCGCGGATTCGGTGTCGTATGACGGCGATGTCGTCATCTACCTGCACCGCCGCTCGTCCGACCTGCCGCCCCAGGTGGCGGTCATCGTCGAGTACGAGGGTGGCGACGAGGCGTTCGTCAAGGGGATCGCGATGCAGATCGCCGCGATGAGCCCGCAATGGGTGAAGCGCGAGGACGTCCCGGAGTCCGTGGTCGAGTACGAGAAGCACGTCGCCGAGCTGACGGCCAAGGAAGAGGGCAAGCCCGATGCCATCATCCCGAAGATCGTCGAAGGCCGGATCAACGGCTTCTACAAGGAGGTCGTGCTCATCGAGCAGGCGTCGGTCTCCGAAGACAAGATGACGGTCGGCCAGTTGCTGAAGCGCGAGGGGGTTACCATCACCCGCTTCGCCCGGCTGCAAGCTGGCTCATAGGGCCCCGGCCGCAAAAGACCCTTTCAGCCCCCTCGGCATGTCCGCGGGGGCTGAACCTTTTAACCAGCTATAACCATTAGGATGGCCTCATGAGTTACCGATACCACCGCGTTTTGTTGAAACTCTCTGGTGAGGCCTTCGGCGGCGGTCAGGTCGGGATCGATCCCGACGTCGTCTCCTCCATTGCCCAGCAGGTGGCCGAGGTCGTCAAAGATGGCATCCAGGTTTCCATCGTCGTCGGCGGCGGCAACTTCTTCCGGGGCGCCGAGCTGCAGAATCGGGGCATGGACCGCGCCCGCGCCGACTATATCGGCATGTTGGGCACCGTGATGAACTCGCTGGCGCTGCAGGATTTCTGCGAGAAGGCCGGGGTGAACGCCCGGGTGCAGACCGCGATCAACATGGGCCAGGTGGCCGAGCCGTACATCCCGCTGAAGGCGATCCGGCACATGGAGAAGGGCCGGGTGGTGATCTTTGGCGCCGGCTCCGGGATGCCGTTCTTCTCCACCGACACCGTGGCCGCGCAGCGGGCGCTGGAGATCGGGGCGGAGGTGCTGCTGATGGCCAAGCAGGGCACGGACGGCGTCTACGACTGCGATCCGGCCACCAATCCGCAGGCCCACAAGTACACCGCGCTCAGCTTTGACGAATTCCTCGCCGAGAACCTCAAGGTCGCCGATGCCACCGCGGTCGCCATGGCCCGCGAGCACGCGCTGCCGATGGTCTTCTTCGACCTCGGGGTGGCGGGCAACATCAAGCGGGTGTTGGAAGGCCAGCAGATCGGCACGATCGTCTCGTAAACACGTCAGTTGCCCCGCCTATTCGCCCTGCGGCGGTAGCGGCGCTAGACTTCGGAGAGAACCTATCCCCTTATGGAGGGCTGAAATGCCAACTATCGACGAGATCACCAATGACGCCGAGCGCAAGATGGGCGGCACCGTAGAGCACTGTCGGGAGGAAATGGGCGGTATCCGTACCGGCCGCGCCCATCCGGCGATGTTCGCCAAGATCATGGTGGAGTACTACGGCACTCCGACCCCGCTGCAGCAACTGGCCACCTTCCAGGTGCCGGAGGCCCGCACGGTGTTGATCACCCCCTACGATCCGGGTGCCTTGAAGGGCATCGAGAAGGCGATCCGCAATTCCGATCTGGGCGCCAACCCGGCTTCGGACGGCAACCTGATCCGGCTGGTGCTGCCGTCGCTCACCGAGGAGCGGCGCAAGGAATACATCAAGCTGGCCCGCACCAAGGCCGAGGAGAACAAGGTCGCCATCCGCAACGTGCGCCGGGCGGCGAACGAGCAGGTGGGCAAGATCAAGAAGAACAAGGAAATCTCTGAGGACGACGCCAAGCACGCCGAGAAGAAGCTCGATGACCTCACCAAGCGGTACATCGAGAAGATCGACGAGCTGTTGAAGTCCAAGGAAGCGGAGCTGTCCGAGGTGTAAATCGGCCTGCGGGATTGTGATGAGCGCTAGAGCTGGGAGAGATTTGGGCGCGGCCATCGCCGTTGGGCTGCCGCTCGTCATTCTGATTGTCCTGGCGCTGGTGTATTGGCCGCCGGGCCTGATCGTGATGCTGGTGTTGGTCACCTCGTTGGCCTGCATCGAGTTGCATGACGCGCTGAAACGCGTCGGGATGACGTCGGCGAAGACCCCGCTGGTGGTCGGCAACATCGCCATCATCGGCGGCAGCTACGCCGCCGGTTATTTCCAGCCCTACATCACCGTGCCCTGGCATGTGGTGCTGCTCGGCTGCCTCGGGGTGACGGTGCTGCTGGCCCTGATCTGGCGGATGTTCTCCGGTGCCGAAGGCTATGCCCGGGACGCCGCCGCCAGCCTCTTCACCATCGCCTACATCCCGCTGCTGGCCTCCTTCATCGGCCTGATTCTGGTGATGGACGGCGGGGAGCTGAAGCTGACCACGGTGTTCCTCGCGGTGGTCGCCTCGGATACCGGCGGCTACGCCCTCGGCGCCACCATCGGCAAACACCAGCTCGCCCCGAACATCAGCCCGAAGAAGACCTGGGAGGGCTTGGTCGGCTCGATCGTCACCTCGATCGCCACGGTGCTGGTGATGTGCTTCTGTTTCACCCACTGGCCCTGGTGGTACGGCGTGATCGTGGCCTTGGTGGCCGTGGTGGCGGGCACCGCCGGCGACTTGGTCGAATCCCTGATCAAACGCGACGTGGGCATCAAAGACATGTCGTCAATCCTGCCTGGCCACGGCGGCGTGATGGATCGGCTGGATTCCGTGCTCTTTGCCGCCCCCGCCTGCTGGTTCCTGCTCAACCTCCCGATGCCCGCATGACGCACTGGCTGGAGTTGTCCAAAGCGGAGCGGGTGGACGCCGTCATCGCGCTGGGGCTGCCCAAGTTTCGCGCCGCCCAGCTCAGCACCCACCTCTTTGAGCATCTTTCCGACGACCCGGACACCTGGACCGACATCCCCAAATCGCTGCGCGCCCAGTTGGCCGAGCAGTTCCTATCGCCATTGCTCAGCGAAGTCACCGCCTTGAGAGCGGATCGCGGCAAGACGGTGAAAACGCTCTGGCGGCTCAGCGACGGCAACCTGATCGAATCGGTGCTGATGCGCTATCCGGGCCGCGACACCCTCTGCATCTCCTGCCAGGCTGGCTGCGGCATGGCCTGCCCGTTCTGCGCCACCGGCCAAGGGGGGCTGCAGCGCGCGCTCACCGTCGCCGAGATGGCGCTGCAGGTTTTCCGCGCGGCCCAAGCCTGCGCGCGTGGCGATCTGCCCGGCGGTCCCGGTCGGCTCTCGCACGTGGTTTTCATGGGCATGGGCGAGCCGATGGCCAACTTCCCGCGCGTGCTCGCCACCTTGAAGCTGTTGACGGCGCCCACTCCGGACGGCTTCGGCCTCTCGGCTCGTAACATCACCGTCTCCACCGTGGGGCTGGTCTCCGGAATCAAACGCCTCGCCGATTCCGGCATCCCGGTGACGCTGGCGATCAGCCTGCACGCTCCGGACGACGCGCTGCGCAACGAACTCTGCCCGATCAACAAGCGCATCCCCATCGCGGAAGTGATCGCCGCCGCCCACGACTACTTCCAACGCACCGGCCGCCGCGTCTCCATCGAATACGCCCTGATCCGCGACATCAACGACCAAGCCTGGCGGGCCGAACGCCTCGCCAACATCCTGAACCAAGGCGGCCATGCCTGGGTCCACGTCAACCTGATCCCACTCAACCCCACCCCCGGCTCCAAGTGGACCGCCTCCCGCCCCGACGTCGAAGCCGAGTTCATCCGCCGCCTCGAGCGCGCCCACGTCACCGTCACCCTCCGCGACACCCGCGGCTCCGACATCGACGGCGCCTGCGGCCAACTCGCCACCAGCTAATCGGAAGTAGAAGAGCCCGGCCATAGCGGGGATCTGAGTGTGAAGCCTGTCGGGGTGTGGATTTGAGGAGGGTTGCCGTTGTAGAACAGACAGCCCTTCCGTTCGATGCGGTGAGCGGAAGGGCTGTTGGCGCTGGGGGTGTTATTTGGTTGTGAGGTTGGGGTTGACGGCGATGCCGCGCGGTAGAAGCGGGAAACGGTCATCGCCGACGCCATGGCTGGTGGTCAGGATGTCGCGGGTTTCACCTGTGGTGAGGTTGTGCGAGGTCAGCTGCATGTTGCCGTCGTTTGCTTCACCGGTCGGATGGAAGATGAACACGGTGTCGCCCACGAACGTCGCTTGGGATGAGCCGGTGGCTCCGAAATCGGTTTCCGAGTCCCAGAGTTCGGTTGAGGTTCCGTCGGTGGTGTTGGTGGAGCGGACGATGCCGTCGCCGCCCAACCAGACCACATGCTGCGGGTCGGGGGACCAGCTTGCGGTTTGCGCGAAACTGGCTATTTCCGGATCGATGTCCATCTCGTGGGTGACGGGGGTGCCGCCGTCGACGGGCCACACGGTGACACTGGAAACCCATCCTTTGTCGGTGGTGTCGTCCTCGTTGATGGTGATCAGCGAACCGTCGCTGCAGGAGTTGGTCTGCGCGTAGTATGCCGTCTCGGTGATGTTCTGGTCGGGCCGCACGGACCGGTATGCGGCCTCCGCGGAGTCCGGTTTCGGATAGAGCTGGGTGAGCACGTCCGGCCAGTAGAACGCGGTTTCGCGTTCGGTGGCGCCTTGGGCTTGCGCCAGTGGAATGTACGGGCCGGCAGCTTCGGAAATCCCGTACATGCTGCCGTCGCACCAGCCGGCGACTCGCTGCCAGCCGACCATTTCGTACACTTGCGAGCTGTTGCCAGTGGTGTCGACCACCTGGTCGGTGTAGCCCAGATCATCGTCAAAACCGAGGTTGTACAACGCCACATAGCCGCTGCCGTCCGGTTTTCGGAACAGCGCGTCCTGGAAGTCCGACTTCGGGCTTTCCCAAGCTGTCAAACCATCCTGATCCAGCCGGAAATCCCGTTCCGTGTCCGCGAAGAACAGCCCATTATCGTCCCAGCCGATCATGCCGTTGTCCATGCCCTTGGTCTGGATCTGCTTCACCTCGCCTTCCGCGTCGAACAGCATCACATAGCCGACGCTCACCTCATCCATGCTCTGAGTAGTGGCATACAAAGCCAACACCGTGTCACCCAACTTCACTTCACTCTCGTCCATCGTCTGCCCGCCGCCGACCGGGTAACACCCGGCCAGCAGCACACTGGGCAGCAGCAACGACACTCCGGCGCGCAACACGCGCTTCCCAACAATCATCACAAGCCCTTCCCTAGAGAGTTTTGTAGGTGGCGGTCCGTGACGAGCCCTTGATGTCATACGGGTACACACCCGAGCCGCCGTTGCCGTCCAGATCGATGGACAGGGCCTTCTTGTAAGCCGCCCAAACCAGCTGCGAGCAGTTCATGGACGAACCAGATGCGTCCTTGTTCGAGGCAAAATGAGTGTTATACGGCTTGTTGCGCAGCTTGTCGTAGGCGTACTTCCCAGCTTTGGCAGCATCCACACTCTGGATTCCGCGCACGTACTGGAGCACCGTGCCTTTGCCGACCTTGACCTTACCGGCCCCGATTGCGCGGCTCTTCTGGTTGAGCCCAGGAGCCTCCACAATACTGGACTTGGCGTAGTAGATGCCGGTGTGGCCATGCTCGATGAAAAGGGTGCTCGCAGGGGAGATGAAGATGTCGCCGATCTGGTTGGCATTGGCCAGGGTGACCGTCCCGCCGCCGCTTGAGCGGAGCCGGGAACCGCTAGCGGCCTTCGCGGAGGCCTCCGCTTCCGCAAGCATTTGATTGGCAACCTCCTGAGCGGAGCTGTCAGACTTTTGAGCCATCTGCTCGACGATCTGCGTGATCTCGTCAGCGTCCGAACCCGGGTTATGCTTCACCAACGCGTTGATGGTGGTTGCGTCAACCGGATCAGCGTTATCGGCGGAAGTGTCATGGGCGAACGCCGGGGCGGTGATCCCAGAAGCCAACGCCAAACCGGTAGCCATCGCCGTAACAGTGAACTTGAGAGCATTCATTTGTTCCTCCTTGTGACTTGTCTGAACGGGCGGACCTTCTGCCCGTCGTTGTGTATCAGCCGTCTTGCTCGGACGGGATCCCGGGCGTGCCAAAGCGCGAGAGACTCCATGGGAGTGGCGGGGGGAGTGGTGACCTTCGATCTCCGGGTCTCAAACCCAGCGGTCTACCGAGACTGCTCTACCTCGCGGCGGCACATCAACCTTACGTCGGAACCCCAAAAAGCCCAAACGATAAGTCAACTGAGACTGCGGTGGTGTCCGCCCCGACGTCGAAGCCGAGTTCATCCGACGCCTCGAGCGCGC
Organism: Propionibacteriaceae bacterium; assembly: GCA_031272505.1. Classification (GTDB taxonomy): domain Bacteria; phylum Actinomycetota; class Actinomycetes; order Propionibacteriales; family Propionibacteriaceae; genus Propionicimonas. The sequence continues at coordinate 41,936 of JAISTQ010000038.1, forward strand.
CCACGTCGCCGTCGCCCTCCGCGAAACCCGCGGCTCCGACATCGACGGCGCATGCGGCCAACTCGCCACCCCCCATTCCTGACTCCTCGCCCCCACCCCTTCACCCTTTACCCCAATCCGTCATTCTCGGGCGTAGCCCGGGAATCCAGACGATTGAGGAGCGGGAGAGCGAGCTTGCTCGTTCGAACGTGACGATTGAGTCTGACAGGCGAAGCCGAACAGTGCGGCGGAAGCCGAAGGCACTCAGACGAACCACGGCGCGTGAGCGAAGCGAACACCACTAGAGCTGCTCGATAGCCGAAACGATGCGTTTGCGCGCGTCCAGGTCCCGGAAGGGGAAGGCGTGGGCGATGCGGGAGGCGTAGGGCTCCGGGAGGGGGCCGTCGAGTAGCGCGGCCAGGGCCCTTAAGGTGGCGTCCAAATCCGGGCAGACCGGCCCAAAGCCGTCCTTGGCGTACGTCCAGGCGCCGGGGCGGACCAGGTGCGAGCCCGCGAAGAACTCATCGGCGTCAAACTGGTAGTAGGCCACCGGACGGGAGATGAACACCGCGTCAAAAGCGATGGAGGAGTAGTCGGTGAGCAGCAAGGCCGTCTCGGCGAGCAGAAGCTGTACGTCATGGGTGTCGTAATACACCACCTCGACATGGTCGGGCAGCGGCCGGTAGGCGTCCCAGAACGGCTTGGCGTTCGGGTGGGGCTGGAAGGTGAGCTGGAGTTGGTGGGCGGCGGCGAGCGCCTGGAGTTCGGGGGAGGCGAGCAACTCGTACCACGCCTGCGCGTACGGCGACTCGGCGAACAGTTCTTCCCGGCTCTGGCCGGGCGCCAACTCCCCTTTTTCGAGCCAACGCCGCCAACTCGGCGCGACCAGCAGGCGGTTGGGCGGGCCCGCCTTGCGCGCCAGGGCCTCCAGCCGGTCAAAGCGGGCCATGCCCGTCAGCGCGGTGTTTTTGCCCGAGAAGCGGTACGGGGTGTGCTCGCCGGCCACCGCGTCGTACTCGGCCTGGGTGGAGGTGATCAGCAGCGAGATCGGCTTGGGGTTGATCCAGCGCGAGATGTCGTTGTGGATCACCCCATGCTGCAAGAAGGTGAAGCGGTAGCCCTCGTAGCCCAGCCCCTTGCCGAACGGGTAGAGCGTCTCCGGGTTGATCTGCGAGGAGATCAGGTGGCTCGCGTTCAGCATCACCTGCCGGTGCTTGAAACTGCCGTGCGCCACCAGCCGGTAGCCGTCGCGGTGCAGCCGGGGCCAATCCGGGCTGGTCCGCTCCAGCACCAGCCAGGCGTTGATGTCCTTGCGGACGTTCTGCAGGTAGCGTTGCAGGTGCTCGGCGTTGTCGTGCGCCTCGGCCTCGCGGTCGATCAGCACCCAGGCGTCCCGGTACCGCGCTTTCACCCAGGGCAGGTGGTTCACCAGCTTGGCCAGCTTGTCGGCGAAAGCCGGCTGCGGCTTTTCGGCCGGGGGAGAGTATTCGATCAGCTCACCGGCCACCCGCACCGGCGCGTTGGGCAGTTCGGCGTTCGCTGCGCGCGGCTCTTTCGCGCTCTCGGCCAGCGGGTACTCCACGCCGTCCACCCACAGCTTCGCCGTCTTCCCCAGTGGCACCCACAGCGAGCGCTCGGAAGCCAACACCCGGCGCAGATAGCTGAAATCCTGGCTCTTGGTATAGACGGTCTCGACAGCCTTCCCGTCCACCTCCACCCGCTCGTCGGTGGCGTCGGTGCCGGTGTAGTAGGCCAGCCGCATCAGCTTGGCGCGGCGATCCCGGTACGCGATCCGGAAGGTTTGGGGACGTTGCGACTGGTATCCGATCAAGAACGACTGCCGCAGGTCGGCGGGCAGCCGGGTGACCCGGTAATCGCGTACCGTGTCGGCGTCAATCAGCGCGAAGAGCTGGGCGATCCGGGCGTGGAACTCGGCGGCCAAATCTTCGGGCAGCCAGGCCGTCCGGCTGAAGAACGGCTTCTGGTCTTCCAGGTAGGCCCAGTGGATGTCGTAGAGCACCAGGTTTTGCAGCCAGATGGGACGGGTGGGAGCGCTCTGCAGCAGCCGCAGGTACCCGTGCTCCACCAAAGTGGTGTACTTCTCGGGCTTCGCCCACGAGTCCTGCACCAGCGAGGAGCCCTGCCCGCGTCGGTAGAGGTAACGCGCGTCCGGGCGCAGGCTCAGCGTCGGCTTTTCGCTCAGCAGCAGGTATTGGGCGAGGAAGTAGGCGTCCTCGAAGGTGGGACGGACGTCGGTGGGCATCGTCAACCCGGCCGCTTTCACCCGGCTCAGGCGCAGGAAGGCCGAGTTGGTGGCCAACTGGATGGCTTCCGGCTCGTCCACCAGATTCGTCACCCTGGCTCCCGCGCGGAAGCGCCGATCCAGCCCGTGGCTGGTGTTCACCCGGCCGTACTCATCGTTGAAGATGAGCATCCGGGCCACGATCAGATCCACGTCGTCGTCCGCCGCGTCGATGGCGGCCAGTATCTCGGCCAGGTAGCCGTCGGCGAGCATGTCGTCCGGATCGGGGGTGGAAAGCCACTCGCCGGTTGCCTGCGCGATCCCCAGATTCCGCGCCGCGGCCGCCCCGCCGTTCGGCTGGCGCAGCAAACGCCCGTCAAGCTGCGGATGCTCGGCCAGCCACGCGGTGATGATCGCCGCCGAGTCGTCGGGGGAACCGTCGTCAACGAAAATCAGCTCGCAGCGGGCCAGCGCCTCCCCTTGCGTGGCCAAGGATTTCAGGAAAGCGGGCAGGTATTCGGCCACCCCAAACACCGCCGAGACCAGGGAAATGGTGGCGCCCATGTACCCCCAGTGGGACTCGAACCCACGACCTACGGATTAAAAGTCCGCAGCTCTACCAACTGAGCTATAGGGGCCAGAAGCACCAGTGTACCCGTTTCGCCGGGCCGAAGTGATTCCCCGGTAGACCTAAACCTTAAACGTGGAGTCTCAAGTAAACAAAACTGGGTCTTTCCCGCCTGTAAATCCGGGTTTGGCCGGGGGCGAGGTTGAGACTTTTTCGGGCACCTCTAGCCGGGCTATTGCGCTCCCGATTAGTTTTTTCCCGACGCGTCAGTCGGGTCGGTGTGACTCTGTTCCTCCTCGGGTAGCAGGGTCACGGGGAAGACCGGCCCCGCTGCCGCGCAGAAAGGACTGAAAAGGCGGACGTAATGTACGTTGAGAATGAAAGGCACGTCTCCAGGCTGACGGTGGTGTGGGTTCTGGTGGCGGCCTTGGCAATTTCCGGGTTCGGAATTGGGCAAGCCGGGCTCGCGGATGCGGCCACCAAGGCTTTTGCGGCCACCGGAGATTTGAACATCCGATCTGGGGCGTCCACCTCGTCAACCATCTTGTACACCCTGAAGAAGGGTGACATCGTGCTGTCGAACGGTTCGGCGAAGAGTGGCTGGCAGCCGATCAAGTTCAACGGCGGCACCGCGTATGTGTATGCGCAGTACACCAAGTCGACCTCGACCACCAGCCCGTATTACGCCAATGCGCCCGCGAAGATGCTGACCACCGCGAACGTCAACCTGCGGGCCAGCGCCTCGCTGAAAGGCAAGATCGTCAAGGTGCTGCAAAAGGGTGTGGAAGTGCAGACCACCGGCCGGGTGGACGGGAAGTTCACCGAGGCCACCGTGGATGGCTCGGCGCGTTGGCTCTATACGCAGTATCTGGGCACGCCGATTGAGTCATCGGGCTCGACCCCGCCGGCTTCCAATGCCATCACCAACGAGACAATTCCGACGGTTGCCGCAACTGCGGTCACCACCGCCGCGTTGACCTTGCGGGCCGATTCGTCCTCGACCAGCGCCGATCTCGGCCTGGTGCCCCAAGGGGCGACGATTGGGCTGACGGGCGCGCACATCTACCAGTACTCGCAAGCGGTTTACGGCAATGCGGTGGGCTGGGTGTTGACGGGCTACTACACCGATCCGACGGCCACCTTCGCCTTCCCCGTGGCTAAGGCGAAGAAGTACGTCAACGCCACTGATGTGAACCTGCGCGCTGGCTCTTCCACGTCGTCCGAGCTGATCGGCAAGCTGGCGTTCGCCACGCTGCTGGTGAGCACCGGCGTCGAAGAGAATGGATACACCCAGGTGATCTATTCGGGTGCGCTGCGCTGGGTCTATACGCAATACCTGAACTCCTCCGAACCGAGCACGGCTGGCGATCTGGGGTCGACCAGCCTCAATAAACTGGAGAAGTACGGCAAGGCGGCGGTGATCGCGGTGCGGCAGGCCTTCCCGGAGATCAAGACCATCTACGGGTGGCGTTCGTCGAGCGCGTACTCGTCGGATCATCCGAATGGCCGCGCCATCGACATCATGATCCCCGACTACAAGAACAACAAGGCGCTGGGCACCAAGATCGCCAACTGGGTGATTGCCAACGCCAAGGACCTCCACGTGACGTACCTGATTTGGTACCAGCGCAACTACCGCATCTCGCGCGGCTCCTGGGTGAAGATGGCCGACCGTGGTTCTGACAACCAAAATCACAAGAACCACGTCCACGTCTCCTTCAGCCCCAGCTAGGCCAGTTGTTTCTAGCGGAAGGGTCAGTTCAGCTAGAAATAATCTGCTTTCGGGGGCTGGCCAGGCCCGATCCGCGGTGTTCCAGGGAGAAGCCACTTGGGAGTGCCGCCCGTCCCGTGCTAGACTGCAAACGTCACAAAAGTTATAAAGCCAGCAAAAGTTATAAACGCCGCAAAGGCCGCAAACCGAGCAAAGGCTGCAAAACGAGCAAACGGAGGGAGCCGTGGTCCGACACCCGAACCCGTTCAAACCCACGGCCGGGGCCAACCCGCCACTGCTCGTCGGCCGTGGCGAGTTGATCGATCTGTTCGCGGATTCGTTGGCGGATGGTCCCGGAGCTCCGGGCCGGTTGACGTTGTACAGCGGGCCGCGCGGGGTGGGCAAGACGGTGATGCTGAACGCGGTGGGGGAACGGGCGGCGGAAGAGTTCCAGTGGCGGGTGATCCACGAGACGGCTACCAAGGGTTTTCTGGAGCGGATCAAATCTCACGCCGAGCAGATGCTGGCGGAGATGAAGCCGCGCAGCCGAAAGTTGACGGGGGTGAGCGTCCCGGTGCTGTCGGTGAGTCTCTCCGACGATCCGACTTCGGTGGAGTTGGGCCTGCGGCAGGCGCTGACGGAAGTCATCGAGTCGCTGGAGGCTCATGGCACGGGCTTGCTGCTCACCATTGACGAAATCCAGATGGCCGATCTGGAGGAGTTGAAGCAGTTTTCCGCCACGGTGCAGCATCTGGTCCGCGAGGATCGGGAGATCGCTGTGGTGATGGCCGGGCTGCCCACCGGGATCAACAAGCTGCTTGACGAGAAGTCGGGCACCACCTTCCTGCGCCGGGCGGATCGGTATTCGCTGGTGAACGTGGATTTGGGTGAAGTGAGCGAGGCGCTGAAAGAGACGATCGAGGCGAACGGGAGGTTGATCGGCAAGGCGGCGCTGCAGCAGGCGGCCGCGGCTACCGGCGGCTACCCGTTCATGATGCAGTTGGTCGGCTACCACATCTGGCGCAAGGCCACTTCCAAGCGCATCGACTCTGCCGCTGTTGAGGCGGGGGTGGACGCGGCCCGCACCCGGCTCGGCGCCCTGGTGCACGCCACCGCCCTGAAGGATCTCTCCGAGGTGGACCGCACCTTCCTGCTCGCCATGGCCCAGGACTCCGGCCCCTCCCAGTTGAGCAGCATCGCCGAGCGCATGGAAAAAAGCAACAGCTACCTCTCCGTCTACCGCAGCCGTTTGCTCGACGCCGGCATGATCCGCACCACCAAATACGGCTCCGTCGACTTCGCCCTCCCGTTCTTGCGCGAGTACCTCCAAACCCACGGCGCCCACGAAGAAATGGCCTCCCGCTTGTAGGCCGCACCCCCGGCCGCATCGGCATAATCCGCTGAAACTCGTGTTTTTGAGGCACTTTCAGCGGATTATCCAAGCCAGTTTTACGCTCAGACGCCCGTTTTCCCTTGCGATAGCTCGCTAAAAGTCGCTCAATTGAGGCACTTTCAGCGGATTATCCGGGAGGGGCGAGGGCCATGCCGGCCTGCTTGGTGGCGGATTCGTCGAGTGTTATGATGTGGTCGCAGCCTGCAATTTGGCAGTTTGCGACGATCAGGGCGTCGGCGAAGTCGGCACCCCGTTGGGCCGCCGCCAAGGCCGTCTTCGCGCTTACCAGACTCTCGATGGCGAGTTCGTCGGTGTCCAGCAGCGCGTCGAAGAGCTTGCCGCACTCCGCATGGGTGCGTTTGTAGGAGCGGACCAGCACCCACCACAGCTCCACCAGCACCACCTGGGTGACGAACCCTGGCTCGGCGGCGGTCAACGAAGCGATTAGCTGATCCGCCACCGCCGTCTGCCGCGGATCGTCCCGGACGATGTAGCGCACCAGCACATTGGTATCAAGGCCGATCACTTGGCCGCCTCAGCCGCGATGTCCGCATTCATCTGTTCAATGGAGACCGGCTCGCCTTGATACGGCCCGAAAAAGCCCGCCAACCGGCTCACCCGCTTCGCCGAAGCCCGAATCAAGAAACCGCCATCAAGCTCCTCGAACTCCAACTTGTCTCCCTGCGAAACCCCCAACGCCCGACGCACCTGCACCGGGACGGTAATCTGCCCCTTCGACGTCAACGTCGCCGCAACCATGACACTCCTTACTTGCCTAACACTCCTTACCAAAGCCTACCGTAAGGAACCTCACCGCACAAGCCGCCGGCCCGTCAACTAGACAAACCGACCAAAACCGTCAAGCTGCTGCCTGACCACCTAACGCGACTCTTTCTTGCTGGGGGTCGTCCCCGGCGTGTCTGGTGACGGCTCCGTACCCGCAGGGAGCCCGGTGGCCAACAGCGGCTCATAACACCTTGAGCCTATCAACAGGCATCGGTCTCTCATCACTACGCCGGGTTGCCAGCAAATGGGGATTTTTCCCCGTTGCGGGGGTGGCTTATGCTTGTGGTGAGGCTCCAAGAGCCGGACCCCGAGGAAGAGATCATGGATTCACGACGATTGCGCTTTGTGGTGGCGACGCTGGTAAGCGTATCGCTGCTGGGCGGCCTGCTGGCCACCGTGCCGCAATTCAGTAGCGCGGCGTCGTCAACAGTGGGCAATCGGGTATGGGTGAAGGCTTACGGCGGTGCCGGGGCCGAAGAGTTCCGATCCATCGCGAAACTGTCGGACGGCAACCTCGTCGCAGCAGGGGTGTCCACGTCAGACAGCATCGGGGGAACTGGGGCATATGACGCTTTCGTCAACAAACTCAATCTGGGCGGCTTAAGCCTCTGGTCGAAGAGTGTCGGAGGTGCATACCAAGACTACTTTTACGGAGTTGCCGCGTCAGCCGATGGAGGTTTCGCTGCAGTCGGCGGCTCGGAGCCCCCGAGCAGCGACTTCGCGGTCCCCAACGGTCACGGACGTGATGCTGCCATCATGAAATTTGATCAGAACGGCAACAAGCTCAAGGCGACGACCCTCGGGGGAACGGGCGATGATTTCTTCAACGCGGTAGCCGCCACCTCGGATGGCGGTTTCATCGCGGCCGGGTTCACCGGTTCGAAGGACGGTGACATCAAGGACAAAATCGACGAGACGAACGTTCACGCGCTACTCGCCAAGTTCGACTCAAATGGAGACAAACTGTACCTGGTGACCATCGGGGGAACAGGCACGGATTCGATCACCGGCGTGTCAGCCACTTCAGATGGCGGATTCTATGTTGCCGGCTTTACCACTTCCATCGATGGAGACATCGTCACCAACACCACCAGCCTTCCGCGCGGCGGACAGGACGGCTTCATCATGCGCCTGGATCAGTGGGCCAACATCATCTGGTCCGCAAACGTGGGTGGCACTGGCGCTGACAAGCTGCTCGGTGTCACCACAACTGCCGACGGAGGAGTATTGGCTGTGGGCCAGACGTACTCGGTGAATGGCGACGGGGCTGGCAACAAAGGCGGGGCGGACGCGTTCATCGTCAAGCTGGACCAGGACGGAAACCGGGTGTTGAGCAAGACTTTCGGAGGTCCGAAAGATGACGCGCTGTTCTCGGTGGCTACCACCAAGGATGGCGGCTTCGTGGCCGTGGGAGACACGCTCTCTTCGTCAGGGGACATCCCTGACAACAAGGGCAACTGTGACGGCATCATCGCCAAGTTCGATGCCAGCGGCACCAAACAATGGGCGCAAAACGTAGGCGGTTCCGACAACGATTTCTTCCGCTCGGTCGTGGTGGCTGACGACGGCAGCTTCTACATCGCGGGCATTACCGCCTCCAACGGTGGGGACATTCCAAGCGGCAGCCGCACTGCTTATGACGCCATCCTGGTCAAGTTCACGGAGTCTTCCACCTCGCCATCGCCGACGGAGACGTCCGCTTCACCCACACCGACGCAGACGATCCCGAATGTCACTCCGGGCACCACGAAGTTCTCCAAGGCACCGACGCCGAAGATTTCCGGGGTGAAGAAGGTGGGCCGGAAGTTGACGGCGAAGGCGGGCACTTGGTCTCCTGCGGCGCAGCTCACCTATAACTGGTATCGCAACGGCAAGGCCATCGCCGGCGCGTACAAGTCCACATATACGTTGACGGCCAAGGATCTGGGTAAGAAGATCACGGTGAAGGTGACCGGCTATCGGAACAACTACGCCAAGACTCCGAAGAAGTCCGCGGCGACCGTCAAGATTGGCTTGGGGGAGCTGACCCGTAAGCCGGTGCCGAACATCTCTGGCACCAAGAAGGTGGGCTACACGTTGAAGGTGAACCCGGGCACTTGGAAGCCGACGGTGAAGAAGGCGTACCAGTGGTATCGCAATGGTAAGAAGATCAAGGGCGCGACGAAGTCGACGTACAAGTTGGTGAAGGCCGACGCGGGCAAGAAGATCACCGTGAAGCTCACCGCTACCAAGGCGGGCTACAAGACGGTGACGAAGACGTCGAAGCCGACGAAGATCGCCTCCCTCCCCAAGCCGAAACCCGTATCGACACCCACACCTTCCCCCACCTACACCGAACCCTGCGAATTCGGCACCGACAAGTGCTGAGTGCGCCCAAGGTGAGGATGTTTCCCCATTGCGGGGCTTCTTATGCTTGAAGCAGCGACTCTAACTGAGTCAGCGAACACAGGAGGAGATCATGGATTCACGACGGTTACGTTTCGTGCTGGCGACGCTGGTCAGCGTTTCACTACTGGGCGGCTTGTTGGCCACCTTCCCGCAAGCGCAGACACTTTCCGCCGCGGCGACGACGGATCTGGAGCTTAGCTGGGTGAAGACCTACGGGGAATACCGCGCAAACCCAAAGTTTTTTGGTATGACGAGCACATCAGATGACGATATCGTCATCGTCGGTCAGTCAACTCTCGTCTTTGGAGCGGACAGACCCGTCGATATGGGAACAGTCACAAAACTGGATCAGGCTGGGTCCGTTTTGTGGAATAAGAGCATTGGGGGCACCGGCACCGAAGCTCTATATTCGGTAACCGAAGTGGCCGATGGGAACTACGTGGCTGTCGGATTCGCCTCCTCAACTGATTTGGATCTGGCTGGCATCAAGACTGTGGCGACTCTGCAGGACGCGATGGTGGCAAAGCTTGATCGGAATGGAAACACGCTCTGGGTGAAGGCTTTTGGGGGGTCTACTAGTGACAGCTTCTACTCGGTTGCAGCTACTGCCGATGGTGGCTTCGTGGCTGCTGGGTCCACTTATTCACCTGATGGAGACTTCTCGGTGGGAAACGGCTCGCCGGACGGTATAATCGCAAAGTTCGATAAAGAAGGAGTTTTGGAGTGGTCGCGAAGAGTTGGAGGAGATCACGACGACTGGCTGTACTCGGTCGCTGTAGCCCCCGATGGAGGCTACGTGACAGTCGGTAGTTCGCAGTTCTACGACGGAACTGGGAAAGATGGCATCATCGTCAGATTCGACAAGGACGGGAACGTCTTGTGGACTACACGCGTTGGCGGGTATATGAAGTCAGTCGTTGCCACAAACGATGGCGGTTTTACGGCGGTTGGATATGCAGGCCCCGCAGGTGCCGATGTGGATGACAGCGATGCGGATGACAACCATGGCAATTACGATGGGTTTGCGGTGAAGCTCGATGCAGCAGGCAACAAACAGTGGGTCAAGAGCATTGGGGGTAGCGAGGACGATTCTTTCAACGCTGTTGTGAGCACTTCCACGGGGACCGTGATAGCAGTTGGAGCCTCGCAGTCGGCGAACGGCGACATTCCCACAAACAAGGGTAGTGCGGATGCAATCATTACTGCCCTCGACAGCGAGGGATCAATCCTGTGGGTGAAGGACATCGGAGGATCTGGCTATGACGGATTCACGTCAGTAGCGATAACCCCGAACGGCAACGTTTTTGCTGCGGGAGGATCGACTTCTTTGGATGGAGACATACATCGTGGTGAGAGCGAGGGAAGCGTAATCGTGGCCAAATGTGTCGAGCCTGTGTTCGAAACTGTTGAGCCGTCGCCGACCCCGACTCCTACCCAGACGATTCCGAACGTGATAGAAGGCTCGAAAGAGTTCAAGAAGGCTCCGGTGCCGAAGATCTCGGGGGTGAAGAAGGTGGGCCGGAAGTTGACGGCGAAGGCGGGCACTTGGTCTCCTGCGGCGCAGCTCACCTATAACTGGTATCGCAACGGCAAAGCCATCGCCGGGGCATACAAGTCCACTTACACGTTGACGGCTAAGGATTTGGGTAAGAAGATCACGGTGAAGGTGACCGGCTACCGGAACAACTACGCCAAGACTCCGAAGAAGTCCGTGGCTACCGTCAAAATCGGCCTGGGGGAGCTTATCCTCAAACCGGCACCCATCATCTCCGGCACCGGCAAGGTAGGCAGCACGTTGACGGCGAAGGCAGGCACTTGGAAACCGGCGGTGAAGAAGGCGTACCAGTGGTACCGCAACGGCAAAGCCATCAAGGGTGCCACGAAGTCGACGTACAAGTTGGTGAAGGCCGACGCGGGCAAGAAGATCACCGTGAAGCTCACCGCTACCAAGGCGGGCTACAAGACGGTGGCGAAGACGTCGAAACCGACGAAGATCGCCGC
>JAISTQ010000058.1 GCA_031272505.1 Propionibacteriaceae bacterium
CTGCTCGCCGGCGACGTCTTCACCGAGGATCTGGTGCAGACCTGGATCGACATCAAGCGCGGCGAGATCGACGCCATCCGGCTTCGTCCGCACCCGCACGAGTTCGAGATGTATTTCGACTACGCGTAGGAAGATGTAAACACACAACCACACACCCACGGGGGACGACTTCGGTCGTCCCCCTGGTGATTTAACGACCGTGCCCCTCCGTAAAGGCGTTCGCTTCGCTCACACGCCTTGGTCCTCCCTGATGCCTCCGGCATGGTCGGACTGGATCCCCGACCTTCGGTCGAGGATGACGAATCCGTGGCGTCTCTTTCACGTCAGCACCGAGCGGAACGACACGTCACAAGGGGAACCAGGAAGAAATGTTGGTGTGGATGCCGGAGGCGGTGGCGCGGTGGGTGGCGAGGGCGTCGGGCCAGGTGAGGGTGCCGCGGGCGAGGGCGTGCAGGGTGGGGGCGTCGAGTTCGATGACGTTGGGCGGGGTGCCGCGGGTGTGGGTGCTGCCGTCGGAGTTGGCCTGGACGGCCGCGTAGGGCGGGACGCGGATCTCCAGGGAGCCGCCGGGGTGGCGGGCGGCAAGCTCGGCGAGGATGGTGCGGGCGGCAAAGGCCGGATCGCCCAAATCGGGGGCGAGGGCGCGGCCCAAATCCGCCGCGCTGGGCCGCTTTGCTCTCACGAAGGGCAGATTAGCACCCGCTGGGCGATAGAGTTGGCCTATGGCACGCTTCGGGTCGCTGGCAGGGAAGCTGGCGCGGTTGGGCTTTAACGATCTTGAGCGAGCCCAAAAAGTGGTGGAAGCCTTTGACGTCACCCTCGAAGAAGAGCAGTTGGTGAGCCTGGTCGAGCGGGTGGCGGCCGCCCCTGATCCGGATCAGGCGCTGGGGTTGCTCGGCTCGCTGCACACCATCGTGCCGGACCTCCTGGCCAAGCTGGCGGCGGACGAAGAGCTCACCGCGTTGCTGTTCCCGATCCTGGGGCTGAGCGTGGCGTTGGGCCAGCATCTGGTGGCCCACCCGGAGCTGCTGCAGGTGCTCAAAGGCGATCTCGCTCCCCGCACCGAGGATGAGTTGCGCGACGAGCTGCTCAGCGCGATTGGGGCCGATCCGCACTCCCCCACCCCGGTGGCTGACCCGAAGCGGGCGGACGACCTGCGCTACGCCTACCGCAAGGAGCTGCTGCGAATCGTGGCGCGGGATTTGAGCGCGGACGATCCGTACGAGGAGATCATCGGGGTCACCGGCGACCTGGCCAACCTGGCCGATCAGACGGTGGAGGCGGCTTTGGCGTTGGCGCGCGGCGAGGTGCCCGGCTGGGAGCAGGCCCGGATCGCGGTGATCGCGCTGGGCAAGACCGGCGCGGAGGAGCTCAACTACGTCTCGGACGTCGACGTGCTCTACGTGGGCGAGCCCGCCTTGGGGCCGGATGGGCAGCCGCTCACCGACTCGGCCACCGCCGTCGCCATCGCGGGCAAGCTGGCGGGCGCGTTGATGCGGATCACCTCGGCGCACACCCCGGCGGGTACCATCTGGCCGGTCGATCCGAATCTGCGGCCGGAGGGCAAGCAGGGGCCGCTGGTGCGCACCCTGGCCTCGCACGAGGCGTACTACGGCAAGTGGGCCAAGGATTGGGAATTCCAGGCGATGCTGAAAGCCCGGCCGATGGCGGGCGATCTGCAGTTGGGTCAGGCGTTCGTGGACATGGTGTGGCCGAAGGTCTGGCAGGTGGCCGACGATCCGAACTTCGTCGCCGAGGTGCAGGCGATGCGCAAACGGGTGGTCTCGCTGCTGCCGCCCACCGAGGCGGATTGGGAGATCAAGCTGGGCGCGGGCGGGCTGCGCGACGTGGAGTTCACGGTGCAGCTCTTGCAACTGGTGCATGGCCGGGCGGATGTGCGGCTGCGGCTGCGCGGCACGTTCACCGCCTTGGAGGAGCTGATCACCTACGGCTACATCTCGCGCGGTGACGGCGCCGAGCTGATCCGCGCCTACCAGTTCCTGCGGGCAATTGAGCACCGGGTGCAACTGCGGCATCTGCGGCGCACCCATCTGATGCCGTCCCAGCCGTCAAACCAACGCTGGCTGGCCCGTTCGCTCGGGTTCGCGGAGGCGGACGAGCTGGTCTCCACCTGGCGCAACACCACCCGCCGGGTGCTGGCGCTGCACCGGCATGTCTTCTATTCGCCGCTGTTGGAGGCGGTGGCCCGGATTCCGTCGGGCGAGGTCAGGTTGACGAGCGAGGCGGCGCAGGTGCGCTTGCAGGCGCTCGGGTACCACGATCCGCAGGCGGCCTTGCGGCATATCCAGGCGCTCAGCACCGGGATGAGCCGGCAGGCGGAGATCCAACGGCAGATCCTCCCGGCGATGCTGGGCTGGTTCGCCGCCGGGCCGAATCCGGATTACGGGCTGCTTGCCTTCCGGCAGGTCTCCGAGGCGCTGGGGCGCACCCCGTGGTATCTGCGGGCGCTGCGCGACGGGGACGTCACCGCCGAGCATTTCGCGAAGGTGCTCGCGTCGTCACGCTACGCGGTGGATCTGCTGCTGCGCAATCCGCAGAGCGCCGATCTGCTCAATGACGCCGACGGGCTGATCCCGCGTGATCGCGAGGCCGTGCTGAACCAGATGCGCACCACGGCGGCCCGGCAGGACGATCCGGCCGACGCCACCAAGGCGATCCGGGCGGTGCGCCGCGAGGAGCTGCTGCGGCTCGCGATGGGCGATCTGCTCGGGGTGTTGGAGACCGAGGAGCTTTCGGCCGCGCTTTCGGAGCTGGCTGGGGCGACGGTGCAGGCCACCTGGGAGGTGGCGGCGCGGGATGCCGAGCTGCCGCCGATTGCGATCATCGCGATGGGACGTTGGGGTGGCCGGGAGCTGTCGTACGCCTCGGATGCGGATGCTATGGTCGTCACCCCCGAAGACACCGATCCGGAGGCCACCGCCGAGGTGATCGCGGCGATTGGACGGCTGCGCTCGCTGCTGGCCGCGCCCGGCCCCGATCCGGCACTCACCCTGGATTTGGATTTGCGGCCCGAGGGCAAGGGCGGGCCGATGGTGCGCACCTTGTCGTCATACCGGTCTTATTATGAGCGGTGGTCGTCCACCTGGGAGGCGCAGGCGCTGCTGCGGGCCTCGTATGGGGCGGGCGACGTCGAGCTGGCGGGCGAGTTGCTGGCGCTCATTGATCCGATCCGCTACCCGGCGCAGGGGCTCTCGGCGGCCGAGGTGGCGCAGATCCGCAAGCTGAAAGCGCGGATGGAGGCCGAACGCATCCCCAAGGGCACCGATCCCACCCGCAACACCAAGCTGGGCCCCGGCGGGCTGACGGACGTCGAGTGGGTCGTCCAACTGCTGCAGCTCAAGCACGCGGGACAGGAAGACCCGGATTCCGGCCTCCGGCAGACCACCACCCTGGGGCCGTTGCGCGCCGCCACCGCCCTGGGCCTGATCGGCGAGGAGGATGCCGCCTGGCTGCAGGTCTCCTGGATGATGGCCTCGCAGATCCGCAACGCGATCATGCTGCTGCGCGGACGGGCCTCCGACACCATCCCCACCCAGGCGGGCGACCTCGCCGCCGTCGCCTCCATCCTCGGCTACCGCAAAGGGGAGGCCTCCACCTTCCTGGAGGACTACCGCCGTCACTCCCGCCTCGCCCGGCAAGTCATGGACAAGATTTTCTGGGAGATCTGATGCCGATCACCGTCGAAACCTACGGCGTCCACTACAAATGGCAACCCCCGGCGGTACTCCACTCCCAACTCTGGCTCGCCCATTCCCTCCGCGAAGAACTCGTCGACCTCGAATCCGTGGTCGCTTCGCTCCCGCACCCTCGGTTCGTCGGAGTGCCTACGGCTTCCTCCGAACTGGATTCCCAGCCTGCGGCTGAGAATGACGGAAAAAGAGCCCCCTCGCCGTCATCCTCGAGCGAACCAAGAACGTCTGTGTGGAGCACAGGCCAAACTGCTGAAGGCATTAAGGCCTTGTACCGTCGGTACTGTCAGGAAGGCGTGAACGGGGAAAAGCTCTACTGGGCGACGTTCAACGAGGTGGTGGCCCGGCACCGGGTGGCGGCGAAGACGGTGAAGGCGAAGCAGGCGGTGGGGCTCAAGGCGCAGCTCCGTCACCACGAGTACCGCGGCGAGGGCACCATCGCGGTGACGCTGCAGCGGCTGGCTGGCGAGCCCCCGCGCACCCCGGCCATACTGGCCCAGCCCGACGGCAAGTACCGCAACGTCCTCTATCTCCCGGCCCCGGCCCCGGAGGACTGGGAAGGCCAAACCCGCGCCCGCCAACGTCAACTCGGCCGTTTCACCGCCCGGATGCGCTGCGGCGACACCTGGATCGACCTCCCCGTCCAAGCCCACCGCCTCCTCCCACCCGACGCCGACATCACCAACGCCCGCCTCACCCTCCGCCGCAAAGCCGACACCTTCCGCGCCCTCCTCCAAGTCACCGCCCGCATATCGTAGCCCGCTGCTCTGCTGCTCAATCAACCACCCCTGAGCGAAGGCCGAACGGACGGGGAGGAAAACGCTTTCCCGTCATTCTCGGGCGTAGCCCGGGACTCCAGACGATTGAGAAGCGGGAGAGCGAGCGTAAGCTCGTTCGAACGTGACGATTGAGTCCGGAGCGCGAAGCGCGACAGTTCGCGACGTACCGAAGGTACTTGGAGCGAACCAAGAGTGTCTGAGCGAAGCGAAGACGAACGGACGGGTTCGGTGGTAAAACCCGCCCGAATTACCTCCAAACCCGTCCGCTCGCTGCGAGCTATCCGGCGGACAGACTGACGGAGATGAGGGCGCTGGTGGCGTCAGGGACTGCGGCGGTGGCGGCGAAGCGAGGCCAGTCGACGACGGCGGCGGCAACTTGGTCGAGGGTTTCACGAGCATCGGGCACCGCGAAGTAGTCCGCCATGCGCAGCAGGTCTTGGAGGTTGACGTCCGAGTACTTGCCCTCAATCCCCAAGTGGTGCCTGGCCAGCCACGGATTCTCCGGATTCCAGGCGAACGTCAGATCATAAGCGGGGGCGAGCGTCCACTGTTCCTGCTCATCCAAAAGGAACGAGAAGTTCTTCGGATGATCGTCGCAGTTGGCGGCTAAAGTGTTGAAGGCTGCCCGCCGGAAGCACTCCTGCCTGGCAGCCGCGCCCAGCCCAAGGGCGTCGACTTGCCCGAAGAGCTGCGCATACGAGTGGGTGCCCAACAGCGTGAAATCCATACCAGCGATCGCCGCCAACGACTGCATGTGCAGCTTGCGTCCGTCCACCCGATCAAAACGCCTAGACATGAAATGTGCGCGACCGGATTCTTCGAGCAAGTGCACCTCGGGCAGCGAGATTCCAGCGGCTTGTGCCATCAGCGCGTAGGCGTATTCGATCCGGCCCAGAGCTGCGTCGGAGACATCAAACTTGAGAATCCACGGCTCGAACGCTTTCGGCAGGCCAGGCGAATCGGCCCGCAACTCGCCGGTGCTCCGCTCCCATGCGACCACGGCTTTGGCCTGATAACCGCCAGCCGAAGTGCCCACCGAGAGCAACTGCTGGATAGCCCGAGGGGCTCCCTCCGTCAGCTCGCCCGCGACTGCGGCCCGCGCGGCGGACACCAACTCCGCCAACTCCAGCGAGGTCGGTTGCGCCAATCCGGTCTCCATTTGCGGCTCGAACTCCAACGCCCCCAAGCCGCGATTACCCACATAAGCCAACCGATCAAGCCCGCTGACATCTGCCGACCGCACACCTAACTGCGCCAGATGCGCGTCCACCAAAGCGTTCCCGAAAGAATCCGGCAGACTGTCTGCCAGCATCGGCGGCAACCCGCGAAACACCTCCGGCACGGGGGATGACGAATACAGCTTCTCCCCCGCCTTGATGGGCATCAGATTCGGCGCCAACTCAATGCCGTGTTGCAGCCATGCTTGGTCGTACTGGAAGACCGAGCCGCCGCGACGACCGGCCGCCAGCGCGCCCACCGTCTTGCCCCACGCCGTCACGCGCAACAACTCAACCGGAACGTACGCCATTACTCCCCCTTTCGGCGACTGGCCCGCTGCCGTGGCTTGATGCCTTCGCGGGCGCGGAGCATGGCCATCGGGCTGATCTCCGGCTCCTCGTATACGGACAACAGCCACTCCAGCTTGTCCAAGGCGCGCGCCACCCGGATCAAAGTGCGCAGGCTGGAGCCCCGGCCTGCCTCCAAGTTCTTCAACGCCGACAACGAGACGTTGGCTTGTTTCGCCAACCCGACTTGATCTACGTCAGCCTGCAGCCGCAGCGCACGGAACTTCCGGCCGACCTCGCGCTCCAGATCGTCCGTCGTCCCATAAATAACAGCCATATATCAAACCATAGCACAGCTAATCGCCCCCGAACAGCCCTTTTTACAACCACAAAAGTACCACTTAGAACCCGCGTGACCGCCCCCACCAGCAGACTCTTCGCCGACCGAGTGGACGGGTTCGGCGGTAAAACCCGCCTGAATTACCTCCAAACCCGTACGCTCGCTGCGAGGAGATGTCGACTCCACCCAAAGAATATGGACGAACGATAGAATGCTGGTAGTCTCGTAAACAGGAAGGAGCCAAGAGGATGACCAAAACCGTAGTACCTCATGATCTGCAGGCTCCTGCGGGAGACACACCGCTCAGTTACGAACGCGATCCCAAGTTCCATGAGTTCTTACGAGATCGTCTTGCCGCAGCCAGGGCTGATCACACAGCAGGCAAGCTGCAAGACTCGGACACGGTCTTCGCCCAACTTCGACGCAGGTTCGGATGGCAGTAGCCGATCCTGACGAGCCGCGGTACGGGTTTCGGTTCAGCCTGGAATCCCAGGTAGAACTTGCTGAGATCGTTGAGTATTACAACTCGCATCCGAATCCCGAAAACGGGCGTCGTTTTCTCAACAAGGTAGAGAACGTGGTGAACCTATTGCGGTGCTGGCCGGAAGCTGGAGCAGCGGTTCCCGAAGTCGACGGCGTGAGAGGATACTCTATTCCGAAATACCCATATCGGCTCTATTACACCATCCTTGGGGACGAGTTGGAGATTCTTGGTATCTCTATCTACCATGCCAAGCGGGACATGACTGTACTGGTCGAGACGCTTGAGCAACGTAAAGACGAAGCATCCACACGACTATAAAGCTCTGGGCAGCCCGAGAGGGGCGGGGTGAGGTAGCGTGGGGGTGGGACGTAGCCCGGTTCGCA
>JAISTQ010000063.1 GCA_031272505.1 Propionibacteriaceae bacterium
TGTGGTACCCAGCCGCCGACCGGCAGTTAGTGCCGAACTGGTGCTCGTTTTGCCATCCCAGCCATTCAACTTGCGAGACGACCAGCCCGGCCAGGTTCGAGAAACGGCGGCCCGAGGCAATAGCCGGAGGGTCGTCGTTTGCCGCGTGTGAGGGCGGTGGCCGAACGCGCGAAAACCGTCGCGGAGCCAACCCCAAGAGCAGCCGCCGGAAGCAGAAGAGCCCGCCCAGACGTCAGCGTATTTATGGGGGAGTGGCCCCAATCATGAAGAATTCGGCTTATTCGCGATTTCGGGGCCGTTTCGGCAGGCTGGACGGAGCCCAGCTACGCTCAACAATCCCCGGTCAGGTGATCCAGACCGGCCCCAATCCATGAAAACCGCAGTTTTTCGAAGGATTGGGGCCATTACCGCCGAGAAAGGGGTGTTGTGCGGCGCGGCCGGGGGGGTATCCGTGGCAGGGAGGTTTGGGCCGCGAAGGGGGGCCAGTGAACATGCGAGATGGGGTGAGGGGGAGGGAGAGGTGTGGGGAGAGGGGAAGGAAACGGGACAGGAGAGAGGGTGAAGGGGGCGAACCACGGAATGGGGAGGTAAGTTGCGGAATCTAAGGTTACTTCTCGATTCGGTGGAAAAACGTGCCTGGGAACCACGGAATGGGGAGGTAAATGGCGGATCGGCCAACTTACCGCCCGATTCGGTGGTGTCGGGGGCCAGTTGCGATTGGTGAGTCGAGGAGTCGGAGCGCGTTGGTCGGCGCGGGCTAACAGCGGCCACGGCTTTCATGTCCGGTTTTAGAGTCAACCGAGTTGCCAAGTCGGACGGGGCGGCGTATGGTTGGTTAGCTCAGTTGCCGAGAGTTGGGTGGCTGAGCGTACAACTCAACAGCGGGGGTGATCGGTTTCGACTTGCGGCGGATGTCTGCAGGGGAAGCGGGTCGAGGGTCCGAGGGCAGCTCGTTAACGCTCCTCGGAAAAAATCAAGTGCCAACTCTAATCGCACTTCCTTTGCTCTTGCCGCTTAATCGGTAATCAAAGCGTCAGCCCGGATGCGCCTTCGGTCCGGTGTCTGGCGTGGTCTAGAAGGCTTGCTGCAGCGGGGGCGTCTCATCGTCGCTGCGGGACTTTTATGAGGCTGGGCCTGTCCAGGGACTAGTTGGCGAGCAACCTGGAGGCCGAGAAAAACGACCAGCCAACTGCACCCGGAGAATACCTACAGGTCCTCGTAAGGACACGGGTTCAATTCCCGTCACCTCCACGTGCTCAGGGGTAATGCGCTCGCATAGCGAGCCTATTCGCACGTCAAACTCGCGGGGGGCGACCCCCGCGGGCCCCCGACAACCTGCTCACTCGCTGCAACCTCGACGGCGTTCCTCTCTTCTTCGCCGGGTGCGAGGAATACAACGAGGGCGCGCCGACAACGAAACCGTCGTCGATTTCTACCAGCACTGCGACTACCAACCCTTCCAGATCGCCGACCTCGGCAAACGCCTCATCCCCGACGAATAGGGGACAGTGCTACCGGGCGAGGCGGTTGCGGGAGCGGAGGGCGCGTTGGGCTTCGCGGGTGGCGTCGCGTTCCTTGATGGCTTCGCGTTTGTCCCATTCGCGTTTGCCGGAGGCGACGGCGATTTCGACTTTGGCGCGGCCGTCCAGGAAGTAGATGCTGAGCGGCACCAGCGTCTTGCCGGGTTGGGCGATTTCGCGCTCCAGCTTGGTGATTTCGCGGCGGTTCAGCAGCAGCTTGCGCTTGCGCTTCGGGTTGTGGTTGCGCCACGAGCCATTCGAGTACTCCGGGATCGTCGCGCCCAGCAGCCAGGCCTCGCCGCCCTCGATCGCCGCATACGAATCCACCAACGAGCAATGCCCCGCCCGCAGCGACTTTACCTCGGTGCCGACCAACACCAAACCGGCCTCGTACCGATCCAAGATGTTGTAATCGTGTCGGGCCTTCTTGTTCTGCGCGATCAGCTTGCGCCCCTGTTCCTTGGGCATTGCTCCATTATGACGCATTTCGGACGGCCTCGCCGCTCCGCCTCCGTGGTCGCTCGGCCTTTGCCTCGCGTCGCGTTCGCTTCGCTCACACGTGTTTGACGCGTCGGAGTGCCTTCGGCTTCCTCCGCGATGGATTCCCAGCCTGCGGCTGAGAATGACGGCAAGGGGGCTACGCGGAGACTTATGCTGCGTACTGCCGCTAAGGTTGCACCCACAGCCCGAAGGGAAGGTCTCTCGGCACCCAAAGGCCGTCATCCTCGACGAACGTCGGGGATCCAGTTCGCGACGCGCGAGAGCGCTTGAAGCGAACACACTGAGCCCGAGCGAAGCGAGGACCGAACAGAGCGAGGACCGAACGAAGCGAGGACCGAACGGAGCGGTCGTCACTTGAGGTATTTCATGGGGTTGACGCGGTTGCCGTTTTCGTAGATCTGCAGGTGCAGGTGGCAGCCGGTGGAGAGGCCAGTGGTGCCGACGTAGCCGACGACTTCGCCTTGTTTGACGAACTGGCCGGGCTTCACGATGATCTTGGACTGGTGGGCGTAGCCGGAGATGATGTTCTTGCCGTTGACCTTGCCGTAGTTGATGGTGGTCCAGTTGCCCAGGCCGTGGGATTTCGAGGTCGGGATGGTCTGCACGACTTTGCCGTCCGCCATCGCGTAGAGCGGCGCGCCGCACTTGGCGCCGAAGTCCTGCCCCCAGTGCATCCGGGTGTAGTGCAGGATCGGGTGGTAGCGCATCCCGAAGGGTGAGCCGGGCTTGGCGTTCACCGGATAGATGAAACCGGTGCTCGAAGCCGTGGACCACTCCTCGGTGTTCCCCTCCTTCGCCTTGGCCGCCGCCTCGGCCGCCTCCTTGGCGATGGCCTCCTCCAGCTCTTTCTGGATCTTCTTCTCCTGCTCCTGCAGCGCATCGTACTGCGCCTTCGAAGCCTCCAACTCGTCCTCGGCGCTCGCCAGCGAGTTCTTCGCCTTCTTCAAGGTCTTGTCAGCCGCCGCCAACTCCTTTTCGGCGGCTTTCTTCAGCTTCTTGTTCTCGGCGACCAACGCCTCAACTTGCGCCTGCTGCTCGGCGGCCTGCGCCGTCAAACCTTCCACCTCGGTGAGCTTCTCGGCTGCCGCCTGCGCCTGGGCCGCCGCTGCCACGGCCGCCGCGTCCGCATCCGCCTGTGCCCGCACCTGGTTCTCCCGCGCCAACTCCAAGCGCTCCAACTGCGCCGTCGTCGACGAGAAAATAGTGTCGGACCACTGCAACTGGTTGGAAAGCTCGGACGCGTCCTGCGAGGTGAACGCGAACGTCAACCGCGTCAAATCCGTGTGCTGCTGGAAGACCGTCCGGGCCGCCACCCCGAGCAGCGTCTGCTGCCGGGCGACATCCTCGATTGCCGCCTGCAACTGGGCGTTCGCCACCTCCAACTGCGCCTGGGCGTCCACCAGGGCGGCGTCCTGCTCCGCCTTCTGGGTCTGCGCGGTGGCCAGCTTCTCCTGCAGGTTGGCGAGCTTCGCGCGGGCCAACTTCAACGCCGACTTCGACTCCGCCAACTTGGTGGCGGCGCTCTTGACTTCGCCGGTGGCCGTCTTCACCTCGGAAGTGGCGGTCTTCACCTTGCCGGCCGCGGTGGAGACCTCTTTCTTGGTCTCGGTGATGTCCGCCTTCGCCGAGACGATGGCCGACTTCACCTTCTCCTGCGCCTTCTTCAAATCGTCGCTGGACGAACCTTCGCCGACGGCACTCCCCACTTGCCCGGCCCACAATGCCAGCGTCGTCAAAATCGCAATTACGGAAACCTTTGCACGCATCACATCACACCTTCAAGAACCTTCGCGTACCGATGATGGTCGGAATGACGGACAGCACCACACCCACCACCAACAGCCAGAACATCGAAACCTGCACCTGCGGCCAATCGATCCAGTTGATGCTGGGCAACTCCTCCTTCGCCCGGTCGACGATGATGAATTTCTCCAATGCGGCCAGGGAGCCGCAGGCGAGCACCACCCCCGCGAGCGCGGCCAGCAGCGATTCAAGCAGGAACGGCAGCATGATGTACCAATTCGAGGCACCCACCAGCCGCATGATGCCGATCTCGCGCCGCCGCGAGAACGCCGCCAAAGCCACCGTGTTGCCGATCTGCAGCGCGGCCGCGATCAACAGCAGCGCGCTGAGCCCCAGAGTGCCCATCCGGGCGATGTTCAGCCAGTTGAACACCGGATCGAGATACTGGTGCAGGTCTTGCACCTTCTCCACGCCTTTCATGCCGCTCACCGCCGTCACCACCCCCATGTACTCCTCGGGGTTGACCAGCTTGACGCGGAAAGAATCCTGCATCTGATCGACGGTCATCTCCGCCAGGATCGGCGAATCGGCATAGAGTTTCTTGAACTCCTCCCACATCTCCGCCTTCGACTCATAGAAGACGTCGGCGACCTCCGGATTGGCGCGCAGCGCGGCCTCGATGGCGTCCTTGTCCGCCTGCGAGGTGTCCACCCCGGTTTCGCAATTCGAGTTCGTGGAATCCTTCACGCACAGGAAAATGCTGATCTCGATCCGGTCATACCAACGGTCCTTCACCAGATCGACCTGCTCGGCGGCCAGCAAACCGATGCCAAAAAGCGTCAAGGACACCCACATGGTGACGATGACCGCCAACACCATCGACGTGTTGCGCTTCAGACCGCTGAACGTTTCGCGTAGTACGTGTCGCATCACACCTCCTAGTACCCGTAGACGCCCTTGGCCTGATCGCGCACCAACCCGCCCTTGTCCAACTCGATGACGCGCTTGCGCATCTGGTTGACGATGGTGGCGTCGTGGGTGGCCATCACTACCGTGGTATTTGCCTTGTTGATCTGATCCAACAGCCGCACGATCCCCACCGAAGTGGCTGGATCGAGGTTGCCGGTGGGCTCGTCGGCGATCAGGATCTTGGGCCGGTTGACGAACGCGCGGGCAATCGCCACCCGCTGCTGCTCGCCGCCGGAAAGCTCTTCGGGCAGCCGATCCCCCTTGTCGGCCAGCCCGACCAACTCCAACGTCTCCGGAACGACCCGCTTGATCAGCCCTTGCGACTTGCCGATCACCTGCAGCGCGAACGCCACGTTCTCGAAGACGGTCTTGCCCGGCAACAGCCGGAAGTCTTGGAACACCGTCCCGATTTGACGGCGCAACTGCGGCAACTGCCAGGAACGCAGCCGGGTGAGATCCTTGCCCGCCACATAGACCCGGCCCTTCGAGGGCAGGTACTCGCGCAGGATGAGCCGCAGAAAAGTGGATTTCCCCGAACCTGACGTACCCACCAAGAAAGCGAACTCGCCCTTCTCGATGCTGAGATCGATGTCGCTCAGGGCAGCCCGCGTCTGGCCTTTGTACGTCTTTGAGACGTTTTCAAATCTAATCACGTCAACAGTTGAACCGGGGTTGGGGAAGATCTGAGCGTGCTCAGCCGGTTCAGTCATCAACTGTAACCGGCAAAACCATAAGCGCAAACCAGACACGCCCGAAGCGGGCTGTGAGCGTAAAAGTCTCAACTAGAGGATAAAACTATTGGCAACGGATGAATGGGTTTGACGCGGCGAGTCACCGCCGACAGCGAAGCGGCGGGGAAGCGTAAAACAACGAATGACTAGCGATTTTGCGCCCGCCAGCGGATGCCGGCGTCGATGAAGGCGTCAATGTCGCCGTTCAAAACCGCATCCGCATTGCCGGATTCGTAGCCGGTGCGCTGGTCCTTGACCATCTGGAACGGCTGCAACACATACGAGCGGATCTGGTTGCCCCAGGAGTTCCCCTCCGTCTTCAGGCCGCGCATCTCCTCTTCCTTTTCCTGACGCAGTTTCTCCAGCAGCCGCGACTGCAGCACCGCCATCGCCGCCACCTTGTTCTGCAGCTGCGACTTCTCGTTCTGGCAGGAGACCACGATCCCAGTGGGCAGGTGCGTGATCCGCACCGCCGAATCGGTGGTGTTGACGCTCTGGCCGCCCGGCCCCGAGGAACGGAAGACGTCCACCCGGATGTCGGCTTCCGGAATGTCGATGTGGTCGGTTTCCTCGATGACGGGGAAGACGTCCACCCCCGCGAACGAGGTGTGACGGCGGCCCTGGTTGTCGAACGGGGACATCCGCACCAGCCGGTGCACCCCCTGCTCCACCGAGAGCATCCCGTAGGCGAACGGCTCCTCCACCCGGAAAGTGGCGGACTTGATGCCAGCCTCCTCGGCGTATGACGTCTCCAGCACCTCGTACTTGAGGCCGTGCCGCTCGGCCCAGCGGGTGTACATGCGCAACAGCATCGAGGCCCAGTCGGCGGCGTCCACTCCCCCGGCCTCGGAACGCACCGTCACCAGCGCGTGCCGCTCGTCATACTCGCCCGAAAGCAGCGTGCGCACCTCGAGCGCGTCGATTTCGGTTGTCAGTTTGCCAATCTCGGTGACGGCTTCCGCCTCGGCAGCCGCGTCGGCCTCTTCGTCGGCCAACTCCAGCAGCACCGCCACGTCGTCCACCCGGCTGTGCAGCGCGGTGAGCCGATCCACCTCGGCCTGCAACCGCGAGAGTTTGGAGGTGACCCGCTGCGCGTGCTCCTGATCGTCCCATAGGTAAGGATCGGACGCCGCTTGCTCCAGCTCCGCGATCTGTTGCCGCTTCGCTTCCGGATCCAGCACCGCCTCGATGGACGCCAGCGTTTTCGCCAGCGCCTCCACTTCAGCCACTAAATCCGCCACAGCCACAAACGACAATCATACTCGGTAGTGGTCTTCGCTGCGCTCACGCGCGCGTGACGTGGCAAGTCTCGTCAGTTGAGGGACTTGGTGAGGCGGTCGCGGAGCGGGGCGGAGCGCCAGAGGGTGAGGGCGAGGACGGCGATGATGACGAGTTTGATGACGCCGACGGCCGCCATCGGGGAGGCTTGGGCGAGGGCGAAGAGACCGGCGAAGACGGCGAGGCCGCCCGCCGCGTAGACGACGCCCCAGAGCACCCAGCCGATGGAGGCGGCGAGGGTGTAGCGGGGCCAGCGCCAGCCAATCAGCCCCGCGCTCAGGTGCACGGCCGTCTGGAAGCCGACCGTCAGAAAGGAGAGCGGGATGGCGGGCCAGCCGTACTTTTCGAGCCGGGCGACGGCCGCCGTGGCCTTCTCCTCCTGGAAGCGTTGCGCCCACTTGGCGCGGATCACGCCGGCGCGGATGCCCCGGCCCAGCCAATAGGTGCCTTGGGAGCGGAAGCAGGCCACCAGCGCCAACAGCGCGGCCGCGAAGACAAACGGCTGGGCCAGAATCCACTCAATCACAGCAGCAGTCTAGCGGGTGCGCATCACCGCGGCATTACAGCCAAAAAGGCCGGGGGGAGACCCGCAAGCGAGCCTCCCCCCCAGCACTATGAAAGAGGTGAATCGACGTTATTTGACCTTCTTGGTCGTCTTCGGGCCGGACCAGGATGAGTAGTACTTCACCCCGTTCACGGTCTTGTAGGCGCGCACCAGGATGCGATACGCCTTGCCCTTCTTCAGCTTCTTCAGCGTGGTGGAGGTGACGGAAGACTTGTACGTCTTGGTGACCTTCGTCTTCGACCCCTTCATCTGGTACTGCACCTGATAGCCGGTGATCTTCTGCGCGGCGGTGGCCTTGTTCCACTTCAGCGTAACCTGGCCCTTGCCGGCCGACGCCTTGGTGATCGAGATCTTCTTCGGGACGATCTTGAACGTCAGCGTCTTCTCGCCGGTGAACGCCCCCTTGCCGGAGATGGTCACCGTGCCGATGCCGATGTTGGTGTTCGTGCCCGCCGCGATCACGTCGTAGTCGGTGCCTTCGACCAGCTTCTTGCCGTTCAGCTTGATGCTGCCCGACTTCGCCAGGTGGCCGCCCGTCCAGACCCGCCAGCCCGCCGACAGCTTGGCCGTCGAAATCTGGGTCTTGGTGTCCGGGACCTCCTTCACCGGGGTGGCCGGATCCTTCACCTTCAGGGCTTTCACCGCGTTGTCGATGGAAACCGCGAGCGCGGCGACCTGGCCTTCGGTGAGGTTCGGGTTCAACAAGGCGGCCTTGGCGGCGGCTACCGCCTCGTCGAGCACCGCCAGCGACTCTTCAGTGAAGTTGGCGCGCACCACGGCGTCGGCCGCGGCGACCGAGTCGTTGATCGGCTGCGGATCGGTGACGATCTGCACGGTGGCCGTCTGCGCGTAGAACTTGGCGCCGTCGTAGGCCGAGACCGTCACCCGCACCTTGCCGATGTCGGTGGCCGTCACCAGGCCGGTGGCGGAGACGGTGGCGTTCGCGGAGTTCTCCTCGCCGAGCGCCTTCAGATAGGTGAAGGTGTCCGGGGAGGTGTCGTCATTCACGCCCACCAACTGGGCGTCAAGCTGGTAGCCAGCCGCCGCCTGCGCGGTTGTGATGGTGACGGACGGGAAGTCCACCAGCGTCTCGAACAGCGTGGCCGCCGGGTTCGCGATCGCGTCCGAGGCTGATTCAGCCGGGGCGGCAATCGTGCCGGTGACCACCACCACCGGGAAGGTGGTGGACTTCGACGAGTTGTCGGCCGTCACCTTGGCGGTGATCAGCGCGGTGCCCGCGGCGACCGGCGAGACGGTGCCCACCGCGTCCACCTTGGCGACCGACTCATCCGAAGAGCTGTACTCGACGGCCACGTCCTCGTCGAAGAGATCGTAGAACGTCTCGTCATTGCGGGTGGCCGACAGGTTCGCGTGGATCACGTTGCCGGGCGTCTCGGTGTGCAGGATCACGCCGTCCGGGAGCGCCGTCACGATGTCGACCGCCGGAGTCCGGCTGCCCGAAAGCGTGAACGACTCTTCCTCGCAAGCGCCCAGATCGGAGTTCGGGCCCACGTAGAGCTGCCACGCGCCGGTGTCGTAAACCTGCTTGTCAGCACCCGAATCCCAGAACCACAGATCGGAAATCGGCAGCTCAATGGAGACCTTCTTGGACTGGCCGGGGTTCAACTCGACCTTCTCGAAGCCCTTCAACTGCTCGTCCGGGCGGAGCGGATCGGAAGCCTTCGGGCCGACCACATAGAGTTGGACGACCTCCTTGCCCTTCACGGTGCCCGCGTTCTTCACGGTGACCGTCGCCTTGATGGTGTCATCGGGGGTGACCGCCGACTTGTCGATGGTGAGATCGGAGTACTCGAACTTCGAGTAGCTCAGGCCGTAGCCGAACGGATAGCGGACGTCGCCAGTGAAGTACTGGTAGGTACGGCCGTTGTGGTTGGCGTCCGGCGTCATCTGGTAATCGGTGGTGAGCGGCAACTGCGTGTCGTCCTGGTACCAGGTGAACGTCAGGTGGCCGGACGGGTTGGCGTTCCCGAACAACACATCGGCGAGGTTGCGTGACTGCGACTGGCCGTTGTAGCTGGTCCAGACGGCGGCGGCGACCCCGTTGATGAACGGCTCGACGTTGACCTGCGACACCGTCTGCATCCAGGCGATGGTGTTCGGGTTCAACTGCGCGGCCCGCTTGATCACGATGTCCTGATAGCGCGGCAGATCCAGGGTGGCGCGATCCTCGTCCTCCGAAGAATCCGAAGCGGCCGAGGTGCCACCGGTGCAATCCGCGCCCGGATCGGACGGGTTGGTGGCGCACATCGACTGCATCGCGGTGGTGCCCGCATACGCGATCACCACATCCGCATCTGCGATTATCTGCTCCTCCGCCGGAGTGAACGTCGGGTAGCCGAAATCAGTGGAGTACTCGAAGTTCAGGTGGACGGTCTGCCCCGCCAGCGCGGCGACCGAGCCCGCGGTGGTCTCGGTGATCGGCACCGAACCAGCCACCGAGGCGGCCGGCCAGCAGATCAGGCCGTAACCCGGCCACACGAAGCAGTTGCCCGGCGTGTAAGTCCACGCCGGATTGTCGTCGCAGACCTCATCCAGGCCAGCCGGAACCGTGCCGATTTCCGTGCCGGAATAGCGCGCGCCGACGCTCACCGTCAGCTCGCCCGGCCAACCGGCGACCGGATAGCAGGTTGACGTCGGATCGGACGGGTTCGTATAGCCAGTGCCCGGAGTCGCCGACTGCGAGACCGCGATCGAGACCGTCCCGGCGGGAATCTCCCAATCGCCCTCGAAGTGGCCGCCCCACGCGCCAATCGACGTCAAAGTCGAATAGTTGACACCCCAGGGCTGCACGCCGCGCCAGCCGTCCATGGTGCCCGAGCGGATCAGCTCTTCAGCGCTGATCGAACCAATCTCGTTGCCGGAACCGTCCAGGAACAAAACCACCTTGCCGTTCACGCCGAGATCGGTCTTCTTCCACGCCCACTTGCCGGTCATGTCGAAGCCCGGAATGTAGGTGACCTGGCCCTCAACAGCCGAGGTGGTGGGATCGTCCAGCGCCAGCGGGGTGCCCGCGGCGTCCGAGATGTACTCCATCAAGGCGCGAATCGCGGAGACCGAGTAATCATTCGAGGTGGCCGGCGAGTAATCGCCATGCACGGCCATCGCCGCCATGTGGCCGACCACCACATACTTCTTCGCGGCCGTCGGCTGCGCCAGCGGCAGGATGCCGTTGTTCTTCAGCAGCACGGTGGCCTCGGCGGCGGCCTGCTTGGCCAGCTTCCGGTGCGCCGCCGAATCGACGGTGTTCGCCAGCGTCAAACCCGCCCACGGGGTGTTCGCGTACAGCGGGGACTGGGTGCCCGAGGCGGGTGCCGCGTTGTCCCGGCCGCCGTTGTCAAACTCGCCCGTCTGCATCCGCATCGTGAACGCGCGGGTCACCGCGATATCCAGATCCGCCTCGGAGGCGTAACCGTTGGCCACCGAAACCGCCAGGCCGTTCTCGCCGGCGGGGACGTTCGCCGTCGACGTCACGCCATAGCCGGTGACGTTCGAGTTGTAGTCGTTGTCCATGCAGTCCAGATCGGTGCCCAGCTTCAGCGTGTAGGCGATGCCGGAGTACTGATCCCAAGACAGCACGTTGGTGTAAGACGGGGTGCCCGTCCAGTTGTAGAGGTTGCCCAGGGCTTGCACGTCCGCGGGAACCCAGCGGTAGCCGCCCATGCGCGGATCCCAGGAGTCGCGGATCGCGTCGCAGTCCGAGACGGACACGCCCTCGAAGCCCCAGGTGCGCTTCACCATCTCCACCTGCACCGGATAGTTCGCGCTCATCGGGAGCGAATCGTTGGTGTCGACGCCATAGGCTGGGTAGGCGTTGCCGTCGGTGATGTTCAAGTGCGAGTAGGCCGTCATATACGACTTCGCGCCCACCTCGGGACGCAGCACATGGCGGAACTGGTACGAGTAGTACTCGCGCAGCTCGGCCTCGGTGACGTTCGCGGAGCCCTCGTGCCGGGTGTTCTCGGAGTTTTGCGCCAAGAAGTGCTTCGGGGTGGCGATCGCCTTCAGGAAGAGGCCGTCTTCGCTGGACAGCGAGTTGGTGTCGACGCCGCCCTCGGGGGTGACGAAATCGCCCTGCAGGCCAAGCACGAACTGCTCGCCGATCTGGGCCGTCAAGTATTGATCCTCGCCGTATGTTTCCTCAGCGCGGCCCCAACGCGGATCCCGATGCATGTTGATCGTCGGCGACCAGTACGTCAGGCCCTTGTTGTAGGCTGCGGACACGCCGGTGTTGTAGTAATTCGAATAGGCGCGCGCCTCATCGGAAACGGCCGTCTCCGCCGCGTGGACCAGATCCCGGTTCCACGACGAAGCCAACGCGATGCCGGTGGGGAAATCCGTCGCCAAGCCGGAGTTCGTCCCGCCGGAAGAACGCGCCACGCCGTGCAGCGCCTCATTCCAGTAGTCGTAAGCCGGCACCCCAAGCCGTGGGATCGCCGGAGCCAAACCCGACGCGGCGTTCGTCTGCGTCTGCGCGCGCAACTGCTGCTGCTTTTCCTGCAACGTCATCCGCGACACCAGATCAGCGGCACGCACGCTGAACGGCAATGACGTGTCTTGATAAGGCAACAAATCAGCCTTCGCGGGGCTGATGGTGGCAATCGACGCGATCGAACCCGCCGCCAGGCCTGCCGACAGCAAGCCGACGACCAACGTCCGCCGAGTCCTCTTCCCAGAGTTCTTCATAGAAGCTCCTTGTCCGATAGGGCGTTCCCACAACATCTTTGCTGTGGTGCCGTCTGGCGAACCTTCCCCCCCAAACGACACTGCAAACTTACCAGCAATTCCATAATTACAAACTGGGTTTTCGCTCTTTTTCGCTGCTACCGAAAGTCTTTTGGGTAACAAACGCTCACCAGTAGTCACCCGGCGAGTCGTCCCTGACGCTGGGCTGACAGCCAGCCGCCAACCGTAATCACGGCACCGAACTCGAATGAATAGTCTTGGAAAGGTGTTGTAGTCTCAAGGGCAGCTTTGGCTTTAGAGGTGAACGCCCTACCGGGAACGTGGGGATTTCGTTATCTTTATAGCAACGGGAATGACTGTGGAGGTTCGCATGACCACTTTCCACAAAGGGGTGTCGGCTGCGCTCGCAACGGTGCTGCTGGCTTCGATGGCCCTTGTGACAACAACACCAGCACAAGCCGATCCGCCGCCAACGGCGGGCGGCAAGTATTACTTCTTGCTGGGAGCCGACAACTTCAACACCGGGCTATCGGCCGGGCTGTTGGACACCAAACTGGAGGTGCCGACGGCCTTCCAGACCGCCCTCGGTGGGGCCACCATCACGTACAACAACCTGTACAAGCTGATTGGCGCGCCCGAACAGGACATGGGGGCGCTCCCCCAGCCGACCACCGGGCCGCTGGCCGATCCGGGCATCGCGGCTGCGGACTGGCCCAACTTCCAAACCTGGCTGCTCAAGGTCGCCTCGCCGCAGGACGACAACCAGAACGGCTATGCGGACGTCGACGCCAACGCGGACGGCACCGTCTCCATCGCGGAGCAGGACGCCCGCGATCCGTTCGACCGGGCGATGGCTTACAACACGCTCTACATCGGCCCGCATCCGGGCTACACCAACCCGGATGCCTACTCCACCACGCTGGTCTATGCGGACACCGTCGGCTACGACAAGAAGCTGGACGGCACCGCGGCGCTGAACAAGCTGCCCGACTACATGCTCACCACGGCGAACAAGGTGACGATCCCGCTGCGCTTCAACGTCACCCGGAACGACATCTTCGTGGCCAACCGCTCGCAGTTGCCGGGCGATTGGTCCACTTTGATCAACTACCGGGCCGAGATCGACCTGCACATCGCCGATTCGGACGGGGTGGCCACGCAGGCCAAATCCGTCAACCCGAACTACTACCTGAACGCGAAGGTGTTCCCGCATCTGACGCAGCATTTCTACTCGTCGGGGCGGCTGAACACGCTGGAGTTGCTCGGCCTGTCGGTCTTCGGCAGCCAGCACGGCGCC
>JAISTQ010000015.1 GCA_031272505.1 Propionibacteriaceae bacterium
TGTGGTACCCAGCCGCCGACCGGCAGTTAGTGCCGAACTGGTGCTCGTTTTGCCATCCCAGCCATTCAACTTGCGAGACGACCAGCCCGGCCAGGTTCGAGAAACGGCGGCCCGAGGCATTAGCCGGAGGGTCGTCGTTTGCCGCGCGTGAGGGCGGTGGCCGAACGCGCGAAAACCGTCGAAGAGCCAACCTCCAAGAAAACCCGCCGGAAGCAGAAGAGCCCAGCCAGGACGGTGGCCGAACGCGCGAAAACCATCCCCGGACCAACCTGCGGCAAAGCCCCCACACCGTCCACACTTTGCCCAAAAATGGCCGTTTTCCAAAAGTGTGGACCATCGAACAAGCTGAACAGGGGTCGCTTACGCTCAACCGTCTCACCGGATCTGAAGGAAACCGTCCACACTTTCCAAAAACCCCTCGTTTTCACGAAAGTGTGGACGGTGACGCAACACAACACGTTGACGGAAAACCTGAGCGCAAGCGAGGACAATTTCGCGGAGCCGCGCGAAGCGAGGACAATTTCGCGGGAGGGGGCTATTCGGTGAGGCGGGCGAGGATTTCGGAGTGGAGGGCGGGGGTGGTGGCGAGGGCGCCGGGGCCAAAGGGGCCGGGGTCGCCGTCGATGGAGGTGAAGCGGCCGCCGGCCTCGGTGACGATGATGGCGGGGGCGGCCATGTCGTGGAGTTCGAGCTCGGGCTCGGCGGCGATGTCCACCGCTCCCTCGGCGACCAGCATGTAGCTCCAGAAATCGCCGAAGGCGCGGGAGCGCCAGCAGTCTTGGAGCAGGTCGACGAACTGTTGGCCGCGGCCGATCTCGACCCAGCCGTCCAGCGAGGAGTAGGAGACCGAGGCGTCGAGCACCCAGGCGACCTCGGAGACGTGGATCTGCGTGCCGGAGGAAAGCGAGCGGCCCGTCCAGGCGCCGTTCCCCTTGGAGGCCCACCAGCGGCGGTTCAAGGCCGGCGCGGTGACCACGCCCGCCAGCACTTCTTTATCTTCCATGAGCGCAATCAGGGTGGCCCAGACGGGCACGCCCCGGACGAAGTTCTTCGTCCCGTCGATTGGATCGATCACCCAGCGGCGCGGGCCGAAGCCCGTCTCCCCGCGCTCTTCGCCGAGCACCGCGTCGCGGGGCCGGGAGCGCGACAACGTGGAACGCAGCGCGTCCTCGACGGCGAGGTCGGCATCGGAGACCGGCGTCATGTCCGGCTTGCGATCCACCTTCAGGTCGAGCGCCTTGAAGCGGGCGGTGGTGATGGCGTCCGCCTGATCAGCGAGCACATGCGCGAGGCGCAGATCGTCGACTAGAGAACTCATGTGTTCACTTTATCGAGCGATGCCGCGCTACAGCGGGAGGCGGCGGAACGATTCCAGCCGCGCCGGGGCGAGGCGGCAGTCAGCCACCGCGTCGTCAAGCGCGCAATCCACCGAGCCGGCCGCGTGGGTGCAGCCGCGCGGGCAGTCGGCGGTGATCTCCTCCAAGTCGGGGAAGGCGGCGAGCACCGATTCCACGGTGACGTGGCTGAGCCCGAAAGAGCGCACTCCGGGGGTGTCGATCACCAGGCCGCCGCCGGGCAGCTCCAGCACTTCGGCGCTGGTGGAGGTGTGCCGCCCGCGTCCGGTCACCTCGTTCACATCCCCGATGGCCCGGTTGGCGCCCGGAATCAAGGCGTTGACAAGGGTGGACTTGCCCACTCCGGAGTGCCCCACGAAGACCGTCCGATGGTCAGCCAGCAACTCGCGGACCTGGGTGAGATCGGCGTCCGGATGGACGGCGAGCACCGGCAGCCCCAGCGGCGCGTAGATGTCGATCAGCCAGTCGGCGTCAGCCAGATCGGCCTTGGTGAGGATGAGCACCGGATCAATGCCGGCGTCATAGGCGGCCACCAGCACCCGGTCGATCATGCCGGGCCGGGGCGGCGGATCGGCGAGCGCGGTGATGATGGCGAGTTGGTCGGCGTTGGCGACGATGGGCCGCTCGTAGGGGTCGTCATCGTCGGCGGTGCGCCGCAGCACCGTCTCGCGCGGCTCCACCTCGACGATCCGGGCCAGCGTTCCCTCGGTGCCGGAGAGATCGCCGCGCAGCCGCACCCGGTCGCCCACGATCACCTTCTCGCCCAGGTTCCGCGCCTTCACCGCGATCACGGTGACGTCGAGGGCCTCAATCAGGCAGGTGTAGCGGCCCCGGTCAATGGTGGTGACGAAACCGATGGGGGCGTCGGAATAGTCCGGGCGCTCCTTGGTGCGGGGCCGGGTGCGTTTCGGCGGACGGCCGAAGCCGGCGTGTGGATCGTCGGTGATCGCTCCAGGGCTAATGCGCGGAATGGGCCATCACCTCCCAACGCGAGGTGAAATCCGGGATGGTTTTGGTGACGGCCGCCACGTCGTCAACCACGATGCCGGGCACCCGGAGCCCGAGCAGCGCGGCGGCGTGCACCAGCCGGTGGTCACCGTGGCTTTTCACGGTGGCGGCGCGCAGCTTTCCGGGGGTGATGGCGAGCCCGTCGGCGGTGATGCGCGCTTTGGCGCCGACGGCGGTGAGCATTTCGGCCAGGGCCGCCAGCCGATCCGTCTCATGGCCGCGCACATGGCCGATGCCGCGGAGCTGCGACGGCGAGGTGGCCAAGGCGGCGAGCGCGGCGGCCACCGGGGTGAACTCGGAGATGTCATGCAGATCCAACTCGACGCCGGGGAACTCGCCACTGGAGGAGACGGACAAGGTGCTGGTGCCGGTGACCGCCGCTTGGAAAGCCTGGAGCACCGCGATCAGCGGGCCGGCCGGTTGCACGGTGTCCAGCGGCCACCGCGAGGTGACCATCCCGCCCGCGGCCAGGGCGGCGGCCAGGAAGGTGGCGGTATTCGTCAGATCCGGCTCAATGCTCGTTTTCCGGCCGGCGATTGGGCCGGGGGGCACGATCCAGGACGGTTGGCCGCGCACTTGGCCCACCAACACGCCCCGCTCGCTGAGCAGCGCGTTGGTCATCTGGATGTGGGGCAGCGAGGGCAGGGTGGGGCCGACGTGGGTGAGGCTCAGGCCGTCGGGCAGCCGGGCGCCGATCAGCAGCAGCGCGGAGATGAACTGGCTGGACGCCGAGGCGTCGATGGTGATTTCACGGGCGGGAAGCTGGGCGAGCGCGTCGCGCAGCGGCTGGATCGGGCGGTCGGCCAAGCCCGGGTCGCCAAAGAACTCGGTGGGAGAATTGGCGAGGGCGGCCACCGCGGTGCCGAAGCGGTAGACCGTCCCCGAAAGCCCGCAGTCGACGCGTTGCCCGCCACGGGGCTTTTCCGGCGGGGTGATGGTCTCGCCGTCCACCACCGCTCCGAAAGCCTGGATCGCGGCCAACATCAACTCGGTGTCGCGGCCGTCGGGCAGATTCTCCAGTTGGCTCGGCCCCGTGGCCAACAGCGAGAGGATCAGCTCGCGGGCGGCCACGGATTTCGATCCGGGCAGCGCGACTTTGGCGTGCAGCGGCGCTTCAGCTACCGGAGCTTCCCACTGTGTCACCGTCCCATTATCGCAGGCAACCGTCAGCGGCGACGCCGGTAAGCCACGAACAACCCGCCCAGCAGCAGGGCGGAGAGCCCGATGGCCCCTTGCGCGCCGTTCTCGCTGCCGGTGTAGGCGAGATCCTCGTCGTCGTCCTCGTCGTCTACCGTTTCGTCGTCAGTCGGCTCATCGGCAGGCTCGTCGGTGTCGTCGCCGTCATCGGTTACGGTGTCGGTGGGGGTGTCCGTCGGCGTCTGGTTCGGATCATCGGTGGTCTGGGTGATGAAGACGTCGGTGACCGTGCAGACCACCGACTCGCCGCGCGCCACGGTTACCGAAGTGGCCGTCGGCATGGTGGAGGCGGCGGTGCCGGAGACGCAAGTCCAAGTGCCGTAGGCGTAGCCGGGCACCAAGGTGCGGGCCAGCTCGTAGGTGCCGGTGGGCACCGTCAAGTCAAAGCTGGTGGTGCCGGTGAAGGTGGACGGGCCGGTGGCCGTCACCGTGGTCGCCGGGGGAGTGCCGCCCACCAAGGTGTGCACCACCTTCAAATGGCCTTCGGTGGTCGGCTGCTCAATCGGCTCGCAGATCGCGGTGTAGATGGCGTCCTTCTCCACCTTGTCCACGATGGCGGGCTCCCAACCGCGGAACTCATACCCGGCTTGACAGCCGGCGTTGTCCGGAGCCTGCGGCGTCGGATCGTGCCAGATCAGGTTCGGGAAATCCACCTGGTTGAAGTTGCCGTGGTCGCCCGGCCGGTAAATGACGGTGAACTCCAGCCGGAAGTACACCTTCAGCACCAACTGGTTGGTGATCGCGGTGTCGCCTTCGAGCACGTTCACCGGGTAGGTGCTGCTGTCGCCCACGTAGACCTGGTTCGAGTGCGCGGCGTCGGGCACCTTGTCGGAAGGCAGCACCGTCACGTGGGTGTAGGCGGGAGCGGTGCGCCAGTCGATCTCGTCGGCGGTGGTCGGCCAGTTGCCGTCGCCCTGCTGGTAGTACTTCTCCACCGTGTATTCGGCGATGTTTTGGCTCCACTGGGCCACGTACTCGGCATTTTGGGTGACGGTGGCAGCCGGGTTGGGTGCCCAACCGGTGAAGTACCAGCCGATGGTGTGCGGCAGGTTGGCGGTGTTCGGGCCGGGCATCGCGCTGCCATAGGGCACATCTTCGTAGCTGTACACGCCGTCGCCGTTGACGGCCGTCCAGGTGCCCACCGAGCCCGGCTGGTAGGTGATGGTGTAGACCCGCTGGAAGTAGAGCTTCAGCTCGGTGTGGTGGTTCGGATCGAGCGGGGCTTCGACGATGTTCACCAAGCCGCCGGGGCCCGTCCAGGCATCCCCGGTGTAGGCGTACTTATCCGGCAGCGTGTTGTCCGGGATGCGGTCGGCGGCGGTGGCTTGCGCGGGGCCGGGGTAGTCGGTGCCGTCATAGCGGGCATCCGTCGGAGCGGTAGGCCAGGTGCCGTCGGCGTTCTGGTAGTAGTACTCGACGGTGTAGTCGATCCGCTGCCCCTCCCATTGGGCGACATAATCGTACGTGTAGGCCGCACCCGCTGGCACGGTGCTGGGGATGCTGGGCTCCCAACTGGAGAGGTAGTAGCCCACCTCTCCAGTGCCGGCCGGGGGAGAAGGCATCGGATCGCCGATGGCCAAGCCGGTGTAGTAGTAGGGCGCGCTCGTCCCGACCGTCCAATCGCCGTGGCTGCCCGGTGAATAGGTGACGGTGATGGATCTGCGCATGTAGATGGTCAACTGGGCGGTCGTGGTGGCCGTGGCCGTGCCGGAGACCACGTTCGTTTGCGTGCTGTCCAGCAGGAAGGCGCTGCCGCATTGCGACTGGCCGTCGGCCTCCGTCACCGAGATGGCGGTGTTTTCCTCGGCTTGCCGCACGATGGGCGTGACGGTGGCCGGATAGCTGCCGTCGGAAGCCTGGCAGTAGATGTTGACGTGGTAATCGACTTGGACCGCGTTCGCCGCCGTGGGGGCCATGAAGGCCACTCCCAGCAGCACGGCGATTGCGCTGGCAACCGACTTGCGAATCCCGTTAAAAGCTATTCCCCCGCTGTGCTTCATGATGATTCCTTTGTAATGACTGGCGATTGCCAGCAGACCGTGCCCGCCCCCGAAGCGGCCTCATACAGGTAATAAAACGGTAGTTGAAAACCTTTCGCAAGTCAACTTGTGAGACCGCGTTTTCGCCTCAATTTCGCACGCTGAGATGGCGAAAATCGTCATCGGTTCCGGCGATGTGGCACAATAGGTAGCCGTTGTAAAAATGTAAAGGAGCAGTCTCATGGGTAAAGGTGGACGCAAGCGCCGCGCTCGTCGCAAGAACGCCGCCAATCACGGCAAGCGGCCTACCGCTTAGCTGGTATTAGTGATACAGGAATCTGGGTGAAGGCTCGCTACGCGGTAGCGAGCGAAGCCCGGACCTTTTCACGCAAGGAGGCGGGGGCTTCGACGTTGCAGCCGCGCTTGATCACAGCCCGCATCACCCGCTCCACCTCATAGGCATCCAAACACCCTTCGCAGCCCATTAGATGGGCCCCGACTTCGTCAACCTCGGCTTGGGGGAGCACGCCGTCATGGAACGCGAAAATGCGCTCTAGGGTATAACGGCAGTCTTCAGAATCGCTCATCTTTCTCCTCCTGCTGCTACGAGACCCGCTTCGATGGCGTAATCAGCAAGTTTGTCACGTAGTATTCTACGCCCTCGATTCAAACGGGACATCACCGTGCCGATTGGAGTGCCCATGATCTCGGCGATCTCCTTGTAGGAGAAGCCGTCCACGTCGGCGAGATAGACGGCGGTGCGGTAATCCTCGCCCAGCTCGCTCATCGCGGCGGCGATGGTGGCGTCGGGGATATTCTCCAGGGCGACGGCTTCCGCCGACTTCAGCCCGGTGGAGGTGTGCGACTCGGCCGAGGCCAGTTGCCAATCCTCAATCGTCTCCGACTGCGCGATGGCCGGCTGCCGCTTCGCCTTTTGGTACTTGTCGATGAAGGTGTTGGTGAGGATGCGGTACAGCCAGGCCTTCAGGTTGGTGCCGGGCTGGTACTGGTGGAAGGCGGCGTAGGCCTTCAACATCGCATCCTGGACGAGATCCTCGGCGTCGGTGGGGTTGCGGGTAAGCCGCAGCGCCATCCCGTAGAGCCGGTTCAGATACACCAGCGCCTCGCGCTCGAAGCGAATCCGGCGCTCAAGGGCCGTCTCTTCGGCGAGGTCTAGCTGTTCGTCGTTGCCACTGGGTGCTGTTTCATCCATTGGCGATAAGTGTAGTGGTTTTCTGGGCGCTTGCTGGGTACTCAGTAGTGTGCTCATTACTTCCTTTTGATTCCGCTTGCACGTTTGTTCCCAACCTCTTGGGAAATTTCTCATCAAGCGTAGCACACATCTCCGAACAACCCAAATTGAGCCGGGGTTCGCTACCAAAACGTGCCTTGCGGCCGCACCTGCCCCCGCTGCCAGCCGCGAGTTGCGTAGACTACCGACTGTGCCACAGTTAGAAGACATCGTCGAGCAGCGCACCGTGCTGTCCGAAAAGGACAAGCGCTGGCTGTACCACTTGGTCGACGAATGGGCGCTGCTGGCCGATCTGTGCTTCGCCGATCTGATCCTCTGGGTGCCGGACGCGGACGACAACATCTTCTGGGCCTGCGCCCAAGTGCGGCCCTCCAACGCGGCGACGGTGCTCAAAGACGACGTGGCCGGCGAGAACATCTCCTATGACCCGGAATCGCTGGTGACGGTCGCCTACCTGACGCACGAGGAGGCGTCCACCTCCGACAACGACATCACCGCGGGCATCCCGATTGACATCAACGCGGTGCCCATCCTCTCGGGGGATAAGTGCATCGCGGTGCTGGAGTTCCACACCAACCAGATGGTGGCCCGGCTCTCGGGCTCGCTGGAGGAGAACTATCTGGAGGCCGGCCGGATCCTGGTCTGGATGGTGATGCACCACAAGTATCCGATTGACGACGTCCGACACCTCTCCTGGATCTCCCCGCAGGTGGGTGACGGCATCGTGCGGATCATGACGGACGGCATGGTCTCCTACGTCAGCCCGAACGCGCTGTCCACCTTCCGGCACCTCGGGGTGCGCTACGACATGTTCGGCCACCAGATCGAGAACGTGGTGCGCAACCTGCTGCGCCAACAGCGCAACCCGGTGCCCTTCCCGATCTCGTCCACTTTTCGCGGCGGCAGCCACGAGGTGGAGCTGGTCACCGAGTCGGCCTCGGCCGCGATCCGGCTGGTGCCGTTGCAATACGAGGACGAGCCGGCGGGCACGCTGCTGCTCTGCCGCGACACCACCGAGATCCGCAACCGCGAGCGCCAGTTGGTCACCAAGGACGCCACCATCCGGGAGATGCACCACCGGGTGAAGAACCACCTGCAGCAGGTGGCGGCGCTGCTGCGGCTGCAAGCCCGGCGGATCGATTCCCCGGAAGCCAAACAGGCGCTCGACGACGCGATGAAGCGGGTCTCCGCCATTTCCATCGTGCACTCGATCCTGAGCCAGACCTATTCGGAGACGGTGGCCTTTGACGAGGTGGCCGATCGGCTCTTCAAGATGGTTTCCGACGCGGTGGCCGGCGGCAAGGTCCGCATCGAACGGGTCGGCTCGTTCGGGGAACTGGACGCCGAGGTGGCCACCCATCTGTCCATGGTGATCACCGAGTTGGCCCAGAACGCCGCCGAGCACGGTTTTGACTTCAAATCCGGCACCGTCACCGTCACCCCGACCCGCAAGCAGGGCCAGCTTTGCGTCGAGGTGCGGAACACCGGGCATCCGCTGCCCGCCGACTTCGATCTAGGCTCAACCGAGTCTTTAGGGTTGTCGATTGTGAAGACGCTGGTCCAAGACATGGGCGGCGATTTCAGCCTGCTGCCCGAGGCTGATGGGATGACGGTGGCGCGGGTGACGATCCCGATCTCTGGCTGACGTGACGGGGGCTAGTTAACGTGACGGGAGGCTAGCTGCGCACCCGCAACCGGGCGGCGCGGCGCTTCATCGAACGGCGCTCATCCTCGCTCATTCCACCCCAGACTCCATGATCCTGACCGTTGTCAAGGGCCCATTGCAGACAGGCTTCGCGGACTTCGCAACGCCGACAGACCTTTTTCGCCTCGGCGATCTGCAGGATCGCCGGGCCGGTGTTGCCCACTGGGAAGAACAGGTCAGGGTCTTCCGTGAGGCACGCTGCACGATGGCGCCAATTCATCGCAGTAGTACTCCTTGTCGGAAGGTCGTGAGGATACAGACAATACAAGACTCCCAGTAATCTGCCGATTGCACAAGCGTTTTGGCAAAGTTTTCATCAGATTCTGAAGTTTTTCCAAACCTGCGCTTGCCAAGGCCCGGGACTCGTTGCGCTCTCTGTCTCCCCTCCCCCATGTGATGGATGTGACAGAAACATCCAACACTAAAAAACGCCGTTTGTCTAGAGTAAAAGCCCGGTGAGTGCGGGTTTTGTCAGGAAAATCGGCAGGCTCAGACGGCCAGCGCGCGGCTGATCAGGTCCGCTTGTTGGGCATTGTGGAGGCGTAAAGACCCCACGGAAGGGGCGGAAGCGGGCGGGCGGGTGATGCCAACCAAGGAAAATTCTCGACCCGCGCTGTTTTCGGTCAACGCGGCGGGCAGGTAGAGCTGCATGAACCACCAAGCCCCTTGGTTCTCGGGTTCTTCCTGCACGTAGCGGATGTCGTCAACCTGCGGATACTTGGCCAACTCGGCCGCCAGATCCTCGGTGGGCAGCGGATAGAGGCGTTCCAGCGGGATGATCGCCACTTGGCCGTCCAATCCGGCGAGCGTCCGGGCCTGCACCAGCTCCCAGCGGACTTTCCCGGAACACAGCAGGATGCGCCGCACCCGCGCGGGGTCGGAGATTGACGGATCGGGCAATGCCGCCCGCCAACGGCCGGAGGTGAAGTCGCCGGGCTGGGAGACGGCCAGCTTGGAGCGCAGCATCGATTTCGGGGTGGCCACCACCATCGGCCGGTGCCAATCCACGAAGGCGTGCTGCCGCAGCAGATGGAAGTAGCTGGCCGGGGTCGACGGCTGGCACACCGCCAGCGCCCCCTCGGAGCACAGGTTCAGCCAGCGTTCGATGCGGGCGGACGAGTGGTCGGGGCCTTGGCCTTCGTGGCCGTGGGGGAGCAGCAGCACCACCCCGGAGGTCTGGTTCCACTTCGCCTTGCCGTCGGAGATGAACTCGTCGGCGATGGTCTGCGCGCCGTTGGCGAAATCGCCGAATTGGGCCTCCCAGAGCACCAGCGCGTCCGGGTTGGCCACCGAGTATCCGTATTCGAATCCCAAGGCGGCGTACTCGCTGAGCGGGGAATCGTAGGCATAGAAGGGGGCGGCGTCCGCCAGGCCCGCCAACGGCAGATAGCTGTTGCCGTTCACCCGGTCCACCACGGCGGCGAAGCGTTGCGAGAAGGTGCCGCGACGGGTGTCCTGCCCGGCCAGGCGCACCGGACGCCCTTCCAACAGCAGCGAGCCGATGGCCGCCAACTCGGCCGTCGCCCAGTCAATCGGCCCGTGCCGCAACCCCTCGGCGCGGCGCTGGAGTTGGGTGAGCACCTTCGGATGGACGGTGAAGCCCACCGGGAAGCTGATTTGCGCTTGCGCGATCCGTTCCAAAACCTCCGGGCTGACGGCGGTGCCGCCGCTGTTGCCGTGCTTGGGCGGGTATTCCGGGGCCTTCAGCCGATCGACGATGGCGGCGGGCTCGGCCTTCACCTCGGCGAGCACCGTCTCCAGGCGGGAACGGAAGTTGGACGCGTTGGCGGCGGCGTCCGCGGCGGTGATGTCGCCCCGGCCCACCAACGCCCGGGTGAACAGGTCGCGCACCGAGTGTTTGCGTTCGATCAGGTCGTACATGGCCGGCTGGGTGAAGCTCGGATCGTCGCCCTCGTTGTGGCCGCGCCGCCGATAGCAGACCATGTCGATGACCACGTCCTTGCCGAACTGCTGCCTGAAATCAAAGGCCAACTGCCCGACCTCGGCGACGGCCGCCGGATCGTCCCCGTTCACATGGAAGATCGGGCATTGCCACGTCTTCGCCAAGTCGGTGCAGTACACCGACGAGCGGCCCTCGGCCGGGGAGGTGGTGAAGCCCACCTGGTTGTTGATGACCAGGTGGATCGTCCCGCCGGTTTTGTAGCCCTCCAGTTGGGCCAACTGCATCGTCTCATAGACCACGCCCTGGCCCGCGAAGGCGGCATCCCCGTGTACCAGCACCGGCACCACCGGATAACCGGGGGCGTCCAGCGCGTCCAGCTTGGCGCGCACGATGCCCTCCAGCACCGGGTCGACGGCCTCCAGGTGCGAAGGGTTCGCGGCCAGCGAGGTCTTGATCGGGTTGCCCTTCAGCGAGGTGAACACCCCTTCGGAGCCGAGATGGTATTTGACGTCGCCAGAGCCTTGGTCCAACTCCGGGTCGTAGTTGCCCTCAAACTCCTTGAAGATCTGCGCGTAGCTCTTCCCCACGATGTTCGCCAGCACGTTCAGCCGACCGCGGTGCGGCATCCCGATCACCACTTCTTCCAGCCCGGCGTTCGCGGCCTGGGCGCACACCTCGGCGAGGAAGATGATCGCCGACTCGCCGCCTTCGAGCGAGAAGCGCTTCTGGCCCACGTATTTGGTCTGCAGGAAAGTCTCGAATAGCTCGGCTTCGCTCAACCGGTCCAGGATGCGCAGGTATTCCTCGCGCGCCCACGGCAGCCGGGGCGCCTCGAAGCGTTCCTGCACCCAAGTGCGCTGCGCGGCGTCGGTGATGTGCATGTACTCGACGCCAATGGTGCGGCAATACGAGGACCGCAGCGCTTTCAGGATGTCCCGCATCGACGCCTTGCCCACCGGCTTGCCCGCGAAGGTGCCGACGGCGAAGCTGCGATCCAGATCCCACAGCGTCAGCCCGTGCGCCTCCATCGCCAGCGACGGATGGGCGCGCTGCCGGTATTGCAGCGGATCGATGTCGGCGAGCAGATGGCC
Organism: Propionibacteriaceae bacterium; assembly: GCA_031272505.1. Classification (GTDB taxonomy): domain Bacteria; phylum Actinomycetota; class Actinomycetes; order Propionibacteriales; family Propionibacteriaceae; genus Propionicimonas. Next base: position 11,491 of record JAISTQ010000015.1, read on the forward strand.
TTGGGAGCGGTAAGCGTGGATCAGCGAGATCATCCGGGCGGAACGGGGGAGCGCGGTGTCGGAATCTCCCTCGTCGTCCAGCGCCCACTTGATCGGGGTGTAGGGCACCCGCAGCGAGGCGAAGACCGCGTCAAAGAAGCCGTGTTCGCCGATCAGCAGTTGGTGCAGGTATTTCAGGAACTCGCCGGATTGGGCGCCCTGGATGATGCGGTGGTCGTAGGTGGACGTCAAGGTGGTGACCTTGGAGACGCCCAGCTCGTGCAGCCGGGCCCGGCTCGCCCCTTGGTATTCCGGCGGGTACTCGATGGAGCCGACGCCCAGGATCACGCCTTGGCCGGGCATCAGCCGGGGCACCGAATGCGAGGTGCCAATGCCGCCTGGGTTGGTGATGGTGACGGTGGTGCCAGCGAAGTCGTCCACCGTCAACTCGCCCTGGCGGGACTTTTTGACGACCTCCTCGTACGCCTTCCAAAAGCTGGCGAAATCCAGCGCCTGGCAGTTTTTGATGTTCGGCACCAGCAACTGGCGGCTGCCGTCCGACTTGGTGACGTCGATGGCGATGCCGAGGTTGATCGGGTTCTCGGCGTTCACATACGGCTTGCCATCCAGCAGCGCGTAGGTGTGGTTCATCTCCGGGACGGCCTTGATGGCGAGCACCATCGCGTAGGCGATCAGATGGGTGAACGAAACTTTCCCGCCGGTGGTGGCGGCCAAATGGGTGTTGATCTGCTCGCGCTGGTCGATGAGCAGCTTCATCGGCACCTCCCGCACCGAGGTGGCGGTGGGCACGTGCAGCGAATCCTCCATGTTCTCCACGGTGCGCTTCGCCGCCCCCTTCAGGGCGGTGGGCGCGGGCAGGCCGTTGGCCGGTGGCGGAGCTGTTTGGGGCACGGGCGCGGCTTGCGGGGCGGGCGGCGTTTCCGGGGTGGCGGGCGGCCTGGCGGGCTCAGGTGCGGCGGGCGGCTCGGCGGGCTCAGGCGGGGCGGCCGCGGCGTCCTGCGCCTGGAAGAAGGCCACCCACTCGGGGGAGACTGACGCTGGATCGGCTTGGTATTTTTCGCGTAGTTGGCGAACCAACCACTCGTTTGCTCCAAAACCAGACGTCACGCGCCCCCAGCAGGATTCGAACCTGCGCACCCGGCTCCGGAGGCCGGCGCTCTATCCCCTGAGCTATGAGGGCTTGGCTTAGAAATCTTATCCTAGTTGAGGCTTGCGGGTGCAGTCTCCGGTGGAACTGTCCGCGCTGGCCAAATACAGATAAAGTTATCCCTTGTGACTCATATGCATGTAGCTGGCACCGCCCACGCCGATGTCGCCTCCCCGGCGCCGGTGTGGTTGGTCAAGCCCGCGGACGTGAATGCGCTGACGGACGGGCTGTGGTCCGAAACCGTGCGGCGGCTGCCCAGCGGCGAGTTGGCCATGGGCGGGCTGACGCTCGCCGAATTGGCGGCGATCAGCGGCACCCCGGTCTATGCCATTGACGAGGCGGATTTCCGCAGCCGCGCCCGGCGCTGGAAGCAGGCTTTCGCGGGTTGGACGGTCTACTACGCGGGCAAGGCGTTCCTGAGCCGGATCTTCGCCACTTGGATCGCCGCGGAGGGCTTGAGCTTGGACGTCTGCACGCTGGGGGAGCTGCGGCTGGCGTTGGACGCCGGTTTCGACCCGGCGAAGATTGGGATGCACGGCTCGAACAAGACGGTCGCCGAGCTGCGCCTCGCCCTGGAGCACGGGGTGGGTCGCATAATCGTCGATTCGCAGGAGGAAATCGGCCGGCTGGAGGCTTTGGCCGAGGAATTGGACGTGGTGGCCAAGGTGATGGTGCGGGTGACCACCGGCGTCGAGGCGCACACCCACGATTACATCGCCACCGCGCATGACGACCAGAAGTTCGGCCTCTCGATCACCTCGGGGACGGCGCTGGTGGCCCTGATGCGCTGCTACCACTCGCCCCGGCTGGAACTGCTCGGCGTGCATTCGCATATCGGCTCGCAGATTTTCGACACCTCTGGCTTCGAGGTGGCCGCCCGGCGCACCTTGAAGCTGTTCCAGCAGTTCGGCGAGGCCACCGGCGAGCGGATGCACCAACTCGACCTCGGCGGCGGTTTCGGCATCGCCTACACCAAGGAGGACACCCCGTCCACCCCCGAGGAACTGGCCGCCTCGTTGGGCGAGATCGTCACCCACGAATGCCGGGGCTACGGCATCGCGGTGCCGGAGCTGTCCCTGGAGCCGGGCCGGGCCATCATCGGCGCTTCCGGGCTGGCGCTCTACCGGGTGGGCACCACCAAGACGGTGGAGCTCGGCGGCGGCTACTCGCGGCGTTATATCAGCGTGGACGGCGGGATGAGCGACAACATCCGTCCCGCCCTCTATGGGGCGAATTACTCGGCGGCGCTGGCCAACCGGGCCTCGGCGGCCGAGCCGGTGCTCTCCCGGGTGGTCGGGCTGCACTGCGAATCGGGCGACATCCTGGTCCGCGACGAATTCCTGCCCGCTGACGTCCAACCCGGCGATCTGATCGCGGTGCCCGCGTCGGGCGCCTACAGCCGCTCAATGGCTGGGAATTACAACCACACTCCCCGTCCCCCGGTAGTCTCGGTGAAAGACGGGAAAGTCACGACGCTGTTGCGGCGCGAGACTTTGGAAGACATTTTCGCTCTGGACGAAGGGTATGCAAATGAGTGACGCGCTGAAGGTCGCGCTGTTGGGGGCGGGTACCGTCGGCTCCCAGGTGGCGCGAGTGTTTTTGGAGCAATCGGAGGAGTTCAGCTCCCGGGTGGGCCGCCCGCTGGAGTTGGTGGGCATCGCCGTCAAGAACATCAACAAACCCCGCCCAGGCATTGACCGCGCGCTGCTCACCGATGACGCGCTGGGCTTGGTCTCCCGTGGCGACATCGACATCGTGGTGGAGGTGATCGGCGGCGTCGATCCGGCCAAGGATCTGATTCTCGCGGCGGTCACCCACGGCGCTTCGGTGGTGACGGCGAACAAGGCGCTGCTCAGCGAATTCGGCCCCGAGATATACAAGGCGGCCGAGCACCACGGCGTCGACATCTACTACGAGGCGGCGGTCGCCGGTGCGATCCCGATCATCCGGCCGCTGCGCGAATCGCTGGTGGGCGACGAAATCACCGCCGTCACCGGCATCGTGAACGGCACCACCAACTTCATCCTGGAGCAGATGACGAATCTGGGCAGCTCATATGAGGAGGTGCTCAAGGAGGCGCAGGAGCTAGGTTACGCCGAGCCCGATCCGACGGCGGACGTCGAGGGCTTCGACGCGGCCGCGAAAGCCGCCATCCTGGCCTCGCTGGCCTTCCACACCAAGGTGCGGCTCAGCGACGTCTCCCGCGAGGGGATCACCGCGATCACCGCCGCCGACATCGCGGCGGCCGCCGAGGTGAACGGCGTGATCAAGCTGCTGGCCCGCTGTGACGTGGCCGACGACGGTTCCATCTCGGTGGGCGTGCATCCCACCATCATCTCCCGCAAGCATCCGCTGGCGGGCATCCACGGGGCCTACAACGCCATCTTCGTCGAATCCCGCTATGCCGGGCGGCTGATGTTCATGGGGCCGGGCGCCGGTGGCACGCCGACGGCTTCGGCGGTGCTCGGCGACGTGGTGCAGGCGGCCCGGAACCGGGTGCGCGGCACCTTCGCCCCCGGCCTGCTCGCCTACCTGGATCGGAAGATCACCCCCGCCGCTGACGCGAAGGCCCGCTATTTCCTCTCGCTGCAGGTGGTCGACCAGCCCGGTGTGCTGGCCGGGATCGCCGCCACCTTCGCCAAGCACGGCGTCTCGCTGCAGTCGGTGCGGCAGAACGAGTCGGAGGCGAACCACGCCGGCCTGAATCTGGTCACCCACGTCGCGAAGGCGGGCGACATCTCCGCCACCATCACCGATCTGGAGCAGCTCGACTTCGTCAAACCGGGCATCAAGACGCTGCGGGTGGAGGGCGCCTGATGATCGTCACCTGTTTGGACATGGAGGGAGTGCTGGTCCCGGAGATCTGGATCAACGTGGCCGAGCGCACCGGCATCGAGGCGCTGCGGCTCACCACCCGCGACGTCGCCGACTATGACGAGTTGATGCGGCATCGGCTCAGCGTGCTGGACGCCAACGGCATCTCCTTAGCGCAGATCCAATCCGTGATCGCCGCGATGGGGCCGCTGCCCGGCGCGGTGGAGTTCCTCGACTGGCTCCGCCCGCAATCCCAGGTGCTGGTGCTCTCTGACACCTTCTACGAGTTCGCCGCCCCTTTGGTCAAACAGCTCGGCTACCCGACGCTCTTCTGCCACAACCTGGTGGTGGATGGCGGCGAGATCGTCAGCTATCAGCTTCGGCAGCCCGATTCCAAGCGGGAGGCGGTGCTGGCGATGAAGCAGTTGAACTTCAAGGTGGTGGCCGCCGGGGATTCCTACAACGACACCCGGATGCTGGAAGTCGCCGACGCCGGCATCTTGGTGAACCCGCCTCCCAATGTGGTCGCAGAGTTTGACCAGTACCCGGTGGTGAACGGCTTCGCGGAGTTCAAGGAAGAGTTGGAAGTGGCCTTCGCGCATCTGGAGACCGACTCAATCTACTGAAACCCAATCTGCGGATACCCAATCCACCGCCCAATCCACCGAATTAGTGGCGAAGCTGGTGCGGCGTGCTACAATTAAGCAGTCGCGTAAGCGGAGCGCCACTCAGTCTTGAAGTGGCCAACATTCCAAGAGTTGATCCCGAGTCATCGCTTGGGCAGATTTCCAAATCTCCTTTCCGGAAGGAACAACGTGTCTGACACGAATAACGCCGATTTAGGCCAGTTGAAGCTGGCCGAGTTGAAGGCCCTCGCCGCAGCGAAGGGGCTGAAGGGCACCTCAACGATGAAGAAGGCCGATCTGGTCGCCGCCCTCAGCGGTGGTGGCAAGTCTGGCGGGGCGTCGAAACCGCCCGCCGCCGCGCCCGAGGCCCCCGTCCCCACGTCCGAATTGGCTCCCGCCGCCGATGCGCCCGCCGATGTCGCCGCCGCCTTGAGCGCGCTGATCGCGGACACCGGCCGCACCCCGAAGCCGCATGTGGAACAGCCCCGCCAAGAGGCCGAGTCCCAGCCCGCCGCCGACGATGGCGAAGAGGGCGGCTCCCGGCGCAACCGCCGCCGTCGGAACCGGGATCGCAACAACCGCCGCCAGGGCCGTCAGGGCAATGATCGGATCGACGTGGAGCCGACCATCTCCGAAGATGACGTGCTGGTCGAGATCTCCGGGGTGCTGGACGTGCTCGACACCTACGCGTTCGTGCGCGTGAACGGCTACCTGCAGAGCCCGCATGACGCCTACGTCTCGCTTTCCATGGTGCGCCGCCACGGGCTGCGCAAGGGCGACATCATCACCGGCGCGCTGCGCCAGCCCCGCGAAGGCGAGCGCTCGCAGAAGTACAACCCGCTGGTGCGGCTGGACACCGTCAACGGCCTCGATCCCGAGCACGCCAAGAACCGCCCGGATTTCACCAAGCTCACCCCGCTCTATCCGCAGGAGCCGCTGCGCCTGGAGACGGTGGCCACCAACATGACCGGCCGCATCATCGATCTGGTCTCCCCGATCGGCAAAGGCCAGCGTGGCCTGATCGTCTCCCCGCCGAAGGCCGGCAAGACGATGGTGATGCAGTCCATCGCGAACTCGATCACCGCCAACAATCCCGAAGTACACCTGATGGTGGTGCTGGTGGACGAGCGCCCCGAGGAAGTCACCGACTTCCAGCGTTCGGTTGACGGCGAGGTGATCGCCTCCACCTTTGATCGTCCGGCCGAAGATCACACCATGCTCGCCGAGATGGCCATCGAGCGCGCCAAGCGCCTGGTCGAGTACGGCAAGGACGTGGTGATCCTGCTGGACGGCATCACCCGCCTTTCGCGCGCCTACAACCTCGCCGCCCCGGCGTCGGGCCGCATCCTATCCGGCGGCGTGGATTCCGCCGCGCTCTATCCGCCGAAGAAGTTCTTCGGCGCCGCCCGCAACGTCGAAGGGGGCGGCTCGCTGACGATCCTCGCCACCGCCTTGATCGAGACCGGCTCCAAGATGGACGAGGTGATCTTCGAAGAGTTCAAGGGCACCGGCAACATGGAGCTGCGGCTGCGCCGCGAGCTGGCCGACAAGCGCATCTTCCCGGCCATCGACCTCATCGCCTCGGGCACCCGCCGCGAGGAGTGGCTGCTCACCCGCGAAGAGCTCGCCATCGTCTGGAAGCTCCGCCGCGTGCTCTCCGGGCTGGACGCCCAGGGCGCGCTGGAGATGCTGCTCAGCCGGATGCGCAAGACCCGCTCCAACGCCGAATTCCTCGTCGTCATCTCCAAGACCACCCCGAACCCGGAAGATCGGTAGCCATCCCCTGGGGAATAAAGTGGCGCGAGTCGGCGTTAGCGCGTATACTTGACCCTCGGCTCTGGTTCACCCAGTTGGGACCCAGGCCAATACTAAGGAGAAGAAATGAAACAGGGCATCCATCCCGATTACCACGTCACTGAAGTCACCTGCACCTGCGGGAACCACTTCACCACCCGTTCCACCGCTCCCGGCGGCGTCATCCGCGCCGAGGTCTGCGCCGCTTGCCATCCGTTCTACACCGGCAAGCAGAAGATCCTGGATACCGGTGGCCGCGTCGCCCGCTTCGAGCGTCGTTACGCCAAGCAGGGCGCCAAGTCCAAGTAGCTTTACCGAACCCCCGGGGTGGCACAGTGTCGCTCCGGGGGTTTGTCTTTGCCCACCGAAATACCCCAAAGAAGGAACCATGTTTGAAGCCGCGCAGAGTCTCCGCGAGGAGTACGCCGAGCTGGAGCGCCAGCTCTCCGATCCGTCGACCCATTCCGACATGGTGAAAGCCCGGAAGGTGGGGCGGCGTTTTTCGGAGTTGACGCCGATCATCAAGGGGCTGGATTCCTACGCGCAGCTCACCGACGACATCGAGGCCGCCCAGGAGTTAGCTGACGAAGACCCAGCCTTCGCCGCCGAAGCCGAGTCGCTGCAGGCCCAGTTGGACGACGTCATTGAGCGGCTCACCAAGCTGCTCGCCCCGCGCGACCCGAACGATTCGGCCGACGCCATCATGGACATCATGGCCGGGGCCGGGGGAGAGGAGTCGGCTTTGTTCGCGGGTGATCTGCTGAACATGTACACCCGCTATGCCGCCACCCGGGGCTGGAAGGTGGAGCTGCTGGACGAACAGCTCACCGACCTGGGCGGGTACAAGTCCGTCACCATCGCGGTGAAGGCGTCCAGCCACGCCGATCCGGACAACATGCCCTACGGGGTGCTCAAATTCGAGGGCGGCGTGCACCGGGTGCAGCGCATCCCGGTCACCGAATCCCAAGGCCGCATCCACACTTCCGCCGCCGGCGTGTTGGTGATGCCCGACGTCGAGGCCGAGGAGATCGAGATTGACGAGAACGACCTCCGCGTGGACGTCTACCGTTCCTCCGGGCCCGGCGGCCAAGGGGTGAACACCACCGATTCGGCTGTCCGCATCACCCACCTGCCCACCGGCATCGTGGTCTCCTCGCAGAACGAGCGCTCCCAACTCCAAAACAAGGAGCAGGCGCTGCGCGTGCTCCGCGCCCGCCTCGTCGCCAAAGCCGAAGAAGACGCCGCGGCCGCCGCCTCCGACGCCCGCAAATCCCAAGTCCGCACCGTGGACCGCTCCGAGCGCATCCGCACCTACAACTTCCCCGAAAACCGCATCGCCGACCACCGCATCGGCTACAAGGCCTACAACCTCGACCAAGTCCTCAACGGCGACCTCCAATCCCTCATCGACGCCCTCCAAGCCGCCGACCTCCAAGAACGACTAAGCGTTGATTCATAAGTCCCGTCCTACCATCGCTCCGCTCAACTCTTGAACGAGTGGACGGGTTTGGTGGTTATCTGGGTAGTTTTGCCGCCGAAGGCGTTCGCTCGGTGGATCAGGTGTAGATCTGGCGGCGCATTCCGGACCAGACGCGCATGGCGGTGAC
>JAISTQ010000041.1 GCA_031272505.1 Propionibacteriaceae bacterium
CGCGTCATAGAAATCAACCTTGACGCTGTTAGGAGCCCACTTCGCATACAGAATCAAATTAGAACCCGGCATCTCCTCAGTAGCGAAATCGAACGGCAGGCAGTTGGGGTTGCTCGACGGGTTGTCGACGCACCAGCCCTCGAAGCTGTAGCCGGTGTTGGTGAGCGTGGTGGTCGGCTCGTAGCTGGTCAACGGGGCGCCCAACTGGACTCCGGTCACGCTTGGAATGGTCTGGTTCACGCCGGTGATGTACGAGATGTTGAACGAGTTGCGGGTGTAGAGGAAGTAGGCGTACTGCAACTTGTCGGTGTTGGCGCCGGTGCCCGTGGAACTCGTGGTGTGCTGGGTGCTGTTGGCGTGGTCGGCGATGCCGTCGGTGTCGTTGCCCGCCAGCGCGGTGTGCAGCGTGGTGGTGTTGCCGTTGGTGTAGACGGGCGTCACACCCTCGAACTGGCGCGTCTGGCACTTCTGGAAGCCGGTTTGCTGCCCGGCCTCGACCATCTGCAGCACCCAGAGCTTGTTGTCATACACGATGTACTGCCGATGCGCGGTGCCATTGGCGTCCATGATCTCGGTGGAGGTGTCGGAGAAGTTCGGCACGGTAGCCATGTTGATGGAAGCGTACTCGGCCGCGGTGGCTTCGAAGTAGTACAGGCGCGCGATCGGAATCACGGCGCTGTCCGTAGACCACTCCGGAGACATGGTGACGGTGCCGCCACCGGCCTCGGCGGCTGTGGCTAACACGTCCGACACCTCGAATTGGATCGAGTGCGGGGTCTGCGATCCGTTGCCGATCCACCAACCAAACTGGTTCCAGCCGCTGGGGTGGGTCACCGATCCAATCGCCGGCCAGACGGTGGAAATGTCCTCTCCCCATTTCGCGGTGAACGAATAGAGCACGTTCGCGTTCGCCGTGCCCGGCCGCTGGTACTCGACGCCCCCCATGGTCAGGTAGGCGTTGGGTTGCTGCGCGGTGTTGTAGTTCGGATAGTCCGGGTTGGTGTTGTTCACCGACTGCTTGTTACCGTGTACGTCAAACTGGAACGTGTAGACGGTGCGCTTGAAATACACGTTTACGACGGTGGTGCCGTCACCAGCCAGGTTCGGCGCCGCCACCCAGGACAGGGTGAAGAAGTCCGGGAAGGGCAGCAGCGTGTCCAAAGCGGCCTGCTCGGCGGTGGTGAAGCAGTCGGTGAGGGTCGCGCTGGTGCAAGACATCGAGGTACCCGCCAGCTTCGCCAGGTTGGTGTCGGTGTCATAGACGGTCGTGGTGTCCAGGAATTCGTAGTTCGTCGCGGTGGTGCCCGGATCGCCGATCACACCCTTCTTCTCGCCCCAGTAGACGACGGTGTAGCCGACCGGCTTGGCTTCCCAGATCGCGTACAGCATGGTGTCGGCGGTGACCGGCGTGGTGAAACTCCAAGCGTCGGTCGCGCAAGAGGTGGCGGCAGCGTTAGCCGTCCAACAGCCGAAATCGTAACCCGTGCGGGTGGGGCTGGTCGGCTCAGCGACCGCGGTGTTGTAAACCGGCAGCTTCGGCGCGACATAGGTGCCGCCACGCGAATCAAACGTCACCACCCTGGTGGACGCCCACTTCGGCTTGATAATGAGATCATGGTTGGGCATCTCAGAGGAACCGAAGACGACATCGCCGCCGTAATAGCCCGAAGCGGCGTCCTCTTCCCAGCCGACAATCCGGTCCCCCTCATTCGGAGGGGATTCCATCAGCAGGTCGATGACAGCCTGGGTCGGCCCCGCGTAGGTGTCCCCCACGGCGACCCGGCGGGTCAGCAGCACAGTGCCGCTACCATCCGAGAAAGACAACAGCCAACGGTCATCGAACACCGCATACAAAGTGACATCGCCCGTGACCGTGTCCGCGTTCACCGTGCCATCGAAAGCCCAGAACTTATCACGCGTATAGAACTCGAAATCATGATCCGGATGCGCCGGATTGTAGACCGACCAGCCCCGGAAAGTGACATACCCGGTAGGCACCGTCGGATGGATCGGCTCCACCACAGTACTGCCAATCGTGACAGTCTGCGGGGCATACCCGGTGACAAAATACTCGTCAGTGTTGTTCAACATAAAAGTAACCGTGCCCGTCGCCGGCGCCGCAAGGCGCGTCCGAGGCACGCTAGCCACCGACGGCGTCGGAGACACACTCGTCTCCGGTGCCGGGGCCGGCTCATCCGCCTCCTCTTCGGGCAGCGCGGCCGTCTCCGGGATGGCCGAAACCACCGGCTCGGCCGTCTCGCTCGGCTCCGGATCCGCCGAAACGCTGGGCTCCACGGTGACGGTGGGCTCCGGTGCCTCGGGAGTCTCCGCTGCCGGTGGGGCAGTGGCCGCCACAGTTGGCAAGGCGGTATCCTCCGCGGCAGGCTCAGCCGTGGCCTCCGGTGTGGTTTCCGCGACCGGCGGCGCCTTCGCCTCGATCGTGGATACTGCTGCGGCTGGAGTGCTCTCCAACTCGGTGTCTTCGCCCCAGGCTGGCGCTGCCATTGACAGCAAAACCGCCAGCGAAACTGAAAGTGCGTATGCCCGTTTTCTCATGGTCACCTCTCCCGTAACCGCGCCAGCTTGACTCCCCACTCCCAAACGGGCGCTTCCCTTGCGTGAAGTTTATCGTTAGTTTGCGTAAGATTGCTAGTCCGGGGCGGAAAATGAGATGATATCGAGGGCTTTTTTACCTCGGCCGTTAAAAAAACCCTGGCCCACCGATATTTGGCGGATCAGGGTTAAAAAACTCGCCCTGCCTCACTTGGAGACAGGGCGAGAAGCTATGCGGCTACTTGACCTTCACCTTCAGGACGTTGGTGGTGGCCTTCTTGTAGTTGCCTGCGGGAGTGAAGACTACTTTGAGCTTAATCGTCTTCTTGCGAGATTCGCTTCCCGGACGCCATGAGAGTGTGTGAGTCTTAGCCTCCTTCGTGAAGCACAGGGAATACTTGACCTTCGAACCGTAGTACACCTTGGCGCAACCATTGACTTTTTGGTTGAGCTTGATTTTGTAGGTGTTGTACTTGCTGTACTTAGGTGTCTTGGTGCCAGTGAGCTTTGCCGTCAGCTTCTTGGAGAACAAGCCGAACTCGGCGGAAGCCGCGTTGGTGTACTCGTCGCCTGCCCAATAGAGCCGGATCGTCTGGGCCACACCGGGCTTCGTGGTCTTGTACGAGAAGGAGTGGAGGAAGGTGTAGATGGTGTCAGAGTTCACCCAACCAGATGACCCTTTCTTCTGCAGCGCCACGGCGATCGACGGGGAGGTAGATCCCGGATAACCGGTGATTGAGTAAGTCCCCGAGACAGTTCCACTGTCATTCGTCACTGAGTATTGGTAGTTTACGAATGCAAGCTGAATAGGCACTTTGTTGACATTGACGGTGTACTCGCCCGAGTAGAACTTTGACCCTGAGCAGACGAACTCGACGCGGTAGACGTAAGTGCCGCCAGGCATCTTGGGCGTGGAGTAGGTGGAGCTGTACTCTTCCAAAATGTTGAACTCAGCGCCTTTGGTGCCGGAGTCAGTGGTGAAGATCACTGCGCCAAGGTAGTTGCCACCTGATGCATCGACCCAGGTGCCGTTACTGAGCCGCTGGAGGTAGGCGCTGCAGGAACCAGTAGATCCGACACCTGAATAGGTTATGGTCATTGGGACGTTCCAAGTGCCGGGTGTGACTTGGCCGGTGGCATCTCCGGAAAAATCGGAGTTGATGGTGATGGCTGCGACAGTGGGCGGCGAGACCGAGATGGTGATCGCCGCTTGGGCCGGTGTGACGCCGACCGCCAAGGTACCGGCGGCAAGGCAGAGGGCGACTGCCACGCTCGTGATCCTGGATTTCATTTTGTTCCCCTTTCGATACTGAGATCTGAAGTTTGTATGTTGCTGCTGGGACAGGACGACCAGCGCGAGAGCAACAGATGAGAATAACCTACCGCAGCTCGGCAAGGCAAATCGACCTTCTCGTTTTTGACCAAGCAATTGTTCATCTGGCCCCCCTTTCCAGCACTCCCCATTCAACCACACCTCATCTCCCCCCGCCATGGGTCCAATTCCCCATCCGTACTAAACCCTGCTCCACCGAGTAGGCGTGAGCGGTACCCTCGGACAGTGCTGTCACGGATTCGCTGCCAGCACCCCTGGCAAGCATTAACTAAACAAGCCTCAACAAGCCTAACAAGACCTCAAAAGGCCTCAACAGTTTTATATTTGCGGCTCTTCGCCGTCACTGTCACTGGTGGGGCAGCTACCAGTCGGGCCTCCGGGAAGCGTTGAGTTCCCCGCCGCTGAGCTACCTGCCAACTAAAGTACCGGGCGTCGCGCACTAGTATGTGAGGTGACAGGTAGGTTGCAAGAAACGACAAAGGAGTAACCATGAGTGATCCACGCGACGATTTCCGCGCGGCTTTGGATTGGGCGGTCGCGAAGGCTGCGGCCGTCACGCCTGCGCAGTTGGAGATTGACAGCCCGAATGCCGGTTGGACGGTGCGGCAGCTACTTGAGCATGTCATCGGGTCGGCCGGCTTCATCGTCACCGCTTTCGGCGGCACCCCGCCGGACGCTTCGGGTGACGATCCGGTCGCCGATTTCGCCCAGGCCGCCCAAGCCGCGCGCGAGGCTATTGCTGACGACGCAGGGCTTGCCCGCGAGGTGGATTGGGTTTCCGGCAAGATTCCGGCGGCGGCGCTGCTCGGCATCTTCACCCCGGAATTCTTGGTACACGGCTGGGACATCGCCTCGGTGACCGGCCAAGAAGCAGAGGCGCCGGCCGCCTTGGCCGAACGGGTGCTGCAGCTGGCCAAGGTGGGCGTCCCCGCCGAAGGACGCAATCCGCAAGCCTTCGGCCCGGTGGTGGAAGCCCCAGCCGGCTCCGGCCCGACCCGCCAACTCGCCGCCTGGCTCGGCCGCTGATCTTTGGTGCCGCCGCTTCCCCGCCGCCCCACCGAACCGCCAAGCCCGCCCAGTATGAGGTGAGACACAAAGGCTCCGACCGGAGTCGGAGCCAAGTGCTGGTGGAAAGACTCTTAGAAGTCCATGCCGCCCATTTCGCCGCCGGGGGGCATCGGAGCGGCCTTTTCGGGCTTCTCGGCGATGACGGCCTCGGTGGTGAGGAAGAGGGCCGCGATGGAGGCGGCGTTCTGTAGTGCGGAGCGGGTGACCTTGGCCGGATCAATGATCTCGGCCTTCACCAGGTCGACGTACTCGCCGGTGGCGGCATCCAGGCCTTGGCCCGCGGGCAGGCCGGAGACCTTCTCGACCACGACGCCACCCTCAAGGCCGGCGTTGCTGGCGATCTGACGCAGCGGGGCGGCCGCGGCGGTGAACACGATCTGGGCGCCGATGGCCTCGTCACCCTCCAGCTTCACCTTGGTGGCGGCCTTCGCGGCAGCCTGCAGCAGCGCCACACCGCCGCCGGGGACGATGCCCTCTTCGACGGCCGCCTTCGCGTTGCGGACGGCATCCTCGACGCGGTGTTTCAGCTCCTTGAGCTCCACCTCGGTGGCCGCGCCCACCTTAATTACGGCGACGCCGCCAGCCAGCTTGGCCAGCCGCTCTTGCAGCTTCTCTTTGTCGTACTCGGAATCGGAATTCTCGATCTCTTTGCGGATCTGGTTCACCCGGCCCTCGATCTGGGCCTTGTCGCCAGCGCCGTCGATGATCGTCGTCTCGTCCTTGGTGACCAACACCTGCTTGGCCTGGCCGAGCAACTCCAGCGTGGTGTCCTCCAGCTTCAGGCCGACCTCCTCGGAGATCACCTGGCCGCCGGTAAGGATCGCGATGTCACCCAGCATCGCCTTGCGCCGATCACCGAAGCCCGGCGCCTTCACCGGCACCGACTTGAACACGCCCTTCAGCTTGTTGACGATCAGGCCAGCCAGGGCCTCGCCCTCGACATCCTCGGCGATCACCAGCAGCGGCTTGCCGGACTGCACCACCTTCTCCAGCACCGGCAGGAAATCGCGCAGGTTGGAGATCTTGCCCTGATGGATCAAAATGTACGGCTCTTCGAGCACCGTCTCCATCCGCTCGGCGTCGGTGATGAAGTACGGCGAAATGTAGCCCTTGTCGAAACGCATCCCCTCGGTGAAATCCAGCTCCAGGGAGAAGGTGTTCGACTCGTCAACAGTGATGACGCCTTCCTTGCCCACCTTGTCCATCGCCTCGGCGATCTTCTCGCCCACCTCGGAGTTGGCGGCCGAAATCGAGGCGGTGGCGGCGATCTGGCTGGTGGAATCCACCGGGATGGCGGCGGCGGCCAGCTCGTCCACGATGGCGGCGGTGGCCTTCTCGATGCCGCGCTTCAGCGAAATCGGGTTGGCGCCGGCAGTGACGTTGCGCAGGCCCTCGCGCACCAGCGCTTGGGCGATCACCGTGGCGGTGGTGGTGCCGTCACCGGCGACGTCGTCCGTCTTCTTGGCAACCTCTTTGACCAGCTCGGCGCCGATCTTCTCGTAAGGATCTTCCAGCTCGATCTCCTTGGCGATGGAAACGCCGTCATTGGTGATCGTGGGAGCGCCCCACTTCTTCTCCAGGACGACATTGCGGCCTTTCGGGCCGAGCGTGACGCGCACCGCGTCCGCCAGAATGTTCATGCCGCGTTCCAGGGCCCGCCGGGCCTCGACATCGAATTCGATCAGCTTTGCCATGTTGGCGCTACCTCCACATTTGGTCGGATGGCACTCTCACGGTGAGAGTGCTAACTCTATTTTTAGCACTCTTTGGCCACGAGTGACAAGTGAATCGCGAAACTCGCGCGGGATTCGGGCGGAACCTACACAGTGACGCGCAGCGAGAGCTTGCGGGCGGAGCGTTCCTGCTGCCGCGAGTGGCGGAGCCGACGCAGGCGTTTCACCAGCAGCGGATCGTAGGCGAGCGCGGCCTCGGTGTCGATCAGCGAGTTGAGCTGCTGGTAGTAGCGCACCGAGGAGAAGCCGAACTGCTCGGCGATCTCCGCCTCTTTGCTGCCGGGCAGTGACCACCAGGACTTCTCAAAATCGAGGATGCGGCGATCCACCTCGCTGAGTTCCAGGGCGGCGCTCGGGGCCAACTGCGTCATACGTCAAGCATAGCTCGCAAATCACATCGGTGTAATTCGTTTTGACGAATGAGCCGGGTCGACCAGGGGATTCCCGCAGCGGGCTTTAGAATCAACACCGAGTTCGGTAAGCTGAGGTGTTGCTTTGCCCAACATCAGGAAAGAGGGAGTCCATGCTGCGACTGTCCGGCGCTCCACAGCGATTCGCGTGGGGGACGGTTGACGCTATCCCGAAACTGATCAACCAGCCTTCCGACGGGCAACCTTACGCCGAGTATTGGCTGGGCGCCTACCCGCTCGCCCCGGCGGTTTCCGACGCGGGCCCGCTGCACGAGTACATCGCCGCGAATCCGCAGGTGCTGGGCCGCAAATCCGAGCTTTCCTTCGGGGCGCAATTGCCTTTCTTAATGAAGGTGCTCTCCGCCGCCCACCCGCTCTCGCTGCAAGCGCATCCGGATCGCGGGCTGGCTGTGGAGGGCTATGCCCGGGAGAACGCGCTCGGCATCCCGCTGGACGATCCGAGCCGCAGCTACAAAGACGCCTGGCCGAAGCCGGAGCTGTTGGTGGCGGTCTCCCCGTTCGAGACGTTGACGGGCTTCCGCCCGCCGGAGCAGACGGCCGAGCTTTTTGAGGGCCTGGGGCTCAACCGGGATCTCGCCAGCGTGATCGGCCCGCTGCGCGAACGCAAGGGCGCGGCCGCCATCGCCGAAGTGTTCCTGGACGCGCTCTCATTGAATGGGGATCGGCAGCACTTGATGGACGTCAGCGCCGCCGCCTTCGTCAAACACGTCAAAGACCCGGGCCCGGTGGGAGAGTTCGCGCGCACCGCGTTGCGGCTGGACGACGTCTTCCCCGGCGACGGGGCGATCCTCGCCGCCCTGCTGCTCAACCGGATCACGCTCCGCCCTGGCGAGGCGGTCTTCATCAAGCCGGGCACCATGCACGTACACCTGAGCGGCACCGGCGTCGAGGTGATGGCGAATTCCGACAACGTGGTCCGCGGTGGGTTGACGCGCAAGCACATCGACGTCACCGAGTTGGTGAGAGTCGTCGATTTCGAGCCGGTCACCCCGCAGATCATCCAGCCGGAGCTGGTGGAGCCGGGGGTAGAGACGTACCCCGTCGACGTCGAGGAGTTCACCGTCTGGCGGTTGCAATTGTCCCCCGATTATGGCCGGGTGACGCTTCCGGGCGAAGGCTCGGCGCGCATCCTCTTCGTGGTGGCGGGCAGCGCTTCGGTGAGCACTGGCCCGGAAACCAATACGCTGGCGCACGGGGAGGCGGTCTTCCTCGGGGCTGACGAGACGGACGTGCGGATCAGCGGCGACGCCACCGCCTTTGTCTCCGCTTCCGGGCTGCGTTGAGTACGTTAGCGTCAGTGCGCGGCGAGTAGCGCGCGGACTTGGCCGAGGCCGACGCTCATCCGCGCCAAATCCGGCGGTTCTTCACTCAAAGCCCGCAGGATCTTGATGCGGTCTTCGACGCCTGGGTTGGCATCCCGCCATGCCCGCACCACCGCGTCCGGATCCCCGATGCGCTCAATCCCGGCTTCGTGGACCGCCCGGATGGTGAGTTCCACCTGGGCGGACAGCAGCTCGTCGCGTAGCGCCGCCCGGCTCATCGCCTCCCAACGATCCCGCCGCGGCAACTGGTAAACCTTCTGGCCCAGCGCGTCCAAGTGCAGCAACTCGACCAGCCTGAAGTGGACGGCGGTCACCGCCACCGGATCGACCTCCAGCCGGCGGGCGGCCGCCACGATTCCGAGCGCGAAATGCGAATACCCGGCCACCGCCATCGACGTCGCCAACTCCTCCGGAGCGCCCTGGGTCAGCCAACGTTGCTCCTTGCGTTCCACATGGCCGCTTTGACCCTCCGTCAGCAGCCCGCGCATCGCCTGGCGCACCAGGGCGACCGGCTCGGCGAACTCCGCCACCGCCGCCTTGATGTCCAGCGGCGTGCGCCGGTTGTGCAGCAGCCAGCGGGTGGCCCGCTCCACCATCCGGCGCAGCTCCAGCCGCAGCTCGGTGGAAAGCTGATCGTCCAGCCCGGACATCCGGCGCAGCAGTACCTCGGCCAAGCCCACCTGGTAGATCGAGCGGGCGGCCAACTGGGCGCGCACCACATCGGCGATTCCGGCGCCGGTCTCCGAGGAGAGCCGGTAGAACGCGGTGATGCCCTGCGAATCCACGAACCGGTTCACCGCCACCGTGGTGATGATCTCGCGGGCCAGCCGGTGCCCCGGCATCAGCGCCGCAAAACGATCCTTGAGCTGTTCGGGGAAATACTCGGTGAGCCGATCCGCGAGGTACGGGTCTTCCGGCAGGTCGGTGGAGAGCATCCAGGATTTCAAGGCGATCTTGGTATACGCCAGCAGCACCGCCAACTCCGGACGGGTGAGCCCCCGGCCTTCCTCCAGCCGCTGCTTCAGCTCCAACTCGCTGGGCAGCCCCTCCAGCTCCCGATCCAAGATGCCGTCCGCCTCAAGCTGGCTCATCCAGGCGGAATGCTGCCCGACCATCCCCACCGCGCGCACCCCGGCATTCGAGAGCGCCAGGTTCTGGGCCTCGTTGTGGCGCAGCACCCGGATCGCGATGTCGTCGGTCATGGTGGCCAAGAGGGCTTCCCGCTCCTCAGCGGGCAGCTCGCCGGCGCCGATCACGTCCGCCAGCAGGATCTTGATGTTCACCTCATGGTCGGAGGTGTCCACCCCGGCCGAGTTGTCGATGAAGTCGGTGTTGATGGCTCCGCCCGCCGCCGCATACTCGATCCGTCCAGCCTGCGTCCAGCCCAGGTTTCCGCCTTCGACGGCGGCGCGCGCCCGCACTTGGCAGCCGTCCACCCGCACCGCGTCGTTGGCCTTGTCGCCAGCGTCCGCGTGGCTCTCCCAGCTGGCTTTCACCAGGGTGCCGATGCCCCCGTTGTAGAGCAGATCGACTGGGGCTTGCAGGATCGCGTGGATCAGTTCTGACGGCGTGAGCGCAGCTCGGCTTTCCAACCCCAGGGCGGCCTGCACTTCCGGGGTGATCGGGATGGATTTGGCCGAACGCGGATAGACGCCGCCGCCCGCCGAAATCAACTCCGGGTGGTAATCCGCCCATGACGAACGGGGCAGCTCAAACAGCCGCCGCCGCTCCGCGAAACTCGCCGCCGCGTCCGGATTCGGATCGAGGAAGATGTCCCGGTGGTCGAAGGCGGCCACCAGCCGAATGTGCTCGCTGAGCAGCATCCCGTTGCCAAACACGTCACCGCTCATGTCCCCGATGCCCACCACCGTGAAATCGGTGGTCTGCGGATCGAGGCCCAGCTCGGCGAAATGCCGTTTCGTCGATTCCCAGGCGCCGCGCGCGGTGATCCCCATCGCCTTGTGGTCGTAGCCGGCCGAACCGCCGGAGGCGAAGGCGTCCCCCAGCCAGAAACCGTGATCCAACGCCACCTGGTTGGCGATGTCGGAGAAGGTGGCCGTACCCTTGTCGGCCGCCACCACCAGGTAGGGATCGTCACCGTCGAAACACCGCACCCGCGCGGGTGGCACCACCTGTCCGGCGGCGTAATTGTCGGTCACCGAGAGCAGCGCCGCCACGAAGGAGCGATAGCAGGCCACCCCCTCGGCCAGCCAGGCCGCCCGGTCGTCATTGTCGGGCAACTGCTGCGGGACGAAACCGCCCTTGGCGCCCACCGGCACGATCACCGTGTTCTTGACGGTCTGGGCTTTCGCCAGCGACAACACCTCGGTGCGGAAATCCTCAGCGCGATCCGACCAGCGCAAGCCGCCGCGGGCCACCGGCCCGAAACGCAGATGCACGCCATGGACGCGCGGTGAATACACCGAGATCTCCGCCATCGGACGCGGCTGCGGCAGCAGCTCCAACTCGCGTGAGGCGATCTTGTAGGCCAACGCCGGACGGATGCCATACTCGTCGTCACGGGTCCAGTCCACCTCGAAGGCGTTGGTGCGCTTGCAAGCCTTGATGAAGGCCACAAAATGCCGCAGGATGCGATCGGCGTCCAGGCTGGTCACTTGCTCGATTCCGGCAGCCACCGCATTGATGGCGTCGGCGTCCCCCGGCCCGTCCGGATCGAACTTGGCCCGGAAGGCCGCCACCAGCCCGGCGGTCAACTGCGGGTTCGCCTCCAACGCGGAGGCCATGTACGCCTGCGAGTAACCGACTCTCGCCTGCTTGAGGTAGCGGGAGATGCCGCGCAGCCAGACGACTTCCTCCCACTCCAATCCAGCGGTGAGCACCAGCCGGTTCAGCGGGCCGGATTCGCACCAGCCCCGATAGGAGGCGTTGAAGGCCGCGATCAGCCGTTGGCGGCTGGCCGCCTCCCCGTCAAAACTGGCTGGCAGCCGCAGCCCGAAATCGTAAACCCAGGCTGGACGGCCGCGCACGGTCACCGTGAAGGGCTGTTCTTCGACGACGTCCGCGCCCAACTGCGCCAGGTGCGGCAACACCTCGTGCAAGTCCAACTCCGCGAAGGTGTACACCTTGAAGCGTTCCAGGTTCCCATGCGGCTCCAGCACGTATTCCAGATCGTCCTCGGCGTCGAGTCGGTTGAGCACGTCCATGTCGCGCACCGCGGTCTCCGGCGGGATCACCTCCTGGTAGGCCTCGGAGAACTCGATGCCCCGGCCTTCGGCGGGCCGATCCGTCAATTGGGCCATCACCCGGTCATCCCAGGTGACCACCGCCTCATTGGCCAACTCCTGCAGCCGCGCCTCGTTGACGCTGCTGGGCGCGTTCGGCCCGAGCTTCACCACATAGAACAGCCGGGTGAGCACCGCCTCGGAGACCGAGGTGGTGTAATCCAACTCCTCCCCGCCCAGCTCTTCGAGCAGGATCGCGGAGATCTTCGAGCGGGATTTGGTGGTGTAGCGGTCACGCGGCAGATATACCAGCACCGAGGCGAACTGGCCGTAGCGGTCCCGCCGCAGATAGACCCGCACCAGGCGTCGATCCCGAAGCTGCGAAATCGCGGTGACGATGGGTGCCAGCTCGGCGGTGGAGGCGTCGAACAGCTCGTCGCGCGGGTAGTCGGCGATCACCCGCACCAGCGCGTTCCAGCCATACGAGCCTTCCGGATAGCCCGAACCAAGCAGCAACTCCCGGGCCTTGGCCGCCAGCACCGGGATGTGCGGGACCGACTCCTCGTAGGCGGAGGCGGCGAAGAGGCCCAGGAAACGGTGTTCGCCGATCAACTCGCCGGTGGGGCTGTAGGCGCGCACCCCGATGTAATCGGTGTACACCGGGCGGTAGACGGGCGAGCGTTGCGGATGCTTGGTGACCGCCAACACGTGCTTTGAACCGGGCAGCGGGACGGCATGGAAGCCCGACAGCGACGCGGGCGACGGATTGCCGCGCTGGATGCCAAGGCCGGTCTGCGGGACGGGGGTGAAACTGTCGCCTTCGACGGCGAACTCTTGATACCCCAGGAAGATGAAATTGTCGGGCAGCCAGGAAAGCAGCTCGCGGGCGTTGGTCAACTCGGTCTCCGGAACCGCCGCCTGGTTCTCGGCGAGCAACTGCCGGGCCTGCTCCAGCCGCTGCAGCATCTCGCCCCAGTCGTCCACCACCAGCCGGACGGCCTGCAGCGCGCCCTTCACTCCGGCGAGCAAAGCCGGCGCGCCCGACTCCGCGCTCTCACCCAGCGACGGATACACCTCCAGGCTGAGCCACGATTCGCTGCTGGCGGCCAGCCGGTCGAACCCGTCCGCCACCCCGAGCAGCTTGCCCGACTCGTCGCGCCGCACCCGCAACTGCGGATGTTCCAGGTTGCGCAGCTCCCAACCCAGGCGGCGCAACTCCATCGTCACGGTGTCCACCAGGAACGGCCGGTCCGTGGTGACCAACTGCACCAGCGTCGATCCGGCAATGGTGACCAGCTCGCCGGCACCGGTTTCCGGGGTGACGATCTGCACCAGATCCTCGCCGCCGATGCGCTGCGCTCCCAGTTTGACGTGGGCAGCCACCTGGGCGGCCACCTGGAAGGGGTCGGGGTGGTACGAGTCGTCCTCGGAGAGGTGTTGCAAATAGGCGCCCACGAACTGGGCCCAGTCGGCATCCGGGATGATTCCCGGGTTGTGGGCGAGGCAGGCGGCGGAAATTTCAGGCAGACGGACGCTGACGGGTTCAGTCACGGGACTAGCCTAGTTCGGCTGGACGGGCGCTTGGGTGATTTGGGGTGGGGAGGTATAACTGAAATTGAGTTGTAACTTTTACTCGGCGTTTTAGCTGAGGAGCAACTCGCGCAACGGCCGCCGGAGAGGGGTACTCCGTGAGCGGCCGTTGCAATTTAAGTAGTCAACCGTCGGGCCGCCGCCTCGATCTGGGCGTCGGTGGCCGTCAACGCGATCCGGACGTGTGATTCGGGCGTGGTGGTGTAGAAAGCCCCCGGCGCGGCCAGGATGCCAAGATCCGCCAACCAGCCGATGGTCTCCCAGCAGTCTTTCCCTTGGGTGGCCCACAGGTAGAGCGAGCCTTCGGAAGCGTCAATCCGCAGCCCGGCGGCTTCCAATGCCGGACGGAGCACCGCCCGGCGGCTGGCGTAGCGTTCGCGTTGGGTGAGCACATGGGCGTCGTCATCCAAAAGCGCCCGCATCACCGCCTGGGTGGGAGTGGGCAACATCATCCCGAGGTGCTTGCGGATCTGGAGCTGCGCTTGTACCAGCGTCTCGTCACCGGCGACAAACCCCGCCCGGAAGCCCGCCGCGTTGGAACGCTTGGAGAGCGAATGGATGGCCAGCAAACCCGCTGCCGAGCCGTCATTCACCGCCGGATCCAACACCGAGACTGGTTCGGCCTCCCAGCCGAACTCGCCGTAGCATTCGTCCGCGGCCAAGACCGCCCCACACTCGCGGGCCACCGTGATCCACGCGCGGGTCTGGGTAGCCGTCAAGATGCGGCCATGCGGATTCGCGGGCGAGTTGATCCAGATCAGCTTCGGCCGGGCCGCCAAAGCCGTTTCGGGATCGTCGGTGGCCAAGGTGCGCGCACCTACGGCCCGGGCGCCGACGTCGTAGGTGGGATAAGCCAGGGCGGGGAAGACAACAGTGTCTTCCACGCCGAGAGAGAGCGTAGTGGGCAACCAGGCAACTAGTTCTTTCGTCCCAATCACTGGGAGAATTTGTTTTTCGTTTGTCTCAGCATTCCAGCGCCGCGCCAGGTAGTTGATGATCGAGAGCCGCAACTCCGGGGTCCCCCAGACCTGCGGGTAGCCATGGGCGTCAGCGGCCTGGGCCAGCGCCTGCTGGGCGAACTCCGGGGTGGGATCGACGGGCGTGCCGACGGACAGGTCGATCAGGCCGTCCGGATGCGCGCGCGCCCGCGCTTGGTAAGGGGCAAGTGAATCCCAAGGGAAAGGTGGAAGCTGCATGTAGCGCTACTGCGGCGGCAGCTCGGCGATCAGCGGGTGATCGAAATCGAATTTCCCGGAACGGGCGGCGCCGCCGGGGGAGCCGATGCTCTCGAAGAACTCGGCGTTGATGGCCACGTACTGTTCCGCGTCTTCGGGGACATCGTCTTCGTAGAAGATGGCTTCCGTCGGGCAGACCGGCTCGCAGGCGCCGCAATCGACGCATTCGTCCGGGTGAATATAAAGGGTGCGCTCACCCTCGTAGATACAGTCTACGGGGCATTCCTCCACGCAGGCCTTGTCCTTGACGTCAACGCACGGCAACGTGATTACGTACGTCATGTCCCTCCTAAACGATTACCCAGTGCCCCTAGCGTACCGCATTTCCACTATTTGGGCGTCTCGGATTGGTTCCTTTCTCAACTGCTGGTCAAGAGAGCGCCACCAACTGAATCGGCAAAATCCCATCATTTGGGCTTTTTGCCGCAGACCACCTTCGCCAACGTGTTGTACGACCACTTGAAATTCTCGGTCTTCACCAGCGTCTTGCCCTCGTAGAAGAGCCGCTTGTACTTGACGTCAAAGCCGCTCATCGGGCTCTGGGCTACGCAGCTCTTCGATTCGTTGTACTGGGTCGGCCCCGGCGAGCGATAGTTTGAGGTGACGGGTTTGGAGGCCTTCACGGTGTATTTCTTCGTCGACCAGACCCGTACCGTGATCGAGCCCTGCCGCCCGGTGGAACCGGTGATCCACGCCTGCAGCAGTACCCCGTACTCGGTGTCGTTCTGGAATTTCATGTCCACGCTCTTCCAATCCAAGGTGGCCTCCCGGCCCATCGGATAGCGGGAGAAATAGAGCGAGTGCGGCTTGTGGTAGATGTCCTTCAGCCCGGCGAAGAAGATGGCGTTGAAGGTGGTGGTGGTGGCCTGCGAGATGCCGCCGCCATAGATGTTCGGGTCGATCTTGCCGTTGGCGATGCCGCCGCCCTTCATCCAGCCGGCCTGCGGGGTGCGCTCGCCCAGGGTGGCGTTCATGGAGAACTCCTCGCCGGGTGCCAGGAAGGTGCCGTTGATCAGCTTCGCGGCCTTGCCGATGTTGTTGTAGCGGTAGGCGCTGCCGGGGAAGTAGGTGGTGAACTCGCCGGTGATCTCCTTGACGCCCATCGCCTCCGCGGCGGCCTTGTCGAACGCGGCCGGCCGTTCGGCGATCCCGACGCTCACCGCGTGCACCACCTGGCCGTTCTCGTCCAGCAATTCGTCAGCCAACTCGTCGGTGTCGATGCCTTCGCCGTCTTTGGCGTCGACGATCTTCGGCTTGTCGGATTTCTTCTGCCCGATGGTGATCTTGGCGTCCACCGGCGGCTCCAACCCGATCTCCTCAAGCTGTTTGTCGAGGGCTTCGCCCAGTTTTTGGGCGTCAAAATGCGGGACGAGCTTGTCGCCCACCTTGGAGAAGGTGAGGGTGGCGGCGACGTCCTCGGGCGCGATGGTGACCTCGCCCTTGTCGCCCACCTGGACGCGAATCGGCTCCCGGATGGCTGGCTTGGCGACATCCTCGGCGGTTTGCTCGGCGGTCGCGGTGGTGATGTCGGGGGTAACAGTGTGTTGGACGGCGGAGGCTACCTCGCCCTTCAGATAGGCCGCCTTGATCGCGTCCACGGTGCCCGCCACGTCCACCTGCAACCCGTCCGCGCCGGGGGTGATCTGCGGCTCCCCGGCCACATACGCCAAGGACGCGTCTTTGGATTCGGTGTCCACGTCGGCGGCCAGCGCCGTCACCTTGGCTTTCAAGGCCGCGTCGTCCATGGTGACGGTGGCGTCCAGCTTGTTGCCCCCAAAGAGGGTGAGCATGATGTCGGCCGGATTCCAGCTATATCGCCCGCCGCCGGCCAGCAGCACCGACTGGTCATAGTCGATCCCCATGCCCAACTCGGTGGGGCTCAATTCCACCTGCTTGCCGCCGATGGTGAGGGTGATCGGGGCGGAGGCCTTCGCGGCGAGGGCCGATTCCAGCTTCTCGGCCGCCGCCTCGCGCGTCAATCCGCCCACGGCCACATCCGAGATGACGGTGTTGCGCGGCAGCAGATCCGCGGCCAGGTAGTATCCGGCGACGTACGCGCCGCCCACCACTGCCAGCGTCCCACCCACGATGAGCACCGCGGTGCGCAAACCATGACCTGCCAAGACAACTCCTTTTCGCAAATTCTAACTTAAGGGAACTGTCCAAGCGGGAGGTGGAGGCGGCCCTCGTCGATTCCAAACTGCGTAGAAAACCTTTCAGGCTTTTCATCGCTATTTCGTCCGTTCTCAGCAGGCCATTAGCGGAGGATTATTCTGGACGGAAGGCTTGCGGTATCGTGCTTCGGGCGGTAGCCTTAGAAAAGTTTTCGAGGAGTTTTCGAAGGAGAAACATGGCAATGCCTTCCTCACATGCAACGCTCACGTTAGTGGCCCGCCAGGCGAAGGTATCGCTGGCCACCGCCTCCAAAGTACTCAATGGACGCTCCGGCGTCAGCGAGGAGACCCGCGAGCGGGTGCGCCGCGCGATGCGCGAGCTGGGCTACCGGCCCACCACCACCCGCGCCGATGTGCCCGGCTCCACCGTCACCCGGATCACCGTGATCACCTCCGAGATCGATTCGTCGATGTATTACCCGGAGGTTTTGCAGACGATGCTGCAAACTGCCGACGAGCACGACATGCAGGTGATCATCCGCCTGGTCGGCGAGGTGGACACCGAGGATCCGGACGCGGTGAACGCTTGGGCGCAATCCCTGCTCGGCGGTGGCTCCCAGGGTGCCGTCTTCATCACCTGCAATCTCACCGAGCAGCAGATCCGGGCCTGCGAGAAGGTCGGGCTGCCGTTGGTGGGCATCGATTGCTACACCTTGCTGGATGCCGGCATCACCTCGATTTCGGCGAACAACTTCTCCGGCGGTTACGCGGCCGCGCAGCACCTGATGAGCCTGGGGCACACCCGGATCGGCCTGATCATCGGTTCGCAGACGTCCACCTTCGCCCGCGAGCGGGCTTATGGTTTCCGCGCGGCGCTGTTGGATCGCGGCCATACCCTGCCCGAGGAGATGGTCTTCCATGGCCACTTCAATTTTGAGACCGGGGCGCTTGGCGGCGATTATTTCCTCAGCATGGACGAGCCGCCCACCGCCATCGCGGCGAACTGCGATTCGGCGGCCGTCGGTTTGATGGATTCGGCGCGCAAGCTCGGGGTGCGCATCCCGCAGGATCTCTCCATCGTCGGCTTTGACGACACCAAGCTCTCGCAGTGGACGACGCCGCAGCTCACCACCGTCAACCAGCCGCTGGCCGAGATCGCCCGGATGGGCATCCGCACCATCCGCAAGCTGATCCGCGGTGAGGAGCCGGATTCCGCCCACGTGCAGTTGGCCACCCGGCTGGTAGTGCGCGGGTCCACCGCCCCGATCGGATAGCTGTGCGTATAGCGGCGCGGTCAGTTTTTCGGGCTGTACGGATTCTTGGAGTTGACGCTCTGGGCGGCTGAATTCCGGCGGCGAGTATGCCGGATTTCGACGCCGCCGAAGAGCGCCACTCCCTTGATAGTAATCCGCGGCATCCCGGCGCGCGGCGGAACCAGATTTCTCGAATCGATGCCACCGAAGACACCGGACGCCTCGTTGACCACCTCGGTGCCCTCCGGCACGATGATGGTGATCCCGCCAAAGCACGCGCAGACGTTGATCCGCAACTCGGAGGCGGTGAGCCGGGCTTGAGTGAGATCCAAATCGATGCCCCCGAAGGCCGCAATCGCCGAGGTGGTGGGCCGGACCGTCCAATACCCGGAGCGGTCATTCCCGCCGAACACCGCCACCACCGAATCCGTCACCGGTTCGCCCGGCGCCAACGGTTGGATGCCCTGAACCGCAGCCGCCCCGGTACTTGCCGCCGTGGGCGTGTCCGCGATCAGATCACGGGTCAGCGGAATCAGATCGTCAAAAACTTGCGCCGCGCGCGCCTGGTCGATGCGCTCATCGCGCTCCGAGAGCAACAGCCGTCCCTCCGCAAAAGCGGAGTTCAACAGGCCGATCACATGCTCCCGATCACCATCCGTCACCGGCAGATCGCCGCCCACCGCCGGCCCAACATCCAGCGGCTCTTCCAGCGGCTCTTCTTGCTCAACACTCATACCCAAATCCTAGAACCCCCTCACCCCTCCCTCCACCCAATCCCCCCACCCCAAGGGAACACCGGGTGACAACCCTGACCTCAACTTCAGTTGAATCGAAGAGCCCAGGCGCTTTCACCCGTGGTTGCTCTGCCCCTTGCAGTCCACAAACCGTAGAATTTGTGCTCGTGGTCCAGCCCCCGTTGTACCGTGATGAGTTCTTGTAGTTACACGCGCGAAAAAGTGCAAGAACTCAAATATGAACGCCGATTCTCCTCCACCCCACGCCCTTTCGCCCGCGCCAGCACCCCTTCACGATGGCACGCCCCGATTCGCGGGCCCGACCTCTCCCCATGGCTTGCCAGCGGCCCGCGTTGTTTTCTGAAAATCTAAAAGCGGTGAGCGGCTACTCGTCAACTTGCAAGGAAGCGATTGCAGCTTCGACGCCGGGTTCAGCCTCCGGAAAGTTGTTGGGTACTGAAGTGTAGAAGAGCGACCAGCGGGTGTCGCTGGTGGGGATGACGAATACTTTCACCTGCTCGCCGGTTGCTTCGAGGCCTACGGCAGAGAAGGTGATGGTGGCGTCGACCATCCAGCCGGTGTGCCCGGAGACGGTATGCGCTGCCCCGGTTTGGGTAGCCACGGTGATTTCATTGTCGTGATAGAACTCTCCGATGATGCACTGAAAGAGCAACTCCGCACCCTGCTGCGGGGAGGCGAACCCGTCGCCAACCGCAAGCTCGCCGATCAATACCGACGCACCCCAGTCGTGATACCCGTCGTACCCGTATTCGTTGATATACCATTGCCCGCCGACCAGATAGCTGTACGCAGCCCGACTGTCCCAGGTGACTCCCTCCCACGGGGAAGGGAGCTTTTCATAGCTCATCAGCCCGCCATAGACGCGTCCGCCCTCCTCACGGGGTTTGAGTTCATCATTGGTCTCCGGGATCTTCGGGCAAGTGTCCACTGACGGCGTCCCGATTGGATTCGAGCCCCCCGCGCCCGTCCAGTTGCCAGGGTTTGCGACAACGAACCAGATGCCTACCGCAAGCACCAGCACTACGGCGACCAGCACAATCCACCATGCCTTCGAAGACTTCGGCTGCTGGTAGTACTCCGGATAGGCGCTCACCGGTGCCGCATTCGGGTTGACGTTCCGCACCAGATAATTCGCCGCTTGGGGTGGGGGAGTGTAAACCGGAGCCGGTTGCTGCGCTGGGCCGCTCACCGGTTGCCCGGCCGGGGGATTGTTGGTGACCGCCGTCGTCCACGCGGCGCCGTCCCAATACCGGAATAGCCCCGGCATTCCGGCTGGATCTGGATACCACCCCGCCTGCTGCATATCCCCCATCCTATACGCGTTCCCCGGCATCAATCGGCGCGCCAAGGGCGAGTGGCGGAGGCAGTGGGATTCGAACCCACGTGGGGATTCAACATCCCCTCCCGCTTAGCAGGCGGGCGCCATAGGCCGACTAGGCGATGCCTCCGGGCGTTCGTATAGCCTACCTGTGCGGATCGGGGTTCGGCAAGGCGATACCATTTGAGCATGGCAGATATTTCGGGAAAGAAAGTGGCGTTTTTGCTCAAACGCGGGTTCGAGCAGCCGGAGTTGACGGAGCCGTGGGCGGTGGTTGAGTCGGCCGGGGGCACGCCGGTGTTGGTGTCCGAAGAATATGGCACGATCACCGGGCTGATCCACGATTGGGATCGCGGGGATGACTTCAAGGTTGACGTCACGCTCGACGACGCCGATCCGGCTGATTATGACGCGCTGGTGCTGCCCGGCGGCACCCTGAACGCCGACAAGATCCGCACCAACGAGTTGGCTCAAGCCTTCGTCAAACACTTTTTTGAGACGAACAAGCCGGTGGCCTCGATTTGCCACGGCCCATGGATTTTAATCGAGATCGGCGCGGTGAAAGGCCGCACCATGACGTCCACCACCCGCATCCGCACCGACTTGGTAAATGCCGGGGCGACTTGGGTGGACGAGGAAGTCGTGGTCGACGGCAACCTGATCACCAGCCGGTCGCCACGGGACGTCGCCGCCTTCAACGCGGCCTTGATTTCCGCTTTAGAATCCTGACGATCAAAGTGCTTTGCCCGGCGGTTTGTGCTAACTTACCGTCAGGTGAGGGGACGCCTTGGGAGCATTGGCTATGCTTTCAGGGTTGAGGTTTTGCGGGAGGTAGCCATGTCCGTGCGAAAAGCTCTTATCGCGGCGTCGTCTTTATTCATCGTGCTTACTTGCGTGCACCCGATCTCGGCCACCGCCGAGGGGGAGCGGCTCACCGAGGGCACCTTGCACCAGTTCTTCCCGGATGCCGGGCTGGCCCAGGCCGTCTATGACCGGATCGTCGAGGAAGAGGGGTACGTCACCCAGTGCTATGACCGCGAGGCCGAAGAAGCGGCCGACGGCGATCCGGACACCGATTTCGTGTGCACCATGGAGCATTGGTACGTGCCCACCAGCATCGACGTGGGCGTAGTGCAGGCCAGCGAGTTGGCGGCTTTCAACGGCTCCTTCCATGCGCCTGGCTACGGCATCAAGGACATCACCGGCATCAACTACATCCATGTCGGCAACGGCCGCTTCCCGACTCTGAACCTGGAGAACAACGAGATCACCGCCATCCCCGACGGCGTCTTCGACGGGATGACGGACGTGTACTCGCTCGGCTTGACGGGCAACCCGATCACCAAGCTGCAGGCGGGCGTCTTTGACGGACTCACCGGGCTTTTCCGGGTCATTATCCAGGGCAACCAGGACGAGGACGGCAACGCGATTGGCAAGCTGGAGACCGTCGAGCCGGGAGCCTTCCGGAACATGACGAACCTGGCCTGGGTGGATCTCTCCTACAACCAGCTTTCCAGCCTGGAACCGGACACCTTCGTGGGGATGCACGGCAGCATCTCGATCAACCTGGGCTACAACAAGCTCACCGAACTGCCCGCCGCGCTGTTCGCCGACATCCCGGAGTTGATGCTGAGCCTGAACGTCACTGGCAACCAGCTCACCGGTTTCCCGAACGGCCTCTTCGCGGCCGTCGAAGCGCCGGATCTGATCAACTTGCAGTTCAACAACAACGCCATCTACGACATCTCGAACCTGCCCGAAGGCATGTGGTACCCCGAAGGGACGGGCCAAAAAGTCGTCCGCACCTTCTACGCGAACCAGCCGCTGGCTGGCACCCAGACTTTCACCCCCACCGCCGACCAGGTGATCATCAAGGGCTACACCTCGGGCGTCGAGGCGGGGCATCCGAGCTATGACGGCACCAGCATCACCGCCGTCTTTTCCGACAAGGGGGAGTACCTGGAAGGTGAGATCGGCCCGATCGCCACTGAAGATGGCTCGCTGCAGATCGAATCGTACAAGGTGCGCCTGGTGCGCTTCCCGTCGCTCGCCCCGAAAGAGGTGGAGGTGCCGGTCGGTTCCACCATCTCCATCAAGCCCGAGTTGGGCGCGCTGCTGGACGGCTACACCGCCAAGCTCTCCTACGAAGTCATCGAAGGGGCGTCGAATATCTCCGTGGACGCCAACGGCCAGGTGCTCGGCATGGTTTCCGGCTCCTCCGCGAAGGTTCGCGTCACGTTGACGACGCTGGAAGACCCGTCGCTGCTGCGTTCCGTCGAGTACGTGGTCACCGTGCCCGAACGCACCGAGAGCACCGCCAGCCCGACGCCGAGCAGCACCAGTTCCACCACTGCGACTCCCTCGCCCAGCAGCGATCTGGACGATATCGACCCCGCAGACGATGACACCGAGTCGTGCATCCCCGCAGACGAGTACGACGAAGAGACCGACACCGGAGTGCCCTGCGTCACCGTCAATACTGACGGGGATGATGACGACACACTCGCCGTCACTGGCGCCGCCGACTCCAACTGGGCCTACCTCGGCTTCGCCGTGGTGCTCATTGGCGCTGGCGCGGTTGCCTTGCGTCGCCGCTAATCGCTGCGGATGGTGATTTGGGTGGTGAGGGTCTGCAGGGCCTGGTTGGCGATGGGGGTGATTTGGAGGGATTCCAAGGCTTGCAGGGCGGTGGCGCGCGCCGATTCGATGTCGGTTTCGGTGGCGGCCAAGGCGCCGGAATCGGTGATCAGCTGACGGAGTTCGGCAAGCTCGGTGACGGAGAGTTCGGGCTGGTCGAAGAGTTGCTGGAAGCGGGCGCGGGCTGCCGGGCTGGCGAGTTCGAGGGTGTGGGCGACCAGTTTCGTCAGTTTCCCTTCGCGCAGGTCGTCGGCGGTGGGCTTGCCCGTCACCCCTTCGTCGCCAAACACGCCGAGGATGTCGTCACGGTATTGGAAAGCCCGGCCCAAGGCGGAGCCGAACTCGTCGAACTGCCGCAGCACAGTGCCGTCCGCCCGCGCCAACGCGGCACCCAACTGCAGCGGCTGGGTGATGGTGTAGCGGGAGGTCTTGTATTCGACGACCTTCTCGATGGCGGCGGCGTCGGCGGCCAGCAGATCGAGGTACTGCCCGGCGTTCACTTCGGTGCGGATGTCGCTCAAAATCAGCAACGCGCCCTCAAAGGCGGTCTTCGGGAGCTGGACCCGTTCCACCATCTCGGCCGACCAACTCCACAGCAGGTTGCCCAGCAGGATCGCGCTCCCGGTGCCGAAAGCGGTGGCGTCCCCACTCAAACCCCGCTGCTGATGCAGCGCGGCAAACTCGCGGTGGACGGTGGGCGCGCCCCGGCGCAACGCGGAAGAATCCATCACGTCGTCGTGCACCAGCGCGCTGGCGTGCAGCAACTCCAGAGAGGCGGCGATGGCCGTCAACCAGTTCGGGACGGCGCGTTGCCCGTCGGCCAGCCCGACTGCCGCCCAGCCCCAAATACAGCAGGCCGCCCGAATCCGCTTGCCGCCACTGGTGAGCCGTTCGGCGGCGGCGATCAGCGGCTCGAACTCAGCGTCGATGTCGAGCAGTTGCGCCCGTTTGATCCGCAGGAACAGCGTGATCGCCTGCTGCACCTCGCGTTTCAAATCGGCGCTAATCGGCTGGGCTGGGTCTAGCTCGAACACAGTCTTAACCTACACTTAGCCCATGCCCACAATTGCGCAGTTGCTGGCGGAACCAGATCGCAAGACGATGTCTTTTGAGTTTTTCCCGCCCAAAGACGCCGCTGCCTTGGCGCAGTTGGAACAGGCGATCAAGGAGTTGGAGGGGCTGGGCCCGGATTTCATCTCGGTCACCTACGGGGCTTCGGGCTCCACCCGCGAGCGCACCATCGCGGCGACGGCTTTCATTCAGGAGCAGACCAGCGTGCAGACGATGGGGCATCTGACGTGTGTGTCTCAGTCGGTCGCGGAGATCGAAGGGGCGTTGCAGGCTTACCGGCAGGCTGGGGTGCGGCACATCTTGGCGCTGCGCGGCGATCCGCCGGGCGGGCCGACGGCTCCCTGGGTGCGCCACCCGGATGGCCTCGACAACGCCACCGAGCTAGTGCGGTTGGTGAAAGCGGCGGGGGATTTCTGTGTCGGCGTCGCCGCCTTTCCCGACGCCCACCCCGAGCATCACGACTTCGAGCTTGACGCCCGCATCCTCGCCGACAAACAGGCCGCCGGGGCCGAGTTCGCCGTCACCCAGCTCTTCTTCGGGGCCCACAAGTACTTCGAACTGGTAGCGCGGCTCCGCGCCCACGGCTGCACCCTGCCGGTGATTCCCGGCATCATGCCGATCACCAACGTCAGCCAGATCGAACGCTTCGCCGACCTCTCCGGCGCGGCCCTCCCCGCCGACCTCGTCTCCCGCCTCCAAGCCGTCCAAGACGACCGTGCCGCCGTCCGCGCCATCGGCATCGAGACCGCCGTCACCCTCTGCCGCGAACTCCTCGCCGGCGGCGCCCCCGGCCTGCACTTCTTCACCCAGAACCGCTCCGCCGCCACCGCCGAAATCATGACCGCCCTGTAGCGGGAGTTGTCCTCGCTCCGTTTCGCTCGGCGCGGCTCCGCGAAATTGTCCTCGCTTCGCTCGGGCACCCTTGGTCCTCCCTAATGCCTCCGGCATGGTCGGACTGGATCCCCGATCACCGCCAGGAGCCGGGGGTGTTGAGGTCGAGGGTGACGAGGCGTTGGGTGGGGCGGGTGAGGCAGACGTAGAGGAGGCGGATGCCGGCGGCGGTGTTTTCGGTGATTTCGTCGGGGGAGACGACGATGACGGCGTCGAACTCCAGGCCTTTGGAATCCAGCGGGGTGACCATGGTGGCGCGGGGATCGGTGTCGATGCCGGGGAGGGCCTTTTCGACTTCGTACCAGCGGGAGGGCGGGACGATCACGCCGATGGTCCCTTCGACGGCGTCGCGCATCCGGGCGAGCTGGGCGGAGACGGCGTCACCCAAATCCGCTTCGGGCGTCACCAAGAGTTCGGGCTCGATGCCGGTGGTACGGACGGCCTCGGGCAGATCGGCGTCCGGGAAGGACGAGATGATCAGTGTGCGGGCCAAGTTGAAGACCTCGGCGGGGGAGCGGTAGTTCTTGGTCAGCTTGAAGCTGCGCCGGGGGGCGGAACCGCCGAGTTCCGCGAGCACCTTCTGGCTCTCCAGCGGATCCGACCAACTGCTCTGCGCGGGGTCGCCGACGATGGTCCAGGAGGCCTGCGGGCCACGGCGCCGCAACATCCGCCACTGCATCGGCGAGAGGTCTTGGGCTTCATCGACGAGCACGTGCGCGTAGGTGCGCTGCGGCGGCTCATCCGGATCAATGTCGCGCTTGTCGGTGAGCAGGTCGGCGGTGGTGACCAACTCGCTGACTTCCGAATCAACCGGCAGGAAGACCAGATCGGCGGGCTCGGCGTCCTCGTCAATCACCGGGCCGAGCAACTCGGCCAACTCGTCCAGCAAGGCGGTGTCCGCCACCGACCAGTCCGGCGCGGCGAAGCTCTCGATCAGGATGCGCTGCTCGTCCACGTCGAGCAGATCCCGTCCCACCTGGGTGACTACCTTCGGCTCTTGCAGCCGGGCCAGCACCTGCGTCGGGGTGAGCATCGGCCACCAGGATTGGAAGAACATCCGGTAGGAGGCAGACGACGTCACCAAATCTTCGAACTGCGGCACGGGGACATCCAACTCCGGCGGCAGTTTGACGTACAGCGCCTCCAGCACGGCCGCCTCGGCAGCCGCGCGGCCGACATTGGCGGGCATCCGCGTCAACACGTCCCGGCGAATCCGGGAAAGCTCGGCAACGTCCAACGTCAACACCGTGCCCTTTACGGTGACCCGCAGTTGGCTGGCGGCCTCGTCCATCAGCGGCAGCGAAACCAACCTTTTGAGCAGCGCCACCATCCGCAGGCTGCCCTTGATGGTGGCCGCTTCCCGGTCGTCTTGGCGGGTGGATTCCAGCCCGATGACGTCTTGGGCCACCTGACCGATCGCCCGCAGCGTCACCGAATCCTCGCCCAGCGAGGGCAGCACCCGCTCGATGTAGTTCAAGAACCGGGCGGTGGGCCCGACCACCAGGATGCCGCCGTTCTCGAAGCGGCGCCGATTCGAGTACAGCAGGTAGGCGGCCCGGTGCAGCGCCACCACCGTCTTGCCGGTGCCCGGTCCGCCGGAGATGATCGTCATCCCGCTGTAGTCCGCCCGGATCGCCTCGTCCTGTTCGGCCTGGATGGTGGCCACGATGTCGCGCATCTGGGTGCCGCGCGAGCGGGTGATCGCCGCCAGCAGCGCCCCCTCGCCCACGATTGTCAACCCGGCCCCCGCCTTGGCGTCCAGCAGATCGTCCTCGATGCCGATCACCACATCGCGCCGGGTGCGCAACACCCGCCGCCGGGCCACCCCCATCGGGTGGGTGCCGGTGGCCCGATAGAACGGCTCGGCCGCCTTGGCCCGCCAGTCGATCACCAGCGGCTCATACTCCTCGTCGCGCACCCCGATCCGGCCGATATAGCGAATCTCCTGATCGGCCAAGTCCAGCCGTCCGAACACCAAGCCCTCATGCTCGCTCTCCAGCACCGAAAGCCGCTTGGCGGCCTGGAAGGCGAAAGCGTCACGCTCGAACAGCGAGGTGAAATCCTCTTCGCGGATGCGGCTCTCCCGATCCGACAGGTAGATGGATTGGCCGCGCTGGGCCGCGGTGCGCGCGTTCGCGGTGGCGTCCGCGAGGTAGTGATACACCAGATCCACATGCGCCTGCTCGATGGCAAGCTCGCGCTCCAGTGGGGTGCTCCGCTTTTTTTGTCCCATACCTGCCTCTGGAAAAAGACCGAAGGACCATTTTACTCTGACAATGCGCTGCTTACAATGAAATCAAAACCACACCGGTGAGCGTGATGGCGACGCCGAGGATCTGCAGCCAGGTGAGCCGCTCCTTCAGGAAGCAGAAGGCCAGCAGCGCGGTGACCGCCGGATACAGCCCGGAGAGGACGGCGGCGAGCGCCAACTGCCCGGACGAGGTGGCGTAGGTGAAGCCGAGATAGCCGATCGCGTCAATGCACCCCAAAGCGGCGATGACGCCAAACGTCCGCCCGCCCAGGCGCAAGGAGGGGCGGCTGCACAAGATGATCACGGTGGCGGTGACCGCCGAGCCGAAGCGGGAGAAGAGCGTGGAATAGACCGGCGATTCGAAGGAGCCATGGGCGAGGATCACGATGCCGATGCCGAAAGTCAACGCGGAGGCGATGGCCAGCCAGATCGGCTTGAAGCTGCGCGGGGTTGACGCCGAAGCCGGACTCGGCGAGAGCGACACCAGCACGATTCCGCTCAGGCAGCTCAGGATGCCGACGGCCTGCAGCGCGGTGATCGGCTCGCCCGCGCAAACTCCCCAGAGCACCGGCACAACCGCGCAGGAGCTGACGATCGGGGCCACCACCCCGAGTCGGCCCACCGTCATCGCCCGATACATGAACCAGGCTCCCAACAGCGCCGTCACCCCGGAAATCGAACCGAGCGAGATGGAGGCCCAGCCGGGCGCCTCGGGCTGCGCGATCAGGATGGTGAGCAGCACCACCGCGATGCCCGTCACCTGCGAAAAACCAGCCACCGCAATCGCCGAAACCCGGCGCGAAAGCGTGCCGCCCAGGAAATCGCCGATTCCCCAAGCCAGCGAGGCAATTAACGCAACGAAGGCACTCACGAGCGCAACCCTACCGGATGTGCGAGAATTGACAGTTGTATGACTTCTGACGCCTTGCAATTGCTACGCGAGCGGAACTTCACCACACTATTCGTGGCGCGGACGCTCGCGCTTTTGGCGTTGGCTTTTGCGCCGGTGGCCTTGGCATTTGGGGTTTTACGGCTGCCCGGTGGCGACGAGGTGATGCTCTCGATCATCATGGCCTGCCAGTTGGGCCCGAATGTGATCCTGATGCTCTTCGGCGGGGTGATCGCGGATCGGATGCCGCGGGCCGGGGTGATCGCCGCTGGAGAGACCCTGAACGGCGTCTGCTGGCTCGGCATCGGCTTGATGATGTACGTCGAGATCACTCCGCTGTGGGGTATGTGCGGCTTGGCGGCGCTTTCCGGGATCGCGGGCACGGTGGTCTACCCGGCGTTGGCGGGCATCATCCCGGACATGGTGAAGCCCGACCAGCTCACCCAGGCGAACTCTTGGATGCAAGGGGCGGCGGCGACGTCAAGGCTGCTCGGTGTGGTGGCGGCAGGCGCGGTCGTCGAGTTCTGTGGGGCAGGCGTGGCGCTGATCGGCACCGGTGCCGCCTATTTGGTTTCCGCGGTAATGACGGCCACGCTGCCGAAAAAGTCCACTTTGGCGGATCGCGCCGAGTCGATGCTGAAGCAGCTCAAGGATGGCTGGGGCGAGTTCCGCAGCCGCGAATGGCTCTGGGTGGTGGTGGTCTGCTGGGGGCTGATGTACTTCTTCTTCTCCGGCATGGTCGGGGTGGTCGGCCCATTCATCGCGGAGAAATGGCTGGGCGGCCCGTTGATCTGGTCGTACATCATGGGCGGCGAGGCGGTCGGCGCGATCATCGGCGTGGTGGTGGCCATGTATTGGCGGCCCAAACACCCGATCTTCGTCGGGATGACATTGTCGTTGACGATGTGCTTGCCCGGCATTCTGATGGCAAGCTGGTCGCCGATCTGGATCATCGTGGTCGCCGCGATCCCGATGGGCTTCGGCTTGGAGATTTTCAGCGTCTATTGGATGACGACGATGCAACTGGAGGTGCCGCAAGAGTCGCTGGCCAAGGTGGCCGCCTATGACGCCTTCGGCTCCATCGTCTTCGGCCCGTTGGGGCTGATCCTGGCCGGCCCCGCGATCAAATGGCTGGGCGCGCACGAGGTAATGTTGTACTCGTCCGTTGTCTGTGTGGTGATAATTAGTCTTGGCCTGCTTTCCAAGGGCCTGCGCACGATCTCACCGAATTGGGATGGACAAAATGGATGATTCTCCGGCACTGCTGCACTGGGTGCGCTCCACGGCCGCCATCCAAGACCCCAGGGTGGACGCGGACACCCCCGTCTCCCGGATGCTGATCCCCGACGTGGTCACCCGGCCGCAGCGCCCCGAGCACTCCAAAGTTTTCATTTGCGGCGGCGTGGTGGTGAAGCTGCACGAGCAGGGGACGAAACGTTCCGAGTTGGCGAACCGGCTGCAAGCCGTCGATTCGCTCGCCATGGAGCGCATCTGGCTGCTCCCGCTCAGCCCGCGCCCGCTGCCCGCCCCGAACGAGCAGTTGGCCACCATTTGGCCGCGCGCCACCCTCGTCTCTTCGGTGGAGAACCCGCCTTGGGAGGACGCGGCGGAGTTGTTGGCGAAGCTGCACCTGGCGGACGTCAAAGCGCTCCCGAAGCTGCCCACCCATGGCGGTTTGGCCCGTTTCGAGCGGGCGGTGAAGGCCGCCCGAGGCATTTCTTCGGAGCCGTGGCTGGCCCCTTTGGGCGCCGAGCTGTACCACAAACTGCGTAAGCCGGCGGTGAAGCTGCCGGTGCATGGGGCTTGGCATCTGGGCCAGTTGGGCCATCCGCTGCTCTCCCGCCCGTGGCGGCTGCTCGATCCGGACGATCTGGGCCTGGGTGATCCGGCTTGGGATCTGGCCCGTCCGGCGGCGCTCTATTCGGCGGGGAAGCTCTCCGGCCTGGATTGGGCCCGCTTCGTGAACGCCTACCGCGCGGCTGGCGGCCCAGCCGTCCCCGAGAAGGGCGACCCGTGGCCCGCGCTTGCCGACGCCGCCCAAGCCACCCTCTTCATCTCGGCCGTCCACGCGTTGACGAACATCGGCTCCCACTCGGCGGAAACCACCCAGACCTTCCTCGCCGCGCTGCGTTAAGTGTCGTCAACGATGTCAGCGTGTTCGGATGGGGTCGTTGGGTAGGCGAGAATCGGTGGATCAGGGCTTAGACTAGACGGGTCTGAAGAGGAAGGACGAAGCGGTGTTTCGCATCAGCGTGGCTGGGCACCTGTGTGTGGATTTGGTGCCCGCGTTGCCTGCCAACGCGCGGTTGGCGCCGGGGCAGTTGATTCAGGTGGGGGCGTTGGATGTGCGGCTGGGCGGCTGCGTGGCGAACACCGGGCTGTGGCTGCTGCGGCTGGGCGGGAGCGCATCGCCATATGAGGTGCGCCTCCAAGGCGTGGTGGGGGATGACGAGTTGGGCGCGATCGCGGCGCAAATGCTGGGCGACGCGGCCGACCTGCACGTTTTGGAGGGGGCGACGACGTCATACTCCATCGTGTTGGAGCCCGGAGGCGCGGATCGGACGTTCTGGCATCACACCGGGGCGAACTCGCTGTTCGACCCCGAAAACGTGGGCGTGGATGCCGATCTGCTGCATTTCGGCTATCCGCCGCTGCTGCCGCTGGCCATCGAGGCGGACGGGGTGCCGCTGCGCGACCTGTTCGCCCGCGCGAAACAGGCCGGGGTGACGACCTCGCTGGATCTAGCCGTCGTCGATCCGGATGCCGAGGTGGGGCAGTTGGATTGGTCCGCGATCCTGCACCACGTGCTCACCTTCACCGATGTGATCAGCCCCAGTTATGACGATTTGGCTTCCATGTACCGGCTGGAGGAGCCCGCCAGTTTGGCCGGGGCGGCCGAGCTGGCCAAGGAACTGATCGCCTCTGGGGCGGGCATCGCCATGGTGACCGCCGGGGCCCAAGGTTTTGCATTGCGGACGGGCAGTCGAGCCCGCCTGGCCGCGGGTGGCCGGGTCGTCAGCCCGCTGGCCGAAGCCTGGGCGGATCTGAACCTGACGCTCCCGCCGCTCCCCGTTGACGACATCGTCACCTCGACGGGCGCGGGAGACGCCGCCACCGCCGGGCTGCTGCACGCGTTGGCTTCCGGGTTGGCTCCGGACGCCGCCACCCAAGCCATCCGCCAAGCCGCCGCCGACAAACTGATTGGAGCCGCCTGATGCCCATCGCCAACGCCGCGGAACTCGCCGCCACCGCCCGTCAAAACGGCCAAGCGGTCGGGGCCTTCAACGTCACTGACATTGAGATCACCCGCGGGGTGGTGCTGGCGGCCGAGCAGTTGGGTGTCCCGGTGATCGTCGAATATGCCGAGGTGCACGGCAAGTACGTGCCGCTGGAGATCATCGGGCCGGTGATGCTCGCGGTGGCCGCGCAGGCCCGCGTGCCCGTCGGCGTGCACTACGACCACGGCGAGGATTTCGAGCAGATCAAGCGGGCGATTGAGCTGGGCTTCACCTCGGTGATGATTGACGCCTCGCACCTGCCCTATGCCGAGAACGTGGCGCGCACCCAGGAAGTAGTCCGCTACGCGCACGCCCGCGCGGTGGCCGTGGAGGCCGAATTGGGCACCATGACGCGCGAGGGCGGTTCCCCTGACGACGTCGACTACGCGTCGCTGTCCGACGGCTATACCGTGCCCGCCCAGGCTGCCCAGTTCGTCAACGAGACGGGCGTGGATCTGCTCGCGGTGGCTTTCGGGACGGTCCATGGCGTCTACACGCAGACGCCCACGCTGGATTTCGAGCGGCTCGCCGCTATCAACGCCGTGGCCGGGGTGCCGCTGGTGATGCACGGCGGCTCCGGGCTGAGCGACGCCGAATACCGCGCCGCGATCCAGGCGGGCATCGCGAAGATCAACTACTACTCCACGATGGCCTATAACGTCGCCGGGGCCGTCAAGTCGCGGCTGAACACCGAGACCGCCCAGACGTACATCTGCGACGTCTCCGCCTGGGAGACCGAGCTGGTCCGTCAAGACGCGTTGGCCAAACTCGCGGTTTTCGCGGGCCGGTCGTAGCGGGCGGCAGTGCTGCTAATCTCAACACATGAGTATTCCTAGCTATACCCTCAATGACGGGCTGGAGATCCCGGCCATTGGGCTGGGCACCTACAAACTGCGCGGCTTCGCGGGCCGCAATTCCATTCTGTCGGGGCTGGAGTTGGGCTATCGGCTCATCGACTCGGCCTTCAACTACGACAACGAGGGGATCGTGGGGGCGGCCGTGCAGCTTTCGGCCGTGCCGCGCGACGAGATCATCGTGGCCACCAAACTGCCGGGCCGCTACCACCAGTACGATCTGGCGCTGGCCGCCATCGAGGAGTCGCTGCTGCGGATGCGGCTGGATTACATCGACCTGATGCTGATCCACTGGCCGAATCCGATCACCGGCCTTTACGTGGAGGCTTGGGAGGCCTTGGTGGAGGCGCAGGCGCGCGGGCTGGTCCGCTCGGTCGGGGTTTGCAACTTCCTGCCCGAGCACGTGGAGAAGGTCGTGGCGGCCACCTCCGTCACCCCGTCGATCAACCAGATCGAGCGCCATCCGTTCTTCCCGCAGTTCGAGCATGTCGCCTGGGACAGCGCCCACGGCATCCGG
Organism: Propionibacteriaceae bacterium; assembly: GCA_031272505.1. Lineage (GTDB taxonomy): Bacteria > Actinomycetota > Actinomycetes > Propionibacteriales > Propionibacteriaceae > Propionicimonas. The sequence continues at coordinate 32,276 of JAISTQ010000041.1, forward strand.
AACCAGGCGTGGTCACCGCTGCTGCGCGGCGCCATCGAGGCCGAAGCGCCGATCATCGCCGAGATCGCCCAAGCCTATGGCAAGACCCCAGCCCAGCTCATCCTCGCCTGGCACGTCCACTCCGGCGTCATCCCCATTCCGAAGGCCGCCTCGGCCGCCCGGCAAGCCGAGAACCTCGACGTCTTCTTCGACCTCTCCGAGGCTGACTTCGCCGCCATCAACGCGCTAGCCCGCCCGGATCGCCGCCTCATCCTGGAGGGCCCAGACACCCACGAAGAGATGTAACGCCCGCGCAAAAACACCTGAGTGGTTATGATGGCCGGGTGAGTGAGACTGTTATCTCGGCCGGTGTGCAAGTCACCAAGGTATATGGGGTGGGCGAAGCCGCAGTGGTGGCTTTGGACGCGTTGTCGATTGAGTTCGCCGCTGGCGGATTCTATGCGATCATGGGCCCTTCGGGCTCTGGGAAGTCGACGTTGATGCACTGCCTCGCGGGGCTGGATTCCCCTACCAGCGGGCAGGTGTATCTGGCGGGCATCGAGTTGACGGCGCTCCCCGAAAAGGAACTGACGAAGGTGCGGCGCGAGCAAATCGGCTTCATCTTCCAGTCGTTCAACCTGATCCCCACGTTGACGGCCGCGCAGAACATCACGCTGCCGTTGGAGTTGGCGGGCAAGCAGCCCGATCCGGCCCACTACGCTTCGGTCATCGAGTCGTTGGGGTTGGGCGAGCGGCTCAAGCATCTGCCCAGCCAGCTTTCCGGAGGCCAACAGCAGCGGGTGGCCATCGCCCGCGCGTTGCTGCCGCGTCCGGCCGTCATCTTCGCCGACGAGCCGACGGGCGCGCTGGATTCGGCGAACAGCCTGCAACTGCTCAATTACCTGCGCACCTGCGTCACCAACCTGGGGCAGACCATCGTGATGGTCACCCATGATCCGAATGCAGCCGCTTTCGCGGATCGGACTTTCCACCTTTCCGACGGGCGGATCCAAACCGTCCAGGATCGGGAGGCGCCGCGTGTTTAAGCTCTCCCTGCGCGAGATCCGCTTCCACCCGAGCCGTTACTTGGCCACCGTGATCGCCGTCGGCCTGTCCGTCGGCTTCCTGGTGCTGGTCTCGGTCTATACCGCCACCGAAGGCGCCGCCCAGGGGATGGAGGGCATCGCCGTCGACGCCACCAAGTGGCTGCTCTGGACGTTCGCGGGCATCGCCGCGCTCACCGGCATCATGGTGATCTCGAACACCTTCACCATCCTGCTCACCCAGCGGCAACGCCAACTCGGGCTGCTGCGCGCCATCGGGGCCACCACCGGGCAGGTGCTGCTGGCCACCGGCATCGAGGCGCTGCTGATCGGGCTGATCGGCGATCTGCTCGGCCTGGTGCTGGGCATCTCTTTGGGTGCGGCGTTCGCCGGTTTCACCGGAGCGCTCGCCAATGGGCTGGTGATCGGCTGGAGCGAAATCTACCTCGAGCTGTTCCTTGGTTTGTTGTTGACGCTGATTGCCGCCATCGCCCCCTGTCTGCGGGCCGCCCACGTGGCGCCCATGGCGGCACTGCAAGTGGTGCCGACGGCCACCGCCCGCAAGTTCGGCGTGATCGCGCGCAGCATCGTGGCCGGGCTCTTTGCCTTGGTGGGCATCGTGATGGTGCTGCCGGTGTTCTCGTTCAACCAGAACGCGCTGCTCTTCGCGGTGGCCGCTTCCTTCTGCTTCGCCGTCACCTTGCTGGTGGCCGCGCCGCTCTATTTGAAGCCGATCCTGTGGCTGCTCGCCAAGCTCGTCAGCCCGCTCAGCCCGGTGGTTCGGCTTGCCGCCGGGAACGTGATCCGCAACCCGCGCCGCACCACCGCCACCGCCACCGCGCTGTTGCTCGCCGTCACCATCATCATCACCCTGCAAGTCGGGGTGACCAGCGGTCGTGAGTTCGTGATTGAGGAGTTGAGCAAGCGGGTCGGCTCCGATCCGATGCTGATCCAGGCCATCAATCAAGCCTTCGACGCGTTGCTGATCGGGGCGACCGCGTTGACGGCGGTGGCCGTGCTCATCGCGCTCGTCGGCGTCGCCAACACCCTGATCCTCTCGGTAATCGAGCGCACCCGCGAGAACGCGCTGCTCCGCGCCCTCGGCCTGCAGACCGGCCAGCTCAAAAAGATGATGCTGATCGAGGCGCTGCTGATCGCCGTGGTGGGCGCCGTCGTCGGCATCCTCGCCGGCCTGTTTTTCGCCTGGCTCGGCGTCACCGCCATCGCCAACATGCTCGCTTTCGACCTCGGCCACGGCATCGACATCCCGCTGCGCACTGACTGGCTCTACACCGTCGGCCTGATCGCCGCCTGCGCCCTCGCCGCCGCCCTCGCCTCCATCATCCCGGGCCGCCGCGCCGCCAAAGCCTCCCCCGTCGAAGCCCTCGCCGTCGTGTAGACGCAGCAAGCATGGCCCCTGACGGCCCGCGTTGGGCGAAGGGGCTGTGCGCGGGGGCCGTTGGGTTATAGGGCCATGGTGCCGGTCTCGAGGAAGCGGGAGTGGAAGCTCAGCGCCTCGGTGAGGATGTGCGGCGTGTGTTGGCTGTTGGCCGACTTGACGGCGCGCTCGAAGTAATCGAGGAGGATGGGCTTGTAATCCGGGTGGGCGCAATTCTCGATGATGACTTTGGCGCGCTGCTGCGGGCCGAGGCCGCGGATGTCCGCCAGGCCCTGCTCGGTGATGATGACGTGAGTGTCGTGCTCGGTGTGGTCGTGATGCGAGACCATCGGGACGATGGCCGAGATCGCGCCGCCCTTGGCCGTCGACGGGGTGACGAAGGCGGAGATGTAGGCGTTCCGGGTGAAATCGCCGGAGCCGCCGATGCCGTTCTGCATCTTCGAGCCCATGATGTGGGTGGAGTTCACGTTGCCGTAGATATCGGCCTCGATCAGGCCGTTGCTAGCCAGCACGCCCAGGCGGCGGATCGGCTCGGGGTGGTTCGAGATGTCCTGCTGGCGCAGCACGATGGACTTCGCGTAGAAGGCCGCGTTGTCGTTCATCTTGTGCGCGTAATCCGGGCCGAGCGAGAAGGCGGTGGCCGAGGCGGCGACCAGCTTGCCCGCGTCAATCAGGTCGATCATGCCGTCCTGGATGACCTCGGTGTACGAGGTGAGATTCTCGAACGGGCCTTCCAATAGGCCGGAGAGCACCGCGTTGGCGATGTTGCCCACGCCGGATTGCAGCGGCAGCAGGTTCTTGGGCAAGCGGCCCTTGCTGACCTCGTGCTCCAGGAACTCGAGGTAGTAGCCGGCGATCTTCTTCGAATCTTCGTCAAGTGGCTTGAACGGGGTGTTGCGATCCGGGGAATCCGTCTCCACCACGGCGACGACCTTGTCGAACGGAATCTCGTAGTACGACTGGCCGATGCGCTGGCCGGCGGAAGTGATCGGGATCGGGGTGCGATCCGGGGGCAGGGCGACGCCGTACCAGATGTCGTGCATCCCTTCCAGGCCCATGGACATCCAGGAGTTGACCTCCAGGATGATGAAATCTGCCGCCTCCATCCAGGAGACGTTGTTGCCAACCGACGACGACGGGATCAGCAGGCCGTCCTTGGTGATGGCCGTCAACTCGATGATGGCGCAATCCATCTTGCCGTAGTGCCCAGCGAGCACCTGCGGGCCGGAATGCGAGAGATGGGCGTCCACATAGGTGGTGGTGCCGTCATTGATGCGGTTGCGCATCGACGGATCAGACTGGTAGGGCATCCGCAGCTTCATGCCGTAGACATCCGAGAGCGAGCCGTCCAACTCCGGGGCGGTGGAAGCGCCGGTGAAGATACCCACCTGGAACTCCTCGCCACGCTCGTGGGCTGCGGCGATCTGCTGCGCCAGCGCCACCGGCACCGCCTTCGGGTATCCCGATCCGGTGAAGCCGCTCACGCCGACATTCATCCCATTCTTGATGAGCTTCGCGGCATCCTCCGCGCTCATCAGCTTGCTGCGCCACTTCTTCTTGGCCACGCGCGTCATTTTGCTCTCCTGTGTTCGGTTGACTGCAAGGTAATAGCGTAGTGCATTCAGAGCGCGGCAGTCGGCCGGATTACGAAGCCGGTGCGCAACTTCGGGGTGAAAAATGTGGACTTCGGCGGCATCAGCAAACCCTCGCGGGCGGTGCGCTTGATCTCCGCGATTGACGTCGGACGAATCAGCACCCCGGCGGTGTACGCCCCGGAAGCCACGGCGGCCCGCATTTCGGCCAGGCCGTGCTGGTAGCTCACCGTCAGATTCGAGTCGTGCGGATCGGCGGCGATGGGAGCCAGCGCGTGCTCCAAGTAAGCGCCGTCCAGGGCGCGCACCCCGTCGAACGCGTCATCTTTGGGCGTCATCCATTCGGCGGTGCCGTCCGGATGCAGGAAGACCAGGCGGCCCAGGCGGGTCATCTGCGCCAACGTTTCGCCGGTGAGCTCGGCGTGCAAAGGCGTGAAGTCGAAGCACGCGGCGAACACCCCGCGCAGGTGCTCCAGGCAGATGCCCGAGTACAGCCGGTGGATCGCCTCGATGGAAAGCTGCTCGTCAATCAGTTCGTTGACGAACGTGAGCGTGTATTCCGCCTCGGTGTCCGTCCGACCGCTGCCCGCGCGCACCTCGTCGCGATAGAAACGGGAGACGGCGTAGCGGTGGTGCCCGTCGGCGATCAGCACGTCGTCGGCGGCGAGGATCTGCGCGATCTCGGCGATGCGCTGCGGATCAGATACCCGTTCGACCGAATGCGTCACCCCGGCCACCTCCAGCGATCCCAACGGCTCACCCGGAGCGGACAGCGCCGCCGTCAACCCGGAAGCCAGGCTCAACCCCCAGACCGGGGAGAGGTTGGTGGCCGTCGCCCGCGTCAAATCCAAACGGTCAGACTTCGCCTTCGGGGTGGTCCGCTCGTGGGGGAGCACCCCGCCCGCGCCTTCGTCAACCACTTCGAGGCCGCCGAGCACCCCGACGATCTCGCGGGCCGCGCCCGTGGCGTCGGTGAAAGCCATCCGGTAGATGGTGAAGCTGGGCGTCGCGTCTTGTACCAGCACCCCGGCAGCCAGCCACTGCCGCAGCAGCGAAGCCGCCTGCGCATAGGCGTCCGCCTCCGCCGCGACCTGCTGGCCGGGCGCGGACAGATCGCCGCCAGCGGGGAGGTCGATCCAGACGATGTTGTGCGGATCCAGCGCCTTGTAGTAATCGATGTCGGCATCGGAGAGCACGTCGTAGGGGGGAGCGATCACCGCGTCGTAATCGGTGCCGGGGGCGTAGCGGATCGCGCGGAACGGTTCAAATTTTGGCATAGGCATAGCCTACTGGGCTGGCTCAATGTGGACGTAGGTAGTGGCATCTTCCAGCGTTTCGGCCACCCGGTCTTCGACCAGATCGGCGACGTCATGGGAACGCCGCACCGACCAATCACCGGGCACTTCGAGCGTCACATAGACGAACCGCTGACGGCCCGATTCGCGGGTGCGCAGGCTGGTGAGCGCCACCTGCTGCTCGCTGGCGAGCTGATCCAAGGCGGCGGTGAGCTGGGCCACGTCCTCGGGCGGCAAGGCGGCGTCCAGCAGCCCCACGAAGGAGCGGCGCAGCAGCCGGATGCCGGTGATCAAAATGTTCAAGCCCACCAGGATCGCGATCACCGGATCCAGCCAGACCCAGCCGGAGAGCATCACCAGCAGCATCGCGGCGAGCACCCCGGCCGAGGTGATCACGTCGGTCATCAGGTGGCGTCCGTCCGCCTCCAAGGTGATCGAGCGCTCCCGTTTGCCGACCCGGATCAGGTACCAGCCCGTCCCCAGGTTGAAGATGGACGCCGAGAGCGAGAGCAGCAGGCCCCAGGAGAGGTTTTCGAGTTCGCTGGGATACAGGAACCGCTGCACCGCGGAATAGATGATGCCGACGGCGGCCACGAAGATCATCAGGCCTTCGGCCGCGGCGGAGAGGTATTCGGCCTTGCCATGGCCGAAATCGTGGTCGGAGTCGGCGGGCCGGGCGGCCACGATCATCGCCCAGATCGCGATCAGGGCGGCGGCCAGGTTGACGGTGGATTCCAGCGCGTCCGACCACAAGCCCACCGAGTTGGTGAGCAGCGCGGCGACCAGCTTGATCGTCAAGGTGACGATGGCGGTGGCCACCGAGAGCCACAGGTATTTGAGCAGGCTCTGGGAATGATGGTGGGAGCCGGAATGCATGGCAGCCTACCGGGTGATGTCCGGGCGTTCGTGGTTGGCCAAGGCCCGCCAGACGATGATCCAAAGCGTCCAAGGCAGGATGCAGCAAGCGATCTGGCTGACGCCGTTCACCGACTCCCAGGCCATCGAGAGACCGAAGTAATACGGACTACTGCTGAATAATGTCAAGGCAAACAACACCGCCAACGCGAACGGGACATAGAAGCAGATCAAGACGGCCTGCCGCCGGTAGCGGATTCGGAAACTGAGCCCGAAGGCCAGGATCAGCAACAGCCCGGAGAACCAGTTAAACGCGGCGCCGAGGATCAGCGAGATCAAGACGCCGGGGGTGACCGCGTCAAAGACCCGCATCGCGCCCACCCGGCCGCGCGGCGGAGCCCAGCCGGGGTAGGGGTAGTAGGAGTAGGGGACGCCACCGGGGGCCATCTGGGCGTTCCACTGCCCGGTCGACGGCGGGACGGGGGTCGGTTGGGCGGGCGGCTGGTTCCAGGTGCCCACGGACTGCCGCGTCTTGTACTTCGAATCGGCGGGCAGGATCACCTGCTGTGACGAATAGACGCGCGGGGCGGGCAACTGGGCCACCGAGGTCGGAATCGGGGCGGGCGGCGAGAGAATCGCCTCCGGCGTCGGCCCGAGCGGCTGTTTGGGCTCCCAGGTCTGGGTGCTGGAGGTGCCGACGGCCTCCCAGGCGGAGGTGCTCACCGAGGATTGGACGACGGAGAAGGGCTCAGCCGCATTGCGCCGCTCTTCCTTCGGCGGCAGGATCTCAGCCAGCGGTTTGAGCGGTTGTGGCAGCGAATAGCTGGGTGGCTGCGGCGGCGCGGGCGGAATGACGGGCGGTGGCTCGGCGGTCGACAGCGCGGGCGTGTCCGGGGCGTCGAAGCCGTCCGGACGCTCCACCGGCGCATATTCTGGCCCGTCCATCCAAGTCGCCATACCCCAAAGTCTAACGCCAAAGAGTTGGTTCATAAGTCGGGTTCGTAGCGAGGATGGGCTATGGGAGCCGCATCGTAAGGCGGAAGGTCGCCTGGATACTGGTGGTATCCCGGCTGACCTGACAACGCCACGAGGTGG
>JAISTQ010000004.1 GCA_031272505.1 Propionibacteriaceae bacterium
GATGGTCCACACTTTTGGAAAACGGCCATTTTTGGGCAAAGTGTGGACGGTGTGGGGGCTTTGCCGCAGGCTGGGTTGGGAATGGTTTTCGCGTGTTCGGCCACCGTCCTGGCTGGGCTCTTCTGCTTCCGGTAGCTGTTCTTGGGGGTTGGGTTGCTGACGGGATCAAAAGCCGATCCGTCGGCACGGCCGTCGGACCGACTTTTCCCGAGTGTGGTCAGGCTGGTCGTCCCCGCGAGTTGAATGGCTGGGCTGGCCAGACGAGCATTAGTTCGGCACTGGGTGCCGGTCGGTGGCTGGGTACCACAACCCCGTCATTGATGATTTCCATAAAAACAAGGCAGCAAACTGAACCACGAGCACCGACCTCTAGCGAGGCAGGTGAAGAAGCAGACTGCAAGGGGCAGGGCAACCACAAGCCAACGCGCCAAGACTCCTCGTCCGACGCGGGCCGTCAGACAGACATGCCGAGGAGGTCGGGCCCGCGAGATGGGGGCGACGAACGGGTGAAGGGTTGTGGGTGAGGGGTGAGGGAGCAAAGGGGTGAGCGGGTGAAAGACCGAGCGGAGCGGACGCCGATTTCCCGTATTATGTGCGGTATGGCAGTTGAGAGCCCGGTGGCGGGAGATTTCATCGCGGATGCGGTAGTGGCGGATAACGAGGCGGGGACGTACTCATCGCGGGTGCAGACGCGGTTTCCGCCGGAGCCGAATGGGTATTTGCATATTGGGCACGCGAAGGCGATCACGGCTGATTTTGGGATCGCGGAGCGGTTCGGGGGGATCTGCAAGCTGCGGTTTGACGATACCAACCCGGACACGGAGGACGTCGAGTATGTCGATTCGATCATCGCGGACATCCGCTGGCTGGGGTTCGAGCCGGAGTCGGTGTGCTATGCGTCGGATTATTTTGGGAAGCTCTATGAGTGGGCGGAGGATCTGATCCAGGCCGGGCTGGCCTATGTGGACGAGCAGGACGGCGAGACGATCTCGGCGCAGCGCGGCGGGTTTGGCAAGCCGGGCATCGAGTCGCCGTATCGGGATCGGCCGATCGCGGAGAGCTTGGATCTGTTCCGGCGGATGCGCGCGGGCGAGTTCGCGGATGGCTCGAAGGTGTTGCGGGCCAAGGTGGACATGCAATCCGAGAACATGGAGATGCGCGATCCGGTGATGTATCGGATTCGGCGCGGGCATCACCACCGCACCGGGGACACCTGGTGCATCTACCCGATGTACGACTGGGCGCACGGGCAGTCGGATGCGATTGAGGGTGTCACGCATTCGATGTGCACGCTGGAGTTCGTCAACCATCGGCCGCTGTACGACTGGTTCCTGGAGCATCTGGAGTTGCCGTTCGAGAAGCCGAAGCAGTTGGAGTTCGCGCGGCTGGAGCTCACCCACACCGTCACTTCGAAGCGACGGCTGCTGGGCTTGGTGCGCGACGGCATCGTCTCGGGCTGGGACGATCCGCGGATGCCCACCTTGGTGGCGTTGCGGCGGCGCGGCTATCCGGCGGCGGCGATCCGGGCATTCTGCACGCACATCGGCATCAATAAGACCAACTCGCGGCATTCCATCGAGGAGTTGGAATCGTTCGTGCGCGCCGAGTTGAACCGGGTGGCGCAGCGGCGGATGGCGGTGCTCAAGCCGCTGCAACTGGTCATCGACAACTGGCCCGCGGGCGAAGTCGAGTATTTCGAGGTGACGAACAACCCGGAGAACGCGGCCGATGGCACCCGCAGCGTCCCCTTCAGCGGCACGTTATATATTGAGCAGGACGATTTCGCCGAGGTGCCCCCACCGAAGTTCTTCCGGCTTTCGATTGGCCGGGAAGTGCGGCTCCGCGGCGCGTATCTGGTGCGCGCCACGCACGTCGACAAGGACGACGCGGGCAACATCATCGCCGTCCACGCCACCTATGATCCGGCCACCAAGGGCGGCGACGCTCCCGATGGGCGCAAGGTGAAATCCACCATGCACTGGGTGAGCGCGGCGCACGCGATTGACGCCCAAGCCGCCCTCTATGATCGGCTGTTTGCCGCGGAAGTGCCCGGCGAGCGCACCGGTGAACCGCTGGACGATCTGAACCCGGCCTCGTTGGAGTTGCTGACCGGCTGCAAGGTGGAGCCCGCGTTGACCGAGACCGCTCCTGGCGAAGTGGTGCAGTTCGAGCGGCTCGGCTATTTCGCCAAGGACAATCGCCCGGTTGACGGAAACCCACCGCTGTTCCACCGCACCGTGGGGCTGCGCGACGAGTGGGCCAAACTGCAAAAGAAGTAGTCGACAGCACTTCTCAATAACTGGGCGCAATCTTGACGAAAACGCCCGGTTGTGGTGATTGCGGCCGGGTTTCGGCTAAGCTGCCACATAACAACCACATTTGTGGGCTTACCCCAAAAAGGAGACAGTATGCATAAGCAACGTCTAGTACTCGCGATCGTCGGTGCGGTCGGCATTATTACTACCTTCCTCCCTTGGATGACCGTTTCGGGTTATGGCTTATCCGCTAGCGGTATCCAGACGTGGGGAGGCTGGATCACCTTCTTGCTCTCGGCAGGGGCCATTGTCGTCGCCCTGTTCCTGGGCAATGGCGATCAGCCGCCGTTCGACCTCAACAACCGCAATAAGAATCTGGACAAGACGTCCAAGTTCGCCGCTTTGGGAGCTGGTGTAGTGATTGCCCTCGTTGCCCTCCTCGTCCTCTTCCAGACGATTAGCTGGGGTTTGACGGGCTTTGGCGTCTACCTGGCGATTCTCGTTGGCATTGCCATGATCGCCATCCCGTTCCTCGGTGGCGTGCTCGGCGGTGCCGTGGACATCCCGATCCCGCAGGCGCAGCAGCAGCCGCCGCAGCCGGGCTACCAGGCTCCGGCGCCGGGCTATGCTCCTCCCGCCGCTCAGCCCCCGGCCCAGCCGTACGAGCCCCCAGCGCAGCCCTACCAGCCGCCGCAGCCGCCACAGGCATAAACACAACTTCAACGCACAACAGGGAGGCCGAATGCCTCCCTGTTGTGCATTTATTGATCATTCTCCTGCGCGCTTTTGAAAAGCGTCACCACTGGGTGTATAAAGGGCAGTGACCGTGCCCACGGTCTGGCTCTCGGACCTAGCTCCTTACCAGTCGATTCAGAGTTGATTCACTGAGCCAATACATCTCACAGGAAGGTATGTAATGACGCATCCTACTCGCCGGCGGCACCTCCCAATCGTGCTCGCCGCTGTTGTGTCAATGCTGCTGTCGTCAGCAGTACTAGTTACCCCGGCCACCCCCGCGGCGGCCGATCCCCCCACCCCGATCTGGAAAGACGATTCCGGCGCCTACACCTTTGAGGAGCGCGCCGCCGATCTGGTCTCCCGGCTCACCTACGCGGAGAAGCTCACCCAGTTCCGGGCCACCACCTCCAAGCAAGGCGCCGTCGCCCGCGTCGGGCTGCCCGCCTACCGCTACTGGAACGAGGCGCTCCACGGCATCGCCCGTGTCGGCACGGCCACGGCATTCCCCACCGGCCTCGGCATTGGCGCCACCTGGAACACCGCGCTGGTGAAGGAAGCGATGAGCGCGGCGGCCGATGAGGCCCGCGCCAAGTGGAACACCGGCGGCAACTACGGCTTGACGTACTGGTCTCCCACCATCAACTTGAACCGCGATCCGCGTTGGGGCCGCGCCGAAGAGGATTACGGCGAAGATCCGTACCTCACCGGCCAGATCGCCGGCGCTTTCATTGACGGCCTGCAGGGCGACGACGACACCTACGTCGAGACGGTCGCCACCGTGAAGCACTATGCCGCTAACAACTCCGAAAACAACCGGCACAGCGGTTCGTCCAACATGCCGTCGGACGAACTGCACGAGTACTATCTGCAAGCCTTCCAGGAGGCCACCGAGAACCACAACGTGCAGTCGCTGATGACGGCCTACAACTCGCTGAACGGCACTCCGATGCCCGCGAACAATTATCTGAACAACGACGTGCTGCGCCGGACGTGGGGCTTTAACGGCTTCATCACCTCCGACTGCGGCGCCATCGACGACGTCGCCGGCAACCACGCCTGGCGGCCCACGGGCGCAGACCACAACGTCACCCGTCCGGAGGCCACCGCCTACTCGATCAAGGGCGGCACCGACATTGACTGCTCCGGCGGCCAGTATTCGGCGAACATCGCCCCGGCGGTGGAGCAGGGCCTGCTCACCGAGGCCGACGTCGACATCGCCTTGGAGCGGCTCTTCACCGTCCGGATGCGCACCGGCGAATTCGATTCCAACGATCCGTGGCGCGGCTCCGATTACACCGAGGCCAAGCAGATCAATTCCAACATCCACGGGCAAATCGCGTCCACCATGGCCGAGGAAGCCACCGTGCTGCTGAAGAACGAGAAGGCCGATCCGGGCGACGACAAGCCGATCCTGCCGCTGTCGACCGCCGCTGACGACATCGACAACATCGTGCTGGTCGGCGAGGCCGCGGACCGCTACGAACTCGGCGACTACTCGCCCAGCTCCGTGCCCACCACCGAAGGCACCTCGAACCATCCGCTCAACGGCGTGAAGAAGATCGTCACCGAACTCGGTGGCAACGCCGCGAACGTGATCCAGGTCGGCGACAACGACAATGGCACGCTCACCGACGACGAGAAGGCGAAGATCGCCGCGGCCGACGTGGCCATCGTGGTGCTCTCCACCCGCGCCGGCGGCACCGACGCCCGCGAGGAGCAGGACCGCGCGAACCTCGACTTCCCGCGCAACCAGGCGAACTTCGCCATCCAGGCCGCCGCGCTGAACCCGCGCACGGTCGTCTACATGCACACCGTCGGCCAGATGAACATCGAACCCTTCAAGGACGCGGTGCCGGCGATCCTGTGGGCCACCTACAACGGCCAGGATCAGGGCAACTCGATCGCCCGGGTGCTGTTCGGCTACAACGGCGTGGAGCCGTCCGGCCGGCTGCCGTTCACCTGGTACACCGACGTCTCCCAGTTGGACGCCACCACGGTCTACAACCTGGCCCCGTCGGAGACCTCGAACGGCCGCACCTACCAGTACTTCACCGGTGACGTGACCTACCCGTTCGGCTACGGCCTCGGCTACACCGATTTCACCTACTCCGATTTCAACCTGTCCAGCTACAGTGTGGATCAGAACGGCCAGGTGACCGCCAGCGTCAAGGTGAAGAACACCGGCAGCCGGAAGGGCGCCACCGTCGTCCAGCTCTATGCCTCGGCCCCCGGCGCTGACGGTGTGGAAAAGCCGAAGCAGCGGCTGATCGGCTTTGAGAAGGTCGTGCTCACCCCCGGCGGTTCCAAGACGGTCAACTTCACCGTGAAGCCCGCCGAGCTGTGGTTCTGGGATGCCGACACCGAGCGTGAAGTCATCGACAACGGCCTGTGGACGCTGCGCGTCGGCCAGGATTCCGACGACGCCGCCCTGGAGCAGACGCTGAATATCGGCGGCGAGCGCGACATCTACGTGCAAGAGGCCTATATGATCCCGAACGGCGTGGTCATCGATTTGGACAACCCGACGGTCATCGACGCCGGCCTCACCGCCGTGGCGAACGACCAGTCGTTCTATGATCTGGCTGACGTCACCGTCCGCTACACCACCTCGAACCCGGCGGTGGCGAAGGTCACCCAGCAGGGCAAGGTCACCGGCGTGGGCGACGGCGTCGCCACCATCAGCGCCACGGTCACCGCGGGCGGGCACACCGAGACGGCCAGCTTCGCCGTCAGCGTGAAGCACGCCCCGCCAGTGCTGGAGTCGATCCTGGTGGACGGCACCCCGCTCGCCGATTTCGATCCGGCAGTCACCAAGTACGGCTACACCCGCGCCGCCAGCTCCGATCCGATTCCGGCGGTAGCGGCCACCGCGGCTCCCGGCGTCACCGTCACCATTGACCCGGCGACCCCGGCGAACAGCTACACCGCCACCATCACCGCCGACGACGGCATGGGCGGCATCACCGAATACCGGGTGGTGATGCAGGTGCCGCTGGTCTCCATCGATTTCAAGAACAAGACCTCCACCGACATTGAGAATGCCGATTGGAGCATCGTGCGGCCGGACAACTCGCTGGCCTCCTACGGGCCCACCGGTGTGGTGCTGACGTCGCACAAGTCCGACATCTACCAGTCCGACGAGAACACCGCCGCGCCGAAGAACCTCTTCCTGCACGACGGCCCCGGCGACTGGACGGCGACGGTGAAGATCATCCCGACTGTGCCGCTCACCGGCAACTACCAGCAGGCCGCCATCGGCTACTGGTCTGACGACAACAACTACGTCAAGATCGGCTACCAGTGGAACGGCAACGCCGGCGTCACCGGTTTCGCGGAGGCGAATGGCGCGGTCACCGAGAACGCCACCCAGGCGCGCGCCAACAACGTGAACGTGGGCACCAACCCGATCTGGTTGCGGCTCACCAAGCAGGGTGATCGCTACGGCATGTTCTATTCGACGGACGGCAACAATTTCACGCTGCTGGCCTATCGGACGATCTCGCTGCCCGCCGGGCGCTTCATGATGGGCGCCATGAACGGCATCGCGTATGTCCAGCCCGAGATCCCCTTCATCTACGAGGAGCTCGTGGTGGACGCCCCGCCAACCCCGGATCCCGATCCGGTCGATCTCACCAGCTTCGATTTCCAGGGCGCGACCGCCCAGGATCTCGCCGATGGTGACTGGGAAGTGCGCAACGCCGATTCCAATATCAGCTATGGCGCGGCGGGCACCACCATCCAGTTGGATACCGGCGAGATGTATCAAGGCCAGTCGGCTTCGAACAATCCGAAGAACATGTTGCTCCACGATTGGCCGAATGACGGCACCGCTGTGGTCCACTTCACCCTCTCCGCGGAGCCGGGTGGCAACTATGAGAAGTTCGTGGCCGGGGTGTTCCAGGATGTCGACAACTTCATCCTGTTCACCTATCAGTACGACAACGCGGCCGGCATCGAATGGTCGCTGGAATCTGGCGCAGTGCGGCAGTCTTCCGGCCGGGTCTGGCCAGCACCAGGTACCGCCTCGCTGGGCACCGATCTGTGGTTCAAGCTCGTGAAGACCGGCTCCAGCTACACCGGCGCGTATTCGACGGACGGCATCAACTTCACCACCGTCGGCGGCGCGTTGACGCTGGCGGGTGCGAACCCGAAGCTGATGCTCAGCGCATACGGGCGGGCAAAGGCCAGCTCGGGCCGGAGCGTCACCTTCAAGACGGTCAACTTCGAAGCGCCGGTGCTACCGGTCGTCAGCCCGCTGGAGACGGTCGACTTCAAGAACCTCTCCGAGGCGGACTTGAAGGGCACCGGCCCCGGCCAGTACGGCTGGTCGGTCGTCCGCGAGGATGGCAGCGCGGTCAGCTATGGCACCGCCGACGGCTTGAAGGTCAACACCCAGTCCGGGCAGTTGTGGGGTAGCACGAACACCGCGAAGAACATCTTCTTCCACAGTGCTCCCGGCGACTGGATGGCCACCGCGCATCTGATTACCACCAACATCTCCGCCAACTACGAGCAGGTGGGCCTGCTGGCCTACGGCTCCGACGCGGAGTACATCAAGTGGGTGCGTTCCTACGAGAGTGGCCAGCGGCTGCAGGTCGCTTCCGAGACCGCTGACTCCGGCACTTCGGTGACCATCGTCTCCCCGTTTGCGAGCACCGATTTCTATCTGCGGATGATCAAGATCGGCAACCAGTACTACTTCGGTTATTCGACGGACGGGACGAGCTTCACCTACACCGACACGCCGGTCACCAAGAGCATCCCGAATGTGAGCCTGGCTTTCGGCACCTGGACGGACAACTCCTCCACGCCGGATTCCACCTTCACCATCGAGAAGCTGGTCATCGATCCCGCTCCGACGGCGGCGATCACCGATCTGGATTTCCCCGATCAACTGGTGGAGCTGACTCCGGCCCAGGCTGGCGTCGATCTGGTCGCCACCCCGGCGCTGTCGGATCCGAATACCAACGTTTCCATCGCGTACTCGATCCAGCCGAATGCCCGGAACACCGCCGGGGCTTCGATTGTGAACGGCAAGTTGGTCGCCACCCGCGCCGGCATCGTCGAGGTGAACGCCATGGCGTCCTCGATCCTGCAAAAGCTCGGGAAGCAGGCCCTCGTCACCGTGATTCCGGACGGCACCGCCTCGCTGGACAACCTCACGCCGCCGACGCTGCCCGCCTACGTGCGGGAGGGCACCGAAGTGGTGCCGGGCGCGGCCACCTGGACGGTCGTCCCGGACGAGTTGAGCTACCAGTGGCTGCTGGACGGCACCCCGATCACCGGCGCGCAGTCGGATACCTACACGCCGAGCCTCACCGACATCGGGCATCAGCTCTCGGTGCGGGTGACCGCCTCGCATGTGGACTTCCCAGACGCCACCGCCACCTCGGCGGCCGTCCCGGTGTATCCGCCGGAGGCTGACAAGACGGCGCTGCAGGCGCGGATCGCTCAGGTCGCCACCGATCTCGCCGCCGCTGGTCTCGTCCAAGCCGATTTCAAGGCCGATTCCTGGGCGGATCTGCAAGATGCGCTGGCTGCCGCGCAAACCGTGCTGGCTGACATCACCGTCACCCAGGATGCGGTGGACGCGGCCGTCGACGCCATCACCACCGCGTACAACGCGCTGGAACTGCGGGTCGACACCTCCGGGCTGCGGGCCCTGGTGGACGCCATTGACGCGCTGCAGTATCAGACGCCGGGCCTCTACACCCCGATCTCGGCGGCGAACCTGACCACCGCCCTGAACGCGGCCAAGGAAGTGCTCGCCAAGCCGATTGACACGGTGACGGAGCTGGAGGTGGCGAACACCACCGTGGCGCTGAATACCGCCGTGGGCGCGCTGGAGCCGTATGACGACACCCCGGAGCAGACAGCCGTGCTGAAGAACCAGCTCTCCGCGCAGATTGCGGCGGCTGAGGCGATGGATTCGTCGGTCTACACCCCGGATTCCTGGGCGCCGGTGGCGGTCGCGCTGGCCGCTGCCGAAGCCAAGCACGCGGATTCGGCGGCGACGATCTCCGAGTTGCGCGACGCGCTGGCCGCGTTGACGGCGGCGATGGCGGGCGTGGAGCCGGTCACCGACACCCCGGCCTCCATCGACCGGCTGCAGAAGACGCTGACTGCCGCCATCAGTGCGGCCGAGGCGCTGAAGGCCTCCGATTACACCACGTATTCGTGGGGCCCGGTGGCGGCGGCGCTCGATCACGCCAAGACGGTCGTCTCCTCGAACAACGGCACCGTGCTGGAGCACGCGATCACCCAGCTCTCCAACGCGATCGGCTCGCTGGTGGTGGCGGACACCGTCACCAAGCGGATGCAGGACGTGCTGGACGCGCAGATCGCCTCGGTGACCGCGCTCACGCCGTCTGACTTCACGCCCACCTCGTGGGCCCCGGTGGCCGCCGCTTTGGCCGCCGCCCAGGAAGTCGCGCAGAATCCGTCCGCGACGGTCGCCCAGTTGGAGCAGGCCATCAACGACCTTTCCGCGAAGGTGGCCGGTTTGAAGACCGTCACCGTGATCCAAGAGACGCCGAGTACTGTCCCGGCGGCGCCGGTGGTCACCAAGGTGAAGCTCGCGCAGAGCCAGTTGACGCTGGTGAAGGGCAAGTCCTTCAAGGTCAAGGCCGGTGTCTATTTCGACAGCCTGCACGCCGCCTACTCGGGCATGTTGACGTGGAAGTCTTCGAACACCAAGGTCGCCAAGGTGGACGCCAACGGCAAGATCAAGGCGTTGAAGGCTGGCAAGGCGACGATCACCGCCACTTCCAAGAAGGTCGACGCCAATGGCAAGAAGCCGTCGGTGAAGATTACGGTGAAGGTGGTGGCGAAGCAGCCGTCCAGCAAGGTCTCCAAGGTTTCGCTGGATGTCTCCGTCCCGAAGACCATGACGGTCGGCCAGACGGTTTTCGTCACCGGCAAGTACGCTTCCGGCAATGCCGCGAACGTCAAGGTGACGTACTCCACCAAGAAGTACTCCATCGTGACCGTGGACGCGGTCGGCCGGGTTTATGCGGCAAAGAAGGGTACCGACACCTTGGTCATCAAGGCGGGTGGCAAGACCAAGACCGTCAAGATCACGGTCAAGTAGTGAAAAAAAATGAATAAGCGCGGCCGCGCTGTGACGGGAAACCAGTCACGGCGCGGCCATTGCGTTTAACTGGTTTACAAACTCGCCGCGTCGTCAACTAAGCTCCCTTGTGGGGGGTGATTCGTTATTCCCCAGGGTATATCCCGCCCTTGGTATTTACCCAGCCCCATTCAGAACAAAGGAGTTTCTATGTTAAAGGCTAGAAGGCTAGCCACTGCACTGCTGTCGATGGCGGTGGTTTTCAGTGCGTTGCCCTATGTGGCAGCCCCTGCCCAGGCGGCCAATCCGTTCCTTCCGCTCTGGGAGCGCATCCCCGACGGCGAACCGCGCGTGTTCACCGATCCGGCCACCGGCGAGCAGCGGGTCTACGTGTACGGCTCGCACGACACCCGGCTTAGCGGGTATTGCGGCCCCGAGCATGTGGTCTGGTCCGCCCCGGTGAATGATCTGACGAACTGGCGTCATGAGGGAGAGGCCTTCCACGTCGATCAGCTCAACGGCGCCCGCTTCAAGGATTCAGACGGCGTCTGGAAGCAGTTGGTGGTGGACGTCGCCCCGATTGCCAGCTTTGTCGATGCCGGTGGCGCGATGCACCAAGGCGCCACCTCGAAGAACCAGCGGGTGCAGCTCTATGCCCCCGACGTGGTGTACCACCCGGAGAACAACAAGTACTACATGTACCTGTTCGTGGACGGTATGTGGCACGTGAACGCGAACGCGGATCGAATCGCGGGCGTGAATGACTCTCCGGCGGCCGCCACCTACCAGCGGCGCCACCCGATGTTCGTCGCCGAATCCACCAGCCCGGCCGGCCCGTTCACCAACCCGAAGTTCGTCACCCTGGCCTTCGATCCGGCAGTCCTCGTCGACACCGACAACAAGGACGCCAACGGCAAGTCCCGCGTCTTCCTGTACTGGACGCCGGAAGAGCGCCGCAGCTCGTTCGCGGCCGAGTTGGATCCGACCGACATGGCCACCATCCTGCCGGGCACCGAGCACTACCCGACGATTGACACCGCGCAGGCTCCGAACAACACCATGCCGAGCTGGAATGATGACGGCGGCCAGGACCTCTACATGTTCGAGGGCTCCTCGGTGCGCACCGTGGTAGATCCGGTCACCAACAAGAAGTCGTACTTCATGGTGTATTGCCGCGGCGCGGACCGGACAGCGTACAACCAGACAAGCAACATCTCCGAGATCGGCTACGCCTATGCCGACACCCCATTCGGCCCCTGGACCTACGGGGGGGTGATCGTGAGCAACTATGGCGAGCGGATCGTCGATCCCTACACCGGCACCCCGGACACCAAGACGTTCTCCGGGGGCAACATCCACGGCGGCACCGTGCAGGTGAATGGGCAGTGGTACCAGGTGTATCACCGCGACTCCAACATCTCCGGCAAGCGCCAGGCGATGGCGGAGCCGTTCACGATGACGTTCAACGCCTCGGGCTACCCGGTGATCGAACAGGTCGAGATGACGTCCCAGGGCTTCGATCTGGACGGGCTGGATCCATTCGAAGCACAGAACGCGGGCTATGCCTCCTACATCCTGCCGACCACCGGCCAGATGCCGCAGTTCTTCACCCAGTTCGTGGACGCCACCCAGAACTTCGATCCGGCTGCCGAGCGGGACGGCTGGTACCCAGTGAAGAACCTGCGCAACCATTCCTGGCTGGGCTATAAGTACTTCAACTTCGGCACCGGGATCGATCCGGCCAAGCAGGTGAAGTTGGTCCTCTCGCTGGTGGAGACGGCGGGCATCACCGGCACCATCAACATCTACACCTCGAATGCGAAGACGAAGCAGGCCGATCCGGAGCAGCCGAAGACGAAGATCGGTGAGATCGCGCTCACTGGCGAAGATACCGCAGTCCACACCGTGGAAGGCTACGTGCAAACGTCGCTGCTGACGGGCAAGCAGGGCATCTACCTGGAGTTCATCTCCGCCGATTCCGGCGAGCTGGCCCAGGTGAACACCCTGCAGTTCGTGGAGTTCGTGCCGGTCACCACCATCACGGACGTCCCGCTGCTGGCCACCATCGGCACCCCGTTGACGCTGAGCGGCACCGTCGATCCGGTTGCCGCCACCGACCAGGTGATCACCTGGAGCGTCGCGGACGCGGCGGGCACCGGCGCGGCGATTGCCGGCGACCAGCTCACCGCCACCGCTTCGGGCACCGCGGTGATCCGGGCCACCATCGCTGACGGGACGAATCCGGGCGTGGTCTACACGCAGGACTTCAACGTGGTGGTGACGGCTGACGCCTCCGGCCTGCAGACGCTCGTGGACGACACCCAGGCGGCGATTTCGGCTGGCGACCTCGCCATCGCCGATTACACCGTCGTCTCCTGGTCGGCGCTTTCCAGCGCGATCACCGCCGCGAATGGCGTGCTGGCCACCGCCCCGGTGACCGCCCAGCAGGTGACCCAGGCCACCAACGCGCTGAACAACGCCATCAACGCGCTGACACCGCGGGGCAACACCGCTGGTCTGGTGGCCGCGCTGGCCGCCGCCGACGCGGTGAGCCAAAAGGCGAGCATCTACACCACCGCCTCCTACCAGGCGCTCTCCGACGCCGCTGACGCCGCCCGCGCGGTGCAGGGGCAGGCGCACAACTCGTCGCAGGCGGACGTGGATGCCGCCACCCAGGCGCTGAACATCGCGCTCGGCAGCCTGGTGGTCGACACCTCCAAGGAGACCGACGCGGTAGCCGCCTTGAAGACGGTGCTGGGCAACCAGGTGACGGCTGCGGGCAAGCTCACCCAGGCCGACTACGAGGCCGCTTCCTGGGCCGCGCTGCAGGCCGCTGTCGCCGCCGCGAAGGCCACGGCCGCCAACCCGAATTCCACCGGAGCGCAGGTGCAGGCCTCCTTGGATGCCTTGACGCAGGCGCTGTCCAGCCTGAAGCCGATCATCAAGTCGGTGGAGGTGCCGGTGGAGAAGATCGTCGAGAAGGTGGTTGAGGTTCCGGGGACGACCACGAAGGCCGGAAAGGTCACCACCACTTCGGTGAAGGTGAGCGCGAGCGCGTTCAAGAAGGCGTCGAAGCCGAAGATCACCGTCAGCATCAAGCTGTCCAGCGGGGTCGCGAAGGGCAAGATCGCGGTGTATGTGAA
>JAISTQ010000012.1 GCA_031272505.1 Propionibacteriaceae bacterium
TGAAGACCTTGCCTTCGATGCTGTCCCCGTTTGTCCGGTCGGACGCGGTGGGCGCCATCCTGGCCGAGGTGTTCTTGCATCCGGACGGGGAATTTACGCTGGCTGAGTTGGCGCGGTTGACGGGTGTGTTGCCGGCGGTGGTTCATAAAGAGGTTTCGCGGCTGGTCAGCGCTGGAGTGTTGAAAGACCGGCGTGAGGGCAATAACCGGCTGGTCAGCGTGGAACCGTCCCATCCGCTGTACTCGCCGATGAGCGAGATTGTTGCGGCCAGCTACGGGCCGGTGCCGGTGCTGCGCGAACTCGTGGCGGGAGTGCGCGGCGTCGAGGAGGCGTTCATCTATGGGTCGTGGGCGGCGCGCCGGCGGGGCCAGCCTGGTTCGTTTCCGCGTGACGTTGACGTGATGGTTGTGGGCGAGCTGGGGGTGGATGACCTGCTGGCCATCCAAGACCGGGCCAGACAGCGGCTGGGTACGGAAGTGAGCATTCACCGCACCACGGCCACAGATTGGCAACAGCGGGCGGATAATCCGTTCCTGGCCGAGGTCGCCTCCCGTCCGGTCGTAGAGTTGTGGCGACGGGAGGTGCGATGACGGGTTGGGAGCCTAATAGTCAGGCGATCGACTATCTGGTCGAGCGCGGCCGTCTTGAGCGTGTCACTCCCCGAAAAGAAACTGCGGAGCATCTGGTTCGGGAAGCTCGCCGTCATCTCGCGTCGGCTGCGAACCTGGCGCAGACGGAAGACCAGTCAATGGCCTTTGTGGCCGCCTATGACGCCGCCCGGAAGTCTTTGTACGCAATCCTCGCGGTGCAGGGCATCCGAGCCAAGGGAGGGGACGGTGGCCATGCCGTGCTGCTCGACGCGGTGCGGCCCCAGTTTCCTGAGCATCGCCAGGAATTGCAGCGTTTCGATTGGATGCGCACTATGCGAAACAACACGGAGTATCCCGATTTCGACACCCCGGTGGCCACCGCCCAGGACGTGGCAGACGCCTGCTCGACAGCGTCGGCAATCGTCGACTTGGCAGCAGGCTTCGTGGCGGGTTTCGACTCCCAGACCGATACGGAAGCAGCCAGCGCAGATTAGACAGTTGCGAGGCAAGGAGTCTTCATGCGTGTTCATAAAGCCGTTCGTCAGACGGCGCGACCCTTCGTGATGCACGGTCACCCTTCGTGTTCATACTGACCGACGCCATCAGGAAGTTGACCGTATGTTGCTGGACATCGGTTCCGCAGCCGCCCAAGGCACGCCGAGCGCGTCCCCGATAGCCTGGCCAAGCAGCACACCCGCCGCGCGATCCACAACTTCTGCCGTCAAGTCCATGCGTTAATCCTGCCATCTACCGCCCCTACACGGGCACCAGAGCAAGAGCCCCAATAAATGACACCCTGATCGCTTCGATTGTCCTGACGCGCTGATGTGTTACCACCCGACTTTCGACGAGTACGGCATTATCGTCCACGATGGCGGCCCTTCGTTCGTCGTTATTGCCTACTGCCCTTGGTGCGGAGTTGGGTTGCCGGAATCAAAACGCGACAGGTGGTTCACTGAAAGCGGCAAGGGGGAGCAATAATTGCGCGAGGACTTCCCACGGAAGACCGAGTGAGTCCCGTTAGCTCCAATTGACGGTGGTGCCTAGGGCGGCGAGGTCGTCCAGGAGTTGTTCGGGGTTGACGGCGAGGGCGGCGGGTTGGACGCCTGGGGGTACGTGTCCGTCGAGGATTTGGGCGGCATACACCTTCCGCATACACGCCGAAGAAGACACGCTGGTCAGCGCCTTCGGTGATCGCTATCGGGCCTACCAATCCCACACGAACCGCCTCGTCCCATTCATTTGGTGAGCCTAACGTGACATGGAGACGGTTGTCGTCGAACCCGTAACCTACGGATTCAAGACGGTCTGACGTGATCATCGTCGCCGTTGTCGCGGCCACGGAGGGTGTTGTAGAGCAGGTGGGTTATTTCGATCACGCATTCGCCACCGTCATGCGAAAAGGTTACCCCCAAGGAAACGTTCTTGCGAGCTAACCTCTCTCTGCGATGGCGTTTACATTCATCCAGACACATAGTCCGCGACCAGCACTTCACGCTCGAACCCGAGGGCGCGAACATGGCGAGGAAGCTCAGTCAGCATTCAGTCAAAGCGAAGGCCGGCGCGCCAGGCGAAGGCGACTAGCTGGCCTCGGTCGCGGCTACCTACCTTGGCCATCGCCCGGTTTGCGTGGCCCTTCACCGTGATGGGAGAGATGCAGTACTTCTCCGCGATCTCCTCGTAGCTGAGCCCCCAGGCAAGTTCTTTGACCACATCGGCCTCGCGTTTGGTGAGGGTCGCGAACAGGCTCTTCATGTCCTGGTCCACGGCGGGAGCGGCCTCAGCAACCATGTGCCGGATCAGGGCGGCGGTCGCTGCGGCGGTGAGCGCTCCGCCACCGTGGAAGGTGTCCTTGATACTGCCCGTCAGTTTCAGTGGATCTACGCTTTTGGAGAGAAAACCGTTCGCGCCCGCCATAAGGGCGGCGATGACGTGGGCGTCCTCGTCAAAGGTGGTGAGCACGATGATTCTGGGCCACTCCGGCCCGGCCAACTCCCGGATGCGGCGCGTTGTCCGCACCCCGTCCATGCCGGGCATCCGCAGATCCATCAGGATCACTTCGGGCCGCAACGCCAGGTATTCGCGGGCGGCGGCGATGCCATCGGCGGCCTCACCGACCACGCGCAGGTCCGGGTCGGTCTCCAGGATGACTCGCAGACCAGCGCGGACCATGGCCTGGTCGTCAACCAACATGACGCTGATCATGCGAAGGCCTCCCCGCTGCCCACCGGAAGCGCGGCGCGAACCATAAACACCCCGTCGCGAACGGAAGTTGCCAAGGTCCCGCCGACCGAGGCCGCACGTTCCCGCATTCCCACCAGGCCGAAGCCCGACGTCCCACCCCCGTCCGACTCCAGCTTGGGGTCGATGGGGTTGGACACCTCGACCAGCACCTGGGAAGGAGACCCGGTGACGGTCAGCGTCACCGGACCCGCCCCGTGGCGGTTGGCGTTGGTGAGCGCCTCCTGCGCAATGTGGTAGACGGCGGCGCCAACCCCAAGGTCCAGCTCTGCCGGACTCGGATCCACGGAAGACTTCACGTCGAGCCCAACTGCCAGGAACGATTCGATGAGGCTGTCAAGTTGTTCGTAGCTCGACAGTGGCTCGAGGTCATTTCCTGGGTCGGTGCGGAGCACGGAGACGATGCGTTGGATTTCCTGCAGCATGGCCTGGAGGCCCTTGCGGGCAGCGCTGAGGTGCTCGGTAGCCGCTTCGGCGCCCGATGGCAGGTTTAGCTGCGCGGCGCCAAGGCTCAGCGAGACCAGGGTGACCTCCTGTCCGAGCGCGTCGTGGAGATCGCGGGCAATTCTGATGCGCTCGAGCGCAATGCGCTCACGGATCTCCGATTCTTGAGCCGCAACTGCCTGCTTGAGGTACCGGGCGGTGTCCGCCGAATGCCTCCGCTGCTCCCGGACGGTGCCCCCGGCAGACGCGAATATGATCGGAGCGAGAATAGCCGCGATGATAGTCGCGAGCATCCCCCCGTGGAGCTGCCCGGTTTGGATGAAGAAGGCCAAGCAGTTGGCAGCCGAAGCGGCAGCCCCCGCGATTGGCGCGGGAACACCGCGAATCGCAGCTAGGAAGACAACGAAGCCGGCGACCGGCCAAGTGTCAATCGAGTTCTGTCCGAGCAAGACCGTTGCAATGGGTGCGACCACCGCGCCAGCCAACGCCCACCACGCCGAGAACCGCAGGCCGCCGGCCAAGCTGGCCGCCAACAGCAACAGGGTATCGACCACGGCGGCCGGTGGGCGACCGAAGGCCACGGCGAAGACGATGTCGAGAGCCGCGAGTAAACCGACCCCCCAAAGAGTCACCAATTCCAGCAGTCTGGGACGCAATATCCGGGCAACAGCGCCCGGCTCGACAGCATCAAGACGGGTGTCCATTCCAGGATAATAGCATCGCGATTCCAGCCCTGATTAGTGCGTTTGGACCAATTAAAGATGGTGCGTCTGCACGATGCGCCTCGACGAACCAAAGAAGTACTGTTGGTGCCCAGCGTAGCTTGTACGCGCGCCCTCAACGAAGAAGGAGTACCAATGAAGCCCATTTCGAGCACCCGAGCCAGTCGGCATATCACCGCCGCCGTGGCCCTTGTAACCACGATGGCGTTGGCCACGATGGGGGTCCCGACCCTCGCCCAGGCCGATGCCCCCATCGACCGGGTCACCATCACGCCGAGCGCCCGAGTGGCGTCCCTGGTCGAGCAGATGACCCTTGACGAGAAGCTGACCTTCGTGACCCCCATGAAGGATCCGCTGAACCCCGGTGCGGTGACCAGCGGCTCCGCGGCCTACATTCCTGGTGTATCGCGCCTCGGCATTCCGGAGATGCGATATACCGACGGCACCGGCGGTCTGCGCCTGCCGGTACCCGCTACCGCTTACCCAGTGCCGACGATGTTGGGCTCGACGTTCAACACCGACTTGGCGTACACGTACGGGAACACCTTGGCCACTGAAGCGCGCGCCGCCAACCAGGACGTGCTGCTTGCCCCGATGGTGACGATCATTCGCGAACCGGAGGGTGGACGTAACTACGAGGCTTATAGCGAGGATCCGCTGGTTGTCGCCCAGATCGGGGGCAACCAGGTCAAAGGCATTCAAGACGCCGGGGTGATCGCAACTCTCAAGCATCTGGCGATGAACGACCAAGAGACCAACAAGAGCAACCTCTCGGTCGAGGTCGATGACCAGGCGCTCCACGAGGTTCACCTCGCCGGCTTCCAAGCTGGAATCGATGCGGGTGCGGGCGCGGCGATGTGCGCGTACAACAAGGTGAATGGCGTCTATTCCTGCAGCAACGACACCATCATGAACCGGATCCTCAAGACGGAGCTCAACTTCCAGGGCTACATCATGTCCGACTGGGGTGTCACCAAAGGTGTGACGGACATGAACGCCGGTCTTGACCAAGAGATGCATTGGGTCGGGATGCAGCAGGCAAAGCTCACCACTGCCCTGCGGACGGCGCTGGACGATGGGACTGTCCCGATGAAGTCGCTTGACGACGCGGTGGCCCGCATCCTGACCTCGATGGAGAAAGTTGGGCTGCTGGATGGCGCCGGCGCGAACCGTCCCACGTTCGACCTGGCTACCGGTGCCTCCGTGGCGCAGCAGATCGCCGAGGAGGGCGGGGTGCTGCTCAAGAACGGTGGCACTCTGCCGCTGTCGACCGGCAAGACTGTGGCCTTGTTCGGTGAAGGCGCCATCGTTCCCAAGACCACCGGCGTTCTCAGCGCGGCCGTGGCATCTCCTAACGCGACCTCCCCGCGTGAGGCCATCACCGCCCGCGCCGGTGCCGCGGTCGTCACCGAGAGTGGTACCCCGGAAACCGCGCCCATCCCCGCCGCGGCGCTCACCGACCCGACCGGGTTCCCGTTCGACGCCACCGGCACCAACACCGCACAGAGCCTGACGTACTCCGGCACGCTGAACATCACCGACGTCGGAGCGTATACATTCTCGATCGGCATGGTCGGCTATAGCTCGGCCTCCGTGACCATCGACGGGACGCGGGTAGTCACCGCCCAATACTCAGCAGGCTCGGGCAGCATCACCCTCAGCGCGGGTGCGCACACCTTCGCCCTGGCGGGTTACGCGTCCGTGGGTTCCCTCACCCTCTCGTGGATCACGCCGACCGCAGTCGCTGACGCGCACCAGCACATTTCCAGCGTCGCGGCTGCCTCCGACGTGGCTGTCGTGTTCGTGTCAGACGTGATCCCCGGCGACCGGGCGCTGTCGCTGCCTGCCGAGCAGAACGATCTCATCACCACCGTCGCGGACGCCAACCCGCACACCGTCGTCGTGCTGAACGCGTCGTCGGCAGTCACCATGCCATGGCTGAGCAAGGTAGACGCGGTACTCGACATGTACTACCCCGGTGTTAACGGTGCGGAGGCCACTACCGCGCTGCTCTACGGCGACGTCAACCCCTCGGGCAAGCTGTCGCAGACCTTCCCGGTCTCCGAGGAGAAGTCGCTGTTCTATGGCAACGCCGAGCAGTACCCAGGCGTCAACAACGTCGTGAGCTACTCCGAAGGCATCGACGTCGGCTACCGCGGATACGCCCGGCACAAGATCAAGCCGCTGTTCCCGTTTGGGTACGGGCTTTCCTACACCACCTTCAAGCTGTCGGACGTCACTGCGGCGCAGGACGGCGACACCGTGAAGGTCACCGTGAAGGTGGAGAACACCGGTAGCCGCTCCGGCAAGGAGGTCGTCCAGGTCTACGCCGGCCCGTCAGTCGATTCCAACGCTGACCAGCCGATCACCAAGCTCGTCGGTTTCGCCAAGGTGGAGGTTGCCGCGGGCGCGAGCCAGACCGTCGAGATCCCGGTCGACCCACACCAGTTCGAGTACTGGGACACCGACGCTCAGGCGTGGAAATTCGCGGCAGGCAAGCGGAGCCTCAGGGTCGGCAACTCGGCCACCAACTCGGCTGCGGAACTGACTCTCAATCTCGTCGATCCGGCGACCATCGCCAGCGACAAGACCGCCCTGCAGGAAGCTGCGACTGCCGGACAGTCGCTCAACCCGGTCGACTACGCAGCCAGCACTTGGGCAGAATACGCCGCCGCGCTCACCGCGGCCCAGCAAGTTCTCGGCAGCTCCACCGCGACTGTGCAGCAGGTCGCGGACGCTAAGGCGGCACTGGCAGCGGCGCAGGCAGCACTCCGGGCAGACACCACTTCCCTGAAACTGCTCGCCGACCTGACGTCCGGGCTGAAGTCGGACGAATACACCCCGGATAGCTGGGCCATACTCAGCGCCGCGCGGACGACCGCCACCGCGGTACTGGCGCAAGCCAACCCCGCAGTGAATGACGTCAAGAGCGCCGTCACCAATCTGAAGAGCGCGCTGGACGGTCTGCAGGCGGTCAAGGCCACCGCCCCAAAGGCCCCGAAGGTGACCACCACTTCGGTGAAGGTGAGCGCGAGCGCGTTCAAGAAGGCGTCGAAGCCGAAGATCACCGTCAGCATCAAGCTGTCCAGCGGGGTCGCGAAGGGCAAGATCGCGGTGTATGTGAA
>JAISTQ010000016.1 GCA_031272505.1 Propionibacteriaceae bacterium
CTTGAACGAGTGGACGGGTTTGGTGGTTATCTGGGTAGTTTTGCCGCCGAAGGCGTTCGCTCGGTGGATCAGGTGTAGATCTGGCGGCGCATTCCGGACCAGACGCGCATGGCGGTGACGAAGCGGGGGCGGCCGTTGAGGTCGGTGTGGTCGCGGATCTGGCTGAAGCCGTCAGATTGTTTGATCAGGTCGGGGGCGGAGATGCCTTGGGTGTCGTCGTGCTCGAAGGCGAGCAGGCCGCCGGGGCGGAGCAGCCGCTTGGCCGTCTCGATCACGGATTTGATGGCGTCCAGCCCTTCTTCGCCGGCGAAGACGGCGATGGCGGGCTCGTAGTCGGCGACGTCGGTGGGCAGCTCGCGGCCGGAGGGCACGTATGGCGGGTTGGCGATCAGCGCGTCCGCCTGGCCGTTGAGTTGCGGGAAGGCGGTGGCCATGTCGCCCTGTTCCAGCTTCACGCCCAGCCCGTCCAGGTTCTGCTTTAGGTAGCCAAACGCCGTTGCTTCGATCTCCACCGCGTACTGCGAGCAGCCGGGCCGCTCATAGGCGATGGCCTTGGAGATCGCCCCAGTGCCGGCGCACAGCTCCACCACGTTCGGCGAGCCGGGCATCTTCAAGAGCCGGTCGATCAGCCAGCCGGCCATGAACTCCGTCTCCGGACGCGGGATGAACACCCCTTCGCCGACCTCCACTGAAATCGAGCGGAAGTGGGCCACGCCCGTCAAGTATTGCAGCGGCACCCCGGCCGCCCGGCGGGCCGCGAACTCGCGCAACTGCTTGACTTCACCGTCATCCAGCTCCGCCACGCTCAAAAGCTCTTTGACCTCAACGCCGCAGACGTGCGCAATCAGCGTCCGGGCTTCGGCCTCAGATCCCAGCAATGCAGCCAGTTCCCGCTGCACCTCGTTGCGACTGTTCACTCGTTCTCCCCAAAGAAATCGCTTGGGAGATTCTATACCAGCTTGTGCCCCCGCTTTCGCAACCGTCGTCTAATGTTCATACCATTTATTCCTGGGAGTCGTAGACGGGGATGCGCAGGCGGCGGTAGCGCCAGAATTCGGCGGCCAGCCAGGCGTTGGCGACCAAGAAGGTGGTGATGACCAGGGCGGGGATGTCGAGCTGGGCGCGGAAAGACTCGTTGGAGAGCGTCAGCTCCAAGGCGATGGCGAGCAGCGCCACGCGGCCCAGGTAGGAGGAGAGGGACGCGAAGAGCACCACCTTCGGATCGGCGTCGGCGACCATCACCAGCACCCCGTGGCCGATGGTGAAGAAGACGATCACCGTGAACGCCGGGATCAGCGAGCACAGTAGCCCTTTGGCGCCGCCCAGCAGCGCGAAGACCACCACGCACACCAGCGTGCCGAGATGCCCGCCGACCAGCCCGGCGGTGAGCAGTTTGACAGCCCTTTGGGTGTTCGGGCTACTCATCGGCGCTAACCAGCGCTTCGGAAGTGACGGCTTCGGGCGTCTCAGCGGAGCGGCTGCGCGCCTTGGCGCGAACCTTGCGCCCCCAGGTGAGCCAGCCGGCGATGAGCAGCCCGGCGATGATGGCCGCGCCCACCTCCCAGCAGGGGTAAAGCCCGATGGCGACCGCGCCATAGGCCACCAGCGCGGACCAGATCCAAAGCAGGTTGACGGCTTTGAGCTGCCCGTGGCCGAGCCGCAGGATGCGGTGGTGCAGGTGGTCTTTGTCGGCCTTGAAGAAAGGCTGCCGCTTCACCGTGCGGCGCACGTAGGCCATGATGGTGTCCAGCGCGGGCAGCGCGAGGGCGGCGACCGGCAGCACCAGCGGCAGGTAGGCCGAGAGCACGTCGGTGCCGCTGGAAAGCTGGGAAGGGTCGATCTGGCCGGTGAGCGAGATCAGCGACGAGGCCATCAGGAAGCCGAGCAGGATCGCCCCGGAATCGCCCATGAACATCCGCGCGCGGTGCACGTTCCAGGGCAGGAATCCGAGGCAGATGCCGAAGGTGACCACGGTGATGATCGACGCGGTGGTCGCCCGCGCGATCTCCTGCTCAAAGGAGAGCAGGTAGGCGTAGGCGAAGAAGGCGCTGGAGCCAATCGCCACCACCCCGGCGGCCAGGCCGTCCAGCCCGTCGACGAGGTTGACGGCGTTGGTGCAGAACACCACGATCAGCACGGTGAGCAGGATGGAGAGGCTCTCGTCCAGGGAGATGATCGCGTCCGGGATCGGAATCCAGTAGATGCGCACCCCCATCATCACCACGATGCCGGCGGCGAGCACCTGCCCGGCCACCTTGGTGAGCGCGTTGATGTCCAGGATGTCGTCGATGACGCCGACCACGCAACAGACCGTCCCGCCGGCGAGGATCGCCAGCGAATCATGGGAGACGGCGGGGAAACTGCCCAGCCAGGGCAACTGCGAGGCCACCAGGAACCCGGCGGCCAGCCCGCAGAGCAGCGCCAGCCCGCCGAAATAGGGGACAGGCCGGGTGTGCATGTCGCGCGAGCGGGGCATCGCCACCGCGTTGAAGCGGAAGGCCAGCCGGCGGCACAGCCCGGCGACCAGATACGTCACCGCGATTGCCACCAGCAGCACCAACAGATACTCACGCACCGGCCTCGGCCTCCGGGTAGAAAAGCTCGCGCAGCGGGGGCAGCGCCCGCTGGATGTCCGTCTCGCTCAGCGCCCCTTCGCGCAGGATCTGCCAGGCGCCCGCCACGGTGACGTCGACGATGGTGGACGGCAACTGCCCGGCAGCGCCCGCAGTTTCGTCCACATAGAGGGCCACCGATTCGCCCAATTGGGCTTCGGCGTCGGCGGCGGAATGCGCGGCGGGTTGGCCGGTGAGATTCGCGCTGGAAACCGCCAACGGGCCGGTCTGCCGCAGCAGTTCGCGGAGCCAGTCGGCATTGGGCACCCGCACCGCGATCGTCTCGCCGCGATCCCCCAGGTCGAGGTGCAGCTCGGGATGCGCGGCGATCACCAGCGTCAACGCGCCCGGCCAAAACGTCTCGGCCAGATACTTCGCCTCCGGCGTCACCTTCCCCAGCGAACGCAGCATGAACGGCTCGGCCACCATCACCGGCGGGGGCTGCTGCCGCCCCCGGCCTTTGGCGTCCAGCAAGGCTTGGACGGCATCGGGGTTCAGCGCGTCGGCGGCGATCCCGAACACGGTGTCGGTGGGGATGACGATCAACTCGCCCGCTTTGATGGCGGCGACCGCCGCGTCGATGACTCCCGCGTCACCAACCGTCAGCCGTTCACTCACCCGACCATCATAATTCATCCGCTCCCACCAAAGGTTTAAGCCACCCCAATGTCAGCCGCTGAAGGTTGACGACAAGGGTCTCTCATGATGTGGACGGGAAAAAACCAGACATGTCCACCCATTGGGCGTGGTTGCCGCTAAGCTGGCATTTCACTGACCGATTCTTTAGCGCATCAATGGAGACTTGGCGATGGGCTTCCTGCCGTTACTGGTTCCCCTGGATGGCGGGTCTACCGAGGAGCTCTTCGAGCACCTGGGATGGCCGCCGGGGGTGGAGTCGTTCGCGGGCCGCCCGCTGTTGCCGGGGGTGCTGCCCGATTGGGTCACCAACACCGTCGCCCAGGCGATCATCGGCGCGATCCTGGTCATCATCATGTGGCTGGTCTTCGCCCGGAAGCAGACAATCGTCCCGTCGCGCCGACAGTTCGCCGGGGAGTTCCTCTACGACATCGTCCGCAACGGCATTGGCAGGGACATCCTCGGCCCGGATTTCCGGCCCTACCTGCCGTATCTGCTCGGTTTGATCAGCTTCATCATCGTCAACAACTTCTTCGGCGAGTTCTTCTTCTTCATGTTCCCGACGTTCTCGCACATCGCGTACCCGTATGCGTTGGCGATCATGAGCTGGCTGCTGTACATCATCGTCGGCATCAAGCGCTTCGGCGTCGGCCACTACTTCAAGAAGATGCTGATTCCCGAGGGGGTGCCGGTGGGCCTGTACCCGCTGATCATCCCGCTGGAGTTCATCTCCAACTTCATCGTCCGCCCGGTCACGCTGGCGTTGCGTCTCTTCGCCAACATGTTCGCCGGGCACCTGGTCATCATGGTTTTCGTCATCGGCGGCACCCTGCTCATCGAGCTGGGCGGCCCGCTGATCGCCGCCGGCTCGGTTTCGCTGATCATGAGCTTCGCGATCTTCGCCTTGGAGCTCTTCGTCGGCGCCCTGCAGGCATATATATTCACCGTCCTAACCGCCCAATACGTCTCCTCCTCAATCGCGGAGGGGCACTAGTAAGAAAGGAGAGAGGAATGATTCCTCTCGAAGTTATCCTCAACGGCAGCCTGAACATGATCGGCTACGCCTTGGCAACTCTGGGGCCGGCGCTCGGCGTCGCCTGGATCTTCTCGTCAGTGATCAACGGCACCGCCCGGCAGCCGGAGGCACGTGGCGCGATGATGGGCACCGCGTTCATCGGCTTCGCGGTGGTGGAGGCGCTGGCGATCATCGCCATTGCGTTGGCGTTCGTGCTCTAACGGCGGTTCGCCATGCTGCCCTATGACATAAACCTCGGTCCGCTGCTGCCAGAGCACTGGCAGGAGATGGCCGTCGGTGTGGTGCTGTTCCTGCTGGTCTGGTGGGTGATGGCCAAGAAGATCGTCCCGATGTTCGAGAAGACGTACGAGGCGCGCACCGAAGCCATCCAGGGCGGGATCGAGAAGGCCGAGAAGGCTCAGGCGGAGGCCGCCGCCGCGCTGAAGGAGTATCAGGCCAAGCTGGCCGATGCCCGGGGCGAGGCTGCCGAGATCCGCGAGCAGGCCAAGCAGCAGGCCGCGCAGTTGGCCGCCGACATGAAGGCCCAAGCCCAGGAGGAGTCCGCCCGGATGATCGCCGCGGCGAAGCAGGCCATCGAGGCGGAGAAGGCGGCCGCCCAGCGCGAGTTGCGCGGCGAGATCGGCTCGCTGGCCACCGAGCTGGCGGGTCGGATCATCGGCGAGGCGTTGGACGACGACGCCCGCACCCAGCGCGCAATCGACCGCTTCTTGGCTGAGTTGGAAACCACGGGGGTCTGATGCCTGCGATTCTGGCGGTGAAGGTTGACGAGCTGGACCGGCTCGTCGATTCCACCACGCCTTCGCAAGCGCTGGCCGACGAGTTGTTCGCCGTCGTGCAGTTGCTGGAGGAGAAGCCCACCGTGCGCAACGCGCTGGGGGATTACTCCGCTCCCGAGGCGGCCCGGCAACAGTTGGCCGCGACGCTTTTCGGCGCGCAGCTTTCCGCGTCCGCGCTCAGCATCGTGAAAACCGCGGTGGCGCAGCGCTGGGAGAAGCCGCTGCAACTGCTGCACAGCCTGGATCGGCTCGGGATTCGCGTCCTGGAGCTGGCCGCGCAGGCGGCGGGCAAGCTGGACGCCGTGGAGGCCGAGCTGTTTGCCTTCCGGCAGGTGGTGACGTCCTCGTCCGGGCTGCGCCTGGCGTTGGACGACCGCACCGCCCCGGTGGCCTCCCGGGTGCAGTTGGTGCGCGAGTTGATCGTGGGGAAGGTCGATCCGCTCACCCAGGCGTTGGCCGAGCACGCCGTCCAAGGCTGGCGGCGCACCTACGAGGTCCGCCTTGAAGACGCTTTGCTGATCGCCGCCGAGATCCGCTCGCGGAAGATCGCGGAGGTGACGGTCGCCAAGCCGCTCACCGCGCAGCAGGCGGAGCGGCTGCAGGCCACGCTCACCAAACAGATCGGCGAGCAGGTCAACCTGCAGATCACCGTCGATCCGGCGTTGATCGGCGGGCTGCGGGTCCGCGTCGGGGACGACGTGATAGATGGAACTGTTTCCGGACGGCTGGATGCCGCCCGCAAGGAACTCAAGTAAGGAAAAGACATGACAGAACTGGCAATTAGCCCTGATGCGATCAAGTCCGCGTTGGACACGTTCGTGGCCAGCTTCGAGCCGGCGGCGGCCAGCCGCGAGGAGGTCGGCACGGTCGTCACCTCCGGCGACGGCATCGCGCACGTGGAGGGGCTGCCCTCGGCGATGGCGAATGAGCTGCTCGAGTTCGTCAATGGGACGCTCGGCATCGCGCTCAACCTGGACGAGCGGGAGATCGGCGTGGTGGTGCTCGGCGATTCGGAGGGCATCGAAGAGGGTTCGATCGTGAAGCGCACCGGCGAGGTGCTTTCGGTGCCGGTCGGCGACGGCTATCTGGGGCGGGTAGTGGACGCGATGGGCAATCCGATTGACGGCCTCGGCGAGATCACCGGCATCGAGGGCCGCCGTGAGCTGGAGTTGCAGGCGGCGGGCGTGATGAACCGCCAGGGCGTGAAGGAACCGCTGGCGACCGGCATCAAGGCCATTGACGCGATGACGCCCATCGGCCGCGGCCAGCGCCAGTTGATCATCGGCGACCGGAAGACCGGCAAGACGGCCATCGCCATCGACACCATCATCAACCAGAAGGCGAACTGGGCCTCCGGCGATCCGAAGAAGCAGGTGCGCTGCATCTATGTGGCGATTGGCCAGAAAGGCTCCACCATCGCCTCCATCCGCACCACCTTGGAAGAGCATGGGGCGCTCGAATACACCACCATCATCCATGCCCCGGCCTCTGATCCGGCCGGCTACAAGTACATCGCGCCCTACGCGGGCTCGGCCATCGGCCAGCACTGGATGTACGCGGGCAAGCATGTGCTGATCGTCTTCGACGATTTGACGAAGCAGGCCGAGGCGTACCGGGCGATGTCGCTGCTGCTCCGCCGGCCGCCGGGCCGCGAAGCGTATCCGGGCGACGTCTTCTATCTGCACTCGCGCCTGCTGGAGCGTTGCGCGAAGCTGTCTGACGAGTTGGGCGGCGGTTCGATGACGGGCCTGCCGATCATCGAAACGAAGGCGAACGACGTCTCCGCCTACATCCCCACCAACGTCATCTCGATCACCGACGGCCAGATCTTCCTGCAGTCCGATCTCTTCAACGCGAACCAGCGCCCCGCTATCGACGTCGGCATCTCGGTGTCCCGCGTCGGCGGCGACGCCCAGATCAAGGCGATGAAGAAGGTGGCGGGCACGCTCAAGATCGGCCTGGCCCAATACCGGGACATGGAGGCCTTCGCGATGTTCGCCTCCGATCTGGACGCGGCCTCCCGTCGGCAGTTGGATCGCGGCGCCCGGCTCACCGAGCTGCTCCGTCAGCCCCAATACAACCCGTTCCCGGCGGCCGACCAGGTGGTCAGCGTCTGGGCGGGCACGAACGGCCACTTCGACAACGTGGCCGTCTCCGACGTGCTCCGCTTCGAGGCCGAGCTGCTCGACTATCTGAAGCGCAACACCGACATTTTGGACGAGATCACCAAGACGGAAGTCTGGACGGACGATCTCGCCGAGCGCACCGCGAAGGCGATTGACGATTTCAAGGCGCAATTCGTCACCGGCGAAGGCAAGCCGTTGCTGGCCGCCGAGCCGACCACCGAGGCCATCGACGCCGATCACATGAGCAACGAGCAGATCGTGGTCGGGAAGAAGCGTTAGGGGGATGCGTAAATGGCAGCAGGTCTGAGAGAGCTTCGCCGCCGCCGTCAATCCGTGATGGCGACGAAGAAGATCACCAAAGCGATGGAGCTGATCGCTTCCTCGCGGATCATCAAGGCCCAACAGGCCGCTGCCCGCGCGCTGCCGTACACCCGCGAGTTGAACCGGGCGGTTTCCGCCGTCGCCACCTACTCGCAACTGGACCATCCGCTCACCGAGCCGTACGACACGGTGGATCGGGTGGCGGTGCTCTACATCACCTCGGATCGGGGCATGAACGGGGCTTACTCGTCAAACGCGATCCGGGCGGCCGATCGGCTGATCCAGCGGCTCCGCGACGAGGGGAAGGATCCGGTCCGCTACGTGGTGGGCCGCAAGGGCGTCGCCCATCTGAGCTTCCGCAAGCTGGATCTGGAGGATCACTGGGAGGGCTTCTCCGATTCCCCGAAGTACTCGGACGCGGTGGCCATCGCCGACCGGTTGGTGGACGACTTCCTGAAGTCCTCGAAGCACGGCGGGGTGGACGAAATCTGGGTGGTCTACACCCGGATGGAGTCGATGATCTCCCAGGTGCCGCGCGCCCGGCGGATTCTGCCGCTGGAGGTGGTCGAGGGCGTCCACGAGGTGGGCGAGTCCGACATCATCCCGCAGTACAGCTTCGAGCCCACCCCGGAGAAGGTGCTGGACGCGCTGCTGCCGCTGTACGTGCGTTCGCGCATCTGGTTCTACCTGCAGCAATGCGCGGCCTCCCAGTTGGCCGCCCAGCAGCGGGCGATGAAGTCCGCGACGGACAACGCCGAAGAATTGATACAGACGCTCACCCGACAGGCCAACCAGGCCCGTCAGGCAGAGATCACCCAAGAGATTTCCGAGATCGTCGGCGGCGCGGGCGCGCTGTCCGAGCAAGCATAGAAGGAAGAGAACATGGCAGGACAAGGCAGAGTGACCCGGGTCATCGGCCCGGTGGTGGACGTGGAGTTCCCCGCCGATCAGATGCCGGATCTGGAAAACGCGCTGAAAGTCACCATTGACGACGGCAAGCTCACCCGCGAGGTGACGCTGGAAGTCGCGTTGCACATCGGCGACAACACCGTGCGGGCGATCTCGCTGAAGCCGACGGACGGCCTGCGGCGCGGCACCCTGGTGGCCGACACCGGAGCGCCCATCTCCGTCCCGGTGGGCGAGGTCACCAAGGGCAGGGTGTGGAACGTGATCGGCGAATGCCTGAACGAGGACATCTCGAAGCTGAAGATTGACGAGCGCTGGCCGATCCACCGTTCCGCCCCAGCGTTCGACTCGCTGGAGCCGAAGACGCAGATGCTGGAGACCGGCATCAAGGTGCTCGACCTGCTCACCCCCTACGTGCAGGGCGGCAAGATTGGCCTGTTCGGCGGCGCTGGCGTGGGCAAGACGGTGCTCATCCAGGAGATGATCTACCGCATCGCGCACAACTTCGGCGGCACCTCGGTGTTTGCCGGGGTGGGTGAGCGCACCCGTGAGGGCAACGACCTGATCAACGAGATGATCGAGGCGGGCGTGATGAAGGACACCGCGCTGGTCTTCGGCCAGATGGACGAGCCGCCGGGCACCCGCCTGCGGGTGGCGCTCACCGCGTTGACGATGGCCGAGTATTTCCGCGACGTCGAGAACCAGGACGTGCTGCTCTTCATCGACAACATCTGCCGCTTCACCCAGGCCGGCTCCGAGGTCTCCACCCTGTTGGGCCGGATGCCCTCAGCCGTCGGCTATCAGCCCAACCTGGCGGACGAGATGGGCCAGCTCCAGGAGCGGATCACCTCCACCAGGGGCCACTCGATCACGTCCATGCAGGCGATCTACGTCCCCGCTGACGACTACACCGATCCGGCTCCGGCCACCACCTTCGCGCACTTGGACGCCACCACCGAGTTGAGCCGCGACATCGCCTCCCGGGGCCTCTACCCGGCCGTCGATCCGCTGTCGTCCACCTCGCGCATCCTCGATCCGCAGTACATCGGCCAGGAACACTACGACGTGGCGATCCGGGTGAAGCAGATCCTGCAGCGCAACAAGGAGTTGCAGGACATCATCGCCATCCTCGGCGTGGACGAGCTTTCCGAGGAGGACAAGATCATCGTGGCCCGCGCCCGCCGCATCCAGCAGTTCCTCTCGCAGTCCACCTACATGGCCGAGAAGTTCACCAACGTGCCGGGCACCACCGTCCCGCTCAAGGACACCATCGAGTCCTTCAAGATGATCTGTGACGGCGATGTCGACCACATCCCCGAGCAGGCGTTCTTCAACGTCGGCGGCATGGACATGGTCCACGAGAAGTGGGAACAGATCAAGAAGGAAGGGTAGCGATGGCAGATCCGCTGACCGTCGAGGTCGTCGCCGCTGACCACGTGGTCTGGGAGGGCGAGGCCAACTCCGTCATCGCCCGCACCACCGAGGGCGACATCGGCATCCTCAGCCGCCACGAGCCCTTCCTCGCCGCCCTCGTCCCCTGCACCGCCAAAGTCGAATGCACTGACGGCACCACCGCCCACATCAAACTTGACGGCGGCTTCATCTCCGTCGAAGAAAACCACGTCTCCCTGCTCTCCCAACACGGCGAACTCCTCTCCACCGCGTAGCCCCGCGCGGGCTCAGCCGCGCCGGTAAAGCGAGCGGGGGAGCCAGCGGCGCGGTGCCTTGGGCAGCGCGCGGATCAGGGTGGCGGGCGCCAGGTCGGCGGGAGGTTCGTGATTGGAGAAGCGGGCTTGTTCAACGCCGATGGCGAGGGTGCGCAGGTCGGCTTGCAGATCGGGGTCGGGGTCGAGGGCCTTAGCGGCGGCGAGTTGTTTCCGGACGGTGCCGGTGGGACGGGTGCCGGTGAAGTCGGTGACGGTGGCCAGGTACTCCTCCCAGGCGTTTTCGATCTGGGTGGCGATGGGCGGCCGGGTGGAGGTGCGGCGGCGGCGTTGGATCATCCGCAGCCAGTTCGGGCCGAGGGCGATCAGCAGCGCGCCGAGCAGCCCAAGCAGCACCTGGAAAGCTGGCTGCCAGGGGATGTCGAGCAGGCGGCCGCCGGTATCGGTCTCGTCCTCGGATTCGCTGGGCGTGGGGGAGGGGGAGTCGCTCTCGGTGGGGGAGGCGGACGGGGTGGGCGTCGCGGTGGGCTCCACCACGTCGATCGCGCCGGCGGGGGTGGGATCGAAGGCCACCCAGCCGAAGTCGGCGAAATACAGTTCCGTCCAGGCGTGCATGTTCTTGCTGGAGACGTTCCAGGTGTTGTCCGTCCCCTCCTGCTTCTTGCCGGGGGTGAAACCGACGGCCACCCGCGAGGGGATCCCGATCTCGCGGGCGAGCAGCGCCATCGCGGAGGCGAAGTGCACGCAGTAGCCGCTGCGGGTGTTCAGCAGAAACTCGCTGAGCCCGGAGACGGTGGTGCCGGGATTGGCATCGAGGTCGTAGGTGAAAACTGACGA
The DNA here is from genome assembly GCA_031272505.1 of Propionibacteriaceae bacterium. Lineage (GTDB taxonomy): Bacteria > Actinomycetota > Actinomycetes > Propionibacteriales > Propionibacteriaceae > Propionicimonas. Next base: position 10,915 of record JAISTQ010000016.1, read on the forward strand.
CTGCAGGTAATTGCGCAACGCCAGCGCCTTCAGCCCGTCGGATGGCAGCCCGGAGGTTATTTCGCGGGCGAGGTACGCCAACTCGGGTGGATTCTGGCCAGGCAGCGCCGCCGTCACCCCGCCGTCCAGCGGATTCCCGGCCAGGGCGTCGGCGAGGGCGTCCGGGGAGGGGTAGAAAACCGCACCGGAGGCGGAGTAGGCAAGGTCCATCGTGCTCGCCCCCGATGTGGAGGCCAGCGGCGTCACCCCTTGGTTGGCGGGGTCGTGCCGCCAATCGCCCGGTGCCTCGAAGACGCGGGTGATCCAGGGCAGCGGCACCCACTGGCTCTGGAATTGCCCGATCTGCACGTCGATCTGGAAGTCGATGGAACCGGGGGGCGGCTCCGGGGTGTCGAGGTTGTTGGAGGTGGGGTAGAGGTTGGTGCCGGAGAGATGGAAGCCTTGGGAGTCCAGGCTGGACAGCGAGTTCATTTTCAGATAGACGCCCTGCATGTCCGAGTCCAGGGTGTAGCTGAGCACCTGCACATCCGCGGAATGCAGCCGATTGTCCAGCTCCAACTGCGGGTCGGCGAGCATCACCGTCGGATTCGATTCGCCGCCGCCGGGGAACGGGGATTCCAGCGCCGGAAGCGCCTTTCCGCCCCAGAGCGCTCCGATCCCGGCCAGCACACAGGCCAGCGCGACGGTGACGAAGGTGCGCGCGATGTGGGAGAGCCGCCAGCCAAAGCTGCCTTCGGAGGCCGAGGCGGCCAGCAGCAGCAGGAAGCAGGCGGCCGCGCCAGGGAGGAAGATCCAGTTCGCGATGGGGTAGAGCGACCCGATGGTGGTGGCCAGGAAGGGCGTGAACATCAGCAGCAGGGTCACCGCGGTGAGCTGCATCCGCACATAGAGCGTCTCTTCGATCAGGTAGAGCAGCCACAGCGCCAGGGCGCAGAGCAGCCGAAAGCCCATGTGTTCTGGCATCGGCGGCACCGAGTACCAGACGAAATAGGCGGTGTCCTCGATGATCGGCCACGGATCAAGGCCCAAGGTGAGGAAGTAGAGCACCACGCCCGGCACCAAAGCCGGAATGAAGGTGATGAACTCGTTGGCTCCCAGCCGTCGCACCACCCCGCCCAGCAAGGCGCTGATGCCCACCAGGCAAGCCGCCAGCAGCAGCCAGCCGCGATCCACCGAGATCGGGAACAGCGCGACCGCCGACAGCGCCCAAGCCCCGATCAAGGCCAAGGTGCGCAGCTCCCGCGGCTTCATCGGCGACCTCCCAACAGTTCCGCCCAGGTGCGGGCGGGAGGGACGTCGAGCGCGGCACTGGCGGTGCTCCAGCTCAGCGCCCGCAGGGCATCGGCGGGGTCGGCGACCAAAGGCTCGCTGTCGGCGTCCGGCTGGATCAGCACCGCCTTCCGGGCGCCGGACGACTGCCCGGGCGCCAAAGTATGCAGGTCGTCGGGGATGACGCGCCCCAGCACCACCGCCACGAACTCCTCTTGGCCGGCCAGCGCCCCCAGCGGCAGGTGCAGCCGCTGCGAGCGGTGCAGGAAGGCCAGTTGCAGCAGCATCGCTTCGCGGGCGTGCCCCATCCCGGCCGTCCAGCAGCCCAAGGGGCCGTCGGCGGTGAGCAACTCCACCTCGAAGCCCTCGGTGAGCAGTTGCGCGCAGATCGACCCCGCCCAGGAGATCGCGAGTTCAAAGCGCAGATCCACGGTTTCGGAGCCGTACGCGGCGGCCCGGTTGTCCAGCAGGATGCGCGCCTTCGGGTTGTGGCCTTGCTCCTCTTGCCGGATCAGCAGCTCGCCGAGTTTCGCCGAAGCCCGCCAGTGGATGCGGCGGGTGTCGTCACCGGGACGGTATTCGCGCAGCAGCACGTCGTCGATGTCTTGACGGCCGGACGGCGAGAGGGTGCGCAACTGGTCGCCCGGCGAGAAGCTCTGGTGGCTCTCTAGGGCGAAGATCTTGGGGACGACGACGATGCTGTCGCCCGTCTTCGGCAGTTGCCGTTTCGCGCGGGCCATCCGCAACGGGTCTTTGACAATCAGCACTCCCGGCCCCGGCTCGTGTTTGCCGCGCCAATGCGGCATCAACGGAATCTCGAAGCGTCCGGCCGCGCCGGTGAACCCGACCGGGAACTGAAATTGCCAAGCCTGCCCGAGCCCGGAATCCATGTTCTCGGTGACCGCGGCCAGCCCGCCGGGCAGCAGCCACGGAATCCGCACCCGCAGGTGGTAGCGGGTGCGTTGGCCCACCGAGATGGGGGCGCCGGGCGTCTCGCGGGCGAAGCGCACCCGGCGGAAGCAGGGCAGCATCAACACCAGCGAAATCAGCGGCAGCACGGCCAGGAACACCCCCGGCCAGATGGTGTCGCGTTGGTCGGAGTACAGCGCGGCCAGCGTCCAAGCGATGCCACCGAGCAGGCAGCACCACCCTCGGAGCGTGAGCAGCATCAGCGGGACCGGCGCCCCGGAACCGGCACGGTGGCCACCGCCTCAGCGATGATGTCGGACACCGAATGCCGCGCCAACTGCGCCTCGGCCGAGAGCATCACCCGGTGGCCGAGCGCCGGGAAAGCGAGCCGCTGGATGTCGTCGGGAATCACGTAATCACGGCCCGAAAGCACCGCCCAGGCGCGCGCCAGGCGCAGCAATTGCAGGCTGGCCCGCGGCGAGGCGCCGATCTTGCACCATTGGCTGGCGCGGGTGGCCTCAATAACTTCCACCAGATAGCGTTTCACCGCCGGATCCACCCAGATGCCGGCGACCGCCTTGATGCAGGCGATGGTGGTGTCGGTGTCGGTGACCGGCTCCAGGCTGTCCAACGGATCGGTCTGCACCCGGGCGTCCAGGATACCGATCTCGGATTCCAGCGACGGGTAGCCGATGTCCATGCGCAGGCCGAAGCGGTCCCGCTGCGATTCGGGCAGCGCGTAGGTGCCCTCCATCTCCATCGGGTTCTGGGTGGCGACCACCAGGAACGGGCGGGGGAGCGCATAGCGGCGGCCGTCCACACTCACCCGGCGTTCCTCCATCGCCTCCAGCAGCGCCGACTGCGTCTTCGGGGAAGCCCGGTTCAGCTCGTCAGCGATGACGATGTTGGCGAACACCGCGCCCGGATGGAACTCGAAATCGCCGGTCTTCTGGTTGTAGACCGAGACGCCGATGATGTCGGCGGGCATCAGATCGGGGGTGAATTGGATGCGCTGCATCGGGGCGGAAAGGCAACGGGCGAGCGCTTTGGCCAGCGTGGTCTTGCCGACGCCGGGAACGTCTTCGATCAGGATGTGGCATTCCGCCAGCAGCGCGGCCACCGCCAATTTCACGGCTTCGGGTTTGCCCACGATCACCTGCTGGATTGCGGTTTGGATCGCGCTGGCCCGCTCTTGGGCCTGTTGCAGCGTCAGCTTGTCCACTTTGCCTCCTCCTTCAGGAGAGTATCAGATTGTGGTTTGCCGCTGCGGTAGGGTTAGGCAAGTGAGCGACGCGAAACGGCCCGGGCCGAAAAGAGATGGACGAAAAGCCTTTGGCAAGGGGGCCGATTCGAAACGCGGTGACGGGCAACGTCGCGGCGGCCAACGTGAAGGCGGCCAGCGACGCGGCGAAAACCGCGAGGGCGGTTGGCGCAAAGAGGGCCGTGATGGGCAGCGTGAAGGCGGGCAGCGACGCGATGGGCAACGTGAAGGTGGACGCGATGGGCAGCGGCGCGACGGGCAACGCCAAGGTGGGCCGCGCCGCGACGGGCCACGCCGCGACGGGCCACGCCAGGGCCGTCCCCGCCGCGATGACCGCCCGGATGATCGGCGACGCAACGTGGTCGGCCCCCCGCTTCCCGAAGATCTCGATCTGAAGGCGCTCCCGCGTGGGGTGCAGGCCGAGTTGAAGGGCTTGGGCCTGGGGCTGGCTGGGCAGGTCGGCGGGCATCTGCTGCTGGCCGGGCAGCTCATCGATGAGAATCCGGAGCTGGCCTTCGAGCACGCCCAAGCCGCCAAAGAGCAGGCCCCACGGCTGCAGATCACCCGCGAAGCCTTCGGCGAGGCCGCCTACGCGCTGGGCCGCTACACCGTCGCCTTGACGGAATTCCGCGCCGTCCGCCGGATGAGCGGCTCCAACGAATACCTCGCCGCGATGGCCGACTGCGAACGCGCCCTGGGCCGCTACGACGCTGCCTTGAAACTCATCAAAGAGGGGTTGGCCACCGTCGACTCCGCCTTTGACCTGGTCGAGCTCAAGCTCGTCGAAGCCGGCATCCGCGCCGACACCGGCCAGCTCGACGAAGCCGTCCGCATCCTGCTCGCCACCAACAAGCAACTCGGCCCCTCCGGCCCGAAATCCTCCCGCGCCCGGCTCCGCTACGCCATCGCCGACCTTTTGGAACGCACCGGCAAACCCGCCGACGCCCTCAAATGGTTCCGCTCCTCCCAAAGCCTCGACCCCGAAGAAACCCTCGACACCGCCGACCGCATCTCCGCCCTCGAATGACGGGTGGGGAACCGGTCGTGGACAGGTCTCCCGGCACCCAAACTCGTCATCCTCGACCAACCCGGCAGCCACCAGTGGCCCTCAGCCACGCACCCCACCGCCGTCATTCTCAGCCGTAGGCTGGGAATCCAGACGATTGAGGAGCGGGAGAGCGAGCTTGCTCGTTCGAACGTGACGATTGAGTCCGGAGCGCGAAGCGCGACAGTGAGCGACATGCCGAAGGCATTTGGAGCGAACAATAAAGAGTGAGCGAAGCGAACACCTTTTCGATATGATCACGGTGGAGGGTGTACTTGAGAAGGGAGAGAAATGGACTTTGATGACATCAAAGACGGCGCTGGCGATCTGATCGAAAAGGGCAAAGAAGCTGTAACCGATGGCGCGGTGGACAAGGTGATTGACGCCGTCGAGGACTTCATTGACGACAAGACCGGCCACAAGTTTGACGACAAGGTGGACGCCGCGACGGACGCGGTGCGCAAGGCGCTGGGCGGCCAAGCCGACTAAGCCCTGAGCGCTGATCCACCGATTCTCGAAATCACGGCTCGAAAATCGCTGAAAAGCCACAACGACACTTAGCCCTGTTCACAGCGAGACCATAAGGATGGCTGGCTAAATAGGCTCATGTTCGAGTATCTGCTACCAGCCATTGATTTGGTTTGCATTGTTTCGTTGACGGCGCTGTACTTCTATCGGCATCGTCGTGCTGATCTCTCGTTGGCCTATCTGGCCGTGAACGTGGGGGTCTTGGCGGTAGCGGCTGCGCTGGCAGCCACTAGCGTGAATGTGGGACTCGGGCTGGGTCTGTTTGGGGTGTTGGCGATGATTCGGCTGCGTTCAGCGGAGCTGGATCAGCATGAGATCGCGTATTACTTCACGGCCCTGGCCCTGGGCTTGATTGGCGGGTTGGGCTGGCCGATGGGCTGGACGGCCGTCGCTTTGATGGTGGCCATCGTGATCGTGATGGCCATCGCCGATTCCCGGCTGGGCGCGCGGCGCTACACCAACCAGACGGTGGTGGTGGATCGCGCGATCAGCGATCCGGAGCTGTTGAAAGCGCGGCTGGAGGATGTGCTGGGCGCTCAGGTCGTCCACTTTGCCACCCGCAAGCTGGATTTGGTCAACGACCTCACGGTAGTTGATGTCCGGTTTTGTGCCGAAAGGCCACGGGCGGTAGGTCTCGCCGACTTTCCGGCCCCGCACTCGGAGGTGGCGCGATGAGTACCCTGATGCTGGCCCCGACCTTGGATTACACCTTGGCGGAGCTGCCCAGCGTCAATCTGGAGCAGTTGAACGACGCCGCGTCGTTGCTGAGCCGGGTGGATCGCAAATACGTGATCCCGGTGGCGCAGTTGAACACCATCAGCGAGCTGATTCCGCAACACGCCTGCGCGCTGGAGATTGACGGGCAGCGCCGCTTCGGCTACGTCACCACCTACTACGACACCGCCGATCTGCTCTCCTATCGGATGAGCGCCCACGGGCAGCGTCGTCGTTTCAAGGTGCGCAGCCGCCGCTACGAATCCGGCGAGCGCTGGATTGAGGTGAAGACCCGCGCCGGTCGTGGCCGGACGGACAAAGATCGGCTGCTCACTGACGGCTATCCGGCCGAATGGGTGACCCGCACGTTGCATCGCCGGGGGCTGAACCTGGACGGCAATCAGTTCCTGCCGGGGCTGCGGGTGCGGTTCAACCGCTCCACGCTGCTGTTGCCGGACGACGAGCAGGCGGCGCGGCTCACCATCGACACCGATCTGTGCTGGGAGCTGCTCGGCTACACCTGGAAGACCAGCTCGATCGCCATTGTGGAAACCAAGACCGAAGGTCCGTTGAGCAGCTTTGACGTGGCGATGTTCAGCACTGGGCACCGTCCGGATCGGATCTCGAAATACGCCACCGGGTTGGCCTGGCTTCGTCGGGAGTTGGGCGCGAACCGCTGGCATCGTACGCTGTCGCGTTACTTCCTCACCGAGGGGTTGACGGAAGACAGCGACATCACGGCGGAACAGCTTTCCGCCGAAGCGGCATAGCGGGGAGGAAAAGTGCGTAAACGTTTGATGGTGCTGGTGGCGGTAGCCGCCATTGTGGGAATGGGGGCCGGATACCTGGTTTCGGCCCAACCTTTCAGTGCTTCAGGGAAATCATCTGGCCGATCCGCTGGCCCGGCGAGCAATCCGTCGAGCACTTCCGGCTCGACCTCTACGGCGGTGGAACTGACCATCCCGGATTCGATTGCGGCGGCGTTGCAGGCGGCGAAGGCCAGCCACGAGGACGCTGACGATCTGGTCTGGGACGCGAGCAGTGAAAAGGCTCTGGACGTGGTTTCGGAAGTCAAGATCACCGAGCCGGGCAACTACCGGCTCAGCGGCAGCGCCACCGAAGGGCAGATCGAGGTGAACGTGACGGCCAAGGGTATCGTCCGGTTGATTCTGGACGGCGTGAGCGTCACCTCCACCACCGGCCCCGCCTTGAATGTGGAGGCGGCCGACAAGGTGCTGCTCTACCTGGCCGAGGGTTCGTCAAATCAGCTCACCGGCACTCCGGGCACCGAAGAGCCGGATGCGGCGGTGTTCTCGAAGGTGGATCTCACCATCGCCGGGCCGGGCGCGTTGCAGGTGACGGCGAAGGCGGGCGACGGCATCACCTCGAAGGATGGCCTGGTGATCGATTCCGGGCAGTTGACGGTGACAGCCGCTGACGACGCGGTGAAGGGCCGCGATTACCTGATCATCCGCGACGGCGAACTCAACCTGACTGCCGAAGGGGACGCGCTGAAGTCCACCAACGACGAGGACGAGGGTCGCGGCTACCTGCTCTTCGCGGGTGGCTCGGTAACGGCGGAAGCCAAATCCGACTGTGTGGACAGCGCGGTGGACGTCTTCGTCTCCGCGGGCACGCTCACCCTCAGCTGTGAGGACGACGGCATCCACGCCGAGCGGGTGCTGATGATCGAAGGCGGCGAGATCGACATCACCAAGTCGTATGAGGGCTTGGAAGGCGCCGGAGTGGTGATCTCCGACGGCAAAATCAAGATCACTTCTTCGGATGACGGCATCAACGCGGCCAATGGCACCTCGTCCGCGGGCGGGGAGCCGGGCATGGGCCGCAAGCCCGGCAAGTCCACTACGGCTCCCACGGAACCGACCGCCACGCCGACTGATCCGACCTCCAGCCCGACGTCGACTTCGGGCTCGAAGCGCGGCAAAGTGCGGCCCACGGCTGGCGCTCCGCAGCCCGGCAGCACTGCCGACGGCACCACCGGGCGGCAACGCGGCGGTGGCGGATTCGACCGTGGTGGCGGTGGCGCCCCGCAGAACGCCGAGTTGATCATTTCCGGCGGCGAGATTGAGATCGTCGCGGGCGGTGACGGCCTGGATTCCAACGGCAACGCCACCATTTCCGGGGGCACCATCACCATCATCTCGCCGGACAACGTCGGGGAGATGCCAATTGACGTGGTGGGCACCTACGAACACACCGGCGGCACCATCACCGCCAACGGGCAGGTGGTGAAATAAGGGTAGACATGCAGTGAGAGGATAAAGCAGTAGGTCCGCCGTAAAGCGGGCCTACTGCTTTTAACTTTTAGTTGTGCGCCTACTGCTGCGGCGGCTGCCACGGCTGCGGCGGTGCGGGCGGCTGCGGCGGCTGCCACTGTCCGGGCTGTGCCGGAGGCTGCGGTTGCCACGGGGCTGGGGCCGCGGGCGGTTGCGGCTGCCAGGGAGCCGGAGCCGGAGGTTCCGGAGCGGCCGGTGGTTCCGGCACGGGGGCCGGAGCCGGCGGCTCAGGTGCCGGAGGCTCTGGCGCAACTGGTTCGGGTACCGGTGTGGAGAAGGTCGGCTCCGGCGTCGGCACGATGGGCTCCGGCGCGGGGACGAAAGGCTCCGGTGCCGGGGCGGTGGGCTCGGGCGTCGGGGCGACTGGCTCCGGGGCGGTGGGCTCCGGCGCGGGCTCGGCAGCGGCAAACGGCGCGGCGGCTGGCGCTTCCACCACCGGTTCGGGTGCCGGTTCCGGGGCGGCAGGAGCCTGCCAACTCGGCGCCGGGGTAGCGAACTGACCAGCAGGCGGAGCCGTGTAGGCGTCAGCTACCGGCGGCTGGGCGGCGTAGGGATCAGCCGGAGGCTGGGCCGCATACGGATCAACTGGCGGCTGGGCCGCGTAGGGATCGACGGGCGCTTGGGCCGCGTAGGGATCGGCCGGCGGTTGGGCCGCGTAAGCGTCGTAGCCCGGCTGCTGCGGATAACCGCCGTCAGCCGGAGGATAGCCCGGATAGGCGCTTTGGTAGGGGTAGGCGTCGGCGGCGGGAGCCGGGCCAGACTTCTTCTTCTTGGAGGTGATGATGACGACGACCACGATCGCGGCGATCAACACCACGCCGCCGATGATCGTCCACAGCAGCCATGACGGCAGTCCGGCAGCCCCACCGGTATCCTTGGCGACCGCGTACAGCCCGCCCTCGGAGATCATGTCGGAGAGCTTGTCCCAGACCACCGTGGTGCCATCCACATACGAGGTGCCATTGTGCTCCAGCACTTCGCCGGGGAAGGTGACCGCGATGCGGAATTCGGCGCCCATGGAATCGAGCGTATCCAGCGAGGCGCCCGCCGAGGACAGACTGGAACCCAGGGTGTCGGACTGCATGTCGAAGGTGTACTTGCCATCCTCGTGGGTCAGCCCCCCAGTGGCCGACGAGCCCATCTGGTCGATGGTGGTGGTGCCCGACACCTTGCAGCCGATGTACTTGCCATCGTCATAGGACTCGACGCTGGCATCGGCTGGCATGGAAGAAGTTAGATCGGCAGAATCGCAGAGCTCCGTACCAGAAGAGACACCGGCCATGTCGGCATACTCTTTTTGGATGCCCATGGTTATGGAAATCTGGATGTCGGTGTCGGAGTTGATTACGACATTCATCTCCATCTTCATACAACCCGCCAGCAGCAGGACCAGGGGTGCGACTATTATGGCTGTCAAGCCTTTACGAGTTCTCATGGCTCAACGCTATCGTACAAAGTGCCCGTAACCGGCTCACATCCGTAGTAAAAACGCGCAAACAGTTGTGGGAGGTCTGATGAGCGTCACCGCCAGCGATTTGTACTGCAAGGTCGCCCATGTGGTGCCGGAGATCGAGTGGGCGGCGCTGTCTGCGGACGTCGAGGCGATCCTGCGGCTGAAGCAGGAGCGAAACGCCGTCATCCTGGCCCACAACTACATGACGCCTGACATCTTTTGGGGCATCGCCGACATCCGTGGGGATTCGCTGGCGCTGGCCCGCGAGGCCGTGGCGGTGCAGGCGGACGTGATCGTGCTCGCCGGGGTGCATTTCATGGCGGAGACGGCCAAGCTGCTCAATCCGGCGAAGACGGTGCTGATTCCCGATCCGCTGGCGGGCTGTTCGCTGGCCGAGTCAATCACCGCTGACGACGTGGCCACCCTGCGCGCGCAGCACCCAGGCGTGCCGGTGGTCACCTACGTGAACACCTCGGCGGCGGTGAAAGCCGCCTCCGACATCTGCTGCACCTCGGGCAACGCGGTGCAGGTGATCGAGAGCCTCGCGGTGCCCAAAGTCATCATGATCCCCGATCAATACCTGGCCGCGAACATCGCGCAGCAGACCGGCGTCGAAGTGATCGTCCATCCGGGCTCGTGCATGGTGCATGAGCAGTTCACCCCAGACGACATCGCCACCATCCGCGCCGATTACCCCGACGTGGTGGTGATCTCGCATCCGGAATGCCCGCCGCCGGTGGTCGCCGCCTCGGATTTCTCCGGTTCCACCGCCCAAATGGTCGACTTCCTCGAACACGCCGAGGTCCAGGATGTCGCTTTGATCACCGAATGCTCGATGAGCGACAACGTGGCCCAGTTATTCCCGCAGATAAACTTCGTCCGCCCCTGCAACCTCTGCCCGCACATGAAGCGCAACACCATGGCCGGCATCCGCCGCGCGTTGGAGACGATGACGGTCGAGGTCACCGTGCCTGACGATGTCGCGGCTTTGGCCCGGCGGGCTGTCGACAGAATGCTGGCCGTCGGGAGATGAGCGATCAGCGGATCAATCTGAGCTGTCCGGTGGTCATCGGCGCCGGCCTGGCTGGGCTCTGCGCGGCCATCGAGCTATCACCCGTTCCCTGTCTGGTGTTGACGGCCGGGCGGCTGGGCGAATCGACGTCCACCGGCTGGGCGCAAGGCGGGATCGCGGCGGCCGTGGGGGAGGACGACGAGACCGAGTTGCACGCGCTGGACACCATTGCCGCCGGGGCCGGGCTGTGCGATCCGGAGGCGGTGCGTTCCATCGTCGCCGAGGCGCCCACCACGGTGCAGTGGCTGGCCACCCAGGGGGCCCGTTTCGACCGCAACCCGGACGGCACCATCGCACTCGGTCTGGAAGGGGCGCACTCCCGGCACCGCATCGTGCACGCCAAGGGGGACGACTCGGGGGCCGAGCTGCTGCGCACGGTGGCAGCCAAGGTGGCCACTTTGCCGTCCGTCTCGGTGTGGGAACGCTGCCGGGCCACCGAAATCATCGTCGAAGACGGCGAAGTCACCGGGGTCTACGTGGAAATCCAGGGCAAGCCGCCCGTCGAGTTGCGCACCCGGCAAGTCATCTTGGCCACCGGCGGGGCTGGCGGCCTGTACACCTACACCACGAACCCGCTCACTTCGCGCGGCCAGGGTTTGGCGCTCGCCTATGCGGCGGGAGCGGAGCTGCGCGATCTGGAGATGGTGCAGTTCCATCCCACCGGCTTGGACGTCAACCTTGATCCGATGCCGCTGATCTCCGAGGCGGTGCGCGGCGAAGGCGCGCTGGTGGTGGACGAGACCGGCGACAAGGTGATCCTTGATCCGCTGTCGGCCCGCGATGTGGTCTCCCGCGCCGAATGGGCGGCGCTGGTGGCCGGGCATCGGGTTTATCTGGACGCCCGGAATCGGCCCGGTTCGCGTTTTCCCAGGCGGTTTCCGGCGATCTTCGCGATCTGCAAGGCCGCCGGGCTGGATCCGCGCAGCGAGTTGATCCCGATCCAACCGGCGGCGCATTACCACATGGGCGGGGTGACGGTCGACGAGAACGGCCGCACCAACGTCCCCGGCCTGTTCGCGGTGGGAGAGGTGTCGTCGACGGGTTTGCACGGGGCGAACCGGCTGGCTTCGAACTCGCTGCTGGAGGCGGCGGTCTGTGGCCGTCGCGCCGGACGGTACCTGCGCTGGGGCCCCACCCACGTGCTCACCGGCTCCGACGATTTCGGCGCCTGGTTCCACCGCCGCACCAAACGCCACCAGCAGGACATCGCCGAGGTCGCCCCCGCCCAAGCGCGGGAGGCGCTGCGGATTCCCAAGGTGACGGCGGTGGGAAGGGAGCGCGCCGAGGTCGATCCGATCCGGCAGCGGCTCTTCGCCGACGTCGGGGTGCTCCGTGAAGGCGAAGCTCTAGCCCAGGCCGTGGCCGCCTTGGCAGGCGAGGAGGCGCTGGTGGCCCGGCTGATCGCCGAATCCGCGCTCCGGCGCACTGAGTCGCGCGGGGCGCACACCCGCGTTGATTTTCCGCAAACCGACGAGGTCGCGGTGCATACCGTGGTCCAACGTGAAACGAGGTAGCCATGCTTGACGATCTGCTGGTCCGCCCGCTGGTGGCCGCCGCCCTGGCCGAAGATTTGGGCCGCGGTGGCGACATCACCACCGCCGCCACCATCGATCCGGCGCAACGCTCCGAGGTCGCGATCACCGCCCGCGAGCCCGGCGTGGTGGCCGGCATCCAATGTGCCGAGCTGGCCTTCGCGCTGGTGGGCGAAAACGGCGAAACTCCGGTGTTCACCGCCGTCAAGCCCGATGGCTCCACCGTGGCCAAAGGTGACGTGATCGCCACCGTCAGCGGGCCTACCCACGTGCTGCTCACCGCCGAGCGGGTGGCGCTGAACTTCCTCGGGCAGCTTTCCGGCATCGCCACCGCCACGAATCAGATCGCCAAAGCCATCGCCCACACCAAAGCCAAGATCGTGGACACCCGGAAGACCACCCCCGGATTGCGCGCCCTGCAGAAGGCGGCGGTAGTCGCCGGCGGGGGAGTGAACCACCGTTTCGGCCTTGATGACGCGGTGCTGATCAAAGACAACCACATCGCGGCCGTCGGTTCGGTGACCGAGGCGATCCGCCGCGCCCGCGCCCACGTCGGCCACCTGGTGAAGATCGAGGTGGAGGTGGACACCCTGGCCCAACTGCGCGAGATCACCCAAGGCGATGGCCCGCTCCCGGACGCGGTGCTGCTCGACAACATGCCCCCAGACGTGCTCGCCGTGGCGGTAGCCGAGGTGGCCGGCCGGATGATCACCGAGGCCTCGGGCAACGTCACCCTGGCCAGCGCCCCCGCCATCGCCGCCTCCGGCGTCGACCTCATCTCGTCGGGCGCGATCACCCATTCCGCCCCTACCCTGGACATCGGCCTGGACTGGATCCGCCAAAATTCATAGAAAGAGTTTCGTTTCTCACACTGTGGAAAACCCGGCTTGTCATTTTGAATTTCAGGAATCGGTTGTTATTCTCTCTGAATCCGTGCCCTTCGGATAGGTGCTTCGCCTAGCTGGCAAAGTGGGTAGCTTCTGGCAGCACCGTAACTACTAGCCTGTAAAGGATTTGCAATGTTGCATTCTCGCGCGCGACGGCTCCCCTTGATCGTGGCCGTCGCCACTTCTCTGTTAGTGTCCGGTCTCGGCTTGTTCACCCCCACGGTGGCCCAAGCCGATGACGCTCTGGAGACCGCGGTGAACTCCACCCTGGCTCCCTTGACCACCGCCCAGCGCAACCGGCTGATGTACGGTGACGGCTGCTGCAACACCGTCGCCCAGCCTGGCGTTCCGGCGATGAACATGTCCGATGGCCCCCTCGGCGTGACCGACGGCGGCCTGACGTCGATTGGCTCCGGCTTGGTGCTGGCCTCGACGTGGAACCGCGATCTGGTGCACCAGATCGGCGTGGTCTTCGGCAAGGAGGCGAAAGCCCGCAGCAAGGAGATGCACCTCGGCCCGGGCGTCAACCTGTTGCGGGATCTCGGCGGTGGCCGTGTCTTCGAGTACTACAGCGAGGATCCCTATCTGACCGCCCAGGTGACCGAGCAATACGTGGCTGGCGAGCAGAGCCAGAAAGTCGCGGTGACGATCAAGCACATCCTGGCTAACAACGTGGAGACGAACCGCAACTGGGTCACTTCGAATATGAGCGAGCGCACCATGCATGAGGTTTATCTGGCCCCCTACCGCACCGCCGTGAAAGACGCCGACGCCTGGGGTTTGATGACTTCCGCCGCCCGCGTGAACGGCACCTTCGTCTCCGACAACCGCTACGTCTTGACGAACCTCGCCAAGGACGACTGGGGCTTCTCCGGCTTGGTGATGACGGACTGGTCGCAGGTGCGCACTGACATCATCTCCGCCAAGGCCGGCCTCGACATCTCGATGCCGAGCCCCGGCGCCGGGTATGACAAGCTGGCTGGCTATGTGGCCTCCGGCAAGCTGCAGCCAAGCGCCATTGACAACGCCGCCCAGCGCATCATCCGGGTCGCCAAGCTCACTGACGGCGGCTCCGGCGAGAATGGCACCCAGGCGAACCGCAACGTGGCGCTGAACGTGGCCCGCGAAGGCATCGTGCTGTTGAAGAACCAGGGCAACGTGCTGCCCATCTCGTCCACAGCCACCCAGGTGGCCTTGCTGGGCAAGTATGTGAACCAGCAGTTCGAGGGCCAAGGCTCGAACAACGGCGGCTCGTCGAACACCCGCCCGGCGAACCAGATTTCGTACCTCGCCGGCCTGAACAACTACAAGTCCGCCCACTCGCTGAGCACCAACTACGTCGTCCCCACCTACTCTGAGGCTTCCGAAGCCGCGCTCACCACCGCCATCAACGACGCGGTGGCGGCGGCCACGGCCTCCGATTACGCGATCATCTTCGCCGGTATCAACAAGGGCAATCCGTACACCGGCGTCGGCCCGGATTCCGAGGATGGCGACGTCTTCGACCTCTCCTTCCCGAACGCGCAGCAGCGGCTGATCAAGGCTGTCGCGGCTGCGGCTCCGGGCAAGACCATCGTGGTGATGAACGGTTCCGCGCGCGAGATCCGCGATTGGGTTGACGACGTCCCCGGCGTGATCACCCAGTTCTACGCAGGTGTGGAGAGCGGCACCGCGGTCGCCGAGATCCTCTACGGCGACACCAACCCGTCCGGCAAGCTGACGTTCACCTGGCCGAAGCGCTATACCGACACCGAGGGTTTCATCGCCTCGGCCGCCGCCACTGACGCGGCGCAGAAGGCCGCGAAGACCAACGACGTCTTCTACACCGAGGGCGTGAACATGGGCTACCGCTACCACGACGCGAACAACGTGCCGTACGAGTATCCGTTCGGCTATGGCTTGAGCTACACCAACTTCAGCTATGGCACCCCCAGCTTGAGCGACAGCGCCATGGGTCCGGAGGACACCATCACCGTCTCCGTCCCGGTGACGAACACCGGCTCCCGGGACGGCAAGGAAGTCGTGCAGATGTACATCAACGATCCGGTCGCCTCGGTGGACCGCCCGCTCAAGGAGCTGAAGGATTTCACCAAGCTCGACATTCCCGCCGGGCAGACCAAGACCGCGACATTCACCATCGACAAGGACGATCTGAGCTTCTGGGATGTGGACACCCACTCCTTCAAGGCGGAGGCCGGGCAGTTCAACGTCTGGATCGGCGGCTCGTCCGCCTCGCTCCCGGCGCAGGCCTCCTTCACGCTGACGTCCAGCACCGATCCCGATCCGGATTACACCGTGCTGCAGGCCGAGGCGAACGACAGCTCCACCGGCGTGAGCACCGCCGTCAACTATGAGGTTGACGATCCGGATCACACCGTCCCGGTGAACCACATCGTGTTCGACAGCGCCAGCTCCGCGGCCACCTGGAATGTGACGGTGCCGACGGCGGGCAAGTATTCGATCATCGCCCGCTACTCGAACGACAGCTACTCCGGCGTGGTGGCCACCAACGCCAGCTTCGGCAGGTTGAAGTACACCGATCTGGTGGTGAACGGCGTGTTGGTCGGCAAGTACGATTTCCAGAACACCCGCTATCAGAACGTCTGGAACTACGACAGCATCGACGTGAACCTGGTGGCTGGCGCGAACACCATCAAGCTGCAGGCCACCGACGACACCCCCGGTTTGCGGGTGGACAAGCTGGTCGTGCAAAAGCTCACCGCGCAATTCCCCGATCCGGCGGCGGCTCCGGCCAACGATGATTTCACCCCGCCGGAGACCACTGCCGACGGCGACGTCTACCAGGCGGAGAATGGCCGCGAACTGTCAGACGCCACCATCGCCTCCGGGTACACCGGCTACACCGGCACCGGCTATGTGGAACTGGCGAGCGCCGGCGCCTTCGTGATGGACATCAACGCCGACGCGCGGATGGCCTCGCGGCTGCAAGTCCACTACGCGAACGGCTCCAATGCCGCTTCCCCGGTGGATGTCTACGTGAACGCCACCAAGATCTGCACGCTGACGCTGGGCACCACCGGCGGTTGGGATTCCTGGAAGTACGAGCAGACGATCTCACTGCCGTTCAACCCAGGCAACAACGTGGTCCGCTTCGAGGCCACCGGCGGCAGCAAAGTGCTGATCGACAAGGTGCTCGTCTATGGCGGCATGGGCTACGTCGACGAGGTCGCGCCGATCATCAACGGCACCTCCCCGAATGACGCGGGCGAGACGATTCACCCCTACGCCGAGGTCTACTTCTCCGAGAAGGTGGAGTTGGGCAGCGGCAACGTCACCCTGAAGGATGAGAACAACAACACCGTCCCGGCCACGGCTACCCTGGTTGGGAACGTGTTGCGGGTCTCCGGGGTCGACAAGCTGGAGTACGGAAAGATGTACACCGCCACGGTGGCTGCCGACGCGGTGCATGACATCCTCGATGCGAACAATGGGGAGACGCGAGATCTCGCCGCCCCGTATACCTTCCAGTTCTACACCCGCGGCCCCGCGCCGGTGAGCGACTCGGTCTACATCTACTCCGGCACTTGGACGGACGACGGCAACGGCAACAAGGTCTCCTCCAGCGAGGGCGCGTCGGTGGAGTTCTACTACACCGGCACCAAGGCGGTGGTCTTCGGCTCCGGCTCTGGTGATGTGGACGTCATCAAGGAGGATTTGGAGGTGTCCGACACCTCGCTCGATCTCTCCTCCGTGGTGGGTGAAGAGATCCTGAGCACCTCGTATCCCGACGGCGTGCACTATGTGCAGCTCACCGTCCAGGAAGGCGCCAGCCTGACTTTCGGCGGTGCGGCCATCGACGGCGGCGATCTGATCAAGCCGCTGTCGAAGACCGGCTGGTCGGTCTCCACCTTTGCGAACCTCTACACCAGCACCGAGCCCAAGGAGGGCATCATTGACGGTGACCGGGGCCAGCGCTGGCCGGCCGGCTCGTTCCTCGCTCCGGGGGACTGGGTCTCCTTCGATTTCGGCGCCAAGGTCAAGCTGAACGCGCTGACTCTCGTCTCCCGGGATGACAGCTACTTCCGCGGCTACGAGGTCTATACCTCGTCTGACGGGCAGTCTTGGGGCACTCCGATCTCCACCGGCACGCTCAGTTCGGTCTTCGACACCATGCGCTTCCCCACCGTGGAGACCCGTTACCTCAAGCTGGTGTCCACGGGCAGCTCGACCACCAAGTGGCTCTGCATCAACGAGGTGTACGCCTTCTTGGTGACCTCCACCGATCGCACTCCGCCAACGGTACCCACAAATGTGACCGCGGCTGGCTACAACGGCTTCATCCGGCTGGATTGGCCGGCTTCGGCTGACGAATCCGCCATCACCTACCGGGTGTACCGGGACGGCCAGTACGTCGGCGAGACGATGTCCACCTACTTCGTGGATCCGTTCATCGACAATGCCACCAGCTACGAATACGCCGTGGACGCCATCGACGACAACAAGAATGTCTCGGCGAAGTCCAGCCCGGTTACCGGCCTTGCCGTTACCGCCAACACGCAGCTGCCGCGCACCAACTGGACGGGTACGGCCAGCGCGGATCTGAACCCGGCCACCGATGGCCCCGCGTTCGCCTACGACGGCGACCCGAACACCCGCTACTCTTCTGGCGCCTTCCAGAAAGGCACGGAGTGGTACCGGGTCGACATGGGCGCGGTGTATCCCACGGATCGGATCACCCTGGATTCCGGCGGCGGGGCCGACTATGGCCGTAAGTACGTCGTCGAGGTCTCTTTGGACGGTGTCAACTACACCACCGTCGCCACCGTGAATGGCGTCGCCTCTCCGCGGATTCAGACGATCACCTTCAACCCGGTCTTGGCGCGCTACATCCGAGTGAAGCAGACCGGCACCGCCTCCGCGAACTGGTGGGCGGTCAACGAGATTGCGGCCTACAACGTGAACGCCACGACCTTCAACCTGGTGGTGCCCTCGAACCTCTCGTCGGTGGGCTACAACGGGTTCATCCGGCTGGATTGGGCGGCCTCCACCGGCGGCCTTCCGGCCACCGCCTACAAGGTCTACCGCGATGGCGATTTGTACGCCACCACCGGCGTGAATCCGGTGTTCGTGGATACCGATGTGAATCCGGGCCAGGCGTACACCTACGCGGTGTCCGCCACCGCCTTGGGCATTGAGACGGTGAAGAGCCCGACGGTCACCCAAGCCACGGTGGGCGCGAATACGGCCATCCCGCACACTCCGGTCAACTACTGGGTGGGCAGCGCTTGGCTGGCACACGCCGATTATCCGGCTTCGCGGCTCGTCGACGGCTTGACCAGCCCGTTCTACACCAGCGGCAACTACCAGACCGCCGGGGCTTGGCTGCAGGCTGATCTCGGGTCGGTCTATCCGGTCAACCAGGTTGGCCTGCACACCGACGCCACCGGCGACTTCCCGACCCGGTACAAGGTGCTGGTGTCGATAGATGGCGTCACTTGGACGACCATCGCCACGAACCAGGCTGGGGCGACGGGGTTGACGCTCTTCAACTTCACCCGGCAGCCGATCCGCTACGTCAAGTTCGAGTGCACCACTCCGGTCACCAACAACTGGTGGCGGGCTGACGAGATCTACGCCTCCAACATCACCTCGAAGGCGGAGCTGCAGGCGGCGATCGCCGAGGCTCAGGCCTTGACGGCCAGCGAATACTCGCCCGACTCCTGGGCGGCGGTGGCCAACGCGCTGGCCACCGCTGTGAGTGTCGATGCGAATGCGAATGCCACCGACGCTGAGATCGCCGATGCCACGCAGGAGCTGCGTTTCATGTTGACCAAGCTGTTCCGGCCTGGCGACGCGACGGCGCTTGGTGAGCTGCTGGCCCAGGCCCAGGCGCTTGCGGACAGTAGGCGGCTCGAAGAGGCGGATCGGCCCACCTTGGTCACCGCGATCATCGCGGCCAACGCCGTCTACGGCGATGCCACGCACAAGACCCAGGCGGAGCTGGATGCCGCCGTGGCTGCCTTTCAGGCGGTTTTGGATTCGTTCACCCTGCCGGACACCAAGCTGGTGCTCGACGTCGTCGCGGATGAGAATGGGCCAGTGGACAGCCAGGGCCACGTCTTCACCATCATCGGGGAGGAGGCCTCGCAGGGTGTCGAGTTCAACCAGACGCTCGGCAAGTACGTGTTGAAGTCTGACAATGCGGTGGGCACCGGCGCTTGGTACACCATCCTCACCGGTGACGAGCAGGCTGCGTTGGCTCCCTCCTTCACGGCGGAAGCCTTTGTGAATCCGTCCTATATCGGCTCCAGCTACATGGATGTCTGGGGTTCGCAGCAGGGCGGCGGTTTCGGCTTGGAGTTCAACCCGGCTGGGGACACCCAGACGAAGATGGAGGTCTGGCTGCCGGTCACCACCCTGGACGATCAAAACCAGGAAGTCAGCACCCAATTGAGCCCGAAGCTGAGCGCGATGCTCAATTACGGCGAGTGGGCTGACATCACGGTCACCTTCGACGCGGCCGCTGCGAAGATCACCTTGTTCGTCAACGGCGAGGAAGTCGATTCCGGCACGCTGGAAGGCCCGTACCGTTGGCCTGGCGGCGGCGTCAACGCCAATGACTGCTCCAACAAGTGGTTCATCACCGCCGACTGCGGCACCCCGTTGAAGGCCGACAACACCTGGAACGGCCTGTTCGGCGGCGGCAAGCTCTATTGGGGCGTGGCCTCCGCGGCGGAGATCAAGGCTGTGTACAGCGAGCGGGCCCGCACCGGCGTGCAGTTGGCGCTGGACAGCGACACCTTGCTCACCGAGGCTGATTACACCACCTCCACCTGGGCGGAACTGGCCGCTGCCAAGTCCACGCTGGCTGATTTGGAGGCGGATCCGGAAGCCATCGGCACGCAGATCATCGCCGCCATCGACGCGGTGTACGACAAGATCGACGCCTTGGCAGCCCGTGGCGACACCGGCGCGCTGGACGCGTTTGCCACTGCGGTGGCTCCGCTGGACACCAGCGCCTACACCCCGGACTCGGTAGCCGCCTTTGCGGATGCGCTGGACGCGGCGCAGGCGATCATCGCGGACAATTCCGATGCCACGCAGGCTGAGGTGGACGCCGCACTGGCCGATCTGGTCTCCGCCCTCCAGGGCTTGGCGGCCGATCCGAACTCGGCTGCCATCCAGGCTGCTGCCGAGGCGGCGGCCGCTGCGGCTACTGCTGCTGCTGAGGCGCAGGCTGCGGTTGAGTTGGCGGATGCGTTGGATCAGGCTGCTGCTGAGAAGGAGGCCGCGCT